>NC_008027.1:2742500-3342500 GCF_000026105.1 Pseudomonas entomophila L48
TGATGCGGTAGAGGAGCGTTCTGTAAGCCTGTGAAGGTGAGTTGAGAAGCTTGCTGGAGGTATCAGAAGTGCGAATGCTGACATGAGTAACGACAATGCGAGTGAAAAACTCGCACGCCGAAAGACCAAGGTTTCCTGCGCAACGTTAATCGACGCAGGGTTAGTCGGTCCCTAAGGCGAGGCTGAAAAGCGTAGTCGATGGAAAACAGGTTAATATTCCTGTACTTCCAGTTATTGCGATGGAGGGACGGAGAAGGCTAGGCCAGCTTGGCGTTGGTTGTCCAAGTTTAAGGTGGTAGGCTGAGATCTTAGGCAAATCCGGGATCTCAAGGCCGAGAGCTGATGACGAGTGCTCATTAGAGCGCGAAGTGGTTGATGCCATGCTTCCAAGAAAAGCTCCTAAGCTTCAGATAACTGGGAACCGTACCCCAAACCGACACAGGTGGTTAGGTAGAGAATACCAAGGCGCTTGAGAGAACTCGGGTGAAGGAACTAGGCAAAATGGCACCGTAACTTCGGGAGAAGGTGCGCCGGTGAGGGTGAAGCACTTGCTGCGTAAGCCCACGCCGGTCGAAGATACCAGGCCGCTGCGACTGTTTATTAAAAACACAGCACTCTGCAAACACGAAAGTGGACGTATAGGGTGTGACGCCTGCCCGGTGCCGGAAGGTTAATTGATGGGGTTAGCGCAAGCGAAGCTCTTGATCGAAGCCCCGGTAAACGGCGGCCGTAACTATAACGGTCCTAAGGTAGCGAAATTCCTTGTCGGGTAAGTTCCGACCTGCACGAATGGCGTAACGATGGCGGCGCTGTCTCCACCCGAGACTCAGTGAAATTGAAATCGCTGTGAAGATGCAGTGTATCCGCGGCTAGACGGAAAGACCCCGTGAACCTTTACTATAGCTTTGCACTGGACTTTGAGCTTGCTTGTGTAGGATAGGTGGGAGGCTTTGAAGTGGGGACGCCAGTTCTCATGGAGCCATCCTTGAAATACCACCCTGGCAACCTTGAGGTTCTAACTCAGGTCCGTTATCCGGATCGAGGACAGTGTATGGTGGGTAGTTTGACTGGGGCGGTCTCCTCCCAAAGAGTAACGGAGGAGTACGAAGGTGCGCTCAGACCGGTCGGAAATCGGTCGTAGAGTATAAAGGCAAAAGCGCGCTTGACTGCGAGACAAACACGTCGAGCAGGTACGAAAGTAGGTCTTAGTGATCCGGTGGTTCTGTATGGAAGGGCCATCGCTCAACGGATAAAAGGTACTCCGGGGATAACAGGCTGATACCGCCCAAGAGTTCATATCGACGGCGGTGTTTGGCACCTCGATGTCGGCTCATCACATCCTGGGGCTGAAGCCGGTCCCAAGGGTATGGCTGTTCGCCATTTAAAGTGGTACGCGAGCTGGGTTTAGAACGTCGTGAGACAGTTCGGTCCCTATCTGCCGTGGACGTTTGAGATTTGAGAGGGGCTGCTCCTAGTACGAGAGGACCGGAGTGGACGAACCTCTGGTGTTCCGGTTGTCACGCCAGTGGCATTGCCGGGTAGCTATGTTCGGAAGAGATAACCGCTGAAAGCATCTAAGCGGGAAACTTGCCTCAAGATGAGATCTCACTGGAGCCTTGAGCTCCCTGAAGGGCCGTCGAAGACTACGACGTTGATAGGTTGGGTGTGTAAGCGCTGTGAGGCGTTGAGCTAACCAATACTAATTGCCCGTGAGGCTTGACCATATAACACCCAAGCAATCTGCACATGAACGCAGATTGTGGTGGTGAAGACGAAAGAACCGAAAGTTCGCAACATCACAAATCACATATCCGAATTCGCTGGAGTATCCATCTGGATCTTCTGGCAACAGAATTTCTTGACGACCATAGAGCATTGGAACCACCTGATCCCATCCCGAACTCAGCAGTGAAACGATGCATCGCCGATGGTAGTGTGGGGTTTCCCCATGTGAGAGTAGGTCATCGTCAAGATTCATTTCGCAAAACCCCTATCTGCGCATGCAGGTAGGGGTTTTGTCTTTGCGCCCAAGAAACACGCGCCCGTTGTAGGAGCCGGCTTGCCGGCGAACACCGGCCATGCCGGTGCCATCCACCGCGGCGCGGCCTTCGCCGGCAAGCCGGCTCCTACAGAGGGGCCATCAGCGAATTCAGCTCGCCGTAGGTATGGGCTTTCAAGGCATGGGTGTCGAGTTGCCCACTCTCCAGGAAGCTGCGGGCCAACCCGCCCATGGCGCCATACAAGAACTCGGCGATGCTCGAACCGGCACTCAGGCGCCTGACACCAAGGCGTTGCAGTTGGTCGGGAGCGGCCAGGCCTGTGCGCCAGAGCAGGTTGACCGGCAAACTCGACTCTCGGCACACGGTGGCTATTTCATGCGGTTCGACCACACCGGCGGCGAACAATCCGTCCGCGCCAGCGTTGGCATACTGTGCAGCGCGTTTGAGGAGTTCTTCGAGGCGTTGCTCGGCCGGCACCAGGTTTTTCAGGTAGACGTCGCAGCGCACATTCACAAACAGGTTGACCCCGTGCTGATTGGCAACCCTCCTGGCGGCGTCAATCTTGTGCACGAGCAGCTCGGGCGAGGCCACGCCGTCTTCGATATTGACGCCAACCGCACCCGAGGCGATGACGGCCTCGACGACTTTGGCGACCTGTTCGGGATCGTCCGAATAGCCCCCTTCGATATCCACCGTCAGGGGTACGCCGAGTACCCGAGTCATCGAGCCGATGGTGGCACTGAGCAACTGCAGCGGAAGCTTGTTGCCGTCCTGGTAGCCATGGGACCAGGCCATCGCCGCGCTGCTGGTGGCGACGGCCTTGCTGCCCAGGCGCTCGACGAGGCGCGCGCCGCCAGCGTCAGCCACGTTGGCCAGAACCAGCAACCCTTGCCGGTGCAGACCATGAAAAACGTTATCCAGTGCTGCCATGAAATCCTGCTCCTTTGAACATCATGTTGATGGATCACTGCGTGCGAATTCAGTGCTCAAGGCTCTCGTTCAAGCGAATTGCTGGCTCAAGCGAGGTCCCAGATGTGGATTGTCCATCGGCGGTTCAATGGAAATGCCAGCTGTTCCGACCAGTACGTGGAGGGCGCTTTACAGACTGTCCGGGTCGCCAAAGAACATCTGTATCCGCGACCTCAACCATTTCTCCGCCGGATCGTTGTCCTGCGCCCCGCGCCAGGCCATGTGCAATTCGAACGTCCGCACCTCCAGCGGCAGGTCCTCCGCCCGCAACCCGCCCGCCGCCGTCAGCGCATCGGCCGTGTAGTCCGGCACCGTGGCGACGATATCGGTTCCCGCCAGCAAGCTCCCCAGACCGTTGAACTGCGGCACCGCCAGCACCACATGGCGCTTGCGGCCGATCTCGTCCAGCGCTTCGTCGATGAACCCCGACAGGTCGCCGGCGAACGACACCAGCGCATGGGGGCGTTCGCAGAAATCGTCCAGAGTGATGCTGCCGGGCATGCTGTCGGCGCGCAGCAGCTTGGGCATGCTGCGGCGCAGCACCTTGCGCTTGGCGTTGGCGGGCAGTTCGCTGGTGTAGCTCACGCCCACCGAAATCTCGCCCGAGGCAAGCAGGGTGGGCATCAGCAGGTAGTTGACCCGCCGTACTACCAGCACGATGCCGGGGGCTTCGGCGCGGATACGCTTGAGTAATTGCGGCAGCAGGGCGAATTCGGCGTCGTCGGACAAGCCGATGCGGAACACCGCGTTGCTGGTGGCCGGGTCGAACTCGGCGGCGCGGCTGACGGCGGTGGAGATCGAGTCCAGCGCCGGCGACAGCAGGGCGAAGATCTCGTGGGCCCGGGCAGAAGGCTCCATGCTGCGGCCGGTGCGCACGAACAACGGGTCGTCGAACAGGCTGCGCAGGCGCGACAGCGCGGCGCTGATCGCCGGCTGGCCGAGGAACAGTTTCTCGGCGGCGCGGGTCACGCTGCGTTCATGCATGAGCGTTTCGAACACGATCAGCAGGTTGAGGTCTACGCGACGCAAGTCGTTACGATTCATTCGATGCGGCTCGCTTTAGTGGGGCAGGGGTGAATCTTAAGGCCAAAGGCTGGTACCCTGCACCGATTTCCGGGTGCCAATGCACAGATTTGTCAGGGGCCCAATCAATGACAGGCATGTCGACTATTAACAGCCACTGATGGCCCAACCGTGAAAGCCCGGATAAAGTCCGTGGTAATACGAGATTCACATAGGCGAGGTATGCGATGTCCCGCATGATCCGTTTCCACAAGTTCGGCCCGGCCGATGTGCTCCGCTGCGAGGAGCAGGCCGAACCGACCCCGGCTGTCGGCGAGGTGCAGATTCGCGTCGAGGCCATTGGCGTGAGCTGGTACGACGTGCTCTGGCGGCAGAACCTGGCACCGTCCCAGGCGCACCTGCCGGCAGGCATTGGCCATGAGATGGCCGGTGTGGTCACGGCAGTCGGCGCCGGCGTGGATGATATTGCGGTGGGCGACCGGGTTGCCAGCTTCCCGGCCACCAGTGCCAACGACCACCCGGTGTACGGCGACGTCATTGTGCTGCCGCGCATGGCCATCACCCGTTACCCCGATGTGCTGACCCCCATCGAGGCCAGCGTGCACTACACGCCGCTGCTGATCGCCTATTTCGCCTTCGTCGACCTGGCCCGGGCCAAGGCCGGGCAGACGGCGCTGGTCACCGATGCCAGCCACTGCGCGGGGCCGGCCTTCGTGCAATTGGGCAAGGCGCTCGGGTTGAAAGTGTTCGCCGCCACCAAGGAGCCGGAGCAGCGCGATTATCTGCTGGGCCTGGGCGCGGACAAGGTGATCGTCACCGAAGAGCAGGACCTGCTGATGCAGATCGGCAAGTACACCGATGGCCGTGGCGTGGACATGGTCCTCGACGGCATGGGCGGGCCGCAGATGTCGCTGCTTGGCGATGTGCTGGCACCCCGTGGCAGCCTGGTGCTGTATGGCCTGCAGGGCGGCAACCAGACACCGTTCCCGGCCTGCGCGGCGTTCAAGAAGAACATTCAGTTCCACGTGCACTGTATCGGTAACTTCACCGGCAAGCCGGAGCTGGGTATCGACCAGGACCAGGTTGCCTTGCAACGGGCCTTGCGCGATATCAACCAGTTCACCGCCGATCATCTGCTGACGCCGCAGATCATCAAGGTGTATCCGTTCGCAAAAGTGGTCGAGGCTCATCGCCATATGGATGAATGCCCTTGTGGCGGGCGGGTGGTGTTGGATATGAAGGCGTCCTGACAGGTATCGAACTTCGCTCAGGTACTCCAGATACGCCAGATGTTCCAACTTGATGGGGCTGCTTTGCAGCCCTTCGCCGGCAAAGCCGGCTCCTACGGATGTTTGCACAGCCCGAAGGCGACGCGTCACCTGTAGGAGCCGGCTTTGCCGGCGAAGGGCCGCAGGGCGGCCCCATTCATTTTAACGAATCAGTAAGGTGTTTAAGTTAAAGGAAACTTATAGGATGCGTCCTACAAACTCAGGATGGATTAAGCAGCGTATGTCGGTCCTCTCCGCTAGTTTGAGATTATTCAATAATTACCTAAGCGTCTTACTTTAGTTTAGGAAGTTTCCTTCAAGCGCAACGCTATATTCATCTGCCAGAATTTACGCTTCAGCCTGAACCGTTCAGGCAAGTGGAGCGAACGCATGAGTAATACCCACGACCAAGCCATGCACTATGTTTACCAACAGGTCCTGCAACGCCTGTTCGAGCATATGAACCAGGCCCAGCGCGCGTCGGTGCAACTGTTGATCCAGCGCTTGCTGGTGGTGGCAGGTGGCCATGAGCACGTCGGCCGATTCCAGCTGATGGTGCTGCACGGGGCCGATCGGCGCAGCGCCCATTTGCTGGCCTGCCTGCGCGCCGCGCAACTGAGCATTTCCCTGCGCTATGTCGACACCTTCCGGATGAGAGTGTTGGTGGCCAGGCATCCGACCCTCGACGACACCACCCTGGCCAGTCACGAGCGCTGTTTCAGTGCGCTGTTCCTGCACGACGACCCGCGGGTCGAGCTGCTGCGTACCGACGGTGGCCAGATCGGACGATTCAGCGCCCGCCCGAGCTGTTCGTCCGAACAACGTGCCGCCAGCGGCAAGGCCTGGTTGCTGTTTGGCCACCTGACGGGAGGTCAGCCCGAAGCGGTGCTGGGCGCGAGGGCCTATCTGGAGTTGGCGGCAGGCCTGGGCAAGGCGTTGGCGATGCCCGGTGATGTCGATGCATTGGTGACTGTCGTGCCGGCAAGCCAACGCCGCCGCCTGCTGGCCTGGAGCAGGCATTGCCTGCGCCAGTTGGTCGAAGCGGGATACAGCGCGCCAGGCAACGACATCGATGCCCTCGCCGCAGGGCTGACGCGCCTGGGCCTGCTGCTGGCCGATCCCTTCGAGGCACCGACACCCCGCACACAGGACGGGGGCCGGCAAGGCTTGCGTGTGGTGACGGTCGAGGATGTGCTGCAGCATCTGGATGATAGTGGCCCCCTCGATCAGATGCTGGGGCGCCAGGACGCCTTACCGTGCTCGGCCCAGGGCCCGGCAGGTCTGTTCGATCCCCTGCCACTGGCACACCTGCATGGCCTGCAAGCGCAGCATGTCGGGGCGCGTGGTTATCGCGAGGGTGCCCAGGCATTCTTCCGAAGCCTTGAGCCAGCACAGGAGGCTTGGCCTCAGGGCCAGGCATTGCGCGAAGTGGCCCAGGCGCGCCTGTTCGATGCCTATGGCGTGGGCGAGGATCAACTGGTCTGCCAGCTGTTTTGCCCCTTCGAAGCCAGGGGCCGCAACCTGGAGGCGTTCGTGCAACGTTGCCATCCAGGCATGCGCGTCGCCTTGCCTTACCTGCACCAGGCGTTGCAGGGCCGGCCTTGCCCGGAGCCGGTCAGGCAATGGCTGATCGACACAAGCGGCCTTGATTTGACGCTACTGCGGTCAATCTACGCAGGCCGGCCGGGGGCGACGATCCAGCACCTGCTGCAGATGCTGGGCAGGCGTGACAGGTGGTTGCGGGTCATGCAAGTCAGTGGGGGACCCATGGCGCCGTCGTCGGGCGTCAGAGCGGTACCCGGCGCAACCGCCCGTCCAGTGGCACCACTCGACCCTCGGGCGTCGGCAGCGGACGGCCCGACAGGCCCATGCCTTCGCTGACCACCACCGCACCCTCCACCAGGCACAGGTTCGACGGTGTATCCAGCTCGCGGGCCAGGATGCTCACCACGCCGCTGTGCAGGTCGCAATGCAGCAAGCGGCCGCTGAAACGGGTGAAACCGCCATGCAGCGCCTCGCCGTTCCAGTCGGCGCGCAGGGGTTGCTGCAGGCTGGCGCAGAGCTCCAGGACCAGCACGTTGCCCTGCGGGTCCAGGGCCAGGCCGGTGGGCAGTTGCAGGCCGTCGATCAGCACCTCGAGGCGCCCGCTGGCCGGCCACACCCGGATCACCTGGCCGGCCTTGTCGGCGAAGTCCACGCCTTTGCGCGCCGGGTCGCAATGCAGCTCGCCGGAGAACAGGCTGACCAGCACCGCCCCGGTTGCCGGCTCGTATACCAGGGTGACAGGCACGGCCTCCTGGTTCTGCTCCAGGTGCGGCAGGTGCACCAGCACCTGTTCTTGCGCGCCGGGGCGCAACTCCACCAGCTCGTTGGTATCCGGTTTGACCGCCAGCCAGCTGCGCCGACCGGGGTGGTAGCACAGGGCATTGAGGTTGCCCTGGCTGTGACACACCGGTTCGGGGGGGCTGTATCGCAGGTCGAGGAGTTTCGAGCCTGTGACGTAATCAGTCTGGCTGACCAGGCAGCGACCGTCGCCACAGGCGATGTCCGACAGGCCCATGATCTCGTCGCGCAGCATGCGTGCCTGCATGTTCATGGCACGGAAGCCCTGGGCGAGGGTTTCGCGGGGCAGGTACGCGCCTGGCTTGCCCGGGTCGACAGGCAGGCGGCTGATCCGCCCGGTGAACGGGTCGCCGGGCAGGCCGCTGCCGGCTTCGACCAGCAGCAGGCTGCCGTCGTCCTCGGCATGGATGCCGCGGGGGTTGAGCAGGCCTTCGGCGATGATCGAGGTGGGGCGCAGGGTTTCGCGGGGGTGGTGCGGGATATGGAGTGTTGTTGGCATGGATCCTTCCTGTCGCGGGGGTTCTTGAGCCTTGTTCCCTGAATCATGAAAAGCGCCGGGCGACATCACTGCCACCCGGCGCTCGTGCCTCAGTTGATCTTCAGGTGGTTGTAGTCATCCATGGTCAGCTGCTTCGGTGGGTACTTCAGTTGCACCAGCTTCTGCGCCCAGAGCTCGAGCACTGAACGACGGCTTTGCGGCATATCCCGAGTGATCGGCATGGCCACGGTGCTTTCTTCCTGGTACGCCTTGCTGATCAGGCGGGTGAGCTGGTCCACCGCACCCTCGATGCGCGACAGGTCATTGAGCGGCATGTACTTGCCCATGATCGGGTACAGGTAGTAGTAGGGCTCGAAGATCCTCGGGTAGATGAAGCTGTCCCAGATCAGTTGTCCCGCGTCGGCTTTCAGATAGACCTTGTTCCATTGGTCGACGAACGCCTGCTTCAGCGTGGGTTCCTCCGGCAGCACCCGCAGTGGCGCGAGGAAGTCCACGTAGGCGGTCAGGTAGTTGAAGCTGAAGACGATATCGGCCTTGCCGTCTTCGTTGGGGTAGAAGCGCAAGGTCGGGAAACCGGGAAGCTTGCCGGTGACCGTCACGCTGGCGATACCGTTGTCGTCGGTGGTGATCGGCAGGTAGTTGTAGGTCACCTGTTCGTTCGCCGGCTCCTGCAGGTACCGGGTCTGCGTTTTGGCGCCCTCGAAGACCAGGCAGGCGGCTAGCGATATGCCGGCGGGGGTGGTCTTGTACTGCTGGTACGTCACCTCCGTGCCGACATCGTTCGCCACCTCGCTGCGCAAGCCCACCAGCTTGCGTCCCGCGCCCTCGGTTGCCACGGCATCGACTTCAGGGGCTCCGACGAACTGCGGCCAGACTTCGGTGTTGTGCGTGCGATCAGCCGGGAAGTCCTTGAACAGGGTAAAGTCCGGGTTGTTGCTGAAACCCAGGTAGTAGCTGGAGGTGCCCAGCAGATAGGGGTTGTTGTATTCCGCCACCAGCAGGTTGGTGTTCTTCGCGGGTACGCCATTCTTCTGCACCATGATCTGCAGGGTCCTGGTTTCGCCTACGTCGATGAAACTGCCGCTCTGGATCACTTCGGCAGTCCAGGTCGCCTGCTTCGAGGTCGGGATCCCGGTCGCCTGCTGTTGCAGCGCCAGCGGCGCGCCGCTGGTCAACTGCGCCTGCTGGCTCTCGGTGAGCAGCAGGTCAAGGATGCCCGAGCGCTGCTCGAACATGCTCTGTTGGTAGTCCGCGTAGGTGAAGCTGGTCACCGGGACGAACGTGCCACCCTGGTCGATGCCCACGTCGAAGCTGCCGAGGTCGAGTTTTTCTGCCGTCGGGATATCGGGATTCTGACCTGCTTGTGGTGTGGCGGGCTTGAACGGGAAGGTATTCATCAGGTCCAGCGACAAGATGCTGTCGTGAACCTGCGCCGAGACGACACCCAGCTGTACCTCGGGCGGAGACTCGAAGTTGTACTGCGCGGGCACGGCCACTGCAATGTCAGGCACCAGGCGCACGCCGGCCGGCGCGGTCGGGTACTCGTCATCCAGCCACAGGCCCAGGACACCGGAAGTGCAGCTGTAGGCCGGGTTGAAGAAGATGCCCGCGGGGTTGCTCAGGCCTTTCTGGTACAGCGCCTGGACCTTGGCCATGTCCAGCGGGTCCTGGGATTTGGCACTGATGGGTGGCTGGTCGTTGAACACGCCGTTCTTGTCGTAGAAGGTCAGGTAGGTGCAGAAGCGGAACATCAGGCCCTGCACGCCCGGTGTGTCCAGTTGCGCCTGGAGGTTCTTCAGCAGCACCGAATCGCCGACCACCCAGCTCAGGTTTTCTTTCGGGAAGCAGGTCTGCCAGGTGGTGGTGACATAGTTCAGCCCGCCGAAGGCGCCCCAGTTGAAGTTGAGGAAGCGATCGAGCATGCGGAACTGCCGCTTGGCGGTCAGGCCGCAGGTGGCGTCGCCCAGGACCAGCCTGTCGAAGTACAGCGCGGTGAAGGTGTTCTGCCAGGGGCTGACGTCGACGAAGCGCGCCGGGCTCGGGTTGGTGCTGCCGAACGGATTGCCATACAGGTTGTAGGGTAGGGTGATCAGCGGGTCGCTTTTGACATAGCCACCGGTGGGCAGTTCGCCGCCGATGATGGTGGAGGTGGTCTCTTTGTAGGTGACGGTGCCGCAGCCGTTGTCGCCGAACAGATCCCACTCGGCGGGCATCATGACGGGGTAACGATTGCGCGGGGACGGCGCATTGGGCGGCGCCTGGGTGACATAGTCCGGCGCCTCGTGGAGCGCCCGGGGCGTGATCATCCAGTTCAGCAGCAGGTCACCGGCATTGTCCTTGTTGATGTTGTAGTACTGGAGAAAGCGCCAGTTCATCTCCATGTTCACCGCGTCGTACAGGGGGAACATATCGTTGTTGTTACCCGTGGGCGGGTTCCAGAACATGTGGCCTTTCAGGTAGATGCGGGGGAAGTTCAGTACGCTCATGTCGTGCTCCTTAAGGACGCTGCCACTGGGCGCGCTTCAGCGACCAGACAAAATCGAGTTTGTTGTAGCCCTTGAACTCGGACGCGGGCACCGGCTCGGTCGGGTAGACGATGCCACCCTGGCCGGCCTCGCCGCCCCGGGCGAAGTTGAAGTAGCCGTCGTTCTTCGAATAGGCCGCCGTGCCGTGGCAGGCAAAGCACGAGGACTGGGTCTGGAAGGCCGACTCCAGCTGGGAGTTGGCCAGCAGCGTGGGGCTGGTCTGCAGTTGCGTGCCGATCAGCGCGTAGCGCGACAGGTTCCCGTACCAGCCCTGGAACTGTGTGTTGACCGGGATGGCCGCGGGCGTCGGCCCGGTGCTGTTGGTCATCGGCTGGGACGGCACGGCGTTGGTCACGGTGTACAGGTGATTGTTGACGTTCTCGAAGGTGGTCCAGACCCAGCCGGTGACCAGCTTGTTGATCACGTGCAGGGCCGTGAGCGCGGCGTAGCCGACCTCGTAGGTGCCGTCCTTGTTCTGGTAGTAGGCCTGGGCGATGTAGTAGCCGTCCTTTTCCAGTTGCGCCTGGTAGGTGGCGTCGCTGCCGATCCACAACCAGCCGGCCTTCACTTCCCAGGCGGTGGCCGGGAAGTCCAGGCCGGTGGTAAGGGCGTCCTGGCCATTCATGTTGTAGACGCCCTGGTCGACGATGTAGTTGAAGGTGGACTCGCCCATCAGCAACTGGAAGCGCACGGGCTTGCCTTGTTGCGATGCCGGTACCGCCCCGCCCATTTCCAGGGACAGGCCATCCACCTGCTGGGTGGCGTTGAGGTTGTGGAAGGCGCGCTTGAGGTTCATCCCCGCAATCGTGGCGGCCTGTTTCGTCACGTCCTCCGGAGGGGTGAAGGGCGTGCCGTAGGGCGTGGGTTTGGCGCCATTGGCCAGGTACACCTGGTCCGACGGCTTCATGGTTTCCCAGACCCGGTCCAGACCGTTCGGCGCCAGCTGGTTCAGGCAGTTGAACCAGTTCCAGCTCAGGGTTTCCTTGCTCGTTTCGAGCAGGGCCTGGGCCTGGGCCTGATTGCCGTTGAAGGTCAGGAAGTTGCTGCAACTGAAGGTGTTGGTGTTATCAGCCTGGGCCAGTCCGGCCAGTGTACTGAGAACGGTTATCGAGATGGCTCGCCGCATGTGTGCTCCTTGGCATTGGCCAGGTCAGTTGGGTTCTGCTCCAGGAAATGCAGAAGCAGCAGGTGCTTGACCGCCGTTGCCGCAATGCGCCGCGGCAGCGGTACGTCGCAATCGGTGATCAGCAACGGGCCTACCTGCTCGCTGGCGGGTGGGCGGCCGTGGCTGCCACGGACCAGGCCGCTGTCCAGCGGGATCAGGTCCATGTAGTAGCGCATGCCGAGCTTCTTCTGTAGCAGACGGCGCGCCACCTTCAGCTTGGGGAAGCGAATGGCCGGGTCGACGAACAGCTCCACCGGGTCGTAGCCGGGCTTGCGATGGATGTCCACGGTGCGAGCGAAGTCCGGCGCCTTGCGCTCGTCGAACCAGTAGTAGTAATCGAACCAGAATCCCGGGGCGGCCAGCGCCACCAGTTCGCCGCTGCGAGGGTGGTCCAGTTGCCAGGTGCGCTGCTCGGCCCGATCGAGCACCTGCTCGATGCCGGGCTGGCGCTGCAGAAGGGCCTTGATGCGCGGAACATCCTCCTCGCGCCTGACGTAGACATGGGCGATCTGGTGATCGGCCACCGCGAAGGCCGCGCTGGCACCGGGGTCGAGCAGTTCCCAGGTCAGCGACTGGCGCACCTGCAACAAGCCTTGCTCGCGCAGGACGCGGTTGATGGACACCGATTGCCCGACCGCCTCGATGCCGTACTCCGACAGCAGCATCACCGCCGCGCCCTGGTCCCGGGCGAAGCTCAGCAGGCGCCCGACTTCATGGTCGATGGCCCGTACCTCAGCGGCGATCGACGGGTGCTCGGGGCCGACCCTCTGCAGGCTGTAGTCGAGGTGGGGCAGGTAGACCAGTTGCAGGTCGGGGCGATTGAGCTGGAATTCGAGCAGGGCGCAATCGACGATCCAGCGGCTCGAGGCGATGCCCGCCGCCGGCCCCCAGAAGCCGGGGAAGGGGAACTCGCCGATCTGTGCTTCGATCCGTTCGTGCAGGCCCGGCGGCGACGAATACAGCCCGAAGAGCTTGCGCCCGTCGGCCGGATAATGCGGGCGCGGGGTGATCGAGGCATCGACGTTGGCGTACATGTTGTACCACCAGAACAACTGGCTGCAGCGAAACCCGGGCAGTGCGCGCTTGAGCGTGTCCCAGACCTTCTCGCCCTGGATCAGCGCGTTGGGTTGCAGCCAGAAACGCACCTCGGCCTGGTCGCGAAAGTACCAGCCATTGCCGACGATACCGTGCTGCGACGGCGCTGCCCCGGTCAGGATCGAGGCCTGCACCGTGGAGGTCACCGCCGGGAATGACGGTTGCAGGCTGGCCATCTGCGCGGCTTTCAGCAGTGCGTTGATATGCGGCGTGTTCGGCCCCAGCAGCGAGGGCGTCAGGCCGACCACGTTGATCAACAGCAGGGGTTTACGGGCAGGCATCGGCATGCCCCTCGTGTATTGGCGCGCGCAGCAGACGACGCTGGCGCAGTTGTGACTCGACCCAGTGCAGTTCGGCGGCGATGCCGCGCAGTTGGGCCTGCTCGTCGCTCGGCCGCAGTTGTGCCGGCAGGACACCCCAGCTGTAGGTTTCCACCTCCAGCACCGGGCGCAGGTCGTCGTGGGCAGCCAGATAGTCGAAGGTCTGCCCCAGTGCGACCTGGCTGCCGCTGAGTTCGGGCAGCAGAAGCTGCTCGCTGAACAGCGGGACGTGGAAGTGAATCCGCAACTCGCCATAGCGCCCGGGATCACTGGCGCAGTCGGCCAGTGCGGCAGGCAGGTCGGCCCAGGCCACCAGGCGCCCTTGATGGTCCCGCGCCTTGACCTGATGCAGGTAGGTGGCTTCGCAAAACTGGCCGAGCACGTCAAAGACCTGCGCGAAACGCTGCGGGTCATTGGCCGGCAGGCGGCAGATCATGGCGTTGGACAGCTGGATCTTGCCGATCGGCACCCCGGCCAGGCGCAGGCGGTCCAGCGAGCGATAGCAGTCCTCGAACATCACGGCCTGATGGCAGACGTCGAAGCACAGGGCCAGGTATTCATGGTGCGGATCACTGGCTTGCCAATGGGCGAAGAAGGCGATGGCCTGGTCGGTGTTTTCCAGTACGCAGTCCGGCTCCATTTCCAGGCAGAACACCACCTTCCTGCCGCACTCGCGATGCAGCCGGGCCAACTCGGCGGTGAGCTGGCGCAACTGCTGTTCGGCGCGCTGCTGCAAGGCCGGACTCCAGTTGGCGGCGTAGCCCAGGGGCACGGTGGAAATCACCCCTTGTCGGCAGTCCGCCGGCAAGGCCTGCGCCAGGATTCGTGCGAGGTTCAGGCTGTAGGCCAGGCGCTCGGGCATGGACCAGTCGGGCATGTAGACCTCGGCCTTCACCGCGCCCTCATGGAACTCGCCATAGGGAAAACCGTTCAGCGAGGTAAGGCGCAGCCCGGTGTCCTGTAGCAGGTCGAGAAAGCGGCCGCATGCCGACGCGTCCTGCAACGCGTCGGCGGCGCGGGCGCAGATCCACAGGCCGCTGTCCTGTTCGTGCAGCCCGCGCAGGTGGCGCACGCCCTGGAAGTGGCGCTCGATCGAGGCGCGCAGCCCGGCCAGGTCGCGGGTCGGGTGCACATTGGCGCAGTAACCGAGTTGTGTGGGCGTCCAGCACGCGGCGGCGCTCATTTGATCACCGGGTCCTGGCCGCGCAGGGCCGAGTTTTCCTGCCAGGTCTTGCGTTGGTCGATCGGCAATGGCGTGCTGACCAGGGCCTTGTCCAGTTGGCCGCTCTGGGCGAAGAAGTCGACCGGGTTATGGAACAGCACCTGCTCGACCTGGGCTTCGCTGAAACCGGCTTCGCGCATGGCCTGGCCGGTCTTCGGCACTTTCAGCGGATCGCTGACGCCCCAGTCGGCGGCGCTGTTGACGATCATTTTCTCCGTGCCGTATTGCTGCAGCAGGGCGACCATGCGCTGTTCCGACATCTTGGTGTTGGGATAGACCGAATGGCCGCGCCAGCAGCCGGTCTCCAGCACCAGGGGCAGGGTCAGCTCGTTGAGGTGGTCGATCACCACCAGGTGCTCGGGGATGCCGACTTCGCGGATCACCGCCAGGGTGCGCTTGGTGCCGCCGATCTTGTCGCGGTGCGGGGTGTGCACCAGCACCGGCAGGCTGAACTGTTTGGCCAGCTCCATCTGCAGGGCCAGGAAACGGTCTTCCTCCGGGGTGATGTCGTCGTAGCCGATTTCGCCGACCGCCACCACGCCATCCTTGACCAGGTAGCGCGGCAGGATGTCCAGCACTTCCTGGGCCAGCCGCAAGTTGTTGGCTTCCTTGGGGTTGATACCAATAGTGCAGAAGTGGTGGATGCCGAACATGCTGGCGCGAAAGCGCTCCCAGCCCAGCAGGGTGTCGAAGTAGTCGACGAAGCTGCCGACACTGGTCCGCGCCTGGCCCTGCCAGAACGCGGGCTCGATCACCCCGGTGATGCCGGCGGCCGCCATGTTCTGGTAGTCGTCGGTGGTACGGCTGACCATATGAATGTGCGGGTCGAAATACGTGGGCATGGTGAATCCTCATCAAGGGCAAGGAGATGTCGGTTGTGCGGGGGCCGGCGGTGGATCGGTCAGCTGCCGAAGAGGTGCTCGTGCCACTCCGTCGGCAAGCGTTGCTGCTGGTACAGGTCTGCCAGGTGCTTGCGCTGCGGCGGGCTGAGCAGGCCGAAGGCGATCAGCCGGGGCAGGCTGGGTGATACCGGGCGCCCGGCGGCGAGCTGTTCGTCCATCAGGTCGAGGGCCAGCTGGTTGAGGGTCGCGCCCTGGCGCTGCGCCAGGCCGACCACCCGTGCGGCATCCAGGCCCATGCCCAGCGCCTTGAGCACCAGTTGATGGAAGGCCCGCTCCGGGTAGTGACGGGACGCATAGGGTGAGTCCAGTGCCAGGGCGGCGAACACCCGCGGGTTGCTGGTGCGGCCGGCGAACAGGGCCAGCTCAAGGCAGCGGCCGGCGCTGTCGAGGTCATCGAGGACCTTGAGCAGGACCGCCTTTTCCTGGTCGTCGCCCCATTGGAACAACTGCTCCAGCAGCGCCGGGCGGGCCGCTTCGTGCTGCAGGCCGACGACACAGGCCAGCAGCAAGGCGCGGACCAGCTCGATGGTGCTCCAGCCATCGGCGCCGGGCACCGCCTGGTCACGCAGGTGGCGCTTGCATTGGCTGCTGAGCAGGGCGGCGGTGTTGGCGTCCGGTGATTGCCGCAGGCGTTCCTGGGCCTGTTGCCACCAGCGCTTTTCGGTTTCGTCGAGCAGTTGATCCAGGGCCCGGCTGTGTTCGGCCAGCCGTGGCTGGGGCACGCTGACGTCCATGTTCATGTCGGTTTGATCCAGCGTTGAAAGTGGGGAAGCAGGAAAAACATCAACACGCAGAACAGGCTGCCCAGGGGCTGGTTGGCCACGGCCATCACCAGGGCGTCGAACAGGGGCAGGGCGGCCAGGCCGGCACCGATGAAGGCGCGGACCTTCAAGCGCTGCGGATTGGCCAGGTGCAGCCAGTAATGGCGACCGAGCCAGCCCAGCCAGAGCAGCAGCAGCGGCCAGAACCACAGGGTCTCGGCGTAGATCGCCAGGGCCAGCGGGCTGAGCATCAGCAGCAGGGGCAGGCGGCTGAGCAACTGGTTGCGGTGCTCCTGGCTGGCCAGGTAGGTCAGCCCGCTGATGTACACGCCAAGCAGGATCGCGCAGAGCCAGATGGGTTGCGGCGGCACCGTCAGGCTGGCTGCTGCGGTGAGGTACAGCGCCGAGCGGCAGGCCCCCATCAGCCAGACGCTGTGCACGTACTTTTTATGCAGCAGGTTGTAGCCGAGGATGCAGCCGACCAGCACGGTGATGCTGCCCAGCAACCACTGGGGCTGCTCGGTCAACTGGCTCAGGCCCAGTGCCGAGGCCCCCGCCAGGGCCAGCAGGAGCAGGGTCGCAAGCCGTACGTGCCGGCTGCTGACCAGGCCCAGGGTAATCGGGCGGGGGTTGCTGTGCCGCTGGTCCCAATCGGCGTCCAGCAGGTCGTTCAGTAGCATGCCGGCCAGGTAAAGGAGCGACAGCGTCACCAGCAGCAGCCCCCACACCAGCGCTGACGGTGGCGCCAGGGCACCGGTGCTGCTGGCCAGGAGGCCGGCGGCGAGGGCGTTGGTCCACACCGTTGGCAGGTTGGAGACCCGGCCCAGGGTCATCCAGGTCTTGAGGCTTGCCTGGGGCTGGTTCATTGCGCGCACCCCTCGCTCAAGGAGAAGGGGGCCGCGTCGAGGCTGGAGAGGCGCAGCAGGGCCTGCTGCATCAGGCGCTCATCGATTTCATGCAGGTCGACCGAGGCACCGATGCGGCTAAGCAGGGGGATCGACAGCTGACCGCCCAGATGCTGACGGAACTCCTCCAGCCCAAGCATGACCTGGAAGCGTCCCAACTCGTCTTTGAAGGTCAGTTCCGCCGGGCACAGATTGAACCCGAGCGTTTGCAGGAGGCTCACCACCCGCTCGCTGTCGGTATCGCTCAACAGCCCCAGGGCATTGGCATAGAGCGCGTCGAGGGCCATGCCAACGGCGACCGCCTCGCCATGGCGCAGGCGGTGCTGGCTAAGGTTTTCCAGCTTGTGCGCGGCCCAATGGCCGTAGTCCAGCGGCCGGCCGTTGCCGCGCTCGAACGGGTCGCCGGCGCCGGTGATATGCCCCAGGTGCAGTTGGGCGCAGCGGAAAATGGCATGGCGGCTGGCCGGATGATCGAAGCGGGCGAGGGCGGCGGCCTGTTCCTCCATCCACTGGAAGAACGCCGCGTCCTTGATCAGCGCCACCTTCACCGCTTCGGCCAGGCCGGCGATCTGGTCACGGCGGCTGAGGCTGGTCAGCAACTGGAAGTCGTTGATCACGGCGGTGGCGGGGTAGAAGGCGCCCAGCAGGTTTTTCTGGCCGAAGGCATTGATGCCGTTCTTCACGCCGATGCCGGCGTCGTTCTGCGCCAGCACCGTGCTCGGCAGGCGGATCAGGCGGATGCCGCGGTGGAAGGTGGCGCAGGCGTAACCCACCGAATCCAGCAAGGCGCCGCCGCCCATGGCCAGCACGTAGCAGTGCCGGTCGAGACCGTGCTCGAGCATGTCGGCGTACAACTGCTGGAGTACCTGCGCGGTCTTGCTCTGCTCACCGGCCGCGACGGCGATCGGCGCGGCCAGTAGGTGCAGGTCGCGGGCATGGCTGGCGAACCAGGCCTCGATCTGTCCGGACAGCTGTGGATTGCACTGCAACAAGTGCTGGTCGGCGAAGACCAGCACCGTCACCCGGCCGTGCTGCCCGGCGGTGAGCTGCTGGTGCAGGCAGGGGTTGCGCAGGTCGAACAGATGATCGGTAAAGCGCACCGGATAGTCGTAGCTGACCTCGAAGCGGCCGTGCAGCACCTCAGGCGTGGCGGGTTTGCGCAGCCTCTTGAACAGGCTGTAGCCGGCAATGAACAGCCCCGGCAGGACCATGCTGGCGAGGAGCGTGACCAGCAGCGCGTTCTGCTCGATGAGGAAGCTGCCGATGGCGCAGTAGGCCAGGGCCAGGCCCATGTTGGCCAGGGTCGTGACCAGGACGAAGGCGCGCAGCGGATAGTGCTGCATGCCGGCGGCGACCACCGAGGTCTCCGCCAGTACCGGCACACCGCGCAGGCAGATCAACGACAGGGTGCCGAGCTTTTGCCCCAGCTGTCCGGGTTTGCGTTGATGCAGGCCGAGGCGGCCGGACAGCACACGCAAGTAGCCGGCGCCCAGGGCATAACCCAGCCAGGCGCCAAGGCACAGCCCCACGAAAATCACCAGGTAGCCACCGACGCTGCCCAGGGCGGCCACGGCGAGCAGCGCCACCACGCTCGAAGGCACCGGCAGCACGACGTCCAGTGCCAGCAAGGCGATCAGCAGCAGGGCCAGGTGGGCTTTGCGGGCGGGGCTATCGGGCAGGTAGAGCTCAAGGTGGGCCAGGAAGTCCTGGATTTGTTGCTCGAACAACAGAAAGCTGGCGATCAGCAGTGCGCTGAAGCAAACCAGTGATACCCAGAAGTATTCGGCAGGCGCATTGTTGCCGAGCACACGATGCCACAGGCTGCGCTTCATCAAGCATCCCTCTTGATATTGTTATGACTGATTTCCGCTTCAGTTTTCGGGGCAGCGCGTTAATGCTTGGACGGAATAAAAAGCTCCAGACTGCGTGATATTGTTTTGATGGCTAATTCGACGGTTTTAAAAAAATTAGACGCTCGGCGGGCTTTTGCAAGACGGGGTTGAACGATTTTTTGCTTCAGCTGTCCGCGGCGCCCGAAGCACTGTCTCCTGCGCATTCCCTTCACCTCTTAAGCGCCGCTTATCGGAAGTTTGCTTGCGTACCCGGGTGTACGCCTCGGATCAGCTGCGTGGAGGTTTGCGGGCCACCGCGTGCATTTCAATTTCTATAGAAGAATATTGGTTCTTTGATGACCGCCGACTTGATCCCCGGCACTTGCCCGTGGGATGGGTCTGTATGTATAACCAGTGTCCATCCTCAATGTTCGCCCCCTCCCATGATCGCCCATTCCGTCGACGACCCCTTTTACTACCTGCACAACTTTCGCCAGGTGTTGAGTTGGGTCGAGCAGCGTTACGCCGACTTGCTCGACAACGATGAGCGCCATTTCATCCAGGCCTTTTCCGTTCTGTCTTCGCCAACCCAGGCCCTGCTGGTGCGCATGGTCATGCGCAAGGGCGAGCTGTTTCGTAGTGACAAGCTTGAGTACGCCGAAATCGGCGATACGGGCACGGCCCTGGCGCCGTTACTGGCATTGGGCTGGGTGGCCGACGACACGCCGCTGACGGTCGCGCAGTTATGGGCACTGCTGCGCAAGGAGGAGGTGGTGCAATGTTTCGCTGGCCAGCTTGCCCGGCCCCGGGCGGGCAAGGCCGAGCTGCTGGTCCAGTTGCAAGCGCTCGCGCTTGAGCCTAGACCGCTAAGTGAGTGGTTCCCGACGTTTCCTGCACGCATTGTACATTGGCGGCTACAGCCCCTGTGCGATCGGCTGCGCCTGCTGTTCTTTGGCAACCTCTATCAGGACTGGTCGGATTTCGTGCTGACTGATCTTGGTGTGTTCCGTTATGAGCAAGTCAGCTTCAGCGACGACTCGCGGGCCTTGCGCCAGCGTGCGGATGTCGACCTGGCCATGGCCTTGCACCAGTGCGCCGAACGGTTGGAGCAGGGCGAGCCACCCGCTGGGCTGCTGGCAGCCCTCGACGGGCTGGACAGCGCCAACCCCTGGCTTGCCCGGCGCCGCGCACGCTTGTTGTTCAGCCTGGGCCAGCAAAGCGAGCGCCTGGCCGACTGGGACTTGGCCCTGCGCATCTACCAGGCATGCGAACACCCCGAGGCCCGTATTCGCCAGGTGCGGGTATTCGAACGCAGCGAGCATTGGCCGCAGGCTCATGCGCTGGCCATGCATATGGCCCAGGCGCCGGCCAATGCCCTGGAGCGGCAGGCGCTCGAGCGTATGTTGCCGCGCCTGGCACGCAAGCTGGGTGGGCCGCCGCAGGCGCGCCGGCGCACGAGCGATGTCGAGCTGATCGGGCTGGACTTGCCGGCTGAGCTGGCGGTGCACGGTGTGGAGGAAGCAGTTCGCCTGCACCTGGAGCAACAGGGAAGCGTTGCGCATTACGTCGAGAACACCCTGTTCAACAGCCTGTTCGGGCTGCTCTGCTGGGAGGCGATCTTCGCCCCGGTGCCGGGTGCGTTCTTCCACCCTTTCCAGGCCGGGCCGCAGGACTTGCACGACAGCGATTTCCAGGCACGGCGGGCGGCGCTGTTCGAGCGTTGCCTGGGCCGGCTTGATGATGGCAGCTACCCTGAGGCGATTCGCGCCTGCTTCACGGCCAAGCAAGGGCTGCAGTCGCCGTTCGTGTTCTGGCAGATGCTCGATGAGGACCTGCTCGAAGACGCCTTGGCCTGCCTGCCGGCCCAGCACCTGAAGGCCTGCTTCGTGCGGTTGTTGCAGGATATCCGTAACAATCGCGCCGGCATGCCCGACCTGATCCAGTTCTGGCCCGCAGAAGGTCGCTATCGCATGGTCGAGGTCAAGGGGCCGGGCGACCGGCTGCAGGACAACCAGCTACGCTGGCTCGACTTCTGCCAGGCGCATGGCTTGCCGGTGGTGGTGTGCCACGTGCGCTGGAAGGCCGGGCAGGCATGAGTTACACCGTCGCCGTGCGCGCCCTGTGCGAGTTCAGCGCCAAGGTCGGCGACCTGGACCTGCGCTTCACCCCATCGCCCACGGCGCAGGAGGGCATTGCCGGCCATCGCCGGGTGGTGGCAAGGCGCGGCGCGGACTACGAGGCGGAGGTGGCCCTCGAAGGCGAGTACCTGGGGTTGCGCGTGCGTGGCCGCGCAGACGGCTACGACCCTGCGCGCAATCGCCTGGAAGAGATCAAGACCCACCGTGGCGACCTGGCAAAGCAACCGGCCAACCACCGGCAGCTGCACTGGGCCCAGGCCAAGGTCTACGCCTGGCTGATCTGCCAGGCGCGGCAGTTGCAGGAGATCGACGTCGCGTTGGTCTACCTGGACGTGGACAGCGACGGCCAGACGGTGATCAGCGAGTGCCATGCGGCCGACGACCTGCGGCGTTTCTTCGAGGTGCAGTGCCAGTGTTTCCTGGCCTGGGCCAGGCAACAGGAGCAGCGCCTGGGCGAGCGCGACCGTGGCTTGAACGCGCTGAGCTTTCCGTACCCCGAATTCCGCCAAGGGCAGCGCCAGCTGGCGGAAACCCTGTACAAGGCGGTGAGCACCGGCCGTTGCCTGATGGCCCAGGCCAGCACGGGCATCGGCAAGACCCTTGGGACGTTGTTTCCGTTGCTCAAGGCCGTGGTGCCGCAGCAACTGGACAAACTGTACTTCCTCACCGCCAAGACCCCCGGTCGCGCCCTGGCCCTGGATGCTCTGCGGCAAATCACCCAAGCTTCGCCGCAACCCGCCCTGCGCACCCTGGAGCTGATCGCGCGCGACAAGGCCTGCGAGCACCCCGACAGCGCCTGCCATGGCGAGTCCTGCCCGCTGGCCCAGGGGTTCTATGATCGCCTGCCTGCCGCCCGTGAGGCCGCCGCACAAGTGCCCGTGCTCGACCGCGCCAGCCTGCGTGAGGTGGCGCTGACGCACCAGGTCTGCCCCTATTACCTGGGGCAGGAGATGGCGCGTTGGGTCGACCTGGTGGTGGCCGACTACAACTATTACTTCGATGCCCACGCCATGCTGTTCGGCCTGGCCCAAACCCATCAATGGCGCACGGCGGTTCTGGTGGACGAGGCACACAACCTCGTCGAGCGGGGGCGGCAGATGTACAGCGCCAGCCTTGACCAGGGCCAGTTGCAGGCCCTGCGCCAGAGCAAACCTGCGGGGCTGGGCAGCGCCCTCGAGCGGCTCAACCGCCAGTGGAACGCGCTGTACAAGCAGCAGGTCGCGCCCTATCAGGCGTCCGAGCAGTTGCCAGAAGCCTTCATACAGGCACTGCAACGTTGCACCGGGTTGATCCAGGAGCGCATGAACGAAGCGCCGGCCGAGGTCGAGCCCAAGGTGCTGGAGTTCTTCTTCCAGGCATTGCAGTTCAGTCGTATCGCCGAGCTGTTCGATGAGCACTTCCTGTTCGATATCAGCCAGCGCAACGGCGCGCGCGGGCGTCGCCTGGCCACGCTGTGCCTGCGCAACGTGGTGCCGGCGCGGCTGCTGGGGCCGCGAATGAGCGCGGCGCGCAGCGTCACGCTGTTTTCCGCCACGCTCAATCCACGCCGCTTCTATACCGATCTATTGGGCATGCCCGCCGACACGGCCTGGCTGGAGGTCGCCGCGCCGTTTCGCGCCGAGCAGCTGGAAGTGCGCATCGTCAGCGCGGTGTCCACGCGCTTCCAGCAGCGTCAGGCATCGCTGGCGCCGATCGTCGAGCTGATCGCCGGGCAGTTTCAGCGCCAGCCCGGCAATTACCTGGCGTTCTTCAGCAGCTTCGAGTACCTGGAGCAGGTGGCACAGTTGCTGGCCGAGCGCTATCCGTCCCTGGCCCAGTGGCGGCAGGCCCCGGGCATGGATGAGGCGGGGCGCGAGGCGTTTCTCGCCCGCTTCGTGGCGGATGGGCAGGGTGTGGGCTTCGCCGTGCTGGGTGGTGCGTTCGGCGAAGGCGTGGACCTGCCGGGCACACGCCTGATCGGCGCGTTCGTCGCCACCCTGGGGCTGCCCCAGGTCAACCCGGTCAACGAGCAGTTCAAGCAGCGCCTGGGCCGGCAGTTCGGTGCGGGTTTCGACTACGCCTACCTCTACCCGGGTGTGCGCAAGGTGATCCAGGCCGCCGGTCGGGTGATTCGTGGCGACCAGGACCGTGGCGTGCTGCTGTTGATCGACGAACGCTTCGCCGAACCGAGGGTGCGGCAGATGTTTCCCGACTGGTGGCAATGTAGGTGATCGCCCCCATCGCCTGGCGATGAAACTCTCAGTACACTGCGCGTTCCAACCCAACATTCGTTGATTTCGAGGTTTTGCATGACGCTCAGTTCCTTGGCAGGCAAGCCGGCTCCGGCCAGCGTGCTGGTCGATATTCCCCGCCTGGTGACCGCCTACTACACCGGCCGCCCCGACGCCGCCGTGGCCGCCCAGCGCGTGGCCTTCGGCACTTCGGGCCACCGCGGCACCTCGTTCGAGCTGAGCTTCAACGAAGACCACGTGCTGGCGATCACCCAGGCCATCTGCCTGTATCGCCAGGAAAAGGGCATCGACGGCCCGCTGTTCATCGGCGCCGACACTCACGCCCTGTCCGCCCCGGCTGCGGCCAGCGCCCTGGAAGTGCTGGCGGCCAACGGCGTGCAGGTGATGCTGAGCAAGGATGACGAGTACACGCCCACGCCGGCGGTGTCCCACGCCATCCTCTGCTACAACCGTGGCCGCCAGCAGGGCCTGGCCGACGGCATCGTCATCACCCCGTCGCACAACCCGCCACAGAGCGGCGGCTTCAAGTACAACCCGCCCAATGGCGGCCCGGCCGACAGCGATGTCACCAAGTGGATCGAAGGCAAGGCCAACGAACTGCTGGCCGCGGGCCTGGCGGGCGTCAAGCGCCTGGACCACAAGCAGGCGCTGGCGGCCCCGACCACTCAACGTCACGACTATGTAAGTCACTACGTGGCGGACCTGGAGAACGTCATCGACTTCGACGTAATCCGCAGCGCCAAGCTGCGCCTGGGCGTCGACCCGCTGGGCGGGGCAGGGGTGCGCTACTGGTCGGCCATCGCCGAACACTACAAGCTGGACCTGGAAGTGGTGAACACCGAGGTCGATCCGACCTTCCGCTTCATGACCGTCGACTGGGACGGCCAGATCCGCATGGACCCCTCTTCGCCGTATGCCATGCAGGGCCTGATCGGCCTGCGCGAGCGCTTCGACGTGGCGTTTGCCTGCGACCCGGACCACGACCGTCACGGCATCGTCACCCCCGACGGCCTGCTGCAACCAAACAACTACCTGGCCGTGGCCATCGACTACCTGTACCGCAACCGCCCGCAATGGCGCAAAGACGCGGCGGTGGGCAAGACCGTGGTGTCCAGCGGCCTGATCGACCGCGTCACCGCCGCGCTGGGCCGTGACCTGTACGAAGTGCCGGTGGGCTTCAAGTTCTTTGCCCAGGGCCTGTTCGACGGCTCGCTGGGCTTTGGCGGCGAAGAGAGCGCCGGCGCCTCGTTCCTGCGCAAGGATGGCTCGGTCTGGGCCACCGACAAGGACGGCCTGATCCCGGCCCTGCTGGCCGCCGAGATGACCGCCCGTACCGGTCGCAACCCGAGCCAGATCTACGCCGACCTCACCAGCAAGCTGGGCAAGCCGTATGCCACCCGGGTCGAGGCCAAGGCCGACGCACGGCAGAAGGCGTTGCTGAGCAAGCTGGCGCCGGAGCAGGTCAAGTCCACCGAACTGGCCGGTGAGCCGATCACCCAGATCCTCAGCCATGCGCCGGGCAACAACCAGGCCATCGGCGGCCTCAAGGTGATGACCGAGAACGGCTGGTTCGCCGCGCGGCCATCGGGCACCGAGGACATCTACAAGATCTACGCCGAGAGCTTTATCGACGAAGCGCACCTCAAGCGCCTGGTCGAGGAAGCCCAGGTGCTGGTGGACGCGGCGATCGCCTGATCGCGTGTCATCAGGTCGATGCGGTCCTTGTAGGAGCGGCTTCAGCCGCGAACACCGGCGCAGCCGGTGCCAGGCACCGCGTCGCCTGATTCGCGGCTGAAGCCGCTCCTACAGGATTGTGTGGTTGTTCCATCAGTGGGACGATCCATGCCATTTCCTCCATCTACCGCTCAATTAGCCTCCTCGATAAGGTTATTCCTATCCAAGAGGAGGCTTCTCATGAAAAACATCCAAGGCATCCACCGCAGCCCCCACGCCCACTGGGTGGGTGACGGCTTCCCGGTGCGCAGCCTGTTCACCTACGATCACTTGGCCCGGCACATCAGCCCGTTCCTGCTGCTGGACTACGCCGGCCCCCACGACTTCACCCCCACCAACGCCCGTCGTGGCGTCGGCCAGCACCCGCACCGGGGCTTCGAGACGGTGACCATCGTCTACCAGGGCGAGCTGGAGCATCGCGATTCCACTGGCGCCGGTGGCCTGATCGGCCCGGGCGACGTGCAGTGGATGACCGCCGCTGGCGGCATCATCCATGAAGAGTTCCATTCACCGGCCTTTGCCCGCAGCGGTGGCACGCTGGAAATGGTCCAGCTGTGGGTCAACCTGCCGGCCAAGGACAAGCGTGCCGCAGCCGGTTACCAGACCTTGCTGTCGAGTGATATCCCCGTGGTGACGCTGGCAGGCGAGGCGGGCAGCCTGCGGGTGATTGCCGGGCGCTATGCGGACCACCAGGGGCCCGCCCGGACCTTCACCGAGATGGATGTGTGGGATATCCGCCTGAAGGCCGGTGCGGTACTGGACCTGCCGGTCGCGGCCGGTCGCAATGCGGCGTTGGTGGTACTGCGCGGCAACCTGCGGGTGAACGGCGAGCGTGAAGCCGGCCCGGCCAGCCTGGTGCTGTTCGAGCGCGGGGGGCAATCGGTGCGGGTCGAGGCGCTGGAGGAGGTCAGCTTGCTGCTACTCAGCGGCGAACCGATCGATGAGCCCATCGTCGGCTATGGGCCGTTCGTGATGAACAGCCAGGCGGAGATCGCCGAGTCGTTCGACGATTTCCACGCCGGGCGGTTTGGCCAGGTGGGTGGCGTCGAGCACGCCACCTGGGTTTAGCCTTTCAGGTCCTTGGGGCTGCTATGCAGCCCTTTCGCGACACAAGGCCGCTCCCACAGGGGAATCGCGCAATCCTGTAGGAGCGGCCTTGCGTCGCGAAAGGGGCGCAAAGCGCCCCCAGGGCTCTGTCACTCCGCGCCTGGCACCACCGCAATCACATCGATCTCCATCAACCACTCAGCCTGGGCCAGTCCCGCCACTACCAACCCGGTGGAAATCGGGAACACCCCCTTCAGCCACTTGCCCACTTCCATGTAAACCGGCTCGCGGAAGCGCGGGTCGGTGATGTAGGTGGTGGTCTTGACGATGTGCGAAAGGTCCGAGCCTGCCTCTTCGAGCAACTGCTTGACGTTCTTCATCGCCTGCTCGGCCTGGGCCCGCGGATCACCCAGGCCCACCAGCCGTCCTTCGAAGTCGGTACCGACCTGGCCGCGCACATAGATGGTGTTGCCGGCCCGCACCGCCTGGCACAGGTCGTTGTCCAGGGTCTGGTTGGGGTAGGTGGCCTTGGTGTTGAACATGCGGATGCGAGTGTGGGTAGGCATCAGTGGGCTCCGAAAGTGCTGACATTGCTGATCGTGGATTGCTGTTCATCCGCTGCGCGCTGCTCGCGGTCGCGGTAGGCCAGGTAGGTGCGTTGGGTGGCGATATGGCCGGCGACGTGCTTGGCGTCGTGCCACACCCCCCAGATGAACGACGAGCCGCGGCGCGACAGCCAGGGCAGGCCGAGGAAGTACACGCCGGGCTCCTTCGACACGCCGCGCTGGTGCTGGGGCTTGCCGTTAGCGTCGAAGGCGTCGACCTGCAGCCAGCTGAAGTCCACGCCATAGCCGGTGGCCCAGATGATCGAGGTGACGTTGGCCTGGGCCAGGTCCAGCTCCAGCAGCGGCTTGCTGACGCAGTCCGGGTCGGGCAGGCGCTTGCGGGCCTCGGGCTCTTCCGGCAGGTCCAGGCCGTTGCGCTCGATGTAGGCATCGGCGGCGTCCAGCAGGGCCAGGTAGTTTTCGTCACCACGGTTGATGTTGTCGGCCAGGTTGTCCTGGAAACGTGCGACACCGCCTTCGAACGACTGGGTCAGGCCGACCAGGGTCATGCCCTGGTGGGCGAGGGCACGAAAGTCCACGGTATGGCCGCCGCGGGCGCCGGACACGGCGATGGTCACGTGCTCGCGGCCTGGCTTGGCAATCTCGGCATCCCACTCGCCCAGCACGCCCAGCCACCAGCAGAAATCACGGTTGCGGTAGCTGCGCGGCGGCCGGTCATGGGCGCCGACCGACAGGTAGACCTGGCGCCCGGCGCGCATCAGTTCCTCGGCGATCTGCACCCCGGAGGAGCCGGCGCCCACCACCAGCACCGCGCCCTCGGGCAGTTGCTGCGGGTTGAAGTAGGCGGCGGAGTGGATCTGGTGCAGGCGTTCGTCCTTCGGCGCGATGGCCGGGATCACCGGGCGCTGGAACGGGCCGGTGGCGGCCACCACCCGGTTGGCGCGGATCACGCCCTGGTTGGTCTCGATGGTGAAGCCGGGGCGGTCGGCGTTGCGCACCACCTGTTTCACCTCGACGCCGGTGCGCACCGGCAGGTTGTACTTGCGCACGTACTGCTCGAAGTAGTCGGCGACCTGGTCCTTGCCGGCGAAGGCGTCGGCGTCGAGGTCGAATTCCAGGCCCGGGAAGCGGTCGTGCCAGACCGGGCCGTTGGCCACCAGCGAGTCCCAGCGGCCGGTGCGCCAGGCTTCGGCGATGCGCTTGCGCTCCAGCACCAGGTGCGGCACGCCGAGCTTGCTCAGGTGTTCGCTCATGGCCACGCCGGCCTGGCCGGCGCCGACCACGAGGGTGTCGATTTCGATGTTGTTCAGTGTCATGTCCAAGCCCTTCTTCAGCGGCGTTCTTGTTCAGGTCGGTGGGGACCGCCTTTGCCTGGGGCCAGACTAGGGAGGGTGGGGGAATCGCGAAAATAGTATTTAGCTGGGGCTTGCCGATAAATTGGCGAAGGGTGCGGGGAGCAACGGTCTTGCAGAGTATTCGTCGTTTACGGTTGCCCTTGTGGGAGCGGCCTTGTGTCGCGAAAGGGCTGCGTAGCGGCCCCAGGATTTCAGTGCTGAGCAAATATCGCTGGGGCCGCGTTGCGGCCCGTTCGCGACGCAAGGCCGCTCCCACAGGTTCCTCGTGAACCAGGGCATCTTCGTATAGTTTTTTCCTGCTCTGTGCCGAGGAAAATGTTGGTTTCGCAGCACCCGAGGCCCGCCGAGAATGCCGGTAACTCAAAACAGGAGCTGCACCATGACCTTCTCCATCATTGGCCGCTGCGCGGAAACCGGCCAGGTCGGCATCGCCATCAGTTCGTCCAGCATCGCCGTCGGCGCCCGTTGCCCCTGGGTCCGTGCCGGGGTCGGCGCGGTCGCCACCCAGAACATCACCTTGCCAGCCCTCGGCCCGCAGATCCTCGACGCCCTGGAGCAAGGCCAGCTGCCGCCCGCCGCGGCGCTGGACCGGGTGCTCAGCGCCAATGGCTGGAGCGAGTATCGCCAGGTCACGGTGATCGACAGCCAAGGCCAGGTGGCCCTGTTCACCGGCAAGGAGGCGCTGGGCGTGCACAACGCGGTGGCGGGTGAGCAGTGCGCGGCGGCGGGCAACCTGTTGTCCTCGCGCGCGGTGATCGAGGCCATGGTCGCGGCCTTCGAACAGACCGGTGGCCACCTGGCCGACCGCCTGCTGGCGGCCATGCACGCGGCGATGGCGGCCGGTGGCGAGGCGGGGCCGGTGCACTCGGCGGCGCTGAAAATCGCCGGCGAGCTGACCTGGCCGCTGGTGGACCTGCGCGTGGACTGGGCCGAGCAGGACCCGATCGGTGCCCTCGACAACCTGTGGCAGGCCTACCGCCCGCAGATGCAGGATTACGTGACCCGTGCGCTCAACCCGACCGCCGCGCCCAGCTATGGGGTACCGGGTGATGAGTGAGTGGTCCAGTCGCGCACTGCTGGAGCGGCTGGTGGGCTTTGCCACGGTCAGCCGCGATTCCAATCTGGCGCTCATCAGCTTCATCAAGGACTACCTGGCCAGCCTAGGCGTGGAAAGCGAGTTGTTCCATAACGCCGAAGGCACCAAGGCCAACCTGTTCGCCACCATTGGTCCCCGTGATCGGGGTGGCGTGGTGCTGTCGGGCCACACCGATGTGGTGCCGGTCGACGGGCAGGCCTGGACCTATGACCCGTTTCAGCTGACCGAGCACGATGGCCGCCTTTACGGGCGGGGCACCGCCGACATGAAGGGTTTCATCGCTTCGGTGCTGGCGGCCGTGCCGGCGTTTCTCGCGCAGCCGCTGCGCCTTCCCGTGCACCTGGCGTTCTCCTACGACGAGGAGGTCGGTTGCCTGGGCGTGCGCTCTTTGCTCGCCGCGTTGGCGCAACGGCCGAACAAGCCGACCCTGTGCCTGATCGGCGAGCCTACCGAGCTCAGGCCGGTGCTTGGCCACAAGGGCAAGCTGGCCATGCGCTGCCAGGTGCATGGCGCAGCCTGCCATTCGGCCTACGCACCCTACGGGGTCAATGCCATCGAGTACGCGGCGCGATTGATCGGCAAGCTCGGCGAGATCGGCGAGGACCTGGCCATGCCGCAGCACCACGACCCACGCTTTGACCCGCCGTTTTCAACCGTGCAGACCGGCGTGATCAAAGGGGGGCGGGCGCTGAACATCGTGCCGGAGGAGTGCGAGTTCGACTTCGAGGTGCGTGCCCTGCCGGGGTTCGAGGCCCAGGCGGTGGCTGACCAGTTGCAGACTTACGCCGAGGCCGAACTGCTGCCGCGCATGCGTGCGGTCAGCGCCGCCAGCGACATTCGGCTGCAACCCCTGAGCGCCTATCCGGGGCTGGCCACGCCGGCCGACAGCGAGGCGGCGCAGCTGGTAGCGTTGCTCAGTGGGTCGAGTGAGTTCGGCACCGTGGCGTTCGGCACCGAAGGCGGGTTGTTCGAGCAGGCCGGCATCCCTACGGTAGTGTGCGGGCCGGGGAGCATGAATCAAGGGCACAAGCCGGATGAATTCGTCAGTGCGGAGCAGTTGCAGGGTTGTGACGCGATGCTGCTGCGGTTGAGGGATTATCTGACGGCTGTGTAAGGGCCTGGAGCGTCTGGGCCAGGCAGGACGCTCCATTGGAGGTCTTACATCAGATATATGATGTAAATTATTGTTTTTATTGAATTTTCAGTTCAGAGGGATGCCCTTGATTCAATATGCTAACCAACATGATAAAAGTTATATATCTACTTGATATTAAACAAATTTATCTTTTGGCGACGGCGTGCTGCGCGCATTGCTCGTAGTACGTCTGCTTGATCGCCGCAGGCTTGAGCTGCGAGCGGCTGTTGTAGGTCTGCTCGGTGATGCCGAAGGCCGTCATGCGCATCCAGGGCTTGTCGAATTTGCGCGCCTGAAGGCGCTTGCGGGTAGCGTACAGGGTAACCCCGGAGAGCTTGGCTTGCTGCGCCTCGGCGGCGATCTGCGAGCCCCAGCCGCACACTTGACGCTCGTTCTGGCTCAACGCCCGGGCCTGGGCGGCGAAGGCGGTGGTGGCCAGCAGGCAGCCGGCCACGGTTGCTAGAAATACTCGCATGTTGCTGTCCTAAGCATCTGAAGGAGAAAGGAGTTTGCCGTCACTTCAGTGGCCTGGGGGCCAGCAAATTGCCGTCAGGCGATGGCCATGCGCAGTGGATTGTGATGCACGGTGCGCAACGAAGACCAAGCCAATGTGGCCACCCAAAGCACCGAAACACCGTAGTTCAAGCGCTGGTACAGGCCGAACAACTGGCCGTTCTGCGCGGCCTGGGCCATCAGCACCACCGTGATCACCGCCAACACCGAGCACAGCAGCGACCACCCGGCCAGCGCCCTGGAGCGGGCCTGGCGCTTGCCCAGCCAGATCCACAGCACGCTGGCCAATGTCAGTGAAAGGAACATCAGCAGCCCACTGAGGTTGTGCATCTGCTGCGAGAACGATGGGGTAATGGGGGCGCAACTTTGGTCGCAGGCGAACCAGCCGGTGCCCAGGCTGCCCACGCCATGCAGCAGCACCAGCAGCGCGCTCAGCTGTGCCAGCTTCGATTGTCGCCAGCGCCGCGCCAGGCCCCAGGCGAACAGGGCGAACAGCACGGCAAGGGGGAGATTGTTGACCCAGGGCGACCATGAGTGGGTGGGCGCGCCAACTGCGCCAAGTTGGCTCATGGCTTGCTGCAGGTGGTCGTAGCCAGGATAGGCCAGGGCGGTCAGGCCCACCCCCAGCAGCAGCCAGCAAGGGATGAGCAAGCCGCAGGCAAGCAGCAGACGGTCGAGTGTCTTCATGTGGGGTTCCTTCCTTGGTATCGACACGGGGCAAACTCGCAGACTACAGCGCTGGTGTGGCTGTCCGCCAGCGTCCTGACACGCATGAAAACCCTGGCGGATGTATGTGATCGTACAACTGCTTGCGGTATCATCTCGCCTGTCTTTCACAACCCGACGCACAAGGCATGACAGAGCAGCAGGTACAGGCACGGACCCGGCGCAAGCCGCGCAGTCTGGCCCAGGAACTGGTCACGGTGCTGACCGAGCGCATTCGCAGCGGCCAACTCAAGCGCGGCGACAAGCTGCCCACCGAATCGCAGATCATGGCCGAGGAAGGGGTCAGCCGCACCGTGGTGCGCGAGGCCATCTCGCGGTTGCAGGCGGCCGGCCAGGTCGAGACCCGCCACGGCATCGGCACCTTCGTGCTGGACGCCCCGAGCACCGGTGGTTTTCGCATCGACCCGGCAACCATCGTCACCCTGCGCGAGGTGCTGGCGGTGCTGGAGCTGCGTATTGCCCTGGAGATCGAGTCGGCGGGGTTGGCCGCGCAGCGGCGCAGCGACGAGGAACTGGCCGGCATGCGCGCCGCGCTGGACGAGCTCAACGAAGGCGCTGCCCATGCCTCGGACGCGGTCTCGGCGGACTTCCAGTTCCACCTGCGGATCGCCCAGGCCAGTGGTAACCATTACTTCGCCGACATCATCAACCACCTGGGGACCAGCATCATCCCGCGCACCCGGTTGAACTCGGCGCGCCTGGCCCATGATGACCAGGCCCATTACCTGGGGCGGCTGATGCACGAGCACGAGGCCATCTACGAGGCGATTGCCCGGCGTGACAGCGAAGGGGCGAAGATGGCCATGCGCCTGCACTTGAGCAATAGCCGCGAGCGCTTGCGCCAGGCCCATGAAGAGGCCGAGGCGCGCGTGAAGTAGGCGTGAAGGCCTGTTCGCCGGCAAGCCGGCTCCTACGGGTTCGGCGCGGTACCTGTAGGAGCCGGCTTGCCGGCGAAAGGGCCGGTACTGTCAGATCGCCCCGTCGCGCCACTGCCCATTCACCAGGCGCCGCAGCCCCAGCGGATTACTGTCGCGCAAGGCTTCCGGCAACAACGCCTGCGGATAGTTCTGGTAGCACACCGGCCGCAGGAAACGGTCGATGGCCAGGGTCCCGACCGACGTGCCACGGGCATCGGAGGTGGCCGGATACGGCCCGCCATGGACCATGGCGTCACACACTTCCACCCCGGTCGGGTAGCCGTTGACCAGGATCCGCCCGACCTTCTCCTCCAGCAACGGTACCAGCCAGGCAAAGGCCTCGAAGTCCTCCGGCTCGCCAATCAGCGTGGCGGTCAGTTGGCCGCGCAGGCCTAGCAGGGCGTCGCGCAATTGCTGGTCGTCCTGCACGGCGACAGCCACGGTGGCCGGGCCGAAGACTTCTTCCTGCAACAACGGGTCGGCGTTCACCAGCAGGCGTGCATCAGCCTGGAACAGCTGGGCCTGAGCTTGACCGCCTGCCTGGGCCTGACCGGCCAGGTGCCGGATGCCAGCATGGGCTTGCAGGTGCTCCAGGCCCCCCACGTAGCTGCGCAGACCGCCCGCGTTGAGCAGGGTCTGGCCGGGTTGTGCGGCCAGGTGCTGGCCAAGGTCTGTGAGCAACTGGCTGAACTGCGGCGATTGCAGGCCGATGACCATGCCGGGGTTGGTGCAGAACTGCCCAGCCCCCAGGCACACGGAGCCGGCCAGTTCGCGGGCAATGGCATTGCCACGCTTGGCCAGGGCGCCGGGCAGGACGATCACCGGGTTGATGCTGGACATCTCGGCGAACACCGGGATTGGCTGCGGGCGCTCGGCGGCCATGCGGCACAGGGCGTCGCCACCCTTGAGCGAGCCGGTGAAACCGACCGCCTGGATGGCCGGGTGCTTGACCAGCCACTCGCCGACACCGCCCCCGAAGACCATGTTGAACACGCCCTTGGGCATGCCGGTACGTTCCGCGGCGCGCAGGATGGCGCAGGCCACCAGGTCGGCAGTGGCCATGTGGCCGCTGTGGGCCTTGAACACCACCGGGCAACCGGCGGCCAGGGCGGCGGCGGTATCGCCACCGGCCGTGGAGAAGGCCAGCGGGAAGTTGCTGGCGCCGAACACGGCGACCGGGCCGACGCCGATGCGCATCTGGCGGATATCCACCCGAGGCAGGGGCTGGCGTTCGGGCTGGGCCAGGTCGATGCGCGCGCCGAGGTAGTCGCCACGGCGCAGCACCTGGGCGAACAGGCGCATCTGCCCGCTGGTGCGGCCACGTTCACCCTGAATGCGCGCGGTCGGCAGGGCGGTTTCACGGCAGACGATGGCGACGAAGGCATCGTCCAGTTCGTCCAGCTCGGCGGCGATGGCTTCGAGGAACTCGGCGCGGCGTGCCGGTGGCAACTGGCGGAACGCGGCGAAAGCAGTGGCCGCGGCGCGGGCGGCCTGGTCGACTTCACCTTCGGTGGCCTGGGCGAAGCTGCAGGGCAGGGCCTCGCCGGTGGTGGCGTCCAGGCTCTGCAGGCGTTGTGCGCCGGCGGCGCTGCGCTGGCCGGCGATGAAATTGTGGCCGAGGATCTCGGGCATGGAGTGCTCCTTTACGTGAGAAGGGAAGACGGCGCGCCGACCTGTAGGAGCGGGTTTACCCGCGAACACCCGCGAAGCGGGTGCCAGACAACGCGGTGTCTGATTCGCGGGTGAACCCGCTCCTACAGGGTTCGGTTGCACTTTCAGGTGATGGGGGCGGGGTTGAACAGGGTGATGTCGTTGTGCAACCGGTGCTTTTCGGCCCAGGTCTGCCGGCGACCGCTGGCGACGTCCAGGTAGTAGTGGAACAGCTCCCAGCCCAGCTCTTCGATGGTCGCCCGGCCAGTGGCGATGCGCCCGGCGTCGATGTCGATCAGGTCGGGCCAGCGCTGCGCCAGTTCGCTGCGGGTGCACACCTTGACCACCGGTGCCATGGCCAGGCCGTAGGGGGTGCCACGGCCGGTGGTGAACACGTGCAGGTTCATCCCGGCCGCCAGTTGCAAGGTGCCGCAGACGAAGTCGCTGGCCGGTGTGGCGCAGAACACCAGGCCCTTGTGCGTAACCCGCTCGCCCGGGCCGAGCACGCCCTGGATGGCGCCGCTGCCGGACTTGACGATCGACCCCAGGGCTTTCTCGACGATGTTCGACAACCCGCCTTTCTTGTTACCCGGTGTGGTGTTGGCGCTGCGGTCGGCCGCGCCCTGCTGCAGGTAGCGGTCGTACCAGTCCATCTCGCGCACCAGCGCGTCGGCCACTTCCGGGGTTTCGGCGCGGGAGGTGAGCATGTAGATGGCGTCGCGCACTTCGGTGACTTCCGAGAACAGCACCGTGGCGCCGGCGCGCACCAGCAGGTCGGCGGCATAGCCCAGCGCCGGGTTGGCGGTGATGCCGGAGAAGGCGTCGCTGCCGCCGCACTGCATGCCGAGGATCAGTTCGCTGGCCGGCACGGGCTCGCGGCGGCGCTGGTCGAGCTTTCTCAGACGGGTTTCGGCCAGGGCCATGATCTGCTCGATCATTTCGACGAAGCCCAGCGAGGCATCCTGCAGGCGATACAGCCAGGGTTCGCTGAGGTCCACCGACGGGTCGTCGTCGTGCATCACCTGGCCGGCCTGGAGTTTTTCGCAGCCCAGGCTTATTACCAGGGCCTCGCCACCGAGGTTGGGATTGCGCGCCAGGTTGCGCACGGTGCGGATCGGGATGTACGCGTCGCGGGCGTTGATCGCCACGCCACAGCCGTAGCTGTGGGTGAGGGCGACCACGTCGTCGACGTTGGGGTACTTGGGCAGCAGTTCGCTGCGGATGCGCTTGACCGCATGATCGAGCACGCCGGTCACGCACTGCACGGTGGTGGTGATGCCGAGGATGTTGCGGGTGCCGACGGTGCCGTCCTGGTTGCGGTAGCCCTCGAAGGTGAAGCCTTCCAATGGCGGCAGCGCCGCAGGCACGGCGTCGCAACGTGGCAGGCTGTCCAGTTCGGGCGCGGCCGGCATGCGCAGTTGGTCTTCCTGCACCCAGCTGCCCTGGCGCAGGTCTTCCAGGGCATAACCGATGACCTGCCCGTAGCGGCGCACCGCTTCACCCTGACGGATGTCGACGGTGGCCACCTTGTGGCTCTGCGGCACGCCCTCGACCAGGGTCAGGCCATCGGCAAAGCGCGCGCCTTCGCCCAGGCCGCCGTCGTTGACCACCACCACGACGTTGTCGTCGGCGTGCAGGCGGACGTAGCGGGGCGACTCGGAATGTTCGATCAACTGCATGGTCAGGCCCTTCTTGTCATTCATTCAGGCTTCGTTCTGCTGCCAGCGCCTGGGGTGCAGGCGCCGACGTGGTTCGCTTACGGGCGTGCCAGCTCAGCGCCGGGCGCGGGTTGCTCCTTTGGGGGCTGTTCGAGCTCGATGCGTTTGATCGGGCCGACGATCACCAGGTAGCTGAACACCGCCACCAGCGCGTTGGCGCCCACATACACCAGGGCCCACTTGAACGAGCCGGTGGCACTGATGATGTAGCCGATGACGATGGGGGTGGTGATCGAGGCGATGTTGCCGAAGGTGTTGAACAAGCCACCCGACAGCCCGGCGATCTGCTTGGGCGAGGTGTCGGCGACCACCGCCCAGCCCAGCGCGCCAATGCCCTTGCCGAAGAACGCCAGGGTCATGAAGCCGACCACCATCCACTCGGCGTCGACGTAGTTGCAGAACACCATGGTGGTCGACAGCAGCAGGCCGCAGACGATCGGCAGCTTGCGCGAGAAGGTCAGCGAGTGGCCACGGCGCAGCAGCCAGTCCGAGATCACACCACCCAGCACGCCACCGATGAAGCCGCACACCGCCGGCAGCGAAGCGATGAAGCCGGCCTTGAGGATGGTCATGCCGCGCTCCTGCACCAGGTACACCGGGAACCAGGTCAGGAAGAAGTAAGTAATGGCGTTGATGCAGTACTGGCCCAGGTACACGCCCAGCAGCATGCGGCTGGTCAGCAGCTGCTTGATGTAGCCCCATTTCGGGCCGTCGTTGCCGCGCTTCTGGTCCATGTCCACCAGGCCGCCGTTGTGCTCGATGTGGTCGAGCTCGGCCTGGCTGATGCGTGGGTGCTGGCGTGGGTTGTGGATGGTCTTGAGCCAGACCATCGAGAACACGATGCCCAATGCCCCCATGACCACGAACACGTGCTCCCAGCCGAAGGTGAACACGATCCAGCCCATGATCGGCGCGAACAGCGCCGTGGCGAAGTACTGCGCCGAGTTGAAGATCGCCGAGGCGGTGCCGCGCTCCTGGGTCGGGAACCAGGCCGCGACGATACGGGCGTTGCCGGGGAACGACGGCGCTTCGGCGAAACCTACCAGGAAGCGCAGGGTGAACAGGGTGACCACCGCCCAGGCCACCGGCAGGCCGCCGACGAAGCCTTGCAGCAGGGTGAACAGCGACCAGGTGAAGATGCTGAAGGCGTAGACGTTTTTCGAACCGAAGCGGTCGAGCAGCCAGCCGCCAGGGATCTGCCCGGCCACGTAGGCCCAGCCGAAGGCGGAGAAGATGTAGCCGAGGGTGACCGCGTCGATGCCCAGGTCTTTCTGCAGGCTGGAGCCGGCGATGGCGATGGTGGCGCGGTCGGCATAGTTGATGGTGGTCACCAGGAACAGCATCAACAGGATCAGGTAGCGCACATGCGTCTTTTTCGTCGCTTGCATGCTGTGTACTCCCACTCGTTATTTTTATGCGGGCTTGTAGTCGTCATTTTGTTGCGCCAAGGCAGGGCGCGAGGGCCGGGGCGATCAGCGGGTGGGCGAAGCACCCCGGGCCTGGTTACACGGTTTGCGGGCCCATCTTGTCCATCAGCGCGGCGAGCATCTCGTACTCCTGCGCGGTCAGGTCGGTCAGCGGCGTGCGCACGGGGCCTGCGTCGTAGCCGGCGATCCTGGCCCCGGCCTTGACGATGCTCACGGCGTAACCGGCCTTGCGGTTGCGAATATCCAGGTACGGCAGGAAGAAATCGTCGATCAGCTTGGCCACGGTGGCGTGATCGTCGCGGGCGATGGCGTGGTAGAAGTCCATCGCCGTCTTCGGCACGAAGTTGAACACCGCCGAGGAGTACACCGGCACGCCCAGGGCCTTGTACGCCGCAGCATACACCTCGGCGGTGGGCAGGCCACCCAGGTAGCTGAAGCGATCACCCAGGCGGCGGCGAATCGACACCATCAGCTCAATGTCGCCCAGGCCGTCCTTGTAGCCGATCAGGTTCGGGCAGCGCTCGGCCAGGCGTTCCAGCAGGTCGGCGTTCAGGCGGCAGACGTTGCGGTTGTACACCACCACGCCGATGTTGACCGCCTTGCACACCGCCTCGACATGGGCGGCGACGCCGTCCTGGCTGGCTTCGGTCAGGTAGTGGGGCAGCAGCAGCAGGCCCTTGGCGCCCAGGCGTTCGGCCTCCTTGGCGTATTCGATGGCCTGGCGGGTCGAGCCACCGACGCCGGCGAGGATCGGCACCGAAGTGGCGCAGGTGTCGACCGCGGTCTTGATCACCTGGCTGTATTCGCTGGCGGCCAGGGAGAAGAACTCACCGGTGCCGCCGGCGGCGAACAGGGCGCTGGCGCCGTAGGGGGCGAGCCATTCCAGGCGCTTGACGTAGCCGGCCGGGTTGAAGTCGCCCTGGGCGTCGAAGTCGGTGACGGGGAACGACAGCAGGCCGTGGGAGAGGATGGATTGCAGTTCTTGTGGGGTCATTGTTGTAGGCATCCTGTGGCGCTTGGAAAAGGAAGGTGAACCAAGGTTAGAGGTAAGTTATCGTACAACATGTGCGATGACTAGACCCTCGCCACAGAATTTTTGCAGATGCCTCATCGCGGATGAATCCGCTCCTACAGGATCGCGCCAGTCTGTAGGAGCGGATTCATCCGCGATGAGGCCACCGCAGACGGGATGACTTTCGCAAGTCATCGTATCTCTTGATGAGGGGGAAGGAAAAAAAAGATCGCGGAGACAGGCACAAACCCGCCGCCCGCTTCCACGGGATATGTTCTGGGACCAGCAGAGGGTGACCGGGGAAACGGGGGCGGCCTTGCGCCGCCCCGCGATCAAAGCTAACGAAGCTTCGGTGGATCAGGCAGCCTGGTGGTGCTTGACCTGGGCCTTGCGAACCTGCGCGCGGCAGGCGTCGCCGAAGGCCTGGAACATCTTGATCGAGTCAGGGTTCTTCGCCGCCTGCCACTCGGGGTGCCACTGCACCGCGAACAGGAAGGGCGAGAGTGTCGGGGCGTGAATGGCCTCGACCAGGCCGTCCTCGGCGTGGGCGATCGGCTCGATGCCAGCACCCAGGTTGCGCAGGCCCTGGCCATGCAGCGAGTTGACGCGGATCTCGTCGGTGCCCAGGGTGTCGCGCAACCAGCTGCCAGGCTTGATCTTCACGCCATGGACCGCCGCGTACTGGACATCGACCGGGTCTTCCGGGTTTTCCCGGTGGTCGTTGAAGCCTGGCTCGGCGTAGACCTTCTGGTAGATATCGCCACCCAGGGCCACGTTGATTTCCTGCATGCCGCGGCAGATGCCGAAGATCGGCAGGCCGCGCTTGATCGCCGCCTTGACCAGTGGGATGTCGAACAGGTCGCGGTTCTGGTCCTGGCCCTTGCCGGGGGTCTGGTTGTCCTGGCCGTAGAGCGCCGGGTCGATGTTGCTGCCGGCACCGGTCAGGTACACACCGTCGGCCATGTCCAGGTAAGTCTCGAGATCCTCGGTGCCGCAGCAGGTGGGCACCAGGACCGGGACGCAACCGGCGAACTCGACCAGCGGGGTGATGTATTTGTGGGTCATGACCTGGTAGTCATGGCCTTTGCGCTCTTGGCTGCCCATGGTCATCAGGACGACGGGTTTGCGCAGGGAGGGTTGCTTGTTGCCAATGTTGCTGTTGGACATATGTCACCTTGAGACAGGTCATGCCTGTCGTTGTTGTGCAGGCGCACGGCCGGGGCCATGGGTGCAGCCTGTAGCCCCGAGCACTGCCGGCTCACCTGGGGCGATGCCGGTCGGGGCATGACTCATAGCTTGCCAGAGCCGTTCGATATGTCAAACGAGTGGCAGGGGGCTCAGGCGCCGAGTTTCGGGGATTGGAGGGCGTCGGGGCCTTTGGCGACAAGGGTTTGACGGGGGTTGAAGTCAATAATACTTAACGACGCAGTCGGTTCATTGCACGGCTGCAATGAAGCCTGCCCGCCGTTGCGGCGGGCAGGCGCGCGATCAGTCGTCGAGGCGCTCGAGCACGCCGAAGCCATAGCCGCCCAGCAGGTCGGCACGGATGCGCTCGCCCAGCGGTTGCACGTGGTTTTGCAGCGGTGCCAGCCAGTCGATGGCGTGGCTGGCCAGGCGTGCGCTCAGGGCCAGGCTGTCGCCGCCCTGTTGCGGCAGGGCCGTGGCCGGCACGCTGGGCTTGCCGGCCAGCCATGGCAGGCTGGCCAGCAGCAGCGTGTACAGCACCAGCAGCTTGACGTAGAGCCCCAGCGGCAGCGGCTGCACCAGGCGCACCAGGTAGGTCAGCGCCCTGAACAGGTGCACGGTCAAGCCACAGAGGGCCAGTAGCAGGGCCAAGGCAGGGGTGACCAGGTCACGGTAGCTGTCGCGGCCGAGCGTCGACAGGTCGTCCGCTGCCGCCACCCGCTGCTTCATCAGCTCGCGGGCATCGTGTTGCAGCGCTGGCTGGTAGGCCATGCGCGCGAAGGCGTCCTGGGTGAGATAGGCGTACAACGTGATGCCGGGCGGCAGGCTCAGGGCCTGGCGCCATTGTGCCTGGACTGCGGCCACGGCGAGGAACTCCGGGCGGCCCAGGCCGGGTTCGATCCAGCCGGCATCGATGCGTTCCTGGATCAGTTCGGCGTACTGGTTGCGCGCCTCGCGGCGTACCTGGCGGGCCACCGCCTTGTTGAAGCCGACGCGGTCCTCGGGTTGCCAGAGGTCGTTGACCGGTACCCCCATCTGCTCGCGCAGCACATGGCGAACAGGCTGCCATTCACTGACCGGCAGGTTCCACGGGTTGTAGTTGCGCCCGCGCTTGGTCAGCAGGCGCTGGTAGTCGGTCCAGGCCTGGCCCTGGCGCTGGAGGATCGCCATGCGGCTGGTGGCGCCGTAGTAGAACAGGCTGGCGCGCCGGTACTGGCGGTAGTTGTCTTCCAGCTTGGCGGTGGCCGCGCGGTAGTTGTCGTAGTTGCGCGCCAGGCCGCCGCGCTGGCGGTCGGCCAACTGTTCGAAGAACGCCTGCGGGGCCAGGCCCTCGATGGCGGGCAGCGGGGTGATGGCCGGCAGGCGCAGGGCCAACTCGGCCAGGCGCAGCTTGCCTTCGGGGCTGCGCAGATCGGCCGCGGTGGCGCTTTGGCCGTCCAGGCGCAGGTCATGGTTGAGCATCTGGTTGAACAACGGGATACCGAATGCCGCCTGGGCTTCCTGCTGCGGGCTGGCGCGCTCGACCAGCGCATCCACCAGCAGGCGCTGGGCATGGTAGCCCAGGTACACACTGGTGCCGCAGATGATCAGCGCCCACAGCAGCGTGCGGCCGAAGCCCCAGGCCTGGCGCATGCTCTTGCGCAGCAGGCAACTGAGCACCAGCAGGCCGACCGACGCGGCGGTCAGCCATTGGCCGTGCACGGCGAGCTGTTGCAGCCGGGTGTGGTAGGCCAGGGTGCCGACCACATCGGTCAGGCGTGCGCAGAAGGCGAGGGTGACCAGCAGGTAGGCCAGGGTCGGCAGCAGCATCACCTGCGCCAGGCGGCGTTGCTGGTCGCGGGTCAGCGGCAGGTTGCCGCCCCACAGGGCCAGGGCCAGGCGTTGCAGGGGCGAACGTTCATGGCTGGCGGGGTAGGCCGAGCGGCGGAGCAGGGCGCCGATCATCGGGCGTTACCGGATGAATGGGCGAAGCAGGAAAAGGCAAGGCTGACCGAAGAGGTCGCAGGGGTGTTCACGCGCGGCGTTCCTTGTCGAGGCAATGGTGCGTCCAGGGTTGCCGCGCGATAGTAGCATGCTGATGGCGGATTCGTGCCGCAGTAGGCACGATCCTTGTGGGAGCGGCCTTGTGTCGCGAAAGGGCCGCAAAGCGGCCCCAGCAATCATTGTATCGACTCTAAGATCCAGGGGCTGCTACGCAGCCCTTTCGCGACACAAGGCCGCTCCCACAGCATCCAGAGCTCACCGCATACCTGTAGGAGCCAGCCTTGCTGGCGAACACCGGCAAAGCCGGTGCCACCGTTCGCTAATGCAGGATCTGCTTGAGAAACGCCTGCGCCCGCGCCGTACGCGGTTGCCCGAAGAACACCTCTGGCGGGCTGTCCTCGATGATCTGCCCTCCCTCCAGGAACAGCACCCGCTCGGCCACCTGGCGCGCAAAGCCCATTTCATGGGTGACACAGAGCATGGTCATGCCGGTGCCTGCCAATTGCACCAGCACATCCAGCACCTCGGCGACCATCTCCGGGTCCAGCGCCGAGGTCGGCTCGTCGAACAGCATGATCCGCGGCTTCATGCACAGCGCCCGGGCAATTGCCACGCGCTGCTGCTGGCCACCGGACAGCTGGCTGGGGTACTTGTGCGCCTGGCTCTCGATGCCGACCTTGCTCAGATACATCCGCGCCCGCTCCTCGGCGTCCTTGCGTGACAGCCCACGCACGCTCATCGGCGCCAGCAGGCAGTTGTCCAGCACGCTCATGTGCGGGAACAGGTTGAAATGCTGGAACACCATGCCGATCTCGCTGCGTACCTGGGCGGCCTGGCGCGTGGTGGTGGCGAGGTCGATGCCGCCGACCTGGATGCGGCCTTGCTCGGCTATCTCCAGGCGATTGATACAGCGGATCAGCGTCGACTTGCCCGAGCCGGAAGGGCCGCAGAGCACGATGCGCTCGCCCTCGCGCACCGACAGGTCGATATCGTGCAGCACATGGAAGGCGCCGTAGTGCTTGTTCAGGCCCTCGATGCGGATCAGCTCCGGGCGCGGGTCGGGTGCCGGGTGCAACGGGGCAAGGCTGGCAAGACTGGAGGATGCGGACATCGTTGTTGTTCTCCCGCTCTGGTTTCAGTCGAAGCGTGCGGCGCTGTAGGGCGCAGGGTCGGTGAAGGGATGCTGGCCGGTGAGCAGTTCCGCCAGCAGGCGGCCGCTGACCGGGCCCAGGGTCAGGCCGTGGTGGGCGTGGCCGAAGTTGAACCACAGGCCTTTGTGCCGTGGCGCGGGGCCGATCACCGGGCGCATGTCCGGCAGGCAGGGGCGCCGGCCCAGCCAAGGCTTGTCGTCCAGGCGCTCGCCCAGGGCCGGGAACAATTTGCGGGCCAGGGCTTCGCAGCGCCGCAGCTGGATTTCATTGGCGGCCGCGTCGCTGGCGGCGAACTCGATGCCGGTGGTCAGGCGTACGCCTCGGGCCATGGGCGCCAGCACATAGCCGCCCTGGGTGTCGCACACCGAGTGGCGCAGCTCGGCACCGTCGCGGGTGGCGTAGTGCATGTGGTAGCCGCGCTTGATCCCCAGGGGGAAGTCATAGCCCAGCGCTTCATAGAGCTCAGCCGACTGCGGCCCGAGGCAGGCCACCACCTCGTCGGCACGGACCGGGCCACGCTGCGTGTCCACCTGCCAGCCGCCGTCGACCTGGCGCAGGGTGCGCGCATCGCCGTGCAGGAACTGCCCGCCGCGCTGGACGAACAACCCGGCATAGCCACGGGTGAGGCCGCCAGGGTTGCTCACGGTCTTCGGGTCCAGCCAGTGGATGCCGCCGACCACGCCACCGTCGAGCTGCTGTTCGCGAGCCTGGAGTTGATCATGCTCGAGGATTTCGTAGCGCAGCCCATAGCGGGCCAAGCCAGGCAGTTCACGCTTGGCCTGTTCGAACAGCGCGCTGTCGCGGTACACCTCGATCCAGCCCTTGGCTTGCACGAGGTCCTGCAACCCGGCGGCGTCGATCAGCGCGTCGTGTTCCTCGACACTGCGCTGCACCAGCGGCAGCATGTCCGCGGCGGCCTTGGCCAGGCGCCCCGGCGCCGACTGCTGCCAGTAGCGCAACAGCCAGGGGGCGGCCTTGGGCAGGTGCGTCAGGCTGTAGCGCACGTCCGGTTGGCGGTTCAGGCCGTAGCGCAGCAGTGCGCCGAACTTGCGTGGGAAGGCGTAGGGGATCACGCTGGAGCGCTCGATCAGGCCGGCGTTGCCGTGGCTGGTGCCGCAGCCGGGCTCGTCGCGGTCGACCAGGATCACCTGGCGGCCACGCGCCTGCAAATGCAGCGCGGTGCTGACGCCGACGATGCCGGCGCCCAGAACGATGGTTTGGCAATGCATGGAGCGGTTCCTTCGGTCAGTTCAGGTGGCGGCCCAGGCGGGCCTCCAGATGTTTCAGGGTGCGGCGCACGAGCTCTACGATCAGCAGGTAGAGCACCGCCGCCCACAGGTAGATCTGGAAGTCGAAGCTGCGCGAGAAGGCCAGCTTGGTCACCCCCATCAGGTCGTAGATCGTCACCAGCGAGGCGATGGCGCTGGCCTTGATCATCATGATCAGCTCGTTGCCCAGCGGCCCGATGGCCACCAGCAGCGACTGCGGCAGGACCACCTTGAAGAAGGTGGTGGAGCGCTTGAGGTTCAACGCCCTGGCCGCCTCGTACTGCCCGGGTGCGACCGCCATCAGGCTGGCGCGGAATATCTCGGCCTGGTAGGCGGCGGTGTTGAGGGTGAAGGCGAGCAGGGCGCAGTACCAGGCCTCGCGGAAGAACCACCACAGCCCGACGTCCTGCCAGAAACCTTTCAGCGAGCCCAGGCCGTAGTACAGCAGGAACAACTGGGCCAGCAGCGGTGAGCCACGGAAAAAGTACACATAGCCCGCGGCCAGGCGTTGCAGCACACGGCTGCGCGACAGCCGCGCCAGGGCCAGCAGCATCCCCAGCAGCGCGCCGAGGGTGAACGAGATCGCCACCAGCTTGGCGGTTACCAGCAGGCCGTCAATGAAACGCGGGCCATAGCGCTCCAGCAGGTCCGGGTCGAGCACATAGGCCAGCAATTGCTCGAGGCTCATGGGCGGGCTCCTTGCAGGTGGCGGTTGTTGCGCCGCTCGAGCAGGGCGAAGACCCTGCCCGACAGCGCCGAGAACAGCAGGTAGACCAGGCAGGCGACGCCATAGAAGAACATTGGTTCCTTGGTCACGCTGACCGCCAGGTTGGTCTGGCGCATCAGGTCGATCAGCGAGATGGTCGAGACCAGCGAGGTGTCTTTCAGCAAGCTCAGCCAGTTGTTCGACAGGCCCGGCAGGGCGATGCGCGCCAGTTGTGGCAGCACCACCTTGAAGAACCCCGTACGCCGGCCCAGGCCGAGGGCCGAGCAGGCTTCCAGCTGACCCTTGGGCAGGGTCTTGAAGGCCATCAGCCAGATTTCGCTGGAGAACGCCGCGAACACCAGGCTGAAGGCGATCATCGCGGCTAGGAAAGTGTTGATCAGCACTTCGCCCGGGTAGCCCAGGGCGGCGAGGATCTTCTGCGCGGCGATCTGGCAGCCGTAGTAGATGATCAGCAGCGTGAGCAGTTCGGGCAGACCGCGGAACACCGTGGAGAAGGTGGTCGCCCAGGCCCGTGGCAGGCGCTTGCGTGAGCGGGCGGCCAGTGCCACGACCAGACCCAGCGGCAGGCCGATGGGCAGGCAGGCCAGGGCCAGCGACACGGTCACCAGGGCGCCGGCCAGCAGCGCCTGGCCCCAGCCGCCGCTGGCGAAGGAGAGCAGGGAGAGTTGATCGAGCATGAATTCACCCTCAGGTTCGGCATGTTTGGGGGCGCGCTGCGCCCCTTTCGCGACGCAAGGCCGCTCCCACAGATGCGGTGTACTCCCTGTGGGAGCGGCCTTGCCGAGGCGTCGGACCGGTCGGAAAGGGCTGCGCAGCAGCCCCAAGGTCCTTTCAGTCAACTGGATCAGTTGTAGATATCGAAGGCGAAGTACTTGCCCGCGATCTTCTGGTACGTGCCATTGGCCACGATCGCCGCCAGCGCCTCGTTCAACCGAGCGCGCAGGGCCTCGTCCTCCTTGCGCACGGCGATTGCCGCGTCGGCCTTGGTATTGGCGACATCCCCGAGGATCTTGCAGCAATCCTGGCCGTTCTTGCTCAACCACTCATGCAGCGGGAACTTGTCGGCGATCACCCCGTCCAGGCGCCCGGCGGCAAGGTCGGCGTTGGCTTCGTCCATGGTCGGGTACAGTTTCACCTCGGCGCCGGCCTTGCCGTACACGTCCTCGGCGTAGATGGCCTGGGTGGAAGAGGACTGGGCGCCGACCGTGTAGCCCTTGAAGTCGGTCTGCGCGTCGCTGATCTTGCTGTCCTTGGCCACCGCCACGGTCAAGGGGGTGCGGTAGTAATGGTCGGTGAAGGCGATCTTCTTGCGCCGCTCCTGGGTGTCGATCATCGAGGCGACCACGGCGTCATACTTGCGCGCCATCAGCGCCGGGATGATGCCTTCCCAGTCCTGCGCCACCAGGGTGCACTCCACCTTCATCTGCTCGCACAGGGCATGGGTGATATCGATGTCGAAGCCGTGCAACTGGTTATTGGCGTCGACGTAGTTGAAGGGCGGGTAGGCCCCCTCGGTGGCGAAGCGCAGGGTCTCGGCGCTGGCGTTGCCGGCCAGCCACAGGGCGCACGCACCCACCACAGCCATGGTTCTTTTCATCTCGCACCTCGGTCGTTGCACTCTTGCTATTGTTGTTTGCCCGCCGTGTAGCCGACGAACTCGTTATGTAGAGCGGCAGTTGCTTCCAAGCGTCTTTCAACATCCGGTCCGAGCTGCTTGCAGACCTCGTTGACCATCAGGTGCACCCACGACAGCATCGTCGCGGTGGATTCCCAGAACAGGTTGAACTCACTGGGGATGCGGAACACCTCGTCGGCGTTGGCATCGGCCCAGTCACAGAAGGTGTCGGTGACCAGCGTCACCGGGATGCCCAGCGCGCGCGCCTTCTGGCACAGCTGCAGGGCATGGCGTGAGTAGCGGCGCGCCTCGAACACCACCAGCGCGCAGTGTTCCGGGCGGCCCAGCAGCACTTCGCCGAAATGCCCGGCGCTGCCATCGACCAGCTGCACGCCGTCGCGCAGGTACTGCAGCAGGTGGCTCATGCACATGGCGATGCCGCGCTCGGTCTGGAACCCGGCGATGAATACCCGGGGCTTGTCGGCCAGGCGCCGGGCGACCTGTTGCCAGGCTTCGCCGCGGCTGTACTCGTGCACGCGCACCAGCGCGGCCATTTCCAGTTCCAGGCTGCCCGAGCGCTGGTCGTCCTCGGGTTGCTGGCGGAACTCCTGCAAGCGGTCACCCACCAGCCAGGGGCCGTCGCCCAGGTCGTTCTGCAGGTCCTGCTTGAGCGCCTTGAGGTGGGCGTAGCCGAGGGCGCGGCAGAACCGGCCGACGCTCGATTCGCTCACGCCCAGCTTGCCGGCGATGCTCGCCGAGGTCTGGAACGGCAGCTCGTGGAGGTTGGCGAGCATGTAGCTGGCGATCTGGCGGCCTGAGGCGGCTGCGGTGTGCAGGCTGCTTTCCAGGCGTTGCTTGATCGATTGGCTCATGGACGGCTCCGGCTGATTTCTGGCGTGAGAAAGAAAATGGATGTTTTCTGTCATCAAGTCAATATTTGACAGGTTGCTGTCATTGGCGGGAAAGTCTGTGCCGTTGCGCTGTAGCTATTCCAATTCCAAGAAAGGAGCTTCAGATGTCCTCACCGTCCACCGGCCCTGTCGTGCGCGTAGCCTTCAACGAATTGCAGGTGCTCTTGCAGTCGATCTTCGAGCGTCATGGTTGCAGCGCGGCGGTGGCCGCCGTGCTCGCCCACAACTGCGCCAGCGCCCAGCGCGACGGCGCCCATAGCCATGGGGTGTTCCGTATTCCCGGTTATGTCTCGACCCTGGCCAGCGGCTGGGTCGATGGCCGCGCCGAACCGCAGGTGACCGACCTGGCATCTGGCTATGTGCGGGTCGATGCCAAGGGTGGTTTCGCCCAGCCGGCGCTGGCGGCGGCTCGGCCGCTGCTGATGGAGAAGGCCCGGGCGGCGGGCATCGCGGTGCTGGCGATCCACAACTCCCACCATTTCGCCGCGCTATGGCCGGATGTCGAGCCCTTCGCCGACGAAGGCCTGGTGGCCCTGAGCGTGGTCAACAGCATGACCTGCGTGGTGCCCCATGGCGCGCGCAAGCCGCTGTTCGGTACCAACCCCATTGCCTTTGCCGCGCCATGCGCCGGGCATGACCCGATCGTCTTCGACATGGCCACCAGCGCCATGGCCCACGGCGACGTGCAGATCGCCGCCCGTGCGGGCGAGCAACTGCCGCCGGGCATCGGCGTGGATGCGGCCGGCCAGCCGACCACCGACCCCAAGGCGATTCTCGAGGGCGGGGCGCTGTTGCCGTTTGGCGGGCACAAGGGCTCGGCGCTGTCGATGATGGTCGAGTTGCTGGCCGCGGCGCTGACGGGGGGGAACTTCTCCTGGGAGTTCGATTGGGCGCAGCATCCGGGGGCGAAGACGCCGTGGACCGGGCAGTTGATCATCGTCATTGACCCGAGCAAGGCCGAGGGGGAGCGGTTTGCCCTGCGCAGCCGTGAGCTGGTGGAGCAGATGCAGGTGGCGGGGTTGACGCGCATGCCGGGGGAGCGGCGTTATCGGGAGCGCGAGGTGGCTGGGCGGGAAGGGGTGGCGTTGGGTGAGCGGGAGTTGGCGGAGTTGAAGGCGCTGGCGAGGTGAGGTTGGCCTGACGGGGGCCCTCAGGCGCCAGACGCAGTAGTTGCATCGCCTATCAGATCGAGCGCCGCCCGCGCGGCGCTCGATCTCAAGAGCGCCACTCGGCTCCCACCGCCCCCTTGAACCCCCGCACCTTTGCACCCCTGCACCGACCGCTTGCGCATCGGTGATGTTCCTGACGCCCGACTGCAGGTATCCTCGCCAGAGCCTTTCCCGAACTGTCCTGATTTCCAAGGAGCTGCACGCTGTGTTCAAACATGTCGATGCCTATGCCGGCGACCCGATCCTCTCGCTGATGGAAACCTTCAAGGCCGACCCGCGCGCCGACAAGGTCAACCTGAGTATCGGCCTGTACTACGACGAAGCCGGCGTGGTGCCGCAACTGGCGGCGGTGGGCGAGGTGGAAAAACGCCTGGCCGGCCAGCCCCACGAAGCCTCGCTGTACCTGCCGATGGAAGGCCTGGCCACGTATCGCCAGGCGATCCAGGCGCTGCTGTTCGGCGCCGACCACCCAGCCGTCACCGACGGCCGCGTGGCCACGGTGCAGACCGTCGGCGGTTCCGGCGCGCTGAAAGTCGGCGCCGACTTCCTCAAGCGCTACTTCCCGGGCTCCGAAGTCTGGGTCAGCAACCCGACCTGGGACAACCACCGGGCGATCTTCGAAGGCGCGGGCTTCAAGGTGCACACCTACCCGTACTTCGACCAGGCCACCCGTGGCGTGGACTTCGCCGGCATGCTCGCCGCCTTGCAAACACTGTCGGCCAACAGCATCGTCCTGCTGCACCCGTGCTGCCACAACCCCACCGGCGCCGACCTGACTGCCCAGCAGTGGCAACAGGTGGTCGAGGTGGTCAAGGCGCGTCAGCTGATCCCGTTCCTCGACATCGCCTACCAGGGCTTCGGCGAAGGCCTGGTGGAAGACGCCTTCGCCATCCGCGAGATGGCCCGTGCCGGCGTCCCCTGCCTGGTCAGCAACTCGTTCTCGAAAATCTTCTCGCTGTACGGCGAGCGGGTAGGGGGCCTGTCGGTGGTCTGCGACGACGCCGCCACCGCGGTCAGCGTGCTGGGCCAGCTCAAGGCCACCGTGCGCCGCAACTACTCCAGCCCGCCCGCGTTCGGCGCGCAACTGGTCGCCGGCGTGCTCGGCGAAGCCGGCCTGAACGCCCAGTGGGAGGCGGAGGTCGAGGTGATGCGCAAGCGCATTCTCGAAATGCGCCAGGGCCTGGTCGATCTGCTCGGTGAACTGCTGCCGGGCCAGGACTTCCAGTTCTTCCTGCGCCAGCGCGGCATGTTCAGCTACACCGGTTTCAGCGTCGAACAGGTGCGCCGCCTGCGCGACGAGTTCGGCGTGTACCTGATCGACAGCGGCCGCATGTGCATGTCCGGCCTGCGCCCGGCCAACCTGCGCCAGGTGGCCGAGGCGTTCGCCGCCGTGCAGAAGTAACCAAGCCGTTCGCCGGCAAGCCGGCTCCTACGCGCCCTGTAGGAGCCGGCTTGCCGGCGAACCCGGCTACCCGCGTTTTCCCCTTCTTGTAAAGACAAGTGCAACCGTCTCTCGGACGGGGCTTCCCCAAGTGCAACCTTTGCATGCACAATCGCGCCCCTCTTCCCCGGTTGAGTTAGGCGAATCGTCTAGTTCGCCATTCTCAGCCTGTTGCAGTCTTGCGAGTGGAGCTTCACCCGGATGAATGAGCAGGCCCCAAGCGTTGAACAACGCTTTGTAGAATCGACCCCCGCCACCCTCGGCAGCTGGTCGCGTCACGACACCACCTGGATGCTGGGCCTGTTCGGCACGGCCATCGGCGCCGGAACCCTGTTCCTGCCCATCAACGCCGGCCTCGGCGGTTTCTGGCCGCTGCTGGTCCTGGCCGTGCTGGCCTTCCCCATGACCTACTTCGCCCACCGCGGGCTGACCCGCTTCGTGCTCTCCGGCAGCAAGGGCGGCGACATCACCGAAGTGGTCGAAGAGCACTTCGGCATCAAGGCCGGCGCGCTGATCACCGTGCTGTACTTCTTCGCCATCTTCCCGATCCTGCTGATCTACAGCGTGGCCCTGACCAACACCGTCGGCAGCTTCCTGGAGCACCAGCTGCACATCGCGCCACCGCCGCGGGCGATCCTCTCGTTCGTGCTGATTCTCGGCCTGCTGGCCATCGTGCGCTGCGGCGAGCAGGCCACGGTCAAGGTCATGAGCCTGCTGGTGTACCCGTTCATCGTCGCCCTGGCGCTGCTGGCCCTGTACCTGGTGCCGCACTGGACCGGCGGCATCCTCGACACCGCCGCGCAAGTGCCATCGGGCTCGGCGTTCCTGCACACCGTGTGGCTGGCCATTCCGGTGATGGTGTTCTCGTTCAACCACTCGCCGATCATCTCGGCCTTCGCCGTCGACCAGAAGCGCCGCTACGGCGACCACGCCGACGAGCGCAGCGGCCAGATCCTGCGCCGCGCCCACCTGCTGATGGTGCTGATGGTGCTGTTCTTCGTGTTCAGCTGCGTGCTGACCCTGAGCAGCGCCCAATTGGCCGAGGCCAAGGCACAGAACCTGTCGATCCTGTCGTACCTGGCCAACCACTTCGAGCAGCCGGCGATTGCCTTCGCCGCGCCCTTGATCGCCTTCATCGCCATCGCCAAGTCGTTCCTGGGCCACTACATCGGTGCCAGCGAAGGCCTCAAGGGCATGATCGTCAAGACCGGCCTGCGCCCGGGCGCCAAGGCCCTGGACCGCATGGTCGCCGCGCTGATGCTGGTGGTGTGCTGGATCGTCGCCACCCTCAACCCGAGCATCCTGGGCATGATCGAGTCGCTGGGCGGCCCGATCATCGCCGTGCTGCTGTTCCTGATGCCGATGTACGCCATCCGTCGCGTGCCGTCGATGCGCAAGTACAGCGGCGCGCTGTCCAACGTATTCGTGGTGGTCGTCGGCCTGGTGGCCCTGACCTCGGTGGTGTACGGCCTGCTGGCCTGATCCACGCCTGAGCGATACAAATGCCCGGGGCGGTTGTCGCCACCCGGGCATTTTTTTGTCCACAGGAATTGTCCGGCAATAGAACAATTTCATGTTTGCTTATAGGCACTTGCGCGGCTTCATGCTTAACTCAGGGTCTTTTTCAAAACCCGCATAAGGAATTCCGCCATGGCTCAAGTGACTCTCAAAGGCAACCCGGTTCAGGTCAAAGGCGAACTGCCGAAGGCTGGCGCCGCGGCACCGGCGTTCTCCCTGGTCGCTGGCGACCTGTCCGACAAGTCGCTCAAGGACTTCGCCGGCAAGCGCAAGGTGCTGAACATCTTCCCAAGCGTCGACACCCCGACCTGCGCCACTTCCGTGCGCAAGTTCAACGCCCAGGCCAATGACGTGGCCAACACCGTGGTACTGTGCATCTCCGCCGACCTGCCGTTCGCCCAGGCACGCTTCTGCGGCGCCGAAGGCCTGGAGAACGTGAAGAACCTGTCGACCCTGCGCGGCCGCGAGTTCCTGGAAAGCTATGGCGTGGCCATCGCCGACGGCCCGCTGGCCGGCCTGGCCGCACGTGCCGTGGTGGTGCTGGACGAAAACGACAAGGTGCTGCACAGCGAGCTGGTCGGTGAAATCGCCAACGAGCCGAACTATGAGGCGGCGCTGGCTGTCTTGAAGTAAGCGTTCGCAGGGTTCGCCGGCAAGCCGGCTCCTACAGGACACAGGTAGGAGCTGGCTTGCCGGCGAACCAGGTAACACCCGGTAACGGCCTGGACCCTGTTCCAGGCCGTTTTCATTTAAAGTTCACCGTCTTTTCAACGTCAGCCGAAGGTAAAGCGCGGGTAAAGCCACTTTGCTAAACCGATGCCAGTGCTTATCGTTCAGGCTCTCCACGCCGTCTTTCTCTGAACAAGGTTCGTTCGACCCATGCAAGTCTCCAATTCCCGTTCCCTCCGTCGCTGGCTGTTCGGCCTGCTGATCCTGCTGCTGGTGGCCGTATTGGCCTGGTGGCAGTGGCCCGCGCCGTCGGCCCACCACGAAGCCACGGGCGGCCGCCCGGGCCGGGGCGCGGGGATGGGCATGGGCGGCCGTCCAGGCTTCGGTGCCTCCACCGAGGCGGTGCCGGTGCGCGTCGAGCCGGTGCGGGTCGGTGATTTCCCGCTGTACTACAAGGCCCTGGGCACCGTGACTGCCACCAACACGGTCAACGTGCGCAGCCGGGTGGCCGGTGAGCTGGTCAAGATCCACTTCAAGGAAGGCCAGCAGGTCAAGGCCGGCGACCTGCTCGCCGAAATCGACCCGCGCTCGTACCGCATCGCCCTGCAGCAGGCCGAAGGCACCCTGGCGCAGAACCAGGCGCAATTGAAGAACGCTCAGGTCGACCTGGCCCGTTATAAAGGCCTGTACGCCGAAGACAGCATCGCCAAGCAGACCCTCGACACCGCCGAAGCGCAGGTGGGACAGTTCCAGGGGCTGGTCAAGACCAACCAGGCGCAGGTCAACGATGCCCGCCTGAACCTCGATTTCACCCAGATTCGCGCACCGATCAGCGGTCGCGTGGGCCTGCGCCAGCTGGACCTGGGCAACCTGGTGGCGGCCAACGACACCACCGCCCTGGTGGTGATCACCCAGACCGAGCCGATCAGCGTCGCCTTCACCCTGCCGGAAACCCAGCTCGACACCGTGCTCGCCCGCTACCGCAGCGGCGCCAGCCTGCCAGTCGAAGCCTGGGACCGTGGCGACCAGAAGCTGCAGGCCAGTGGCGTGCTGGGCAGCCTCGACAACCAGATCGACACCACCACCGGCACCTTGAAGTTCAAGGGCACCTTCCAGAACAAGGACCACGCCCTGTTCCCCAACCAGTTCGTCAACGTGCGCCTGCTGGCCGACACCCTCAAGCAGGTGGTACTGGCCCCGGCCGCGGCGATCCAGTTCGGCAACGACGGCACCTTCGTCTACGTGGTCAACAACGAGAGCAAGGTCAATATCCGCAAGCTCAAGGTGGGCGCCAGCGATGGCGAGCACACGGTGATCGTCGAGGGCCTGGCCGCCGGCGACCGCCTGGTGCTCGAAGGCACCGACCGCCTGCGCGAAGGCACCAAGGTCGAGGTGGTCGAGGACAGCTCGCAAGTGCCGACCACCCCAGGCCAGCACCTGCAAGGGCAGGGCGCGAAGGGTTCGGCCCAGGCCGGTGAACCGAGCGACAAGGCGGGCGCATGAACCTCTCGCGCCTGTTCATCCTTCGCCCGGTCGCCACCACGCTGAGCATGCTGGCCATCGTCCTGGCCGGCCTGATCGCCTACAAAATGCTGCCGGTGGCGGCCTTGCCCCAGGTCGACTACCCGACCATCCGCGTCATGACCCTGTACCCCGGCGCCAGCCCGCAGGTGATGACCAGCGCCGTCACCGCGCCGCTGGAGCGCCAGTTCGGGCAGATGCCGGGCCTCACGCAGATGGCCTCGACCAGCTCCGGCGGCGCCTCGGTGCTGACGTTGCGCTTCAGCCTCGACATGAACATGGACGTCGCCGAGCAGCAGGTGCAGGCCGCGATCAACGCCGCCAGCAACCTGCTGCCCAGCGACCTGCCGGCGCCGCCGGTGTACAACAAGGTCAACCCGGCCGACACCCCGGTGCTGACGCTGGCCATCTCCTCGAAGACCATGCCGCTGCCCAAGCTCAACGACCTGGTCGACACCCGTGTGGCGCAGAAGATCGCCCAGATCAGCGGCGTGGGCATGGTCAGCATCGCCGGTGGCCAGCGCCAGGCGGTGCGGATCAAGGTCAACGTCGACGCCCTGGCCGCCAACGGCCTCAACCTGGACGACGTGCGCACCCTGATCGGCGCTTCCAACGTCAACCAGCCCAAGGGCAACTTCGACGGCCCGACCCGGGTGTCGATGCTCGACGCCAACGACCAGCTGCGTTCGCCCGAGGAATACGCCAACCTCATCCTCAAGTACAACAACGGCGCGCCGTTGCGTCTGAAGGATGTCGCCGAGATCGTCGACGGCGCCGAGAACGAGCGCCTGGCCGCCTGGGCCAACCAGAACGAAGCGGTGCTGCTGAACATCCAGCGCCAGCCCGGCGCCAACGTCATCGAGGTGGTCGACCGGATCAAGGAACTGCTGCCGTCGATCACCGACAACCTGCCGGCGGGCCTGGACGTCAGCGTGCTCACCGACCGCACCCAGACCATCCGCGCCGCCGTGCGCGACGTGCAGCACGAACTGCTGTTCGCCATCGCCCTGGTGGTGATGGTCACGTTCCTGTTCCTGCGCCGTGTCTCCGCCACCATCATCCCGTCGATCGCCGTGCCGCTGTCGCTGATCGGCACCTTCGGGGTGATGTACCTGGCCGGATTCTCGGTCAACAACCTCACCTTGATGGCCCTCACCATCGCCACCGGCTTCGTGGTCGACGACGCCATCGTCATGCTGGAGAACATCTCCCGCCACATCGAGGAAGGGCAGACGCCGCTGCAGGCCGCGCTCAAGGGCGCCAAGCAGATCGGCTTCACCCTGATCTCGTTGACCTTCTCGCTGATCGCGGTACTGATCCCGCTGCTGTTCATGGCCGATGTGGTCGGGCGGTTGTTCCGCGAGTTCGCCATCACCCTGGCGGTGGCGATCCTGATCTCGCTGGTGGTGTCGCTGACCCTGACCCCGATGATGTGCGCGCGCCTGCTCAAGCGCGAACCGAAGGAAGAGGAACAAGGCCGCTTCTACCGCGCCAGCGGCGCCTGGATCGACTGGCTGATCAAGCACTACGCCAGCGCCCTGACCTGGGTGCTCAAGCGCCAGCCGCTCACGTTGCTGGTCGCGGTGGCCACCCTCGCGCTGACCGTGGTGCTGTACCTGATCGTGCCCAAGGGCTTCTTCCCGGCGCAGGACACCGGGGTGATCCAGGGGATTTCGGAAGCACCGCAGTCCACCTCGTTCGCCGCCATGAGCGCTCGCCAGCAGTCCCTGGCCAAGGTCATCCTCGAAGACCCGGCGGTGCAGAGCCTGTCCTCGTACATCGGCGTGGACGGCGACAACGCCACCCTCAACAGTGGCCGCCTGCTGATCAACCTCAAGCCCCACGGCGAGCGCGACGTCACCGCCGCCCAGGTCATCAGCCGCCTGCAGCCGCAGCTCGACAAGCTGGTGGGCATCCGCCTGTTCATGCAGCCGGTGCAGGACCTGAGCATCGAGGACCGGGTCAGCCGCACCCAGTACCAGTTCAGCCTCAGCTCGCCGGACGCCGAACTGCTCGCCCAGTGGAGCGGCAAGCTGGTCCAGGCCCTGCAGCAGCGCCCCGAGCTGCGCGATGTGGCCAGCGACCTGCAGGACAAGGGCCTGCAGGTGTACCTGGTGATCGACCGCGACATGGCCAGCCGCCTGGGGATCAACGTTTCGCAGATCACCAGCGCGCTCTACGACGCCTTCGGCCAGCGGCAGATCTCGACCATCTACACCCAGGCCAGCCAGTACCGCGTGGTGCTGCAGTCGCAGGCCGCCGCAAGCCTCGGGCCGCAGGCGCTGGAGTCGATCCACGTCAAGGCCAGCGACGGCGGCCAGGTGCGCCTGTCGGCGCTGGCGCGCATCGAGCAGCGCCAGGCGCAACTGGCCATCTCGCACATCGGCCAGTTCCCGGCGGTAATGATGTCGTTCAACCTGGCCCATGGCGCGTCGCTGGGCGAGGCGGTCAAGGTGATCGAGCAGGTGCAGCGCGACATCGGCATGCCGATCGGCGTGCAGACCCAGTTCCAGGGCGCCGCCGAGGCGTTCCAGGCTTCGCTGTCGAGCACCTTGCTGCTGGTCCTGGCCGCCGTGGTGACCATGTACATCGTGCTCGGCGTGCTCTACGAGAGCTATATCCACCCGGTGACCATCCTCTCCACGCTGCCGTCGGCGGCGGTGGGCGCCTTGCTGGCGCTGCTGCTCAGCGGCAATGACCTGGGGATGATCGCCATCATCGGCATCATCCTGCTGATCGGCATCGTCAAGAAGAACGCGATCATGATGATCGACTTCGCCCTGGAGGCCGAGCGCCACCAGGGCATGAGCCCGCACGACGCCATCTACCAGGCGGCGTTGCTGCGCTTCCGGCCGATCCTGATGACCACCCTGGCCGCGCTGTTCGGCGCCGTGCCGCTGATGCTCGCCACCGGTTCCGGCGCCGAGCTGCGCCAGCCGCTGGGCCTGGTGATGGTCGGCGGGCTGCTGGTGAGCCAGGTGCTGACCCTGTTCACCACGCCGGTCATCTACCTGTACTTCGACCGCCTGGCGCGCCGCTGGCGCCCAGCCACCGAGCAACAGCAGGCCGAAGCATGAACCTGTCCGGACCGTTCATTCGCCGGCCGGTAGCCACCATGCTGCTGAGCCTGGCGATCATGTTGCTGGGTGGGGTGAGCTTCGGCCTGCTGCCGGTCTCGCCGCTGCCGCAGATGGACTTCCCGGTGATCGTGGTCTCGGCCAACCTGCCTGGCGCCAGCCCGGAGGTCATGGCCTCCACCGTGGCCACGCCGCTGGAGCGCAAGCTGGGCGCCATCGCCGGCGTCACCACCCTGACCAGCAGTTCCAACCAGGGTTCGACCCGGGTGATCATCGGCTTCGACCTGGGCCGTGACATCGACGGCGCGGCGCGCGAGGTGCAGGCGGCGATCAACGCCACCCGCAACCTGCTGCCCAGCGGTATGCGCAGCATGCCCACGTACAAGAAGATCAACCCGTCCCAGGCACCGATCATGGTGCTGTCGCTGACCTCCGATGTGCTATCGAAGGGCAAGCTGTACGACCTGGCCGATACCATCCTGTCCCAGAGCCTGTCCCAGGTCAGTGGAGTAGGGGAAGTGCAGATCGGCGGCAGCTCGCTGCCCGCCGTGCGCATCGAGCTGGAACCGCAATTGCTCAACCAGTACAGCCTGTCGCTGGACGACGTGCGCACCGCCGTGGCCAACGCCAACCAGCGCCGGCCCATGGGCTTCGTCGAGGATCAGGAACGCAACTGGCAGGTGCGCGCCAACGACCAGCTGGAAAAGGCCGAAGACTACAAGCCGGTGGTGATCCGCCAGGCCAACGGCGCGATCCTGCGCCTGTCCGACGTGGCCAAGGTCACCGACGGCGTGGAGAACCGCTACAACAGCGGCTTCTTCAATGACGAAAGCGCGGTGCTCTTGGTGATCAACCGCCAGACCAACGCCAACATCATCGAGACCGTCGGCCAGATCAAGGCCGAGCTGCCGGCCTTGCAGTCGCTGTTGCCGGCCAGCGTCAAGCTCAACGTGGCCATGGACCGCTCGCCGGTGATCAAGGCCACGCTCAAGGAGGCCGAGCACACGCTGTTGATCGCCGTGGTGCTGGTGATCCTGGTGGTCTACCTGTTCCTCGGCAACCTGCGGGCTTCGCTGATCCCCAGCCTGGCGGTGCCGGTGTCGCTGGTGGGCACCTTCGCGGTGATGTACCTGTGCGGCTTCTCGTTGAACAACCTGTCGCTGATGGCCTTGATCCTGGCCACCGGGCTGGTGGTGGACGATGCCATCGTGGTGCTGGAGAACATCTCGCGGCATATCGAGAACGGCGAGAAGCCGATGCGCGCCGCCTACAAGGGCGCGCAGGAGGTGGGCTTCACCTTGCTGTCGATGAACGTCTCGCTGGTGGCGGTGTTCGTCTCGATCCTGTTCATGGGTGGCATTGTCCGTGGGCTGTTCAAGGAGTTTTCCATCACCCTGGCGGCGGCGATCATCGTCTCGCTGGTGGTGTCGCTGACCCTGACCCCCATGCTCTGTTCGCGCTGGCTCAAGGTCCATGGCCCACAGCAGCAGACCCGCCTGCAACGCTGGAGCGACCGTGTTCACCAACGCATGGTGGCGGGCTATGACCGGAGCCTGGGCTGGGCATTGCGCCACAAGCGCCTTACCCTGTTCAGCCTGCTGGCCACCATCGTGCTCAACGTCGCGCTCTATGTGGTAGTGCCCAAGACCTTGATGCCGCAGCAGGACACTGGCCAGTTGCAAGGTTTCATCCGTGGCGACGACGGCCTGTCGTTCAGCGTGATGCAGCCGAAGATGGAAATCTACCGACGCGCCTTGCTCAAGGACCCGGCCGTGGAGAGCGTCGCGGGTTTCATCGGCGGCAACAGCGGCACCAACAACGCCTTCGTGCTGGTGCGCCTCAAGCCCATCAATGTACGCAAGGAGGACGCGCAGAAGGTGATCGACCGCCTGCGCAAGGAACTGCCCAAGGTCCCGGGCGGGCGCCTGTACCTGATGGCCGACCAGGACCTGCAACTGGGCGGCGGTGGCCGTGACCAGAGCACCTCCGAGTACCTGTACACGCTGCAGAGCGGCGACCTGGCAGCCTTGCGCGAGTGGTTCCCGAAAGTCACCGCCGAGCTGCGCAAGTTGCCGGAGCTGACCGCCATCGATGCCCGCGACGGCGCCGGCACCCAGCAAGTGACGCTGGTGGTCGACCGTGACCAGGCCAAGCGCCTGGGGATCGACATGGACATGGTCACCGCCGTGCTCAACAACGCCTACAGCCAGCGGCAGATCTCGACCATCTACGACAGCCTCAACCAGTACCAGGTGGTGCTGGAGATCAACCCCAAGTTCGCCTGGGACCCGAGCACCCTGGAGCAGGTGCAGGTGATCACCGCCGACGGCGCCCGCGTGCCGCTGTCGACCTTCGCCCGCTACGAGAACTCCCTGGCCAACGACCGTGTCAGCCACGAAGGCCAGTTCGCCTCCGAGAGCATCAACTTCGACGTGGCCGAGGGCTACAGCCCCGACCAGGCCCTGGCGGCGCTGGAGCGCGCGGTGGCCAAGCTCGGCCTGCCCGAATCGGTGATCGCCAAGCTGGGCGGTACGGCCGATGCCTTCAGCAAGACCACCCAGGGCCAACCGTTGATGATTCTCGGCGCCCTGGTGCTGGTGTACCTGGTGCTGGGCATCCTGTACGAGAGCTACATCCACCCGTTGACCATCCTCTCCACGCTGCCCTCGGCCGGTGTCGGCGCCTTGCTGGCGCTGTACCTGACTGGCGGGCAGTTCAGCCTGATCTCGTTGCTGGGGCTGTTCCTGCTGATCGGCGTGGTGAAGAAGAACGCCATCCTGATGATCGACCTGGCCCTGCAGCTGGAGCGCAATGAGGGCCTGTCGCCGGAAGCGTCGATCCGCCGCGCCTGCCTGCTGCGCCTGCGGCCGATCCTGATGACCACCCTGGCCGCCATGCTCGGTGCGCTGCCCTTGCTGCTGAGCAGTGCCGAGGGTGCCGAAATGCGCCAGCCGCTCGGCCTGACCATCATCGGTGGCCTGGTGTTCAGCCAGGTGCTCACCCTCTATACAACGCCCGTGGTCTACCTGTACCTCGACCGCCTGCGCCACCGATTCAACCGTTGGCGCGGCGTGCGCACCGACGCTGCCCTGGATACCCCGCTATGAATTTTGCCCAGACCCGCCTGCACCGTGCCCTCAAGCTGCTGACCGAGGGGCGCGGCTCGCGCCTGCTCGGTGCGGGCTTGTGCGTGGCAATGCTCAGCGCCTGTACCCTGAGCCCCGACTACCACCGCCCCGAGCTGAGCACCCCGGCGCAGTTCAAGCAGGCCGAAGGCTGGACCCAGGCCAACCCGTCGGATGCCATCGCCCGGGGCGCCTGGTGGGAGATCTATGGCGACCAGCAGCTCAACACGCTGGTCGAGGAGCTCAACCGCAGCAACCAGACCGTCGCGCAGTACGAAGCCCAGTACCGTCAGGCGCAAGCCCTGGTGCGCAGCAGCCGCGCCGCGCTGTTCCCTTCGCTCGACCTGACCACCACCAAGAACCGGTCAGCCCAGGGCACCGGCAGTTCCAGCTCCAGCCTGTCGAACAACAGCAGCGGTATCCGCAACACCTACAACGCCCAGCTCGGCGTGAGTTGGGAGATCGACCTGTGGGGCAAGCTGCGCGAGACGATGAATGCCAACGAGGCCAGCGCCGAGGCCAGCCTCGCCGACATGGCGGCCATCCGCCTGAGCCAGCAGTCGGAGCTGGTGCAGAACTACCTGCAATTGCGGGTGATCGATGAACAGAAGCGCTTGCTGGAGGCCACCGTGGCCGCCTACGAGCGTTCGCTGAAGATGAACGAAAACCAGTACCGCGCCGGCGTGGCTGGCCCCGACGCGGTCGCCCAGGCGCGCACCCAGCTCAAGAGCACCCAGGCTGACCTGATCGACCTGGCCTGGCAGCGGGCGCAGTACGAGAACGCCATCGCCGTACTGATGGGCAAGGCCCCGGCCGACTTCGCCCTGGCCGCTACCAACGCTATCCCGGCCTTGCCGCAGATCCCTGTGTCGCTGCCGTCGCAGTTGCTGGAGCGACGGCCCGATATCGCCTCGGCCGAGCGCAAGGTCATGGCGGCCAACTCGAACATCGGCGTGTCCCGGGCGGCGTACTTCCCGGACCTGTCGTTGAGCATGAGCGGCGGGTATTCCAGCAGCAGCTTCAGCAACTGGATCGAGTTGCCCAACCGGTATTGGTCGGTCGGGCCGCAGCTGGCTTTGAACCTGTTCGATGCCGGCAAGCGCAGCGCCGAGGTGGACCGTACGGTCGCGGTGTATGACCAGACCGTGGCGCAGTACCGCCAGACCGTGCTGGATGGGTTCAAGGAAGTGGAGAACTACCTGGTGCAGCTGAAGGTGTACGCCGACGAAGCCGGGGTGCGCCAGGAGGCCCTGGCGGCGGCGCGGGAGTCGCTGCGGTTGACCGAGAACCAGTACAAGGCGGGGTTGATCGGCTACCTGGATGTGGTGAACGTGCAGACCACGGCGCTCAGCAATGAGCGCAGCGTGCTGAACCTGCTGCAGGGGCGGTTGGTGGCGAGTGTGCAGTTGATTGCGGCGCTGGGGGGCGGTTGGGATGCCCAGCAGGCGTTGGCGGAGCAGTGACCAATTTCACGGGCTTTGGGTCATGTGTGTTCCTGGCCGGTTGGCGCCTGCCCTCAGAGCGCATTCGCCGGCAAGCCGGCTCCTACCGGGTGGAGTACGCCAACCCTCTGTAGGAGCCGGCTTGCCGGCGAACCTGGGGTGCGCCCCCGTACTCAGCGACTGTCCTGATCTTCGGCCGTCCCGCCCGAAGCCCCCGCGCCACTGCCCGTGGCTTCACCGGTATTGTTCGACCCACCCGTGCTGCTGTCCGCAGCATCGGAATTACTGCCGGTATCGCTGGCATCGTTATCCTTGCTGCCACCCGGGCTGTTGACACTACTGCCTTCACCCGCCGTCTTGCCCTGAGGGCTCTCGGCCTGGGGCTTGCCGTTGGCGGCCTCCATTTCGGTCACGGCGTGGCTGGCGGTGGAGGCGATCCCCAAGGACAAGGCGAGGAGCAGCGTAAGGGGGCGAATGCGGACCATGATGCGTCTCCTTTCGGATGATTTGTCATGGTTTGGGCCGCTGTCACAGGGTTGAGGTGCCCATCGGGCGACGGGCGGTTGTGCGGAGGCGATGACCGCCTCCGCAGCGCAGGCTCAATGGGCATCAGGCCGTGGTGCTGGCGTCGCCACGCCACCATCCATCGCATCCAGCGTCGGATGCTCCTGCGCCGCTTGGCGCAGATCCTCGGTCACCCGCAGTTCGGCGCCGCTCGGCGAGAAGGTTGCGGTAGGCGCGAACGGGGCAGGGTGTTCCGGTGCCGGGCGCTTGCCGCGGCGCCAGAGGAAGAAGCCGACCATGGCCAGGTTGATCACCGCAAAGGCCCAGAACAGGCCGACTTCACCGTAGGAGATCATCATTGGCGAGATGGCCAGCGGTGCCATGGCCGAGCCCAGCGAGTTGATCAGCAGCAGACCCTGGATCATCGGCACCAGGGCATCGGCCGGCGCCCGGTCGGCCGCGCTGCTGACCGCCACCGGGTACAGCGCGAACACACCGCCGCCCAGCAGGAACAGCAATGCCGGCAGCAGCACGGTGTCGGTGGGCAGCAACACGATGAGTACCGACAACACGACGCACGCGGCGGCCAGGGTGATCAGCACGTCCTGGCGGTCCTTGCGGTCGGACCAGCGCCCGACCGGGTATTGCAGCAGCATGGCGCCGAGGATCACCCAGGCCATCATGTCGCCGATCTCGCCGATGTCCAGGCCGATGCGCTGCAGGTACAGCGGCAGCAGGGCATAGATACCCGCGATGGCGACGCCCGAACCGAAACAGCCGACCAGCCCGGTGGGCGCTACGCCCAGCAGCTGGCGTGGCTTGAGCGGCTCGACCTGGTCCAGCAACGGCGACACGCGGGGCAGGATCACGATCGGCAGCACCGACAGGGTTGCCAGCATGCCGGCGAGCATGAAGGGCGCGGTGTCGCCCCAGCTGGTGATTTCGCCGAGGGTGGCCTGGGCGATCACCCCGGCGCCGTAGAAGGCGATCATGTACAGCGCCAGCAGGCGACCACGGATCTTGGCGTCGCCGGCCAGCAGCAGCCAGCTCTCGATCACCAGGAACACGCCCACCGCGGCCCAGCCGTTGAGCAGGCGCAACACAGACCACCAGGTAGTGTCGTAGAACAGCCCTTGCAGCAGGATGGTCGCGCCGATCAGCGCGGCGAAGCTGCTGTAGGCGCGGATATGGCCGATGCGCAGGATCAGCCGGTCGTTGAACACCGCGCCCAGGGTCAAACCGATGAAGTAGGCCGAGGACACCACGCCGATGGTGGTGGCCGACTCGCCGGCAGCGCCCAGGCGCAGGGTGGTCAGGGAAGACATGAAGCCATTGCCCAGGGCAATGATGAACAGGCCGAGCAGGGGTGCCAGCGCCATCGCCAGCAAACGCGGAGACATACGTACCTCAAGGTTGGAAAACGCGGATGTGCGCCTTTTCGGCTACAGCCGGCGAGCCGGGGCGGGCTGCAACCTGGGCAAGGGTCAACCGCTGGGCCTGTTGCGGGAAAGGCCGGGCGGGGGCGGTTGAGCCTGGTGCACATGGGCGATGTGGCGAGGCACGGACGCGGTCCTTGCGGGCGCTGGCCACCGGGGTGGGCGACGGGCGAAAAGGAAGCGCGATTTTACGGGCTGTGGGGGATTTGAAAAGGGGGACCTGGCTGCGACGAGAGGCCGCAGGTCCCCCTGTTGTTCACCGGGGTGCCAGTCAGCTCGATGAGCGGTCGGTGTTGGTGCGTGCTTCTGCCTGTGGCGGGGCCTGACGCAGGCTTTCTTTTGCCACGGTCTCCTGGGCTTGCTGGCGTTGCAGGGCCCACTGGTCGCTGCGCTCCTTGAGGCGGTCGGCGCCGCCCTCGGCAAATGCCGTGGTCATCGAGGTCATGGTCAGCAGGGCGAGGGCACAGAGCAGGGGTTTCATCGAAGTCATCTCCATCATGGGTGGTCAGTGCAGTCGGGTAGCGACCGGTTGACGGCCATGATGGCGGGGCAGGATTTTCCCCGGATTAAGAAGCAGGATCAGCGCGGCACCTGTAGGAGCGGCCTTGAGCCGCGAAAGGGCTGCGTAGCAGCCCCAGGATTTCAGCCTTGATGCAGAAAATGCCGGGGCCGCTTTGCGACCCTTTCGCGGCTGAAGCCGCTCCTACAGGAATCGAGCCAGTCTCACGATCACCGGGTGATCAACCGCTCATGCACCCACCCCTGGTCGGTCAACACCATGGCGCGGGTCTCCTCGAGCGGCTTCGCGGCGCTGCCGGCAGCCTGGCCCAGGCCGATGACGCCGGCCTGCACCGCTTCATCGCCGGCCCAGCCCGGCAGGTCGGTGACCTGGTAGCGGTAGGTCACCTGCGAAACCTTGCGGCCTTCGCGTTCGGCAGGCTTGCTGAACGCGGAGATGTCGGTGAGCCGGGCCTTGCCGAAGCACAGCCCGCCGGTGCTACCGCCGTCCGCGCGTTTCACGGCGTCGGCGCGGTAGTACTTGCGGCCCTCGTCGGTGAGTTCGTAGGCGTAATAGATGTCGGTGCGAGCCGGCTGCCACAGGCGCTCGGGCACCTCGGTGCGGGAAATCTCCCGTTCGCTGACCACGCCGACCTTGGCCAGGGCACGCAGCGCCTTGTTGGTGCCGTCGACGTCGAAGTCGCGGGTGCGGGCGGGGAAGGCGGTAATCACGAAGCAGTGCGGGTACTGGGTGTCGAGGTAGGCCTGGGCGGCCTGGCGAAAGCTGGCTTCGCGGGTGTCCTGGCCGGCCGAGCAGCCGAACAGCGTGGCCAGCAGGGCCAGCGGTACGATCTTCCTGTTCATCGTAAGGCTTCCTTGTAGTTGCCAATTGCGCAGCGAGCACCGGCCAAGCCGGTCGGGTCGGGATTAAAACCTGCAAGCCAGAGCGGCCGCAATCATGGCATCTGGACATATTGGTGGGGTTGCGCGCGCCATCGCCGGGTGTTGGGGCGGGTGAAAAACCTGGGGTCATCCATACTGCTCTGATCCGCCCCGGCGTCACCGGGGTGACCGGGGACCTTCCAGGAGAGCAGGCAGATGGCCAAGGCCGAGGGCAAGAAACGCAAGGGTGACGACGGCAAGCGGTTGGGGCGCAAGGCGTATGAAAGCGAGCTCAAGCGCCTGCATGTGGAACTGGTGAAGCTGCAGCAGTGGGTGGTGGAGAAGGGCCTGAAGGTATGCATCGTCTTCGAAGGCCGCGATGGCGCCGGCAAGGGCGGCACGATCAAGGCCATCACCGAGCGGGTCAGCCCGCGGGTGTTCCGGGTGGTGGCGCTGCCGGCGCCGACCGAACGGGAGAAGACCCAGATCTACGCCCAGCGCTACCTCACCCACCTGCCGGCCGCCGGCGAAGTGGTGATCTTCGACCGCAGCTGGTACAACCGCGCCGGCGTCGAGCGGGTGATGGGCTTTTGCAGCGACGAGCAGGCGCAGAAGTTTCTCACCGTGGTGCCGATGTTCGAACGGATGATGGTCGAGTCGGGGATCATCCTGATCAAGTACTGGCTGGAAGTCAGCGCCGAGGAGCAGGCGCGGCGCCTGCAGGACCGCATCGACGATGGCCGCAAGCTGTGGAAGCTGTCGCCGATGGACGTGAAGTCCTATACCCGCTGGGATGACTACACCCGCGCCCGCGACGAGATGTTCGCCGCCTCGGACTCCTCCTGGGCGCCGTGGTACATGGCGCGCTCGGAAGACAAGCGCAAGGCGCGACTGAACATTATCAGTCACTTCCTGCAGCAGATCTCTTACAAGGATTTAAGCCAGGCGCACAAGGTCACGCTGCCCAAGCGCGGCAAGATCGGCAAGTACAAGGCTGCGCCTTATCCGTTCAAGATGGTCGCGCAGCGGTTCTGAAACCTGTAGGAGCGGCTTTAGCCGCGATCACCCGCGAAGCGGGTGCCCCGTGGTGCCTGCATCGCGGCTAAAGCCGCTCCTACAGCGGGTGCGGTATGGCAGGTTAAGCGCATCGAAGCAAAGCAGGAAAAGTTTCATGATGAACCGTCATCACGAAGCCTAGGATAAACACCAAAAGGCCATGTTCCCGCGCCTCAACGCCACAGGAAGTCAAAAATGATCGCTAACCTCGTCAAAGTTTCACTGGTGGCCGGTGCTGTGTTGTTGAGCGCCTGTTCCGGTGTGAGCACCCGAAACGACTACTCGGTCGACTCCGTGGCGCCGGCGGGGTTTGGTCCGGGGCCGACGCACAGTGGACAGCAGATGAATTTCCACGGTAACGCGTTGAGCAACAGCTTTGGCGAGTACAGTTCCGGGCTGCTGCACGACGACTGATACGCGTGCGGTAAAGAAAAGGGGGACGCTCACGGTTCTGAAGCTGTAGGAGCGGCTTTAGCCGCGATCACCCGCGAAGCGGGTGCCACCAGCGTGTTGCCTGCATCGCGGCTGAAGCCGCTCCTACAAGACCTCGACCAACCGGCCATCACGCGCCAAGTGATAGCGCTGCAGATCCTGCGCCAGAACCAGATTGCCGCGGTAATGCGCCAACGCTTCTTCGCGTACATCCTCGATCGAGCTGCCACGTGCCGCGCCAGCGCCCTGATACCGCGCGCTGAAATGGGTCAGCACCAGGTTCGGCACCTGCGCCGCTTCGGCAAACCGCGCCACCGCGGCGGCGGTGCTGTGGCCGAAGGTGGCCTGGGCGCGCTCGACCACAGGCTCGGTAAAGGTCGACTCGTGCACCAGCACGTCCACGCCTTTGGCCAGCTCGGCCAGCAACTCCGGGCGGTCGTTGTCGCCACAGACGATGATGCGCTGTGGCGGGCGCTGGGGCTGGAGGTAGTGCTGAGGATCCAGTTGGCGTCCTTCATGCTCCACCGTCATGCCACGGGCCAGCTGACCCCACAGCGGCCCGGCCGGCACGCCGTCGGCCTGCAGGCGCGCGGTGTCCAGCCGTGGCTCGGGGTCCTGTTCATCGAACACGAAACCGTAGGACGGCACCCGATGGGACAGTTCGACCTTGCCGACCTGGATATTGCCGCAGGTAAAACCGTCGAACGTTTCGAGGGCCTGCAGTTGCAGCTCGAACGGCAGGTAGGTGTCGCTGGCCGCCAGGCCCTGGCGCACCCAGTCGTGCAGGGCGGTGGGCATGATCAGTGGCAGCGGCGCCTTGCGCCCGGACATGCCCGCGCTGGCCAGCAGCCCCGGCAGGCCGAAGCAGTGGTCGCCATGGACATGGGTGATGAAGATCGCGCGCAGGTCGCGCATCGACAGCGGGCTGCGCAGCAACTGGTGCTGGGTGCCCTCGCCGCAATCGACCAGGTACCAGCCGTGGCCGGTGGCTTCGATGACGGCGGTTGCGCTTACATTGCGGGCCTTGGTGGGCACACCGGAGGAGGTGCCCAGAAACTGCAGGTCCATTGCCTGACTCCTTGACGTTTACGACGCGCCGCATTGCGCGGCGCGCGCGGAGGCTAGCACGGCTGCGGCTGCGAGCAAAGCGTGTCAGCGGCTGGCGTCCAAGACTATCCGGTAGCGCGCCTTGCCGCTGCGCAGGTGGTCGATGGCCTGGTTGACCTGGCTCATGGGGAACTGCTCGACCTGCGGCAGCACCTGGTGACGGGCGCAGAACGCCAGCAGCGTGGCCATGTTCGCGGGCGAGCCCACGGGCGAGGCGGACAGGCTCTTCTGCTGCGGCATCAGGTTGAACACATGCACCGGTATGGCGCTGGGCACCACCCCGACGAAGTTGACCCGGCCACGTGCGCCCAAGGTGCCGATCATCGCCGTCCAGTCCAGGTTGGCGTTGGCGGTGACCAGCAGGAAGTCCAGGGTGCCGGCGATCGCCTCGAGCGCCGCACTGTCGGTGGACGCCACCACCTTGTGCGCGCCCAGCGCCTGGGCCTCGGCTTGCTTGGCCAGCGATGAGGTGAAGGCGGTCACCTCGCAGCCCCAGGCGTTGAGCAGGCGCACGGCCAGGTGACCGAGCCCGCCGATGCCGACCACGCCAACCCGGTGGATGGGTTTGACGTCATAGGCCAGGATCGGGTTGAACACCGTGGAGCCCGCGCAGAACAGCGGGCCGGCCAGGGCCGGGTCGAGCGTGTCGGGCAGCGGCACGGCCCAGGCCCAGTGGGCGCGGATGTGGTCGGCGAAACCGCCGTTGGCGCCGATGATCGTCGGGCGCACCGAGCCGCACAGGTTGTGCGAGCCGGCCATGCACGACGCGCAGTGCATGCAACTGCCCTTGTACCAGCCCACGCCCACCCGCTGGCCGGCGTCGAGCCCGCTGACCTGCGCGCCAGTGCGCACGATGCGGCCCACCACTTCATGGCCGGGAATGAACGGGTAGCGGCTCAGGCCCCACTCGTTGTCGATCATCGACTGGTCGGAGTGGCACACGCCGCAGTACTCGACGGCGATCTCCACCTCGTCGTCGGGCAACGGGCCCGGATCGTAGCGGTAAGGTTGCAGCGGCGCGCCGGGCGCGGTGGCGGCCCAACCGGTGAACGTGGGATTGCTCATGGGGACACCTCCAGGTAGGCAAGGTGATGCAGGCAAGGCGTGGAAAGTGTAGTGCAGCCTGGCGGGCGGGCAGGGCCGTGAAACTGTCATGCACTTGTCATGAGGCTGACTCTAGGATGCCAGGACACTTCCGGATCGCATCGCGCATGCTCAACACCACCACGCCCCACCATGAAGCGGACCTGCACGGCCTGCTCTACGCCTATGTATTCCGCCCCGGCCTGCCGGGCCGCGAGCTCGACGCGGCGCAAGCGACGACGCGCCTGCTCGCGCCCGACCACAGCGACGAGTTCCTCTGGTTGCACCTTAACCTCGCCCACGCCGCCTGCGAGCGCTGGATGAAGAGCAACCTCGACCTGCCGGAAACCTTTTTCGAGACCCTGCGCGAAGGGTCGCGCTCCACGCGCATCGAGCACGTCGATTCGGCCTTGCTGGCGGTGATCAACGACTTGGTGTTCAGCTTCGGCCTGGTATCGTCCGATGTATCGACACTCTGGGCCTGCGCACGCAGCCGGCTGCTGGTCAGCGCCCGGCTGCAGCCGTTGCATTCGGTGGACGAGTTGCGCTCTTCGGTGAAGCGCGGGGAGTGCTTCGGCTCCACGGTGGAACTGTTGGTGCATCTGGTCCGCGACCAGAGCGACCTGCTGACCCAGGTGGTGCGTGAAACCACCCTGAAGGTCGACCGCATCGAAGACCAGCTGCTATCGCTGCGCCTGAGCGACAACCGTGCCGAGCTCAGCAGCCTGCGCCGCGTGCTGGTGCGCCTGCAGCGCCTGCTGGCCCTGGAGCCCGGTTCGTTGCTGCGCCTGCTCAACCGCCCGCCCGAGTGGCTGGGCGAGCAGGATATCCGCCAGTTGCGGGCCTCCACCGAGGAGTTCTCGGTGATCATCAACGACCTGACCAGCCTGGGCGAGCGGATCAAGCTGCTGCAGGAAGAGATCGCCGCCAAGCTCACCGAGGAGAACAACCGCACGTTGTTCACCCTGACCGTGGTGACGGTACTGGCCCTGCCGATCAACATCATCGCCGGCTTCTTCGGCATGAACGTCGGTGGCGTGCCGCTGGCGGACGACCCTCACGGTTTCTGGGTGCTGGTGGCGCTGGTGGTGACCTTCACGGTAATTGCAGGGCGCTGGGCGTTTCGCAAGCGCGGGGACTACTGACCTCGGCGGCGGCCGACGCCTGCAGCGCGGGCCGGCCGTAGAACACCAGCGCCGTGCCCCAGCTGGTCAGCCAGACGAAGATCCCGGCCCAGAAGGTGTGGGACATGTAGTGCCAGCCCTGCAATACCCGGGTGGTGCCATAGATGAAGCCGACCACCAGGATTGCCAGCAACAGCTTGCGGGCGTGGGGCCAGCGGTGGCGCAGGGCGACGAAGTACAGGGCCAGCAAGGTGAAACCACTGGAAGCGTGGCCGCCCGGCCAGCAGCGGCCAGGCCCGGCCTTGTCCAGCCAGGTGAATTGCTGGTACCACTCCAGATGCGCCTCGCTGCCCCCGTACAGGGTGGTTTCCACGGGGCAGTACACGCCAGTGTGGCTCTTGAGGTAGTGGATGACGCCAGTGCACAGGGCGAAGGCCACCACGACATACAGGAAGTCGCGCCGGTGATCGGCAGTGAAGCGCAGCAGCGGTGCGACGCGGATGCCTTCGACGGCGCGGGTCGCTGGCGCGTAGCGGCGCAACAACGGCCACAGCAATGACAGCAGCAGGCCGATGACGGCCAGTTCGCCGGTCCAGTCAGGGAGAATCCGCGGCCACTTGTGGGTGGCTTTCTCGAACCAGGCATTGTGCTGGAAGACGAACTGGCCGGTCGCCGGATCCAGCAACAGGTTGCTGAGCCAGCGGTCCAGGCTGGTCAGGTCGAACAGCATGAACACCAGCGCCGACAGTAGCAGCGGCAGGCCGAGGTTGTTCAGGTAGAAACGAGAACGCGGTGTGAATGGCATGTCAGGCTCCCTTGCCGACTTCGAGCTTGCGCCACTGGGTGGCGTTCATCTGGCCAAGGATCCGGGCCTTGCCATTGCTGCCCAGGGTGACGAACAGGGCGCTGGCGTAGCTGCTCGAACGTTCGCCGCCAGCGACCCCCAACGTGCGTTCGAGCTGGTCGATGCAACCGCTGTGGGTGACCAGCACCAGGTTGTGGCCGGCACGCTTGTGGGCGAAGGCCGCCTGGCTGAATTCCTGGTCACATTGCGCCAGCCATTCCTGGGTGGCAATGGGCTTGGCAAACATGAAGGCGGCTGTCTGTTGGGTGCGCACCTCGGGGCTGGCGAGCAGGTCGGCGCTGTCCAGGCCCAGCTGGCGCAGGCCAGCGCCGACCCCTTCGGCGGCCTGGCTGCCGGCAACGGTGATACCGGTGGGGTCGTTCAGGCAGGCCGCACGGGAGCGGTCGCAACGCTCGGCATGGCGCACCAGGACGAGCATCGAACCCGCTGCCCATTCGCCGTACACACCCTGGCTGCGCATCTGCTGCGCGCTGCGCAGGTCGGCGACCTGCGTGGAAGTTGCCCAGCGGGTCGCCGCCACCAGTGCCAGCAACGCACACAAGCCGACCACGACAAGTGCCAGGGAGGACCAGCGGAACACCTTGGGTGTTTTCAGCGTGGCGGTTTTATCGAGGGTGCCCTGCAACATGCAAACACTCCGTGAAAGCGCAAGGAGCGGACAAGGCGCGCTAAGGCAGCCCATCCGAAAGTGGCTGCACTGTAAGAAGGCAGATGTTGGCGAAGGGTGAGGCGGATGTGAAAAAAGTGCGGGGCCGGCCCGGCGGCATACCCGCGTCACGGTTGTGGAAGGAAGGGCGTGAGCGGGATGAACGGGCAGACGATATTTTCACGTGCGTCGCTATAACATAACGAAATAAACTCGCCCGTCGTCACATGCACGGCCGCTATTTCCCGTTCGGCTGCGCACCAAGCCTGGAGCCCCCATGAGCGTCAATCTGGACACCGCGGACCTGGACCTGGAGGGCATGCCACGCTTCCAGCAATCGCTCGGCCAGGCGCGCCGCCTGGTACTGCTCAGCCACTGCACCTTGCTGGGCGCGGGCCTGTTGTGGTTGCTGGCTTTCCTGGTCGGGTTGTTCGCACCTGTCAGCCACTGGACCGTGCTGCTGGCCGTCAACGCTGCGGCGCTCATGCTGCTCGGCGCGGTGGCGCAGTCCGTGTGGACGCCGGTCAGTTGGCGGGCCGAGGCCCTGGGCGAGCGGCCGGCGCAACTGGCGTTCTGGCGCGCCCAGGCACCCGAGGACGAGCCACCGGCGAATGCTTATGAACGTTGGCTGGCGCGTATCGGTGATGCCTGGCGCAAGCAGTTGCAGCGGGTCGGCCATGATGCCTTGCGCCTGGCGGCCCTGGCGTTGCTCGCCCTGGTCGTGCTAGCGGGTGCCTGGCGTCTCGACCTGCCGGCGCCGGCGCTGGCGGGGCAACCTGGCTGGGTCGCGATGGCAGTGTTCGGTGCCATCGCTTTCGGCTTGCTGGTGTTCGAGCGTCACCTGATGGCGACCGCTGCGTCGGACTGGCCGGAGGCCGGCGCCCTGGCTGCGGTGGTGCGGCTGGTCATCGCCGTCCAGGTGCTGTCCATTCCCTGCCTGGTGTTCGCCGACGGCCTGCGCCTGTGGCCAGCGCGGTTGGCGGTGCTGATCGCCATCCTGCCCGGCCTGCTGGCCCTGGAACTGTTGCTTCGGGCCGTGCTATCGGTGTTCCGCCCACAGCGCCCGCGCGAGGAGCCGACGTTGGTGGCGAACAGCCTGACGGCCGGACTGCTGCAGTGGCCACCACGGCCTCTGGCGTTCCTCCAGGGCGAATTGCAGCAACGCCTGGGTATCGACCTGCGGCAGGTCTGGGCATTCGGCTTCATGCGCCGGGCCTTGCTGCCGGTGGCTGGGCTGGTGGCGCTGGTGGGGTGGCTGCTGACGGGCGTGGTGCAGGTGCCGATGAACGGCCGCGGGGTGTACGAGCGCTTTGGCGCCCCCGTGGCAGTCTATCCGCCCGGGCTGCATGTAGGCTTGCCCTGGCCGTTGGGGCGGGTACTGGCGGTGGACAACGGCACGCTCCATGAACTGGCCACCTCGGGTGACGCCGGGTTGGCCGACCCGCTGAGCGATGCCGAAGGGCCACCGCCTGTCAGCGCCAACCGCCTGTGGGATGCCGCCCACGTTGCCGAAAACGCCCAGGTCATCGCGGGCAGTGACGGCGGCCGGCAGAGCTTCCAGATCGTCAACATGGACGTTCGCTTCATTTATCGCATCGGCCTGGACGATGCCTCGGCAATCGCCGCCACCTATCACACCCGCGATGTCGCGCAACTGGTGCGCAGCATTGCCAACCGGGTGCTGGTCCACGATTTCGCCAATCGCTCGCTGGACGGGCTGCTGGGCGCGCAGCGCGAAGCCCTTGGGCGGGACATCGGCAACGCCGTGCAAGCTGACCTCGACCGTCTGGACAGCGGCGTGCAAATACTCGCCACGGCGGTGGAGGCGATCCACCCACCGGCCGGCGCGGCCAACGCCTATCACGGCGTGCAGGCGGCGCAGATCGGCGCCCAGGCGTTGGTCGCCGAGGAGCGTGGCCAGGCCGCCCGGCAGGCGGCCCTGGCCCGGCAAAACGCCGCTGTGCAGACCGACAAGGCCAGCGCCGATGCCCACGAAATCACCGCCAGGGCACAGGCCCAGGACATCGCCTTCAAGGCCGAAAGCGCGGCCTGGCGCCAGGCCGGCCAGGCCTTCATCCTCGAGCAGTACCTGGCGCGCCTGAGCCAGGGGCTGGCCGCCGGCAATGCCTTGATCATCGACCACCGGTTGACCGCGGCCCAGGCCCCGACCCTGGACTTGCGCACATTCGCCTCGCCGGTCGACCCGACCACTTCCAGACCTCAGCAGGAGCGCGCCCATTGAGCTCTCACGCCCCCCATGCCCACCACGCGTGTGGCCACGATCATGCCCATGACCACGACCACCCTGAGATGCCACCGGCGAAGGGTGCGCGCTGGCGGGTGCTTGCCGCTTTACTGCTGGTGCTGGTACTGGCCACGGCGGCGTGCTTCGTCCAGGTCCGGGTGGGCGAAGCCACGGTCATCACCCGTTTCGGCAACCCGTCGCGGGTGCTGATCGAGCCTGGGCTGGCCTGGCGCTGGCCCTTGCCGTTCGAGAACGCGGTGCCGGTCGACCTGCGCCTGCGCACCACTTCCAGCGGCCTGCAGGATGTCGGCACCCGCGATGGCCTGCGGATCATCGTGCAGGCTTATATCGCCTGGCAGGTCGCCGCCGACCCGCAGAGCATCCAGCGCTTCATGCGCGCGGTGCAGAACCAGCCCGACGAAGCGGCGCGGCAGATCCGCACCCTGGTGGGCTCGGCGTTGGAAACCAGTGCCAGCGGCTTCGAGCTGGCGGATCTGGTCAATGTCGATGCCAGCCAGGTGCGGATCGACGCCTTCGAGCAGCGCCTGCAGGCGCAGATCGAGCAGCAACTGGCGCAGACCTACGGCATCAAGGTGGTGCAGGTGGGTATCGAGCGGCTCACGTTGCCCAAGGTGACCCTCGAAGCCACGGTCGAGCGCATGCGCGCCGAGCGCGAGACCATTGCTACCGAACGTACCGCCGAAGGCAAGCGCAAGGCCGCCGAGATCCGCTCGGCGGCGGAGCGTGATGCGCGCATCCTCGAAGCCGACGCCAACGTCAAGGCGGCGCAGGTCCAGGCCCAGGCCCAGGTCGAGGCCGCGCAGGTCTACGGCAAGGCCTACGCCAGTGCGCCGGAGCTGTACAAACTGCTGCGCTCGCTCGACACGTTGGGCACGGTCGTCACCCCCGGCACGCGCCTGGTGCTGCGCACCGACGTGGCGCCATTCCGCGCCCTGGTCGATGGGCCACCCGTGCCTTCGAGCACTGGCAATGGGGCAGGGCACGGCCATGACTAGCCCCGGTCGGATGGATGCCACCGACAACCCCTGGCTGCAATCGGCGCGCATCGGCTTCATCGCCTTGTACGGGGTGACCCTGGTCGCGGCGCTGGGCTGGTTGTTCGGCAATGTTCGCGAAGTGGGGCCCGACAGCCGAGCGGTGGTACTGCGGTTGGGTGCCGAGCAACGTATCCAGGAGGCCGGCTTGCTGCTGGCCTGGCCGCGCCCGTTCGAACAGGTGCTGATGCTGCCCTCGGCCGACCGGGTCAGCGAACGCCGGGTCGAGCTGCTGCTGCGTTCGGAACTGGCGCTGAAGTCGGACAAGAACGGCACCCTGGCCAGCGACGCCACGGCCGGCTCCGGCTACCTGCTGACCGGCGACGCCGGCATCGTGCAGCTGGACGTGCGGGTGTTCTACAAGGTCAATGCGCCCTATGCCTTCACCCGCCAGGGCGCGCACCTGGAGCCGGCGCTGGACCGTCTGGTCGAGCGCAATGCCGTGCAGGTCTGCGCCTCCCGCGACATGGACACGATCCTGGTGGCGCGCCCGGAACTGGTCGGCGCCGACGCCCAGGTCGCCGAGCGCCGCGAACGCCTGCGCGGCGACCTGCAGCGCGGCATCAACCGCAGCCTCGCCGCGCTCAAGGCGGCCGGCACCGACCTGGGCATCGAGGTGGTGCGGGTCGATGTGCAGTCTTCGCTGCCGTTGTCGGCGGTGGGGGCGTTCAATGCGGTGCTCACTGCCAGCCAGCAAGCCGAGAAAGAAGTGGCGCAGGCGCGCAACGAGGCTGCCCGGCAACTGCAGCAGGCCACCCAGGCCGCCGATCACACCGTGCAGGTTGCCCAGGCCCAGGCCCGCGAGCGTTTGGCCCGGGCCAATGCCGATACCGCCACCATCGCCGGCCTGGCGCAGCAGCAAGACCCTGGGCTGATGCTGCGCCTGTACCGGGAACGCATGCCGGCGATCCTGTCCCGGGCCGGGGCCGTCACCACGGTCAACCCCGAGGACAGCGGGCACCTGATCCTCGAGGGCCCCAAGCCATGAACCGCGATCTTCGCCAACCGCACCTTGCGACCACTTGCCCCCGGAGCCGACTGCGATGAGCGCTCATCACCATCATCACCACGGCCATCACCACGGCCACCTGCACTTCGGTGCCGGGCTATTGTCCGCTGACGAGCGCCGGCAGGCGGGGCAACAACTGACCTTGGCCATGCTCGCCCTTGGCCTGCTGGCACTCGGGCTGATCTGGCGCTGGCTGGCCCCTTCACAGGACGGCGTGGCACAGCTGCTACTGGGGGTGGCATCGCTGCTGGTGGCCGTGCCGGTGCTGCGTTCGGCCTGGCACAGCCTGCTGCAACCGTCCCTGCACGGTGTCACCGACCAGTTGATCGCCCTGGCCATGCTCGGTGCCTGGGCCACCGGCGACCTGGCCACCGCGGCGCTGCTGCCGATCATCATGATCCTCGGCCATGTGCTCGAAGAGCGCAGTGTGCTCGGCTCCCAGGAGGCCATCGGTGCCCTCGGCCGGCTGACCCGCAGCCAGGCCCGGCTGATCGGCGCGGGCGGCGAGGTACGGGAGGTCGACAACGCCAGCCTGCAACCCGGCGACCAGGTGGAAGTGCGCGCCGGCGACCGGGTGCCGGCCGATGGCCGCGTGCTGCACGGGCAGGCCAGCCTGGACACCGCGCCGATCACCGGTGAAGCCTTGCCCCAGGAAGTGGATGTCGGGGCGCAGGTGTACGGCGGCGCGATCAACCTCGATGGCCTGCTGCGCGTCGAGGTCACCGGCATCGGCGACGACTCCACGCTGGGCAAGGTGATCGCCCTGATGCAACGCGCCGAGCAGGCCAAGCCACCGATCACCCGCCTGCTCGAGCGTCATGCCGGGCGCTACCTGGTGCTGGTGCTGCTGATCGCCGCCGCCACCTGGTTCGTCACCGGCGATGCCCAGGCCATGCTCGCGGTGCTGGTCGCCGCCTGCCCGTGCGCGTTGGTGCTGTCGGCGCCGGCCACGGCGATTGCCGGGATCGCCGTGGCCGCGCGGCACGGCATCCTGATCCGCGGCTCGGCGTTTCTCGAGGAACTGGCCGACCTGTCGTCGCTGGTGATCGACAAGACCGGTACCCTGACCCACGGTGCGCTGCACCTGCAGCGGGTACTGCCGGGCGAACCGTGCTTGGCGCAAGACCAGATCATCCGCCTGGCCGCCAGCCTCGGCACCGCCAGCAGTCACCCGGTCAGCCGGGCCCTGGCCAGCCGGGTGGCTCATGACCAACATCTGGCCGTCAGCGAGCTGCATGAGCGCCAGGGCTTCGGCGTGGTTGCCCGCACCGAGCGGGGTGAAGCGGCGCTGGGGCGTCCTGAGCTGTTCACGCGCCTGGGCATCGAGATCCCGCCGGTGCCGGAACACGATGGCCCCATCGCCGGGCTGGCCCTGGACGGTCGCTTCCAGGGCTGGTTGCTGCTGGCCGACAGCATCCGCCAGGAGGCGCCGCAAGCACTTGAGCAGCTTCGCGAACTGGGGCTGGGCCGGCAGTTGCTGCTTACCGGCGACCGGCGCAGCGTCGCCGAGGCGGTCGCCAGCCAGACCGGAATCAGCCGTGTGGTCGCCCAGGCCTTGCCCGAAGACAAGCTGCGCCACGTCAACCAGGAGATCCACGCCGGTTTCCGGCCGATGGTGGTCGGTGACGGCATCAACGATTCATTGGCGCTCAAGGCCGGTGTGGTCGGGGTGGCGATGGGCGCGGGCGGCACGGACATCGCCATGGCCGCGGCGGATATCGTGCTGATCAACGGCGACCTGCGCCGCCTGGCCACCTGCATTCGCCTCAGCCGCTTGTGCCGGCGCACCTTGCAATGGAACGTACTGATCGGCCTGGGCTGGACGCTCGGCATCATGCTGGCGGCGGCGTTTGGCTTGCTCGGGGCGGCGGGGGCGATGATCGCGGCGTTACTGCACAACCTCAGCACCTTGCTGGTGCTGGGCAATGCCGGGCGCTTGCTGCGCTATGACGAAAGGGACATGAAGGGCTGAGAGGTGAGAAGCCGCGGGCAGTTACCCGCGGCTGCGAGGGGTATCGTTACTTGAAGTCCCACTGCATCTGGGTGGCGATGCTCACGCCGCTGGACGACCTGACGCAGACATCCAGGTAGTCGGTGAAGCGCGGTGGCACCGCGATCCCTTCCTCGAGCAGGCGGCTGTTGTCGAACAGGTAGTTGAGGTCGGCGAAGCCGCTGTACAGGCGCAGGGCACGCAGCACCAGGCGTGGGTTGGCCGGGCCGATGCGGGTTTCGAAGCTGCTGGCCAGCGACTTCAGGTCGTCGACATCCACCTTGCGGTAACGCTCGCCCACCGGCTGCGCGCCATTGGCCAGGGCGAAGGCCTCGTCGATCTCGGCGAAGGTGCAGGCCGAACCGTGGCCGGCGGAGATGTGGTAGAGGTCGTGGCCCAGTTGCGGCTTGAGCGCCAGCCCGATCAGCGCCTCGGCGCAGTAGTCCACCGGGATCACGTCGATCTGCTCGTCCAGGCCACAGGTGAAGCTTTCCAGGGCGAAGCCCATGCGGAATACCCAGAAGATACTGCCGGAGGCCTGGCAGCCAAGGCTGCGGTGGCCGACCACGATGGACGGGCGCGCCACCACCAGCGGCAGGCTCGGCAGCTGTTCGCGCATGCGTCGTTCGATTTCCGCCTTGGACGCGGTGTAGTCCACCAGTTGCTGCTCGGCCTCGGGGAATTCCCACGATTCGCTGATCGGCGATTCGCGCTCCGGGCCGCAGCACATCGCCGTGCCGACATGCAGGAAACGTTTGAGGCGCTTGGAGCGGCTCATCACCTCGGCGAAAGCGTAGGTGCCTTCGACGTTCACTGGCCAGATGGTCGGGTTCTTCGAGAACGATGCCACGGCCGCGCAGTTGATCACCCGGTCGACCTGCATCAGGCGTGGCGTTTCGCGGGGCAGCCAGGTGGTGTCGAGGAAGTCGCCGCAGATGATCTGCTCTTCGCCCAGCGCCAGGTTGTCAGCCTGGCTGACACCGTGTTGCAACAGGTTGTCGCGCAGCCGCTCGAGACCTTGCTGGCGGCTCTCGGCGCGCACCAGGAAGCACAGGTTGGCCGCTTGGCCATCGGCGATCAGCTGGGCGGTGACCGAGCCACCGAGGAAACCCGTGGCGCCGGTCAGCAGGATGCGTTCAGGAAGTTGATGCAGGGCGTGTGGCGCACCCGTGACGTGGGAATTCATATATGTCCTCGGCAACTTAGTTGCCCGCGTAACGACGCAAAGTTGATGTTAAAACTTTGTGAAAAGTGGGTCGTTCTTTCGGTTGCAAGGTTTTTATCAAACCTGTTGACTCGCCGCGCCTTGCGCGTGCTGGCGGCCAATAAGGGCGCCGGGTTTAAGTGGCTACTTGCTGCCGACCGGATGGGCAGCAGAACAGGCGCTTCAAAGTGAGCGGTGGGGCATTTTCTCTGGCTCGGCGCCGGTTTTCAATTGCCTGGCCTGTTACAGACGGGTGTTTTTGGTGAAAGAATTTTAATGAGTGTTGGGAAATGCGTGGTTTTGTATGAAAGATGTAAATTTGTTTAAAGTTCGCCAGTGAAGTTTTAATTGTTAGCGTGCTTACGATGGCGGTACTTCAGGCCCTGATATTAAGGATGTGAGGCAGCCGGACACATCGCGGCTGTCCAGAAGTTCGCCCCGATCACCTTTCAGGAACAGGGTCGGCGTGCCATTCCAGTCACCCTCGAACACGCCATAGACCTGGTTGGCTGCGAAGCGATCATGCTGCAGTTCGACCACGCAGCCGCGGTCATGGGGAGGCCGTTGGCGCAGGTGCACGGCCAGCCGATGGGCGCCCGGCGCCACGCCGACGTGCTGCGCATCGACAATGGGCGTGCCATCGACTGCCGCCAGGTTGACCTGGTGCACAGAGGGTACCGGGTAGAGTTTGATCAAGGCCTGCTCGGGCGCCGGTCGGGTCAGCAGAGAGCAGGCGGCCAGCAGGGAACAGCCCAGGAGGGCGAGGGCAGGGGCGAAAGGTCTTGGCATGAGCATCACAGCACCGGATTGGAGGAAGCCGCAGGCGGCGCCAGCCTTCATGGCTGACGGTGGGCATGCTAATGACGGTTGCTGAAGGTGCTGTTCAGGGATTATGAAGATTCGGTCAAGGGACGTGCGGAATCGTCAGGCAGGACAGCACCTGTAGGAGCGGGTTTACCCGCGAAGCAAACGCTGCGGTGCCTGGCACCGGCCTTGCCGGTGTTCGCCAGCAAGGCTGGCTCCTACGGGTTCGAGCCGGGGTGAAGGGGCAGCGACACCAGTAGCGCCAACCCACCCTCATCACGCCGCTGCGCGGCGATATGCCCGCCATGGGCTTCGCAGATCGCCTGGGCGATCGACAGCCCCAGGCCGCCGCCGCCGGTTACCCGCGCGCGGGACTGCTCGGCCCGCCAGAAGCGCACGAACATGTTGCCCAGGTCCTTCTGTGCGAGGCCCTGGCCACGGTCGAGGAACTCCAGACGCAGCCATGCACCTTCGCGACGCGCTGTAACCTCCAGCGTACGTCCGTCGGAAGCGTACTTGATGGCATTCTCGATCAGGATGTTGATCAACTGGCCCAGCCGGCTCCTGTCTGCTTCGATTTCCAGTGCGCCGGGCAGGTGCGAGGAGACCTTCATTTCGGTCGCCTCGAATTGCGGCGCGAACCAGTCCAGGCGTTCCTCGACCAATCGGGCCAGGGAAAACCCGGTGACGTGCAACGGCAACTGACCGGCGTGGGCCAACGACAGCAGGTGCAGGTCGCCCACCAGGGTATTGAGGTTGTTCAACTGGCTCTGTACCAGGCGCAACTGCTCCGGGCTCATTGGGAACACATCGTCGAGCATGCCCTGCACCCGCCCCAGCGCGGCGTTGAGCGGCGTGCGCAGTTCATGGGCGAGGTTGGAGCTGGACTGCGCCACCTCCCGTTCGTACAGCGCCAAGCGCTCGACCATGCTGTTGAAGTCGCCGCACAGGCGCTGCATTTCCGCCGGCTGGCCCGGGTACTGCACCACCCGCACTTCGAGGTCGCCACCGGCCACCTGGCGCGCTGCCTGGGCGAGCTTGCGGAACTGCCGGGACAAAGGCCGGGTCAGCCACAGCGCGATGATGATCACCAGCGGGATGACCAGGGCGACGAAGCTGTACAGCGCCAGCCAGTCGGCGTCGTTGCCGATATCGGGCAGGAAGCTCTCGACGTCGTAGTAGCGTTGCAGCAACTGCCACAGCACCCCCTCGTGCTGTTTCACGTCGGCCAGCGCGGCGATGTACTGGGCACGGTCGGCGGGCGTCATCGAGGCCATCACGTGGTACTCGACGAAGTGGTAGTACAGGTACATGCAGCCGACGACGGTGAACACCGCGCTGATGGCCAGCACCGTCATGCGCGAGCCGACCCAGGCCCACAACGAGTTCCTGCCCAGGGCCATCAGTGGAACCGGTAGCCCACCGAGCGCACTGTCACCAGCACCTCGGTGATGCCCACCGCCTCGAGCTTGCGCCGCAGGTTGTGTACATGGGTGTCGATGATCCGCACCAGCGCATCGCTGTCGGGCATGCACAGCTCCAGCAGCGCCTCGCGGCTGAAGGCCTTGGACGGCGCGCGCAACAATGCGGCAAGCAGCAGGAACTCCGAGCGGGTCAGGTCCAGAATCGTCTCGTCGCCGTTGGCCTGGCGCACTCCGGCGACGATGCGTTCGTTGTCCACCCACACCCCGGCGCACTCGACGCGTTGCTGGGTGGCGGCGGACGCGCCGTAGCGGCGCAGCACGGCATGCACCCGGGCGACCACCTCACGGGGGTTGCAGGGCTTGACCACATAATCGTCGGCGCCGTAGCGCAGCGCGCCGATCTTGTCCGGCTCGTCGCCGATGGCCGTGACCATGATCACCGGCGTGTTGTGGTTGCGACGGATCTCCGAGAGCAGTTCGGGGCCGGAGAGCTTGGGCAGCATCATGTCCAGCAGGACGATCTGCGGCGACCATTGGCGAAACAGCGCCAGGCCCCGGGCGCCGTCCTCGGCCACCGCCACCTCGAAGCCGTCCTTGCGCAGGTAGGCCTCGAGGATGCTGGCGCCGTCGGCGTCGTCCTCGACTATCAATACGCGCTTGGGGAGCATGTCGTTCCTTCGGGGGCATGGGGTAGGGCGGCGCAGCTTAGCATGGCCAGTAGCCAGGTTGCGCCCCACAAGGTCGACGCCAGACCGGTAGGCGCCGGCGTTGCCGGCGAAAGGGCCAGCACAGGCGTGATCCGCCTGGTGCAGCCCATCAGCAAGCAATCAGGCGAAAAATGGCGGACCCGAGGAGGCCTCGTCCTGAGGCTCCTGCGCCTGGGTATCCTGCAGCACGTTGAGATAGACGGCCGCGCCGCACAAGCCAGCCAACCCGGCACTGGCCATGAAGATATCGCCCAGTAATACACCGACGACCAGTGCCAGCAGGCTGAGACGGCTGAGGGTTGCCACGTTCATGCCCAGTGCGCTCCGCAAGGAAGGTGACGACCACCATAACGCCCAGGGAAGGATTGCACAGCCAAGGGGGGACGGCTTGGCACTAAGTGCCGATGTTTTGGCCGATCCGTCTCCAACCGGCCTCGCTGTGTTGGTCGCACGAATGTCATTGGATTGGGGCTGCTGCTGCAACAAAGGCCTTTTTCTCCCGTTACCTATAATTTCGCTGCAGGCCCGCCTGCGCCGGAATCAACAGGAGAACGCAATGGACGCTTCATTGTTCAGCAACACACCCGTGGTCACGGTCTTCGATGGCCGAGGCCTGATGGTGCGCGGTATCGAGTACCACCGTCACCCCGAGACACCAGACGACGGCACGGTGCGCATCACCCACCACCGGTACGATGGCCGGGGCTTGCTCGCCCGCAGTGCCGACCCACGTCTGCACGAGGTCGGGCTTGCCAACTTCAGCTACCTGACCGACCTGCGCGGTAACGCACTGCGTACCCGAAGCGCGGACGCCGGTACCTCGCAGACCCTCAATGACATGGCGGGCCGACCGCTGCTGGCGGTGAGCAGTATCCGCACGGATGAACACGACGAGGATGACCACTCCCAGGCCGTCTGGCGTACCTGGCGGTACGAAGGCGCGGATCTTCCAGGTCGGCTGACAAGCGTCGCGGACCAGGTGGCCGGCGAAGAGGAGCGGATCAGCGAGCGCTTGCTTTATGCCGGCAATACCGCGGCGGAAAAGGGCCTGAACCTCGCCGGGCAGTGCGTCAGCCATTATGAAACGGCCGGCCTGTTGCATACGGACAGCATCGCACTCACCGGCGTGCCGCTCTCCGTTACGCGGCGGCTGCTGGTGGACGCCGACAACCCGGACATCGTCGCGCACTGGCAGGGAGAGGATGTCGACGAGTGGGATGCGCTGCTTGCGCCGCAGACCTACACCACCCAAAGCCAGGCGGACGCAACGGGAGTGACGCTTTCCACCACCAATGCAGCAGATCACCAGCAGCGTCTGGCCTACGACGTGGCAGGGCGGCTCGCAGGTAGCTGGCTGACGCTGAAGGGCGGCAAGGAGCAACCGATCGTCGTATCCATGCAGTATTCCGCTGCGGGGCAGAAGCTGCGCGAAACGCATGGCAATGGGGTGGTCACCACCTACACGTACGAGGCGCGTACACAGCGGCTCACCGGTATCACGGCGGTGCGCGTGAAAGACGCCAAGGTCTTGCAGGACCTGCGCTATGCGTTCGATCCAGTAGGCAATGTGATAAGCGTGCGCAACGATGCGCAAGAAGCCCGATTCTGGCACAACCAGAAGGTGGTGCCCGAAAGCACTTATCTCTATGACAGCCTGTACCAACTGGTCCAGGCCCAAGGGCGAGAAATGGCAAGTGCTGGTCAGCAAGGTCCGCAACTCCCTCCGGTAATAGTCCCCATCCCTGTCGACAACTCTGCCTACACCAACTACACGCGTACTTATCGCTACGATAACGCCGGCAACCTCACGCAGATTCGCCACAGCCCGGCCACGGGAACCGGCTATACAACCGACATGACGATCAGCGACCGCAGTAACCGTGGCGTCCAGCGCGCATTGACAGATAACCCTGCCGAAGTGGATGCCTTGTTCACGGCAGGCGGGCAGCAAATATTGCTGCAACCGGGGCAGCCCCTGAGTTGGACGCCACGCCTGGAGCTGTTGCAGGTGAACGGTGTGACGCGCGCCAAGGCCGAGGATGACCGCGAAAGTTACCGTTATGACAGCGCTAGCCAGCGCATCTTGAAAGTGGGTTTCAAAGTGTCGAGTGGCGTTACGCACACGCATCAAACCCTCTATCTACCGGGCCTAGAACTACAGACCAAGGCGCTCGACGGTGCACAAACCGAGCATCTGCACGTGATCGTGGTGGGTGAGGCGGGGCGTGCACAGGTGCGGGTGTTGCACTGGGAACATGGGCGGCCGGGAGGGCTTGATAACGATCAGGTGCGTTACAACCTGGCTGACCTTGTGGGCAGCAATACCATGGAAATCGACGCCGAGGGACAGCTCATCAGCCAAGAGGAGTATTACCCGTATGGTGGAACGGCCCTCCTGGCCGCGCGCAGTGAGCTGGAGGTGGGCTACAAAACAATCAGGTATTCAGGTAGGGAGCGAGATTCCACGGGGCTCTATTATTACGGCTTTCGATATTACCAGCCGTGGGCCGGGCGTTGGCTGAGCCCGGATCCGGCCTGGACTGCGGACGGGCTGAATCTGTATCGGATGGTCAGGAACAATCCACTGACGTATAGAGACAGTGAAGGGCTGAACAGTACGCCTAACTCGACCAGGCTCGAACCCAGCGTTCCATCTGCGCCACCACCACCACCGCCCTCTGGCATGAGGCTGCCGCCTCCACCGCCACCTCCAGGAATGGGCACCCCCCCGCCGCCACCTCCAGGAATGGGACTGCCGCCCCCTCCACCGGGTTTGCGTCCTCCGCCTCCAGGGCCAGGTGCAAGTGGTTCGGGTGCAGGCGTGGGTAAAGTCTTCGACCCCATCCACCTGGTCGCCCCAGGAAATACGCCGGGCAAGGCATCAATGCCCTGGGTGGCAGGAGACTTTGTGGACACAAAGCAGTTGGAGGCAACTATTTTCGAACTCTTTGGTGTTGCCAGGCCGATAGCTATCCACAGCGTTCAGCATGAGGACGTCTATCATACAATGAGAAAGTACCCGAAGTATGAGGACTACCCAGCTGTTTTGGTGGATAAAGGGGAGTCGCCTCCCGCGTGGACCTCGCCGGATGGCCAAATATATATTGGGGTGACGGCGCCGGACTACAACGTTGACGGGGTACTGGACGTGGACAAGATACGGTCCACCATCGTCCATGAAAGCTTGCATGCCGCGTCCCATCGGCATGAAGGTTTTCAGCCGGAAACGGATACCAGTGTAGACAACCTCAATTACGATGAGTATGTCACGGACTATATGGCGAAGCAGGTATTTGACAAGTTGTTTCCTGGGGCAACTTACAAGACTCGCTATTTCACGAACTTTGGAGACCGCTTCGTGCAGTGGGGAGGAAACTTGCCAAAATTCATGATTGACTCGGGGCATACCACCCGGGCGGAACTTGAAAGTGGTTACTTCAAGACAGGAAAACTTCCTGCGCTCAAGGGAAAACTGCTGGATGACTGGAAGCGTATCGCTAAAAGAGCAGGGGGCGGATTGAAATATTAGGCGCTCCAGGAACCGCCGCCGGCAAGCGAATGTGGCCGATGCTGCTGTTTTCCACCGCTTGTAAGAGTGTGTACCCGGCGGCGGTGCCCCCTCGATCTCACATGGGCACCGCACGGCCAAGTGGGCGCTCCCCGAGTCGCTCGCCAAGCCTGAGCAGGTAACCATCAGGGTCCTGAACCAGAAACTGACGCTGGCCCACCTCTACGTCCCCAGCCCGGTACCACGCATCCTCACAGGCCTGGAACAGCGGCCACCCGGCGTGGCGCAGGCGCTCGATGACGGGCGCGACTTCGGTGACCTCGATCTGAAAGTTGATACCCCTGCCCAACGGCACTTCCAACCGGCCGGTGATCCACTGGTCATCAAGGTTGATCTGTTCGAGCATGAGCTGGGCCCCCTGCAGATCCAGGTAGGCGAATCCCTCCTCGGGGCGTCGGTAAGCCACCTGGAACCCCAGCAGTGACACCCAGAACGCCAGGCTTCGTTCAAGGTCGGTCACGATCAGTTCGGGAACCAACTTATTGCGAACAAACATTTGATCCATCCTTGGGTAATGTGGGTAAATCGATTCGCTCGCATTCGCCGACGTGCAAGCAGTCACGGCCGGCGTCCTTGGCACGGTAGAGCGCCTGGTCCGCGGCGGCGAGCAACGATTGCCAGCCATCCAGTTGTGCCCCTGGGGCGCTGCTGACGCCGACACTGACCGTTACCCGGCCAAAGGGGCTGCCTGGATGATCGATCGTCTCGTGCGCCAAGCGTTCGAGCATCAATTGCGCGACCACCGCCGCACCGCCACTGTCGGTGTCGGGCAGGATCACCGCCATTTCCTCGCCACCGTAGCGGGCCAGCAGGTCGGACGGGCGGCGAATGCACGTCGCCAGCACCTTGGCGACCCGCTGCAGGCAGGCGTCGCCGGCCGGATGGCCAAAGGTATCGTTATAGCGCTTGAAGTGGTCGATATCGATCATCAGCAAGGCCAGCGGCGTGCCGTTGCGCTGCGCCCGTCGGGCCTCCAGGACCAGTGTTTCATCGAAGCAGCGCCGATTGGCCAGGCCCGTCAGCGCATCGATGTTCGCCAGGCGTTCGAGCTGCTGGTTGCTGTCGAGCAACTGTTGCTGTGCCACCCGCAACTGTTCCTGCACCGCAATGCGCCGGCGGATCGCGCGGATCAGCATCCAGCCGATGACCCCGGTGAGGACGAGCAGGCCGGCGACCACCAGCAGCGACAGCAACGCTTCCAGCCGCCAGGCCGCCAAGGCCTCGCGCTTGCCCAGGGCCACCGTGGTCAGCAGTGGCAGCCGGTCGCTCTTGCGGAAGGCGTACAGCCGTTCGACACCGTCCAGGCTGGAGGTGAACGAGGCGGTGCCCACCGACTGGTCGACCAGGTACTTGGCGTAGATCGGCGACTTGGAAAAGTTGCGGCCCATGTCCTGCTCGCGGAACGGGTAGCGCACCAGCAGCGTGCCGTCGGTATGCGACAGGCCGATGGCGCCGTCCTGGCCCACGTCGATCTTGCCGAACAGGCGCAGGAAGTTCTCGATGCCCAGTGTCACCGCCACCACGCCGGCAAACTCGCCCTGCGGGCCATTGAAACGGCGGCTGACGGTGACCACCCACTCCTGGTTGGCACGGCTGCGGATCGGCGGGCCGATGAAGGGCTCGCGGGAGGGATCGTCGCGGTGATGGATGAAGTAGGCTCGGTCGCTGCTGTTGGCGCCAGCCGGTATCGGCCGGTTGGAGGACATCAGCCAGTGGCCGTCGCTGGCGTAGACGGTGACACCGCTCAGTTGCGGCATCAACGGCTGCTGGCGGCTCACCAGTTGGGTCAGCCGCTCGATCTGCGCCGGCCCGCTGCCTTCGGTTTCCAGGCGTTCGACCAGGCCGAGCAGCAACAGTGAACTTTGCCGGACGATGCCTTCGGAGTAGGTGGCGAGTGCCTGGGTCAGGTTAAGGCTGTGGGTGTCGATGTCTTCCAGGGCCTGTTTGCGCGAAGCCATCACCTTCCACAGGGTCAGTGATGCAAGCGAACAGCCGATGACCAGTAACAGAAGGACTACGAGGTGGATGTCACGCTTCACGTCAGTACCTGATGGGGAGTCCGGGGCCGTTGCTGGCGATCATGGGGCGAAAACCATGGCAGAAGGCCATTTCTGGCCCGTGCAAGGATACAAGGACTTCGACAAGGCGCACAGCGATGCTCTCATGGGCATGACGGGGCCGAACATTGTGTTGATTGCACGGGCCTGTTCGCCGGCAAAGCCGGCTCCTACAGGTGGATGCGGTCCTTGTAGGAGCGGATTCATCCGCGATGCGCCGCGCGCGCGGCGCTCGATCCCCCAGACGCTGCAGCAGATCGCTAAGCGGCCATCCGCAAGAAGAGGGGCATGAACAAGGCCCAGAGCGGCGCCAACAGCAGGGCGGTAACCGCAGGCCCCAGCGGCAGCTCGACACCCGCCAACCTGGCACCGGCCAGGTAAGCCAACGGCCCGCCCACCAGGCCCAGCAGCGCCGCCCGCCAATACGCACGTGCTGCCCACGCCAGGCTATGGCGCAGGCCGCTGGCGAGCACCAGCCAGAGCAATGCCAGCCACAGGGGCAGGGGCCACTGCCCGAAACGGAAAACCTCCAATGCCCCCAGTAAACTGTCCAGCAGCCAGCCTGCCGGGGCCACGCACAGCAACGCGCGTACTTCTCCAAGGCGGTCCGGGCAACGCCAAAGGTGCACGAGCAAACCCAGCGGCACGATCGGCAGCAGCCATGGCAAGCTGGCCCCAAGCACGCAGATCCACCAACCGGCTTGCAGCCACAGGGCGTTGCCAACCAGCCAGCGGTTGCTCATCCTCATCAACCCGGCAATGCAGCCCGGCGCGCCATGGGTGCCGCCCACAGCAACTGCGCTACACCGATGGCGCGCTCTTCGAAGCCGCCCTGGCAGTAGCACAGGTAGAACTCCCACAGGCGCTGGAAGGTGTCGTCGTAGCCCAGCTCCGCCAGCGCCGTGCGCGCCTGGCGCAGGTTGTCGCGCCAATGGCGCAGGGTGCGCGCATAGTCCAGGCCGAAGTCCTCGAGGTGCACCAGATTCAGCGCCGTCTGCCGACTGGCGGTGGCAAGCAGCACGCTCAGCGAAGGCAGTGCGCCGCCGGGGAAGATGTAGCGCTGGATGAAATCCACCGAGCGCCGTGCCTGGGCGTAACGCTGGTCGCGGATGGTGATGGCCTGCAGCAACATCAGGCCGTCGTCCTTGAGCAGCGCGGCGCATTGGCGGAAATAGGTGGGCAGGAAATGGTGGCCGACCGCCTCGATCATCTCGATCGACACCAGCTTGTCGAAGCGTCCCCGCAGTGCGCGGTAGTCTTCGCACAGCACCGTGACACGCTGTTCCAGGCCAAGCCTGCGCACCCGTTCAAGCGTATGAGTGTACTGCGCCGTGGAAAGGGTCGTGGTGGTGACCCGGCAGCCGTGATGGGTGGCGGCATGGATGGCCAGGCTGCCCCAGCCGCTGCCTATCTCCAGCAGGTGCTCGTGGGGCTTGAGCTCAAGCTTCTGGCAGATGCGTTCGAGCTTGTTCAACTGGGCCTGTTCGAGGGTTTGCGCCTGGCTGTCGAACTGCGCGGCGGAATACATCATGGTCGGGTCCAGCAGCCGTTCGAACAACGCGTTGCCCAGGTCGTAGTGCGCCATGATGTTGCGTCGGGCTCCACGCTGGCTGTTGCGGTTGAGCCGGTGCAGCAGGCGCAGGAGCGGGCGCCCGAGGCTCGCCAGCCCGCCTTCCATGGCGTCGAGCACCTCCAGGTTGGCAACGAACAGACGGGTGACGGCTGCCAGGTCCGGGCTGCGCCAGTAACCGTGGATGTACGCCTCCCCTGAACCAATCGAGCCATTGCTGGCCACCAGGCCCCAGGCTGTGTCATCGAGGATCTCCACTTCGGCCTGCAAGGGGCTGGCGGGGTCACCGAACGCCCATTGCCGGCCGCCGTCGACCAGCCGCAGATGGCCATGACGCAGGTGACGCAGCTGGGCCAGCACCGCCACCCGGGCCAGCCCACCCAGCCATGGGCTCAGCACCGCCGACTTGCTAATGCTCAGGGTCGGATCGGGCATGATCGGGGTCCTCGCAAGGGTGGCCGGGTGCCAAGTCGCCCTGGCTGGCCGTGTGGTTGTGGACGGGGATGCGTTTGAGCAGCAGGCGCAGGGCCTGCCAGTAGATGCCCGATAGGGTGCGCAGGCTCATCCATGGAAAGCTCAGGATGTGCTGGTGCAGGGCTGCGCGATCCAATGGCTGGCGGTGCAGTGCCAGGTCGGCGGTGAACACCCGCTGCCCGCCACGCCAGTTCTCCATGTGGATGCGAATGCGCTGGGCATCGAGGGAAAATCGCAGGCGGTACTCCATGTCCATCGGCATGAACGGCGAGACATGCAGGGCCTTGGCCATGGCGAACGAACGTGCGAGGTCGCCATCCACCGGCAGCACATAGTGGAAGCGCTCACGCCAGGGTGTGTTGCGCACCTCCAGCAGGATCGCCGCCAGCTGTTCATCGCGGTCATGGCAGAAGTAGAAACTCACCGGGTTGAACGATAGCCCCCAGCAGCGCGGCTGGGTCAGCAAGTGCACGGCGCCCTCGGGTTGCCGCCCGGTGGCCTGGGCCACCAGCGAGCGCACGGCCTGGGCCAGCGGCTGCCCCTGGCGGGTCAGTGCCGGCAGGTAATCGGTTTCGCGCCAGCTCAACGGTGCCCACCATGAGCGCCCCAACCAGCGGGACAGGCCGAGCAGTCGGTGTTGTTCATCCAGATCCACATGGAACATACCGATCCGGTAGCGGAAGGCATGAGGGCGCGGGGTCATGCGACAGTGGCTGACCCACCCCCGGCACAGGCTGCTGTTCACAGCCGCTCACCAAAGTGTTCGGCCACCTTCAGCGCGCTGAGCACGCCGTCCTCGTGGAAGCCATTGCCCCAGTAGGCTCCGCAGAAAAAGCTGTGCCGGCGCCCCTGCAGTTCGCCTTGGCGGGCCTGGGCGGCGAGGGCCGCGATGCTGTATTGCGGGTGCGCATAGTCGAAGCGAGCGAGGATCTGCGCCGGGTCGATCAGTGGTGTCTGGTTGAGGCTTACGCAGAAGGTCTCCGGCGCTTCGATTCCCTGCAGGATGTTCATGTCGTAGGTCAGCGCGGCAGGGGCCTGCTCCGGGCCGCCGAGGCGGTAGTTCCAGCTGGCCCAGGCCCTGCGGCGACGCGGTAGCAGGCGGGTGTCGGTATGCAGCACCACGTCATTGTTCGCATAGGCGATGGCGCCCAGCACGGCGCGCTCATCCATGCTCGGTGTCTCCAGCAGCGCCAGGGCCTGGTCGCTGTGGCAGGCGAATACCACCGCATCGAAACGCTCCGGGCCTGACGCGCTGAGCAAGGTGACGCCGCCGTCGTCACGGCTGACCCGGTGCACGGGGCAGTTGAGCCTGATCCGCTTGGCAAACGGACGGCACAGCGGCTCGACATAGCCTTGCGAGCCGCCCTCGATCACCCGCCATTGCGGCCGCCGGCTGACCGACAGCAGCCCATGGTTGCGGCAGAAACGCACGAAGAACTGTAAGGGAAAGGCGAACATGTCAGCGCGCGACATCGACCAGATCGCCGACCCCATGGGCACGATGTAGTGCTGGATGAACCGCTGGCCGTAACCCTGCGCCTGCAGGTAGCCGCCAAGGGTGGTGTCCTCGTCGATACGCTGCTGGTCGAGGTCGGCCAGGGCCTGGCGGTTGAAGCGCAGGATATCCCGCAGCATGCCCCAGAAGCCGGGCGACAGCGCGTTGCGACGCCGTGCGAACAGGGAGGCGAGGGTGTGGCCGTTGTACTCGAAGCCGCTGAGCGGGTCATGCACGGAAAAACTCATCTGGGTGGGCTTCGAGGTGACATTCAGCTGGTCGAGCAGCCGGATGAAGTGCGGGTAGGTCCAGTCGTTGAAGACGATGAAGCCGGTGTCCACCGCATAGCGCCGGTTACCCTGCGCAACCGTGACGGTATGGGTATGCCCGCCGATCCAGTCGGCCGCCTCGAACACGGTCACCGGGTGCCGGCGTGACAGCAGGTAGGCACAGGTCAGGCCGGCGATGCCGCTGCCGATGATGGCGATGCGCATGGTGGTCTAGCCCTTCGGGTTGCGCGCCAGGCGCTGGCCCAGCTTCAGCCGCCAGCGCACCGGCAGCGCGCCAAGCAGGCGCAGCAGCAGGGTGAAGGCGGTGGGGAAATTGATCTCCAGGGGCCGCCGTGGCAGGCGCGCGGCGATGTGCTGGGCGGCGTGCTCGGCACTCCAGAGCTGGGGCATGGGGAAGTCGTTGCGCCGGGTCAGCGGGGTGTCGACGAAGCCTGGGTTCACAAGGGTGGCATCGATACCTTCGTTGGCCAGGTCGATGCGCAGTGACTCCAGCAGGTAGCGCACGGCCGCCTTGGAGGCGCCATAGGCACCGGCACGCGGCAGGGCCAGCCAGGTGACCGAGCTGGCCGTCACCACCAGGTGCGGCCGCTTACCGAGCCGCAGCAAGGGCAGGGCGGCGGCGAGGCAGTAGCTGACGGCGAACAGGTTGGTGCGCACCACACGCTCCAGCAGCGCCGGGTCGAATTGCCCGGGCTCGAGGTACTCGCAGGTGCCGGCGTTGAGGATCACCAGGTCGAGCGCGCCCCAGTGGCGGGTGATCTGCTCGGCGATCTGTGCCACTTGTTCAGGCGCGTCCAGGTCACCGATGGCCAGTAGGACCTGCCCTGGATACCGCGCCACCAGTGGCGCGAAGCTGTCAGGCCGACGAGCGCCCAAGGCCACCTGGTGCCCTTGCTCCAGCAGGCGCCTGGCCAGTGCCGCGCCGATGCCGCTGCTGGCGCCGGTCAGCCAGCAACGGCTCATGCCAGCCGTCCCTTGAGCCAGCGGACCGCGCCGCCCATGACCGGGACATGCTCGTAAAGCAGGGCGCCGACGTCGAAGTAGTCCTGGTGGAAGTGGACCCGGTCGCGCCATTGCAGGTGACTGCAGCCTTGCAGGTGGATCGTGCGGCCGTTGGCCAGGCGCGGGTGATGAAACTGCAGGGACCATTGCAGGTAACCCCGGCCAGGCTGCACTTCATCGAGGTTGGTGAAGGTGTAGTGGATGCCGTGGGTGTTGGCATACAGCTGGGTGAAGTACGCCCGCAGGGCGGCCAGGCCGTGGACCTGGTGCAACGGGTCCTTGAAGGTCACATCCTCGCTGTACAGGGTTTCAAGGGTATCGAGGCGCTGCCCGTCAAGGCTGGCGAAGGTTTCGGCGAAGCGCTGCAGATACGCTGACATAGGCCGCTCCAGGTAAACCTGTACAGCGAGGTGATTTTGTACAGGTATAGGAAAAGCCTAGGTCAATATCTGTACAGGTCAATAGTCTTGTACAGGTATTTGTTCTCGCATCAGTGGGCATCCGTCGAAGGCTGCCTCGGCGGCTGGACCTTACGCATCAACGGCACCAGCAAGGTCGCCACGGCGAAACACAGCATGATTACCCTGAACGCATCGGCGTAGGTCAGCGTCTGCGCTTCACGCCAGGTCAACGCCCAGAGCTGGCGCAAGGCGGCCTGACTGGCGTCGAGGCTGCCCAGGCCCAACGCCTGGGCGTTACCAGTGAGTTGCTCGAGCCAGGCGTTCATGCCTTCGTTGCGTACGTTCAGGTGTTCGGCCAGGCGCAAGAAGTGCAGGTTGGTGCGATCGTTGAGCACTGTGGCGCATGCGGCGATGCCGATGGCACCGCCAAGGTTGCGCATCAGGTTGAACAGGCCCGACGCCAGCTTCAGCCGGGCGGGCGACAGCGCACCGAGCGTCAGGGTCACGGTGGGCGGCACTGCCATTTGCTGGGCAAAGCCGCGAATGGCCTGGGGCAGCAACAGTTCTTTGGCGCCCCAGTCGTGGGTGATGGGGGTGAAGTCCCACATCGAGATGCCGAACAACGCCAGCCCGAACATGAGTATCCAGCGCAGGTCCACGCGGTTGGCGAGGAAGGCGTACACCGGGATGGCCAGCAGCTGGAACACGCCGGTGGAAAACACCGCCAGGCCAATGTCCAGCGCGCCATAGCCGCGCACGCGGCCCAGGAACAGCGGTGTGAGATAGATGGTGGCGAAAATGCCGATCCCGGTGATGAAGGAAAACAGGCAGCCCAGGGCAAAATTGCGGTCGCCCAGGGCGCGCAGGTCGACGATGGGGTCGGCGATCTTCAGGCTGCGCCAGATGAACAGCACGCCACAGGCCCCGGCCAGCCAGGCGGTGGTGGTGATGGTGGCGTCGCTGAACCAGTTCCAGCGCGGGCCTTCTTCCAAGGTGTACTCCAGGCAGCCGAGGAACACTGCCATCAACCCCATGCCCAGGTAGTCGGCGCCCTTGAGCAGCCCCGGGTTGGGGCGGTCGACCTTGACCAGCAGGGGGACGGCGACGGTGACGAACAGGCCTGGCACCAGGTTGATGTAGAACAGCCAGTGCCAGGAGGAAATGTCGGTGATCCAGCCGCCGACCGCCGGGCCGAGGGTGGGCGCGAGGGAGGCGATGGCGCCGATCACCGAGGCGGCGATCACCCGCTGCTTGCCACTGAAGTAGATGAACGCCGTGGTGAACACCAGCGGGATCATCGAGCCCCCGAGAAACCCCTGCAGGGCGCGAAAGGCGATCATGCTCTGGATGTTCCAGGCCAGGGCGCACAGCAGGCTAGTCAGGGTGAAGCCCGCCGCGGACGCGGCGAACAGCCAGCGGGTGCTCATCACCCGGGACAGCCAGCCGGAGAGGGGGATGACGATGATTTCCGCGATCAGGTAGGCGGTCTGCACCCAGGCGGTGTCGTCCGCGCCGGCACTGAGACCGCCGCCGATGTCCTTGAGTGAGGCGGAGACGATCTGGATATCGATCAGGGCGATGAACATGCCCACGCACATCGTGGCGAAGGCGGCGACCTTCTGTGCCGGGGTGAGGGCCGGCAGTTCGCTGTTCAAGGCCGGCCTGCCACGGCAACGTCGGGTTGTGGCTGGGGCCTGGTGTCGATCTCGGCGATCACCGAAAGGCCGGGGCGCAGGGCACCGAAGTCGGCATCAGTGCCTTCAAGACGAACGCGCACGGGCACGCGCTGGACGATTTTGGTGAAGTTGCCTGTGGCATTCTCCGGGGGCAGCACGCTGAACTGTGCGCCGGTGGCCGGCGCGATGCTTTCGACGCGGCCATGGAAGGTGCGCCCCGGCAGAATGTCGGCGGTGACGCTCACGGCTTGGCCCACCTGCATGCGCGCCAGTTGGTCTTCCTTGAAGTTGGCATCCACCCACAACCCATGGGCGGGCACCACCGCGAGCAACTGGCTGCCGGCCGCGGCGTAGGCGCCGAGCTTGGCCCGGCGGTTGCCCACGTAGCCATCCACGGGCGCGCGCAGCTCGGTGTAGCCGATGTTCAGCCGTGCCTGTTCCCGCTCGGCCTCGGCCTGGGCCAGGGCCGCGCGGGCCTGCTGGCGCTGGGTGCCGATCACCGCCAGTTGCTGGCGCGCCCCGAGCAGGCCGGCCTCGGCATGGGCGCGGTCGGCCTGGGCGGTCTTCCAGGTGGCTTCCACCCGTTGCGCGCTTTGTACCGATACCGCCTGGCTGCCGACCAGGGTCTGGTAGCGCACCCTGTCGTACTGGGCGCGTTGGGCTTCGGCGCTGCGCGCGTCGATCTGTGCCTTGGCCTGGCTGATGACAGCCTGTTGCAATTGTTCGACGGCATCGAGGTTGGCCAGGCGTGCCTGCTGGGCGGCGACAGCGCCGTCGGCCTTGGCCAGGGCGGCCTGGTAGTCGCGCACATCGATTCGGGCGAGCAGGTCGCCGGCCTTGACGAACTGGTTGTCCATCACCGCGACTTCGGCGATGTAGCCGGGCACCTTGGCGCTGATCACGGTGACGTCGGCACCCACGTAGGCATCATCGGTGTCTTCGATGAAGCGACCACTGGACCACCAGTGGCTGGCGTAGCTTGCGGCGGCGACCACTGCGAATGCCAGGGCAGCGATACGCAGCACGGTTTTCCCACGCGCCGGTTTGTGCACGGCGACCACGTTGCTTTCGGCGGTATCGGGGGCTGCGCCAACCTGAGCGTTCATGACGGTCACTCCTCCTGGGAGGCTTGGCTGGGGAAAGGGGCCACCCACGTACTGCCCAGGCGATGCGCCTTGCCGGTCTCTGCGCGCCAGTGGGTCAGCGGGTCGGCATCGGGGGCGATGCGCAGGCGGTGGTCATCCACCGTGATGCGCTTGCCGGTGTTGCTGTCCACCAGTGCCAGGGCGACGGGTTCGCCGGTGTGCTCGTCGGCCAGGTAGACCTTGCGCGAGCCTTCGGCATGTTTCGCGCCCCAGGCCATCAGGGTCAGGATCACCGGGCGCAGGTCGCGACCGGCCTCGGTCAGCAGGTATTCGAAGCGCGGTGGGTTGTGCTGGTACGGGCGACGTTCGAGCAGGCCGCTGGCGAGCAGGTCGCTGAGCCGGCGGGTGAGGGTGTTGGTGGCGATGCCCAGGCTGTGCTGGAACTCGTCGAAGCGGCGCAGGCCGTAGAACGCATCGCGCAGGATCAACAGGCTCCAGCCATCGCCTATGTGCTCGAGGGCGCGGGCTACGGGGCAGGGCATGGGTTGGAAGCTGGCTTTTTTCATGGCGGCGGGCTCGGGGGGGGTGAGGTCAATATTTCATTGTCACTTGCATAATGCAAGTTACAGGGCCAGCCGCTTGTCTGGAGAGATGGGCCGTCTATGAGATCGAGCGCCGCCCGCGCGGCGCTCGATCTCCTGGGCACCACAACTTTCCCGGCGATCACTCTGCCAGCCCAGCCCCCCTCAACCCTTCAGCCAGACGCTTGAAATCCACGTCCCGGTGGATCGGCAACCACTCTCTCAACCTGGACACACATAACGTCGGTGCCAACCGCTGGACGACCGCCAACGCCTGCCGGGCCTCGGCCTGGCGCCCCTCCAGGGCATGGCAGGCGGCGACCAGCGCCTGTGCCGGGAGCAGGGCCGGCAGGTTGTACAAGGCCTTTTCCGCCCACCCGAGGGCCGTATCGAGGCGCCCGGCGAAGAAGTGAGCGATGGCCATGCCCACCTGGATGCGGAACATCTCCAGGTCCACCGGGCTCAAGCGCGCGGCATGGGCGAGGTTCTCGATCGCCACCTCGGTCTCGCCACGCAGCGCACGCAAGATCCCGCCCAGGTACCAGGCGGGCGCGAGGTTGGGGTTGAGCAGGCGCGCCCGGTCAAGCAGGGCGATGCCGCCGTCGAGGTCGCCGGTCAGGTGGGCCAGGGCGTGGCCGGCGCGGGTCAACGCCACCGCATCGTCGCGGCCGAGCTCCACCGCCAGCCTCGCCAGGCGGGTACCTTCGGCGATCTCCAGGGGGCGATCGACCATCCAGCCGTTGAGCTTGCGCCAGAAGTGGCACCACGCTGCCATGCCGTAGGCCGACGCAAACTCCGGGTCCAGCTCGATGGCCTGGTGAAACAGTGGCAAGGCCGCCTCGATGGCTTCGCGCGTGCCCTGATGCAGCTTCGCGGTGCCTCGCAGGTAGTAGTCGTAGGCGCAGAGGCTCGCGGTGGGCTTGCGCTTGGCCCGCTCGATCTCGGCCCGCTCGAGTTGCGGGGCGATCGCGCCCACCACGCTCTCGGCGATCCGGTCCTGCAATTCGAAAAGGTCGTCGAGTTCCCCCTCGAAGCGTTCGGCCCACAAATGTGCGCCACGGGTGGCGTCGATCAGCTGGCCGGTGATGCGGATCCGGTTACCGGCCTTGCGCACGCTGCCCTCAAGCACATAACGCACCCCGAGCTGGCGACTGACGCTGGCGATGTCCACGTGCTGGCCTTTGTAGGAGAAGCTGGAGTTGCGAGCGATCACGAACAGCCAGCGGATCCGCGAGAGTGCGGTGATGATGTCCTCGACCACGCCATCGGCGAAATAGTCCTGCGTGGGATCGCCACTGAGGTTCTGGAAGGGCAGCACCGTGATCGAAGGCCCGTCCGGGCATTCGAGACGCGGTTCCGGAGGTTCGTCGCCCAGGTCATCCGGGATCTGCCGGATATCGCCGATGAAGCGATAGCCTTTGCGGGCAACCGTGCGCAGCAGCCGCTGCTGCGAGCCTGAGTCGCCAATGGCTCGGCGTACCGCGTTGACATGGCTGGTGATGGTCGACTCGGAAACGATGCGGCCGCTCCACACCGCGTCCAGCAGTTCCTCCTTGCTGACCACGCGGTCCTGGTTGCCGACCAGCTGCAGCAACAGGTCGAAGGCTTGCGGAGTGATGGTCACGGCTTGCCCGCGCAGGGTCAGCTCCCGGCGTTGCTGGTCGAGCACGTAGTCTTCGAACATGAACCGCACGGCCGTTCCCCGACTGAATGATATCGACCCTCGATCATAAGACACTGCGAGACTGCCTGCAGCGGCGCTGACCAAGGGCCGGAAATGGACAGGCCCTCAAGCAATCTCCAAGGAAAATCCAAGGTCGGCACAAGGACTCTGCGGTGGCTCTGGCGCATCGTGCAGGGGCATTCAGTCGAACCTGCGGAGAGCACCCATGAAACTCGTCGTCATCGGAGGCACCGGCCTCATTGGATCGAAACTGGTCGCGCGTCTGCGCGGCAGCGGCCACGAGGTGGTCGCCGCGGCACCCAGCACCGGCATCGACAGCATTACCCGCCAGGGCCTGGCCGAGGCCATGGACGGCGCCCAGGTGGTCGTCGATGTCGCCAACGCGCCGTCCTGGGAGGACCAGGCCGTGCTCGACTTCTTCCAGACTGCCACCGGCAACCTGCTGGCGGCGGAGAAGGCTGCCGGCGTCGGGCATCACGTCGCCTTGTCGATCGTCGGTTGCGAGCGCCTGCCCGAGAATGGCTACTTCCGCGCAAAAGTGGCGCAGGAGGCGCTGATCAAGGCATCCGGCATGCCCTACACCTTGGTGCGGGCCACCCAGTTCTTCGAATTCGTCGGCGGCATCGCCGAGGCGGCTACCGAGGGTAATGAGGTGCGTGTGTCGCCCGCGTTGATCCAGCCGATGGCCTCGGACGACGTGGTCGCGGCCCTGGCCGAGGTGGCGCTTGCCGCGCCCGCCAACGCCACCCAGGAAATCGCCGGCCCGCAGGCTTTGCCGCTCGATGAGCTGATCCGTCGTTACCTGCGCCTTTCCGGCGATCCACGCAAGGTGGTGCCCGACGTCCATGCCCGGTACTTCGGCGCCGAACTCGACGACCAGTCGCTGACCGCCGGCCAGCACGCCCGCCTTGGCGTGACGCATTTCGAGGACTGGCTGGCGCGGTCTTGACACGGCCAGCCCACACTCATCCGATCGAAGGAGTTACACCATGTCCAGAAAAAAACTGACGGCCGCCACCTTGATTGCGCTCACTGTCGCCGCCGTTCCGGCTTGGGTGGTTGCCGCTGATTCACCCCCGGCGAGCAAAGTCTCAGTGGTTTTCGACCAGCCGCTACCCAACGTCCCCGGCAAAAGCATGAAGGGCGTGATCGTCGACTACGGGCCGGGCGCGGCGTCACCCTCGCACCGGCACCCGAAATCGGCCTTCATCTATGCCACCGTCCTCGAAGGCGAGGTCCGCAGCAGTGTCAACGGTGAGCCGGCGCGCACCTACAAGGTCGGGGAAAGTTGGTACGAAGCGCCCGGCGCGTTCCATGGGGTCAGCGCCAATGCCAGCGATTCCAAGCCTGCGCGGCTGATGGCAGTGTTCGTACTCGACAGCAGCGAGACCGAGCTGGTGACCCCGAGCGCGAAGTGATCAGCTGGCGCCCTGCTTATTCCTGGGCGTGGCGGGCTTGCCACTCGTCCAGGTAGGCCTGGTAGGCGTCCTGGCGGGTTTCGACGACCTGGCAGCGGTAGGTGGCGAACAGCACGCCCGGCAGTTGCAGGCCGCGTTTGCGCAGTGTCGCCAGGTCCGGTACGAACTGATCGGCGAATGGATCGAAGGCGATGCTGTAGGTGCTGAAGTCGCCTTCAGTGAAGCGCCGCACCAGCTGGGCGTAGAAGATCGCGTCGTCCTTCTGCGCATCGTCCGCGCTGGAATGCCACCACCCCTGGCCATACCAGTAGAGCAGCAAGGCGGTCCCGGCGTCGCACAACGGGTGGGCGAGGATCGCCCGTGGGGCAATCAGGCCGTCGTCCCAGTTCAGGTGTGACGCCACGTAGTGCAGTTCCTCCTTGCTCTGCAGGTCTGCCACGCAGACCAGGTCCTCTGGCGCCTTGTAGAGTTGCGCGCTCCAGTAGCTGAGTGTCTCGCGCATATCGGGGTCTTCGAGCTGGGCGAGCAGGGTGGCGCGGTCGGGGATGCCGTTGAGTTCGGCGCATTCGAAGGCGCGCAGGAACTGTTCCTGGGTGAGGCGCAGGGGCATGGGAGTGTTCATCCTTGAGCGGTAATGGGGAGCGCTTGATAACCCTGATGCGTGGAGAAATCAAGGGGTTGTGGTGCTTGTCTGAATAGGTGTGGCGTTTATGAGATCGAGCGCCGCCGGCGCGGCGCATCGCGGATGAATCCGCTCCTACATGTATTGCAACGTGCCGCACCTGTGAGGCCATGGTTGCCGAAACAAACCTGTAGGAGCGGATTCATCCGCGATGCGCCGCGCCGGCGGCGCTCGATCTCGAGAACGCTGCAACTCGCCCGCCGAACCCTCAATGATCAAGAAATATTCCCGGCCAAAACCTGCTCCAGCCCACGCCGATAGCTCGTCACTCCAAACGCCGGAAAACGCTCGCTGAACTTCGATGAATCGAACAGGTTGTCATGCGCATAGCGCGGCAACAGCTCCCGCAGTTCGCGTACTTGCCGGGAGACCAGCCCGGCGGCCGTCAACGTCCACTTGCCCAGCACCTTGTACGGGAGGTCCCTGCCGCAGATCTCGCTGGCCAGCGCCACGAGCTGGCGATAGGTCAGGCGATTGTCGTCGCAAGGCAGGTGCCAGGTGCTGCCATAGGCATCATCTGCATTGCCCAGCGCCGCCAGCGCACGACTGGCGTCGGGCGTCCAGATCAGCGTGCGCCGGGTGTCGTCGCGCACCGGCACGCGTGGCACCTTGCCGGCCTTGATGTTGTCCAGCACCAGGGTGTTGGTGATGCTCTGGGTCTTTCCGGGCCCATAGAACTCCGGTGCCCGGCCAATGAGCACCGGGATATCGCCACGGGCCATTTCCTCAAGCACCAGGTTCGCCATCGCCGCGCGCACCTGGCCCTTGCGCCCGACCGGAGCGAACGCCGTTTCCTCGGTCAGCACGCGAGCATCCTGCGGATACATGTAGGTGTTGTCGAAGTAGACGAACCGGGCGTTGGCCGCCCGGGCCGCGTCGAGGGCATGGCGCAGCATGACCGGGAACTGCGTTTCCCAGAGCGTGGTGTCCGGTGGCAAGCCTGCGGTGAAATAGACAGTGCTGCTGCCTTTGACGGCATCGACGGTCTGTCGGGCATCCAGCAGATCGGCCTTCACCAGGGTGTCGGTGGCGTTGACCTTGCGCGGGTTGCGGCTGACCAGGCGCAGGTCCTGGGTGTAGTGGGCGGCCAACTCGCGTGCCAGTTCCACGGCAATCTGGCCGGTCGCGCCCAGGATGGTTTGCATGCTGTGTCCTTCGATCTGTCAGGAAGGTGGGGAGGAGCGTAGTTGCCGGTGGTGAACGGCGGTGCTCGGACAAGACCTTAACCTTAAAGGCCACTTTAAGGTCAAGGGCGCAATGGCAACTTCATGATCTTCTTTAGGTTTTAAGTTAAAAATATAAAAAACAATGATTTAAATGTTTATTTTCATGTTGTTTCGACGTGGTGGGTCAGGCTTGGACATCCAGATGGATCCCATAAAGTTTTTCTTTTTGTTGCCTTGCCGCCGAGCCTCGTGGTTATCATCCGCCTGCGCTGGCGCCAGCAGCCCGGCGCGTAATGGAATGTCGACGGCCCACAGGCCAGCGGCACCGCAGCCGAAGGGACCACCCAGGCTCAACGCTTGTGGCCCTTCCACGCCCCCCCATAAGGATGGTGAGGTTTCAATGGGTCTCGCAGTTTGGAATCGTCGATGTGGCGGGCCGCTTGCCCGTCGTCGCCAGTCTTCCCCCCGCGTGCGCAGCCGCCTGGCAGCACGACGCCCCGCCCACCGCTCACGCCTGGCCCTGGGTGTGTCTTCCCCCTGATCGCCCCCGATTGATCGACCCTTGACTGGCTGGACGCCCGTCGTCCTGCGCGCATCACCAGAACAATAATCACGGACGGTAGCCTCGATGCCCGACACTTCCTCCTTGCGCGCCAACGCCTGCGCGCACCTCGCCGTATTACCCGAGAACTGGCACCACGACGTGCCGTTCGATACCGCTTTGTGCATGCACGGCCTGTTCGAAGCCCAGGCGCGGCGGGTGCCAGGCGCCATCGCCGCGCGCTACGGCCAACAATCGCTGGGTTATGGCGAACTCAACGCCCAGGCCAACCGCCTGGCCCATCACCTGCGCACGCTCGGCGTCGGGCCGGATGTACGGGTCGGGCTGTGCCTGGCGCGTTCACTGGACATGCTGGTGGCGGTGCTCGCCGTGCTCAAGGCCGGTGGCGCCTATGTGCCGCTGGACCCTGGCTACCCTCGGGCGCGCCTGGCGCACATGCTCGCCGACAGCGCCCCGGCGGTGCTGCTCAGCCATGGCCCGGCACGGGCGGCGCTCGACGGGCTGTCGCTGCCGCCCGGGGTGCTCGACCTCGACGACAGCGTGGCCTGGGCCGACCGCCCAGCCCATGATCCGGACCCACAGGCCATCGGGCTGACGCCCCGGCACCTGGCCTATGTGATCTACACCTCCGGCTCCACCGGCACGCCCAAGGGGGTGATGGTCGAGCACCGTGGCCTGGTTGCCCTCAGCGCCGCCTGGGCACGGCTGTACCCGTTGCAGGCACCGCTCAACCACCTGCAGATGGCCGGCTTCTCGTTCGATGTGTTCAGCGCCGACCTGATCCGCGCCCTGGGCTTTGGCGGCACCCTGGTGCTGTGCCCGCGCGACACGCTGATGGACCCGCCCGCGCTGTACCGCTTGCTGTGCGAAGCCGAAGTGGGCTTCGGCGACTTCGTGCCGGCGGTGCTCAACCCGCTGCTGGACTGGGCCGAAGCCAACGGCCGGGACCTGTCGTTCCTGCGCACGGTGGTGTGCGGCTCGGATGTCTGGACCGCCCACAGTGCCCGCCAGCTGCGCCGCCTGTGCGGCGAGCGGGTGCAGGTGGTGCAGGCATACGGCGTCACCGAGGCGAGCATCGACAGTACCTGCCACGAGGTGCCTGCCGAGGTGGCCGAGGGGGCGTTGCCCATCGGTCGGCCGCTGGCGAACTGCCGTGTCTATCTGTTCGATGCCCAGGGCCAGGCGAGCGAGGAGGGTGAGGTGTACCTTGGCGGCGTCGGCGTTGCCCGCGGTTACCTGAACCTGCCGCATCTGACCGCCGAGCGTTTTGTCGATAACCCCTTCGTCGCCGGTGAGCGCCTGTACCGCACCGGCGACCTGGCGCGCCTGCGCGCCGACGGCCAGCTCGAATTCCTCGGGCGCAACGACCACCAGGCCAAGTTGCGTGGCCTGCGCCTTGAATTGGGCGAGATCGAGGCGCGCCTGGCTGAGGTCCCCGGGGTACGGGAAAGCCTCGTGCAGTTGCGCCAGGACACGCCGGGCGAGCCACGCCTGGTGGCCTACTACGCCCGGCACGAGGGGGCTGCGCTGACCCCGGCCGAGCTGAGCCGACAGCTGCGTATGCACCTGCCGGACTACATGGTGCCGAGTGCCTTTGTGCAATTGCCCGCCTTGCCGCTGACCGCCAATGGCAAATACGACCGCAACGGCTTGCCCGCGCCGGATGCCAGCGCCTTTGCCCAACACGTCTACCAGGCCCCGCAAGGCACGCTGGAGAGCGCCCTGGCGGCGATCTGGAGCGAGGTGCTGGGGATCGCGCCCATCGGTCGTGAAGATCACTTCTTTACCCTGGGCGGTCACTCGCTGCTGGTCATGCGGGTGCTGGCCAAGGTGCGCCAGGACCTGGCCCTGGACGCGCCGCCCTCGGCACTGTTCGAAAGCCCGCGGCTCATGGACTTCGCCCTGAGGCTGCAGGCCACCCAGAATGAGGAGCGCCTGCCGATCAGCGTCGTCGAACGCAGCGGCGCGCAAACGTTGTCGTCCGCCCAGCAGCGGCTGTGGTTCCTGGCGCAAATGGAGGGGGGCAACGCGGCCTACCACATGCCGCTGAACCTGCGCTTGCGCGGCGTTCTGCAGGTGCAGGCGCTGGCCGACAGCCTGAACCGCCTGGTGGCGCGCCATGAAGCGCTGCGCACCACCTTCGTCAGTGTCGAAGGCGAAGGCCGCCAGTGTGTCGGTGGCCCTGACCAGGGAATGGCGTTCACCCAGGTCGACCTGCAAGGCCTGCCCGCCGCCTCCGCACGTCTTGAAGCGTTGATCGAGGAGGAGGGCGCGCGGCCATTCGACCTGACCCAGGGGCCACTGATGCGCGCGTGCCTGGTGCATCTGGCGCAGGATGAGCATGTGCTGTTGCTGACCCAGCACCACATCATCTCCGACGGTTGGTCGGTTGGGGTTTTCACCCGCGACCTTGAAGCCTTGTACAGCGCCGCGCTGCTGGGCCAGGAAGCGGACCTGCCGGCGCTGCCGGTGCAATACGTGGACTACACCGCCTGGCATCGCCAATGGCTGAGCGGCGAACGCCTCGAGGCCCAGCGCCGCTACTGGCGCCAGGCGCTGGAGGGGGCGCCGCCGCTGCTGACGCTGGGGACCGATCACCCGCGCCCGGCCGTCCAGGACTATCGCGGTGGCTTCGTGCCGCTGGTGCTGGATCAGGCCCTGACCACGCGCCTGAAGGCCCTGTGCGGCGCCCACGACACCACGCTGTTCATGGCCTTGCTGGGCGCCTGGTCGCTGCTGTTGATGCGCCTGTCCGGGCAGGATGACGTGGTGATCGGCGTGCCCTCGGCCAACCGCCCGGACCCAGCACTGGACGGGTTGATCGGTTTCTTCGTCAACACCCTGGCCCTGCGCATGACCCGTACGGGAGCACCGTCGCTGGCCGAATGGCTGCATCAGGCGCGGCAGGTGACGTTGCACGCCCAAGCTCATCAGGACTTGCCGTTCGAGCAGGTGGTGGAGCTGCTGAACCCGCCACGCAGCCTGGCCTACAGCCCGCTGTTCCAGGTGCTGTTCGCCTGGGAGCAGGACCAGGGCCAGACCCTGGCCTTGCCCGGGTTGGAAATCACGCCAGTGCACGCCAGCCAGCACGTGGCCAAGTTCGACCTGCAACTGGCGCTGAGCGAACGCGATGGGCAGATCGTCGGTGGGTTGGAATACGCCTGCGGGCTGTTCGAGCGCGCCACCGTGGTGCGCATTGGCGAGTACCTGTGCCGTCTACTGGAGGGGATGGTCGGCACTCCAGGGCGGTCGATCGCCACCCTCGAACTGCTGGACCCGCAGGAGCGTGTGCAGGTGCTGGATACCTGGAACCGCACGGCCCGCGACACCGCCAGCCAGCCTGGCTGCCTGGCGCGCCTGGAGGCTGTCGCCCGCCGCATGCCGGATGCCGCAGCGCTGATCGCCGACGGCCAGGCCCTGAGCTACGCCGAGCTGAACTGTGCGGCCAACCGCCTGGCCCATCATCTGCTCGCCCTGGGCATCGGCCCCGAACAACGGGTGGGCTTGTGCCTGGAGCGCTCGGCGCACATGGTCGTCGGCCTGCTGGCCATCCTCAAGGCAGGCGCTGCCTATGTGCCGTTCGACCCGGCGTACCCGGCCGAGCGCCTGGCCTTCATGCTCACCGACGCTGCGCCAAGCCTGCTGCTGACCCAGGCCTCGCTGCGCCCGGGCCTGCCGCCAGCCGTCGAACTGCTGTGCCTGGACAGCGACGCGGCGCGCTGGGCCGACTGCCCGGGCAACGACCCGCAGGTGACGGTGAACCCCGAGCACCTCGGCTACGTGCTCTACACCTCCGGCTCGACCGGCCGCCCCAAGGGCGTGGCCCACAGCCGTCGTGCCCTGGACAACCTGATCGCCTGGCAGTTGGACGAGACGCCCATGGTGTGCCGTGTGCTGCAATTCGCCTCGCTGAACTTCGACGTGTCGTTCCAGGAAATCTGCAGCACCCTGTGCCAGGGTGGCACCTTGCAGTTGATGAGCGAGGCCGGGCGCAAGGACCTCGCCACCCTGCGCCCGACCCTGGTGGCCCAGGGCGTGGGGCGCGCGTTCCTGCCGTTCGCCGTGCTGCAGCAGTTGGCCGCCGTGACCGAGCCCGACGCGCCGACGCCGCCTGCTGGCTGCGAGATCGTTACCGCCGGCGAGGCGCTGCAGGTCAACGACGCGCTGCGCGCGTTCGTTCGCGGCCTGGGTGGCACGCGCCTGTGCAACCAGTACGGGCCGACCGAGACCCATGTAGTCAGCCAGTTCAGCCTCGATTGCGCCGACGCCGGCCACTGGCCGGAACTGCCCCCCATCGGCAAGCCGATCGCCAATGCGCGGCTCTATGTGCTGGACGGTGACCTCAATCCACAGCCGGTGGGCGTGCCCGGCGAGTTGTACATCGCCGGCCACTGCCTGGCCCGCGGCTACCTCAATCGGGCACCACTGAGCGCCGAACGCTTCCTGCCCGACCCGTTCAGCCCCGCGCCGGGCGCGCGCATGTACCGCAGCGGCGACCTGGCCCTGCTGCAGGCCGACGGCAACGTACAGTACCTGGGGCGCGTGGACCAGCAGGTCAAGCTGCGCGGTTTCCGTATCGAGCTGGGCGAGATCGACAGCCTGTTGCGCCAGCAGCCAGGCGTGCAGGATGTCGCCGTACTGCTGCGCGAGGACGTTGCCGGCGATCCACGGCTGGTGGCCTATGTGGTGGGCACGGGCGATGCGCAAACCCTGCGCGCGGCCTTGCAGCGCCAACTGCCCGAGCACATGCTGCCCACGGCGTGGGTCAGCCTCGCGCAGCTGCCGCTGACCCGCAACGGCAAGCTCGATCGCCAGGCCCTGCCGGCGCCCGAGCGGGGCGGCATGGCGGACTATGAAGCGCCGCGCGACGAGACCGAGCGGCGCATGGCGCAGGTCTGGGCCGAAGTGCTCAAGTGCGAGCGGGTCGGCATCCGCGACAACTTCTTCGACCTGGGCGGTCACTCGCTGCTGGCCACGCGCCTGGTCTACGCGATCAACCAGCGCCTGGGCGCGCAGTTGTCACTGAGCAGCTTGTTCCAGGCGCCGGTGCTGATGGACCTGGCCGCGCAGGTCACGGTGCTGGAGGAGGGGCAGGCCGAGCCGCAGCTCCAGGCCCTGCAGGCCGACCCCGCCGGGCGCCACGCGCCGTTCCCGCTGACCGACATCCAGCAGGCCTATTGGTTCGGCCGAGACGCCAGCATCAGCCTCGGCGGTGTCAGCGCCCACGGTTACGAAGAGTGGCGTATCCCCGACCTGGACGTGCCTCGCTTCGAGGCCGCGCTGAACCGCATGATCCGTCGCCACGACATGCTGCGCGTGGTGTTCCTGGATGACGGCACCCAGCAGGTACTGGAGCAGGTGCCGACCTACACGCTTGCCCGCAGCGACCTGCGCGGGATGAGCGCCGAGGAAGCCCAGGCCGCCCTGATGGCCACCCGTGAGCGTCAATCGCACCAGGTGCTCGACGCCAGCCGATGGCCGTTGTTCGACTTCAGCGTGACGCTGCTCGACCACAACATCAGCCACTTGCACATCAGTCTGGATGCCTTGGTGGTCGACGCCGCCAGTACGCAGATCCTCGCCCGTGAGTTGATGGCGTTCTACGACATGCCCGGCCTGCAACTGCCCGAACCGGGCGTGACCTTCCGCGATTACGTGCTTGCCGAGCGACGGCTGCGCGATGGCTTGCGCTATGAGCGAGCCCTGGCCTACTGGCGCGATCGCATCGAGAGCCTGGCGCCGGCCCCGGACCTGCCGCGGGTGTGCCAACCGCAGAGCATCGCCAACCCGCACTTCACCCGCCGTGACCGCGACATGCCGGCCGCGCAATGGCGCCAGCTCAAGGCCATGGCCCGGCAGTTCGGTGTCACCCCATCGGTGATGCTGCTCACCGCGTTCAGCGAAGTCCTGGCGCTGTGGAGCCGCCAGCCGCGGTTCACCCTGAGCCTGCCGCTGTTCAACCGCCTGCCGCTGCACCCGCAGGTCGACGCGATCATCGGTGACTTCACTTCCCTGGTGCTGCTGGAGGTGGCCATCGATGGCAACGCCAGCTTCACCGACAAGGCCCGTGCCGTGCAGGCGCGCCTGTGGCAGGACATCGACCATTCGGTGGTCAGCGGTGTGCGCGTGCTGCGCGAGCTGTCCCAGGCCCGCGGGGTGCAGCAGACGGCGATGCCGATCGTGTTCAACAGCACCTTGTCGGAGGCGGCACCCGAGCTGGCCGAATTCAACCTGGGCGACGCCCTGGGCGCGACGCTGGAACACAGCATCACCCAGACCCCGCACGTGTGGCTCGACCACACCCTGCTCGAACTCGAAGGCCGCCTGCTGTTCAACTGGGACAGCATCGACGCGCTGTTCCCCGAGGGCATGATCGGGCAGATGTTCGCCGCCTACAACGCGGTGCTTGACCAGCTGCTTGCACCTGAGGCCTGGGCTGCCAGCACACCGCAGTTGCTACCGCAGGCACGCCTGCCACAAGCGCCGCCAGCGCCACGCGACCTGCCGCTGATGCATGAGCTGTTCGAGCGCCAGGCCCTGGCCACGCCACAGGCCGTCGCTGTGCTGGGGGCCCGTGAACTGAGCTACGGCCAGTTGCGCCAGGAGGCCCGTCAACTGGCGGCACAGCTGCAGGCTCGTGGCGTACAGCCCAACCGACTGGTCGCGGTGGTAATGGAGCGCGGCTGGGAGCAGGTGGTGGCGACGCTGGCGATCCTCTATGCCGGCGGCGCCTACCTGCCCATCGACCCGAACCTGCCCGCCACGCGCCTGCGGCACATTCTCGAACGCGCCGAGGCCACCCTGGCGCTGACCCAGCCGTGCCTGCTGGGACGGGTCGCGTGGCCGGCGCAGGTCACCGCCCTGGCGGTCACCGAGCAGCCCGGCAGCCAAGTTGAACCGCTGCGCGACGTTCAGGTTGGGCCCGATGACCTGGCCTATGTGATCTACACCTCCGGCTCCACCGGCACGCCCAAGGGCGTGGTGATCGACCACCAGGGCGCGGTCAACACCTTGCTCGACATCAACCGCCGCTTTGCCGTGGGCCCGCAGGACCGGGTACTGGCGATCTCGTCGCTGAGCTTCGACCTGTCGGTGTACGACTTCTTCGGCACCCTGGCGACGGGCGCCGCGGTGGTCATGCTCGAACCGCAGCTGAGCCTGGACCCGGCGCACTGGGCCGAGCTGATCGAACGCCACCAGGTGAGCTTGTGGAACTCGGTGCCGGCACTGCTGGGCATGCTGGCCGAGTACCTGGAGGGCGAGGGCAGGGTGCTGCCGACGAGCCTGCGCCTGGCCATGCTCTCCGGCGACTGGATCCCGCTGGCGTTGCCCGAGCGCGCCTGGGCACTGCGCCCGGGGCTGCAACTGATGAGCCTGGGCGGGGCCACCGAGGCGTCGATCTGGTCGATCGGCTACCCGATCACCCAGGTCGACCCGGCCTGGCGCAGCATCCCCTATGGCCAGGCGCTGGATCACCAACGCTTCCATGTGCTGGACGACGCGCTGCAGGTGCGCCCGACCTGGGTCACCGGCCACCTGTACATCGGCGGTATCGGCCTGGCCAAGGGCTACTGGCGGGACCCGGCGTTGAGCGCCAGGAGCTTCTTCGACCACCCACTGACCGGCGAGCGCCTGTACCGTACCGGCGACCTGGGGCGCCGGCTGCCGGATGGCAACATCGAGTTCCTTGGCCGCGACGACAACCAGGTCAAGGTCCAGGGCTACCGCATCGAGCTGGGCGAGATCGAAACGGTGCTCAACCGTCACCCGGGCGTGCACAGCGCGGTGGTGCGTATCCTCGGCGAGGCCCAGGCGCAGAAACGCCTGGCCGGCTACGTGCTCAAGGCCGACCCGGCGCTGCAGGCCGGCGACTTCAACAGCTACCTCGCCGACAAGCTGCCGGCGTACATGGTGCCGTCGTCGTTCACCTTCGTGGAAGCCTGGCCACTGTCGGCCAATGGCAAGGTCGACAAGAGCCGACTCCCCGAGCCCGACCAGGCTCAGGCCGGTGGTCTGCAACTGCAGGTCGAAGGGCCGCTGGAACAGCGCCTGGTGGCGATTGTCCAGCAGGTGCTGGGCCAGCCAGGCATCGCCGCCGACGCCAACCTGCTGAGCCTCGGCGCCACATCCATCGATATCGTGCGCATCAGCAATGCACTGTCGAGCGAACTGCGCTTCCGCCCTCAGGTGGCGCAGCTGCTGGCGCAGCCAACCCTGCTCAATCTGCTGGCGCTGTATCGCCAGCGTGCGCCGCGCCAGGAAACGCTGAGCGCAAGCGTTGACGAGGTACTGGAAGACCCGCAGCAGCGTGCGGCTTTCAAGGCCGAGCAACGCGCGCGACGGCGTTTCGCCAACGACACGCCGCAGGTGGCCCTGGCGCAGCCGGTCGATCCGGCCTTCGCCCAGCGCTACCGCGACTACCGTTCGGTGCGCCAGTACCTGGAACAACCGATTGCCGCGCAGGCATTCGCCGAGCTCCTGGCGGTGCTGGCCCAAGGGCAGCTGGACGGCGAGGCGAAGTACCTGTTCCCGTCGGCGGGCGGCGCCTACCCGCTACAAACCTACCTCTCCATCAAGCCTGGCCGGGTGCTTGGCGTACCCGGCGGCGCCTACTACCACGACCCGGTGGGGCATCGCCTGGTGGCCGTGGGCGAGGGTGTGCTCGACCCGGACACCTACGACTACTTCGTCAATCGCCCGGTGTACGAGGGCGCGGCCTTCGCGCTGTTCTTCGTCGCCGACCTGGCGGCGATCCGGCCGTTGTACGGCGAGGGCAGCCACGACTTCTGCCTGATCGAGGCGGGGGCGATGGCGCAACTGCTGACCATGGCCGCGGCCGACCAAGGGTTGGGCCTGTGCGGCGTCGGCTCGGTGGAACCCCGGCAGCTGGCCTCGCTGTTCGACCTGGGGCCCAGCCATTCGCTGGTCTATTCGATGGTCGGCGGCCTGCGTGGGGGCCATGTGTCCCATCGCCCACAACCGGAAACGCTTGCCATCACGGCGCAGGACGACACTGACATGGAGGAATTCGAAGTATGAACGCCCATCAACTGCTGGCGTTTTTCGATCGCCATGGCGTTGCCCTCGAGGTGGACGGCGACAAACTGCGTTGCAAGGCGCCCAAGGGCTTTCTCGACGAGACCCTGCTGCAGGCCCTCAAGACCCACAAGCAGGCGCTGATCGCCTTGCTCGCCCGGCCTGACGACAATGCGCCGATCCCGCGCCGCGCGGACGAGCAGGCCCATTGCCCCCTGTCGTTCTCGCAGCGCCAGTTGTGGTTCCTCGACCAGCTGGAGCCCGGCAATCCGTTCTACAACGTGCCCTCGGCGCTGACACTCAAGGGGCCGTTGGACGTGGTCGTGCTGGAGCGGGCGCTCAATCTGCTGGTTGAGCGCCACGCCATGCTGCGCACCACCTTCGTCAGCGTCGACGGCGAGCCGCGCCAGGTGGTGCACGCGAGCAGGCCGCTGACCCTGGCCCTGCTGGATCTGCGCGACCTGCCCGAGACCGCGCGCCAGGCCCGCCTGGCCGAGCTGGTCGAGGCTGACGCCCGCGCACCGTTCGACCTGGTGAACGGCCCGTTGCTGCGGGCGATGCTGGTGCGCCTGGCCGATGATGAGCATGTGTGGCTGTACAGCGTGCACCATATCGTCGCCGATGGCTGGTCGATGGGCGTGATCCTGCACGAAGTCGCCACCCTCTATGGCGACCTGCTGGGCGGCCGGCCCCCAAGCCTTGCGCCGCTGCCGGTGCAGTACGCCGACTATGCCTGCTGGCAACGGCAACGCCTGGACGACCAGGCGCTGCAGGGCCAGCTCGACTACTGGCGACGCACCCTGGCCGGCGCGCCCCCCCTGCTGGACCTGCCTGGCGACCGCCCGCGCCCACGGCAGCAGCGCTTCGTCGGTGCCACGTTCGGCTCGACGGTGGATGGCACCACCCTGGCCGAGCTCAATGCCCTTGCCCGACATACCCAAGGCACGCTGTTCAATGTGTTGCTCGCCGCCCTGGACGTGCTGCTGTGGCGCTACAGTGGCCAGCGCGACCTGTGCGTGGGCACGCCCTTCGCCAACCGGGGCAGGGCAGAGCTGGAACCGTTGATCGGCCACTTCATCAACACCCTGGTGATCCGCCAGCGGCTCGACCCCGCGCAGACGTTCGCCGAATTGCTGCGTGAAGTCCGCGCCAACCTGCTGGAGGTCCACGGGCACCACGACGTGCCGTTCGACCGTGTGGTCGAGGCGCTGAACCCGCCGCGCGACCCCGGCCATTCGCCGCTGTTCCAGGTGATGATGGTGCTGCAGAACACCCCGGGCGCGGCGGTCGCCATGCCGGGCCTGGCGCTGTCGGCCCATGGCACCGGCAGCGCCACGGCCAAGTTCGACCTGGCGTTCGAGTGGGTCGAGCGCGACGGTGCGCTGCACCTGCTGGTCGAGTACAACACCGACCTGTTCGACCGCGCGACCATCGAGCGCCTGAGCCATCACTACCGCCATCTGCTCGCCCAGGTGGCCGCCGAGCCCAAGCGGGCGCTGCATGAGTTGTCGTTGCTGGACGAGCGCGAGCGCGAGCAGGTGCTGCATGCCTGGAACGTGTCTCCCGCCTTGCAGGCCCCCATCGATTGCGTGCACCGCCTGGTCGAAGCGCAAGCCGCACGCCATCCCCAGGCGAATGCCGTGACATTCGAGGATCGGCGGCTGAGCTATGCCGAACTCAATGCCCAGGCCAACCGCCTGGCCCGCCACCTGCGCACCCTGGGCGTCGGTCCGGACGTGCGCGTGGCCGTCTGCGTGGAGCGCGCCCTGGAACTGCCCGTGGCGTTGCTGGCGGTACTCAAGGCCGGTGGCGCCTATGTGCCGCTGGACCCGGACTACCCGGTCGGGCGCCTGGGCCACATGCTGGGTGACAGCATGCCTGCCGTGCTGCTGACCTTGGGCCCGGCCCAGGCCATCGTGCGCCAGGCCATGCAAAGCGCGGGCTGGGAAGCACCGATGCTCGACCTGCAGGCCGATGCGGCCAGCTGGGGGCACCTGGCCAGCGACAACCTGGCCCCCCATGAAGTGGGCGTGACCCCCGAGCACCTGGCCTATGTGATCTACACCTCCGGCACCACCGGCTTGCCCAAGGGCGTGATGGTCGCGCACCGAGGCCTGGGTAACCTGCTGCTGTGGTGCCTCGGTGTCTGCGGCGAGGCTGGGGCGATGCTGCACAAGATCCCGTTCGGCTTCGATGCCTCGGCCTGGGAAACCTTCTGGCCGCTGGCGACCGGCGGACGGCTGGTCATCGCCCGGCCCGGCGGGCATTTCGAGCCGGGCTACCTGGCGGACGTGGTGCGCGAGCAGCAGGTCACGGCAATGGTCTTCGTGCCGGCGATGCTGCACCTGTTCCTGGAAACGGAGGCGGTCAGCCAATGCTACAGCCTCAAGGACGTATTCTGCGGGGGCGGCGAGCTGTCGCCGGCCCTGGCGCGGCTGTTCCAGGCACGCCTGCCCCATGCCCGGCTGCACAACGTCTACGGCCCCACCGAAACCACGGTCATCAACAGTATCTGGACCCTGGCGCCGGGCGACAAGATACCCGCGTTGCGCCTGCCAATCGGCCGCCCCATCGCCAACAACCGTTTCCATGTGCTCGACGATTTCGATGCCCCGGTGCCGGCCGGTGTCACCGGCCACCTGCATATCGGTGGCGTGGGCGTGGCCCGTGGCTACCTGGGGCTGCCGGCGCTGAGCGCCGAGCGTTTCATCGACAGCCCGTTCGTGCCCGGTGACCGGCTGTACCGCAGCGGCGACCTGGCGCGCTACCGTGCCGACGGGCAGCTGGAGTTCCTCGGGCGCAACGACTTCCAGGTCAAGCTGCGCGGCGTGCGTCTTGAACTCAGCGAGATCGAGGCCCGGCTGCAGGCCTTCCCCGGCATTGCCGCGAGCGTGGTGTTGATGCTCGGCGACGAGGCCCAGCATCAACGCCTGGTAGCCTGCTGCGTGGCGGCCCAGGCGCCGGAAGAGCAGGCGGTGCGCGCGCACCTGGCCCAAACCCTGCCCAGCGCCGTGCTGCCCAACGCCTACCTGTGGCTCGACAGCCTGCCGCTCACCGCCAATGGCAAGGTCGACCGCCAGGCGCTGGCCGAGCGCGCCGACCACGACCTGGCGGCGCGCCAGGTCAACCTGAGCAGCCCACGCGACCATATCGAGCTGACCCTCTACCAGATCTGGAAAGGCCTGTTGCTGGCCCCGCACATCGGCATCCGCGACAACTTCTTCGCCGTGGGTGGCACGTCCATCGCCGCGATCAAGATGGCCTACCAGATCGGCCAGGCCTTCGCTGTCGACGTGCCGGCGCGGGTGGTGCTGGGCCACCCGACCATCGAGGCGCTGGGCGGCTGGTTGCGCGCGGGGGCCAACCCCCATCAGGACAACAGCAACCTGATCACCTTCAGGTCAGGGGACGGCCAGCGCAACGTGGTGTGCATCCACCCGGCTGGCGGCACCGCGTTCTGCTACCTGTCGCTGGCCAAGGTGCTGCCCGAGGCGGTCGGCGTGTACGGCGTGCAGTCGCCGGGGCTCAACCCGGGGGAGGCCACCGAGCCCACGGTCGAGGCGATGGCCGAGGCGTACTTGCGGCTGATCGAGCCCCTGTTGGACCGGCCACTGGTGCTCACCGGGCTGTCGTTCGGCGGCCTGGTGGCCTACGAGATGACCCGGCGCCTGCGGGCGGCCGGGGGTGGCCAGGTCAGCGTGGTGCTGCTCGACACCCAGGGCTCGGACGACCCGGCCTTCCGCGCGCAGATCAGCACCGTCGACATGGCGGAGTTCCGCGACAAGCTGGTGCGCTTCAACGGCATGTACCCCGGCATCGAGGATGCCCAGGTCGAACGCTACTACCACCTGTACAACCACAATCGCCTGGCCATGGCGGCCTATGCCTGCCCAGCCGGAGGGGGGCGGGTGGTGCTGGTGCAGGCCCGGGAAGACCTGGCACGCGGTCAATTGCGCGCGCTGCGCGGGTTCTGGCGCCGTCGCGCCGCAGGTGGCTACCTGGCCACGCTGGTGCAGGGCGGCCACTGGGACATGCTGGAAAGCGCCGAGATTCATCGCGTTTCACGGACGATCAATCGCGAGCTGCAACGTTTCGATGCCCAGGAGGGGAAATGATGAGCGTGTTCCAGGAAACCGTGCTCGCACGCTTTGCCGCCCAGGTGCGGCGAGACCCGCAGGCCCTGGCGGTAATCGATCAGCAAGTACACCTAAGCTACGCCGAACTGGCCAGCGCCAGTGAGCGCATCGCCCGTGGCCTGAAAGCGCGGGGGCTGCTGCCGGGCCAGGCGTTGGCGCTGTACCTGCCTCGCGGCTGGCAGTGGGCCGCGGCGCTGCTCGGGGCGCTCAAGGCCGGGGCCGTGGTGATGCCGCTGGACCGGGCCAGCCCCGCCGAGCGCCGCGCGCTGATGCTCGCCGATGCCGACTGCGTGGGAGTGCTGAGCCTCGCCGACGCGCCACAGGGGCTGCCCGGCCCATGGGAAGCCAGTGTCGAGGCGCTGCTGGACCACCCGGACGAACCCGCCCAGCCGCTGGCCGGCACCTTCGCCGAGGTCATGTGCCTGTTCTACACCTCCGGCACCACCGGCGTGCCCAAGGGCGTGGAAGTGGGCGAGCGCGGCGTGCTGCGACTGGCGCAGGCCGGCAGCTACATCGATATCCAGCAGGGCGATCGATTTGTCTGCCTGTCGAACCCGGCCTTCGATGCCTGCAGCTTCGAGCTGTGGGCGCCCTTGCTCAATGGCGGCTGTTGCGTGATGGTCGCCGACGACGACCTGCTCGATGCCCGGCGCCTGGCCCAGGTGCTGGAAACGCAGCGGGTCGATACCTTGTTCATCACGGTGTCGCTGTTCAACACCTTGAATGCGCAGTACCCGGCCTGCTTCGCCAGCCTGCGCCAGGTACTGACCGGCGGCGAGCAGGTCAGCCCGGTGGCGGTGCGGGCCTGGTACCAGGCCAACCCGGACAGCGCCTGCCGCCTGTTCAATGTCTACGGCCCCACCGAATGCACCACCTTCGCCCTGTGCCACCCTATTGCGCGGGACTTCGCCGCCGACACCGTGCCCATAGGCCAGCCCTTGCCGGACACCGGCATGCGCGTGCTCGACGCGCAGCAGCAGCCGGTGGCGCCAGGCGAAATTGGCGAGCTGTACCTCAGCGGCAGCGGCGTGGCCCGTGGCTATCGCAACCGCCCCGAAGAGACTGCCCGTTGTTTCGTGCGCCTGCCTGCGCTGGAAGGTGGCGATGAGGTGCATTACCGCACTGGGGATCTGGTCCGGGTCAACCCCGAAGGGCAGGTGGAGTGCCTGGGGCGGGTCGACCGGCAGGTCAAGGTGCGCGGCTTCCGTATCGAGCCGGGCGAGGTGGAACAGTGCCTGCTCGAACACCCCCAGGTGGCCCAGGCCTATGTCTGCAGCCGCAGGCAAGCTGCCGAGGACCACCAGTTGCTGGCCTTCGTCGTGCCGCGCGAAGCGCTGGACTATCGCGAGTTCGACGCCTACCTGCGCGCCCGCCTGGCGCCCTGGATGCGCCCGCACCATCTGTTCCAGGTGCCACGCCTGCCGCTGACGGCCAACGGCAAGATCGACCAGGGCAGCTTGCTTGCCCAGGCCGGTGCACCCTGGCGGCCGGCAGTCGAAGAGGGTGGGTACTCGCCAGCCCTGGCCTGGCTGCTGGAGCAAGCGCGTACGCTGCTTGGGCAACCCGCGATCGGTGGCCAGGACGACTGGTTGGGCAGCGGCGGCGATTCGCTCCAGGCCATGCGCCTGCGTTCGGCGATCCGTGGCCGCTGGGAGCAAGAGATCAGCATCGCGACATTGCTCGCCGAGCCGTTCGCGGCGCTGGCCGAGCGTCTTGAACAGGGGCAGGGCGCAAGCCCGGACTATCCACCGGCTCCGGCGCCGTCGAGCGCATTGCGTGGGCCCGCCAGCGCCGAGCAGCGCCGCCTGTGGCTGGAGCAGCAGCGCGTCCCCGGCTCGACTGCCTACAACGTGCCCTTGGTGCTGCATCTGGCGGCCGGCGCGGAGCCACAGGCACTGGCCGAAGCACTGCGTCGCCTGGTGGCACGCCATCCCGCCTTGCGCACCGCCTTCGTGGCGGGCAACGACGGCCCGGAGCAGGTGGTTACCGAACAGGCGGCGGTATGCCGGGTACTGGCACCGGGGGCGTTGGGCCAGGACAACTGGCAGGCTTTCGCCAGCCTGGTGTTCGACGAGCCGTTCGACCTGGCCAGCCCGACCCTGTTGCGCGCCTGGGTCGCGCCGCATGCCGACGGTAGCTGCCGATTGCTGCTGAACCTGCACCATATCGTTACCGACGGCTGGTCGATGAACCTGCTGTTCGAAGACCTGGCCGGCCTGTATCAGGATGCCCTGCAAGGTTGTGACCGCGCCGCCCCGACGCAGGTGTTGAACACGTTGGATTTCGCCCAATGGCAGCGGCAATGGAGCGTCACCCCGCATTACCGGGAGCAGCGCCGCGCCCTGGCAGCACTGCACGCACGTCACGGTGAGGCGACGCCGGCCCGGCAGGCCATGGGGCCGGCCAGCAGCGAAGGGCGGTTGTACCGTCAGCCCTTGGGCGAGCGGCGCAGCGCCGCGCTCGAGCGCTTCTGCGCCCAGCAGCGCATGACCCGCTTCGAGGTGCTGTTCAGCGTCTTCGCCTGGAGCCTGCACGCCTTGGCCGGTTGTGATCGCCCGCGGATCGCCAGCCCCGTGGCCAACCGGCCGCTGGCTGAGTTCGAGGCCTGCGTGGGCATGTTCGCCAATACGGTACTGATCCCGACCGATGTGCGCGGCGCGCAATCACTCGGCGAGCAGCTGCGCCGGCAAACCGCCACCGTGCGTGAGGTGCTGGCCTTGCAGGACGTGGCCCTGGCCGACCTGGTCGAGGACCTGCGCCTGTCCACCGGCCAGGCGTTGTTCGACTACCTCTTCGTGCTGGAGAACACCGACTACGCCAGGCTCGCGGACGCACCGCTGCGGGCCACCCTGGCGCCGCACCCGGCACCCCAGGCCAAGTGCCCGCTGAGCCTGCTGGTGGTCGGCGGCGACGGGCCGCTCGAGTGCTGGTGGGAATACCAGTGCAGCCATTTCGACAGCCGGCAGGTGGCCGCGCTGGATGCCCTGGTGCACCGTGGCCTGGACCTGTTGCTGGAAAACCCGCAGGCGTCCCTGGACACACTGGTGGCGCCTTATCGCCTGGGCCTGCCGCCGGCCAGCGAAGGCGCCACGCTGCCATTGCCGTTCGCCACGGTGGCCGACTGGTTCGAGCACCAGGTGCACGAAACACCCGAGGCCACGGCGCTGGTGGCCGGCCAGCGGCGCTTGAGTTACGCCGAGCTGGATGCGCTGGCCGCGACCTTGGCCGCGACCTTGTCCAACCAACACACGGGCGATGGCGCGCCGAACATGGTGCTGTTCCTGGCGCCTTCGGTGGAGCATGTGGTCGCCTTGCTGGCCCTGGCCAAGCTCAATATCACCGCCGTGCCACTGGACCCGAACTATCCGGTGGCGGTGCAACGCCAGGTACTGGCCCAGGCCTGTCCGCGCTGCGTGTTGTTCAGCGGTGCCACCGAGGCCGCCCTGCAAGCGCTGGGCGTCGAGGCGTTGGCCCGCCATCGGGTCGACCTGCAGGCCGCGCCCCAGGATTTGCAACGGCCCCGGCACCATGGCGAGCGGCCGCTGTACACATTGTTCACTTCGGGTTCGACCGGTATTCCCAAAGGCGTGCAGGTGCCTGACCGGACGCTGTGCAACCTGCTGCACTGGCAGCGCAACGCCGGGCAGTTGCCGGCACGCTCGGTGACCTTGCAATTCTCCATGTTGTCATTCGACGTGGCGTTCCAGGAGCTGTTCGGCACCCTGTGCGGCGGCGGTTGCTACCACCTGATCGAACCCCGCTGGCGGCAGGACGCCCAGGCGCTGCTGGCCTACATCCAGCAAGCAGGCATCGAGCGGCTGTATCTGCCGTTCGTGGCCTTGCAACACCTGGCCCAGGCCGCCGTGGCCCAAGGCCGCTACCCCCAGACCCTGCGCGAGGTGGTCACGGCCGGCGAGCAACTGCTGTGCACCGAGGCACTGCGGACCTGGTTCGCCGGCCTGCCCAGGGCCAGTCTGTTCAACCACTACGGCCCGACCGAAACCCATGTGATCAGCGCCTGTCGGCTGCCGTCCCAGGTAGGTGACTGGCCGCTGCGCGCGCCCATCGGCCGGGCGATCGACAACGCCCGGTTGCTGCTGGTCGATGCCCAGGACCACCCCGTGCCCACGGGCACCCAAGGCTACCTGTTGGTGGCTGGCGCCATGGTCACGCGTTGCTATCTGGGGGAGACGGCGCTCAATACCGAACGTTTCGTCGAACTGCCACAGGCCGACGGCAGCCGCTGCCTGTACTACCGCACCGGCGACCTGGCCTGGGTCGATGCCCAGGGTTGCCTGCACTACGTGGGCCGTGACGACCAGCAGGTCAAGCTCAGCGGCCATCGCCTGGAGCTTGGGCAGGTCGAGGCGGCGTTGATGGGGCTGGAGGCGGTGGCCAACGCCGTGGTGACCGTGCAAGGGGAACCTGCGCGGCTGACGGCGTACCTGCAACTGTCCGGCACGGCACCGTCGGTACAGGACCTCGACCGCTTGGTGGCGCGGCAGTTGCCGGCCCATGTGCGCATCGACCAGTACCGACGCCTCGACGCCTGGCCACGCACCCCCAGCGGCAAGGTCGATCGCAAGGCGCTGGCCGGGCAGGGCGAGGTTCTGCAGCGCCAGCATCCGGTCGCGGCCCTGTCGAATCCGCTGGAACGCCAGCTGGCCACGCTGTTCCGCGAGGTGATCGGTCACGCCATCGAACCCGAGCAGACCTTCTTCGAAGCCGGCGCCACCAGTTTGGGCCTGATGCGCCTGCACACGCGCTACACCCAGGCCTTGCCCCGGGCGCCGAGCATGGCCGAGCTGTTCGAGCATGTGACGATCCGCCGGCTGGCGGCGCACCTGGGCCGTACCGAGGGCGCGCCAGTGCGCCGCGAGCAGCCTGGCGAGGCGGGCGAAGCCGCGATGGCGATCATCGGCATGGCGGTCAACGTGGCCGGCGCACGCAATCTGGGCGAGTTCTGGGCGATGGTCCAGGGCAACGCGCTGGGCATCGAGCATTTCGCGGCCGCCGAAGGCCTGGTCGGCGCCCGCAGCCAGTTGCAGGGCATGCTCGATTTCGACCCCGAGTACTTCGGCATCAGCCGCCAGGAGGCGCGGCTGATGGACCCGCAGCAACGCCACCTGCTGATGGCCTGCGTGCAGGCCCTGCAACACGCCGCCATCGTGCCTTCGGCCGACGGCCCGCGCATCGGCCTGGTGGCCAGCTGCGGCGAGACCACTTACTTCCAGCAGATGCTGCGTGAATGCGGCGAGGGTGAACTGCCGGACGGCTTCCAGCTGGCCCTGCACCACGACAAGGACTTCCTCGCCACCAAGGCCGCCTACCACCTGGACCTCACCGGCCCGGCGCTGAGCGTGCAGGCTGCCTGCGGCAGCTCGCTGATCGGCGTGCACCTGGCCTGCAACCTGCTGCGCCAGGGCGACAGCGAGGTGATGCTGGCGGCCGGCGTGCTGATCGACCCGACCCTCAGCGAGGGCTACCGCCATCGCTCGCAGCACATTTTCTCCCGCGACGGGCTGTGCCGGCCGTTCAGCGAGGACGCCAGCGGTACCCTCGGTGCCAGTGGCTACGGTGTGGTGGTGCTCAAGCCCCTGGCCCGAGCCCAGGCCGACGGCGACCGCATCTACGCCGTGGTGGAAGGTTCGGCGCTGAACAACGACGGCCACGGCAAGATGAGCTACACCGCGCCGTCGGTGGCCGGGCAGGGCGCGGTGATTGCCCGGGCCCTGGCCAAGGCCGGGGTGGCCGGTGCCGATATCGGCTATGTCGAGGCCCACGGCACCGGCACCTTGCTCGGCGACCCGATCGAGGTCGCCGCACTGGCCCAGGCCTTCGGCGAGGCACCGGCAGGCACCTGTGCCCTGGCTTCGGTCAAGAGCCAGGTCGGCCACCTGGGCGCGGCGGCGGGGGTGGTCGGGCTGATCCGCGCCACCCTGGCGGTGTACCACGGGGTGATCCCACCGAACCTGGGCTTCTCGCGTATCAACCCACAGATCGACCTGGCTCGCTCGCCTTTCCACATTCCGACCACGGCGCGCCCTTGGCCTTCAGGGCGTCGACGGATGGCCGGGGTCAGCAGTTTCGGCATCGGCGGCACCAACGCCCATGTGATCGTCGGCGCGGCGCAGGGCGAGGCACAAAACCGCGATGATGTCGTGCCGCTGTTGTTGCTGTCGGCGCACAGCCGCACGGCACTGGAGCGCGATGTGCTGGTGGTAGGGGGTTGGCTGCAGGCCAACCCCGAGCAGGTGCCCGCAGTGCTGGGCCACCTGCAGGCCGGACGCCGGCAGGCACGCTGGCGCTTTGCGGTGCCCTACCGGGCAGGTGACGATCTACCCCTGTCGGCGATTCGCGAGGTCGCTGCATCACAGGTGCGCCTCAAGGCCAGCGAGCATTCGCCTCAGGCGCTGCTCGAGGCCTGGTACGACGGTGCGCATATCGAGTGGGCGCAGCGTTTGGCACCGCCGCCCTGGGACTTGCCGCCTTCTTCCTTCGACCTTGAAACCTACCGCTTCCAGAGCCTCGGCGTGCCCGAGCGCAAACCGTTGGCCGACTGGTTCCACCAGCGGCAATGGCAGCGCATGTGGCGCATGGCTGGCCCCGCGCCGCAGGCAACTGTTCGCCAGACCTTGGTGGTGTGCAGCCATGCGGCGGCCGACGAAACGCTGCTCGGCACGCTGGGGGCTGCCTACCGGCGCGTGGTGCATGTGCGCGCAGGGGATGGTTATCGCCAGCTCGCCGCGAACCACTTCGAGCTCGATGTGCTGGATGCCCAGGCACTTACGCGCCTGCTCGCCGAACTGCCGGGCGACCTGGACTGGCTGCACGCCTTGCCGCTGTCGGTGGGCGGCGCGGTCGATGAGCGGAGCCTGGCGACCGCCCAGTGGGCCTGCCTGGACACACCCTGCAGCCTGATGCAGGCCTGGGGCCAGGCACCACGCGACGCCAACCTGCGCTTGTGGCTGTTGTCATGGCAGGCCTGCCCGGTGCAGGGTGCAGTGGCACGGCCGGAACTGACGGCGCTGGCCGGTGCGACCGAGGTGGTACCCCAGGAGTACCCGGTGCGCTGCCACTGGCTGGATTGCCCGAGTCCCTCTCTGCTGGAACACGCCAAGCCAGTCGCCGCGCTACTGGCCGAACCTGATGCCTTGCCCCGGCGCATGGCCCTGCGCGACGGCTACCTGTGGCAACCGCGGCTGGTGCCAAGCCCACTACCGTTGGCTGCACCGAACACCTTGCCAGACCACGGTACCTTCCTGATCCTTGGCGGCGGAGGCATCGGGCGCACCCTGTGCCAGCACCTGCTGCGCGCGCCGGGCCGGCGCGTGGTGCTGTTGTCGCGCTCGGCGACTTGGCCAGAGGCGTGGCAGGTGGACCGCGAGCGGGTCGAGTGGCTGCAGGCCGACCTCGCCGACCTGATGCGCTGGCCGCAGGTGCTCGAGCATCTGGCACAACGGTACGAGCGCTTCGATGGCGTGATCCATGCCGCAGGCGTCGGTGCCGGCAGCCTGATCCGACAGCGCGACGCCGAGCGGATGGCCAGCGCGATGGCCGCCAAGACCCGTGGCATGCTCGCCGTCGAGGCGCTGATCGCGCGGATGAACCCGGGCTTCGTGCTGTACTGCTCGTCCATGTCGGCGCTGTTCGGCGGGGCCGGCCACCTGGACTATGCCGCCGCCAGCGGCGTGCTCGACGGCTTCAGCCATTACCGCGCGCCGGGTGACCAGGGCTGCCTGCGCCTGGGCATCAACTGGGACATCTGGCGCGAGACCGGCATGGCCACCGAAGCCAGTGGCAATGATGCCGCGCACCAACAGCATCTGAAAGTCGGTCTGTCGACACAGGAAGGCTGCGAGGTGTTCGACCGGGCCATGACCGCGCAACTGCCCCAGGTGCTGGTTTCGACCACGGCACTGGCGCATGCCCGACGCTTCTATCCCGTGCGCCATGGCGCCGTGACAGCACCGGTCGAAGTACCGCCAAAGCAGGACGCACTGCCCGCACGCCTGCGCGACTGCCTGTGCCAATGGCTGGGCGTGGACGCACTGCAAGACGATGCGTCGCTGTATGACCTGGGCGCCGATTCGCTGACGCTGCTGGACCTGATTGATGAACTGCAGCGCGCCACGGGCGTGGTGGTGCAGCTGTCGCAGTTCAGTCCCACGGTCAGCTTGCGTGAGGTGCTGGCGTTGGTGGGCAATGACCCAGGCCAGGCCGAACGCGCTGGCGACCCTTGGCACAAGGCGCTGCGGATCGACCCATGGCACAAAGGCCGCGCACACCAGTGGCTGTATCTGATCCACCCGGTCGGCGGTGACGTCCAGGCCTACCGTGAGCTGGCTGCGGCGCTGCACCCGGACCTCGAGGTGCGGGTGATCGCCGACCCGGTGCTGCGTCAGCCCGAGCTGCCGAACATCTCCCTGGAAGCGCGCGCGGCGTTGTACCTGGACGCGATACAGGCCGAGCTGCCCGATGGTGCGAGCTGGCGGCTGGTCGGCTGGTCCTTCGGTGCCTGGGTGGCCCAGGCCATGTGCGCCCTGGCCCGCGACACCGGACTCGAGTTGCCGGCGCTGTACCTGATCGACCCACCTGCGCCGGACGCCGGGACCGAGTTGAAAGCGATCGACGAGGGGCAGATCCAGCGGGTATTTGAACGGGAGTTCGCCTTGCGCAACGGCGAGACGGACGGCGCACGCTACCTGGAGCGCCTGGTGGCCTGTTGTCGCAACAACCTGGCGAGCATGCTGGGGCATGTGCCTGGCGTACAGGCCGAGACGACCGGGCAGCTGTTCATCGCCACCCAGCCCAACCCCTACGGCATCGGCAGTGGCTGGCAGGCACAGGACCTGTGCCAGGCCTGGCAGGCGTTGCTGCCGGGCCTGCGCAACTGGGTGGCGCTGGATACCGACCACTACGGCATCGTCAGCGGCCCCTGGGCGCGCAAGATCGCCGAGGCGATCAATAGCGACCTGCTTGCGCGGGAGGAGGGTGTTCATGGCCGGTGAATATGCACAGGTGCCCGCGTGGCTGGGCCCTCTGCTGCGGGTGCTGGAAACCGGTCCCTTGCCCCGGCAGTTGGATTGCCAGGCGTACTGGCGGCTGTTGCACCGCTGGCAAGCCGAGGTGGTGCTGCCGTTGCTCGCCCGGGCGCTCCCCGAACATGACCACGCCGTGACCACGCTGCGGCGCCTACATCAACGCGCGAGTCTGGGCCTGCGGGGGCGGGTCGGTGAATGGCGGGCCGCACTCGGCCCAGTGCTGTTGGCGGTGTTTCGTCGGGCCTACGCCTTCGACTCGGCCTATGCCCAGGCCTATGACAGCGCCTTGGACTACGGCCTGGCAGCGTCCAACCAGGCGATGATTGCCGAGCAGTTTGGCGACGCCGAGGCCTTCGCCCGGCATTACGCGCAACTAAGCACCGACGCCAACGCCCAAGCGTTCGCCACGGCCAACGCGGCGGCCAGCAGCATGCTCGTCGCCCGCGCCTACGCCAGCGAGGACGAACAAGCCTGTGCCAGTGTCGTCGGCGCCTTGGCGAGGGCCTGCAACTGGGCCTGCGCGAACGCCGCGGAACAACGCGCAGCGGTGCGCGAACAACTGGCGGCCGGGTTGCAACACGTGGCCAGCCAACACCCATCAGGGAGGAACGTATGGATCAACAGGCACTGAAGGCCATCGAACGTATTGCCGGCGCTCAGCGCGCGCCGTATCGCAGCATCAGCGTGGATCGGCTCACGCCGGTAATCGGCGCCGAGATCGGCGGGGTCGACTTGTCGCGCCCCCTGGCCGCGGAGCAACTGGCAGAGATTCGCCGGGCCTTCCTGGAGAACCACGTGCTGGTGTTTCGCGACCAGCACCTCGACGTCGAGCAGCACAAGGCCTTCGGGCGCCTGTTCGGTGAGCTGCGGGCCTTGCCGCTGGATGACATCGACGGCGACGACCCCGAGCTGGTGGTGATCCGTGCCAACGCGCAGTCGCGCTTTGTCGCCGGTGAGACCTGGCACACCGACGGTACCGCCGACCTGGAGCCGTCCATGGGGTCGATGCTGTACGTGAAGGAAACCCCGGCCATTGGTACAGGTGGCGACACATTGTTTGCCAACATGCACCTGGCGCTGGAGATGCTGTCGCCGGCGATGCAGGCGTTTCTCGGGACGCTGACGGCGATCCATGACGGCGAGATGCCCTGGAAGGGCTACACGCCACCACCCGGCCTGCCGAAGACCGAGCACCCGGTGGTGGTGCGACATCCGCAGACTGGGCGGCCGTCGTTGTTCGTCAATTCGGGTTTCACCTCGCATATCGTGCAGTTGTCGGCGGGCGAGAGTCAGATGCTGTTGAACCTGTTGTTCGACCTGGTGGCGCGTGAGCCGGTGTTGAGCTGCCGGGTGCGCTGGGCACCGGGAACCCTGGTGTTCTGGGACAACCGGTGTACCCAGCACCATGCGGTTTGGGATTATTTCCCGCATTCGCGGTATGGGGAGCGGGTGACGATTCTTGGGGGGCGGCCGCAGGCTTGACGCGGGGTGGCGGGCAGGTGCTTGTTTCAGGGTATGCAGCGCTCTAGAGATCGAGCGCCGCCCGCGCGGCGCATCGCGGATGAATCCGCTCCTACAAACGGACAGGCGCTCTGTAGGAGCGGATTCATCCGCGATGCGGTCTCATGGGCTCCGCAACGCCAAAGCCGGGCCCTTCGAAGGGACTTGACGCAGCAACTGCCCCAGCACCAGCTCGCCAAACGCGAGGTTGCCATGCAACGGGTCGTCCACCTCGCAGAACTCGGCGCGTTGCCGACCTTGGTCGTCGTTGGCAGCCTCACGCACATCGACCAGCTCGACACCCAGGGCCGTCAGGCGCTCGATCAAATGTGTCTGCGCCGCCATGAACACCCGGGCATCGGCCATCGGCGGCACCCGCTGCGGCGGTAGCACGGCGTACACCTTCAGGCCCAGGCCAAGCGCCTGCTCATAAAACGCCAGGGCGGGACGCGACAGGGTGTCGATGATCGCGGCGAACAACGGACCTTCGAGAAACCCGGGGTCGAACTCGCCCTCCAGGCCCTGGTAGCACAGCCAGTTCTGCCGGGTGGCCAGGTAGTGCAGGCTCAGGCCGATGCTGCTGACCAGCGGACCGGGAATCCTGCCGAGGCTGGGGGCATCGAGCTGGGCGAGGGCCTGGCGGTACAGCCGCTCGAGTTCGGTGTCGCGGAACACCACGTCATCCGGCGCCAGGGTGAAGAAGTCCACCCCGAAATCCCGCCCGGCACCCAGTGGCCCACCGCTGAACGACAGCTGCCTGGCCCTGGCGGCCTGGCCGACGACGCCTAGGTGTGAGTCGCCCAACAGCAGGAAGCTAGGCGTAGTAATCGAGAATGGCGTCTTCACAGACAAGGTCCTCGCAGGCCAGGGAAGGGGTGGTGGCGGGCGCTGCTGGCGCAGCCTCGGCATCGAGGCCGGCAAAGAACTGGCGCATCACGAAGGCCACGCCTCCAGGCGTGACTTCGCGCCGGTTCGGTTGGTAGAAGGCGCCCTTGAACGGCGTGCCGGTGATGATTTCGTAGGACGGGAAGTAGTCTACCTGGGGCAGGTCCTGGCACAGCTGACCGGCCACGGCGCGCAGCACCGACTTGGAGTAGGTGGTGGCGCTGAGCACGTGCTCGCCGGTGGCGCTGGCGGTGAGGGGAACCGGCGAGACGGTGAGCAGCAGGCGCAGTTCGGGGTTTACCGTGCGCATCAGCGCGATGGCTTCGGTCATGGCCTGGCAGGTGTCGTTGAAGCCGAAATTGCGAAACTCATGCACCCGAGGATCGAATTCGCCACGCACGGTGCCCGGGCACACCGGGTACACGACACCGCTCTCGCGGTTGGCCCAGGCTTCCGTCAGCCCCAGGGTAAAGACGAACACCTTGGCACGGTGCACGGCCAGACGGATCGCCGCGAGGGTTTGCTCCCGCGAATCGAAGAGTGCCTGTTCGCTGTCGAAGCCTGCCGTTTCCACCGCGGGGCGGAAGGGGTCGAAGAAGCGCCCCTCGTGCTGCCAGGTCTCGTGCGACTGCGGTTGCGTGCCCAGGGCCCACGTCAGCCATTGGCGCAGCATCGCCGCGGTATAGAGGTTGCCGGCGCGGAACGAGAACACGCCGTACTGGCGCGCCTTGCGTTCGTCCTCAAGCATCTCGGCCGGCGCCGGCTCGGCATCGAGCCAGTTCATCCCGCGTGCCACCAGGGCCCGGCCGATGTGCTGGGCGAAACAGGACCCGGCGGTGACGATGGCGTCCTTGGCGTCGATCGTGAACGCGGGCGACCACAGCTCAGCGATCTGCTCGGTGGGCCTGGCGGCAATCGCCGTGCGCCAGAACGCACGCGGCGGCAGGTATTGGTAGGGGTTCATGGGCTATCCGTGCAGGTCGAGGCGGTAGATGAGGTCGTCGCGCCAGGTGCCGCCGAGCAGGTAGGCGTCGGGTTCCCGGCGTTCGAAGGTGAAACCGCATTTGTCCATCACCCGGCAGGAGGCGACGTTGCCATCGGTGATGGTGGCTTCCAGTGTGCCGAGGCCAATGGCCGTGGCGTGGCCGATCACTGCCCGAAGGGACTCGGTGCCGAAGCCAAGGCCTTGATGCTCCGGCAGCAGCAGGTAACCGACCTCGGCATGGCCCGGGCGCAGGATGCGCAAGCCGGTGACCCCCAGGTCTTGCTGGGTTGCCTTGTCGGTCATCACCAGGCAAAGCCAGTGTTCGGCTTTAGCTGTCCAGGCGGGTAGACGGTGCTCGAAGCCGCGTCGGATTTCGCTTTCCGGCAGCTCGTCGAACACGTGGCGCATGGTTTCAGGCTCACGATGGAGCGTGAGGAACAGGGGCCAATCGGTTTCGACCAGGGCGCGCAGGTACAGCCGATCGGTGTGCAGCTCCAGCATCCGGTGCTCCTAGCGAGAGTGGAGGGCAAGGTGTTCTTGTACGCGTAGTAAGCAGGATGTTCAAGCGCCTGGGAATCGACTCGATCTTCTGCAAGTGAAGAGTTCCGTTGCTCAAGAGTGCATCATGTACAAGGCGCGCGGTCTTTCGACGGTTCAATCACGCGACCTAGACGGCACCCGGTTTTACCAGTGCTTGCCGGTCGTCAATGTCTTATATAGGGTATCGCCGGATTGACATGGAATTCCAACGCTGAGGAGTGGCACGTTGAGTAAGGCTGAAAATAAAGTTCAGACAGCTATAATGCTTGCGTTACATGATTACTGTAATCAAGAGGGCATGCCTCGCCTGGAGTTATTTCCTCCTTACGCCAACCAGCAGGGGGATACACTGAATAAATTTTGTGCTGACCTCGTAGGTCGGCTCGGTAATGCCAAACTCATACTGCTGGAGGTCAAAGAGCTCGATGTGAACACTGGAGAGTTTCCTGCGTTCAGACACTCTCAACATGACGATAATTTGCGATTTGAGAATGTCGGGGTCCCCTTGGCGTACGCCTACAACACAACCGAAATTTTGGCATATCACAAAAATCCCCGTCCATCGGATTGGGTGAGCTGCACGCTCTCAACAATAAACCGCAGCGTGCCCAGCCTGCTTCCTGGGCAATCGCCTGAAATGGCCGCGCACTCCTCTCTGCTCACCTGGTTAAAGGGGACCCGCGGCGAGAATGTTTCAGATGGCCTCGGCAGGGTGTTCGGCGCCTTTAAAAGTGTGGATCAGTTTAGAAACGGCATGCTGGTCTTGCTGCATAGCATTGATGAAAACATCCTGACCCGTTTAGATGAGGATGAACTGAGAAAGGTAATAAATCATCTTGAAAATAAACCGTCCCTATCATCGAAAGGCCAAGAAAACCTAACCCGATTGTTAGGTGAGTCTGCTCGTGTATTCAAAATGTTTTCGCCCGGCAAGAAAAAGCTCACGCCTTGATCGGCGGGCATCCGGGTGAGTGCCGGTGGCGCGCGGTACCTGTGGGAGCCGGCTTTGCCGGCGAACACCAGCCCACCGGAGCTGCGGTGGCGTGGGCTACGTGTTCGTGAGGGGGTGGTTTGAGTTAATATCGCCACCTCGCAACGGCGTCCGAGCGCGCCAGACAAAGGACTGTATGCCCGCTACCGCTTTCCTGCGCCGCCTGTTTGCCTGTGCCGTTCTCGGAGCACTGGTCGGCTGCCAGCCTGAACCCCCATTGCCCCTCGACCAGCAGCTCTATATCTGGCAACGCCAATGGCGGCCAGTCCACGCACAGGCCCTGGCCGAAAGCCGGGCGGATTTCTCGACCTTGCGGGTATTGGCGCTGCAAGCCCAGCCCAATGCCGGGTGGAGCAGGGCGCTGGTCGACCTGGAGCAATTGAAGGCCGATGGTCGGCCGGCCATCGCGGTCGTGCGCCTGGACGGTCAACTCCCTGCGCTGGACCTGGAGGCGGCACGCACCCAGATCGCGCAACTGCTGGCCGACTGGCAGGCTTTCGGTGTGCCCCTGGGCGGGCTCGAAATCGACCACGACAGTGGCAACGTCCGCCTGCCAGGCTACGCCGACTTTCTCCTGAAACTGCGCGAACAACTGCCGCCCGGCCTGAAACTGAGCATCACCGCCTTGCCCGCCTGGCTTGACAGCCCGCATCTGCCAGCGCTGCTGCAAGCTGTGGACAGCAGCGTGTTGCAAGTGCATGCGGTGAGCGACCCTCGGCGGGGTCTGTTCGATCCACTACTGGCCAGGCAATGGGCCGAACAATGGAGCCGCGTCAGCGAAAAGCCGTTCTACATCGCCTTGCCCGCCTATGGCGTCGCACTGCTGCCAGATGCCGGCGGTGCACCCGTGGTGGAAAGCGAAGTGCCCTTGGACCTTGCCGGCGAGCGTCGAGAGCTGCTGGCCGATCCGCAACAACTACTGGACCTTGGACGGCAACTGCGCAACCAGCCGCCCACGCACCTGGCCGGGCTGATCTGGTTCCGCCTGCCGTTGCCCGGTGACCGCCGCGCCTGGAGCCTGGCCACCCTGAAGGCGGTGGCGCGCGGCGATGAGCTGGCCAGCCAGTGGCAGGTCGAGACGGCTGGGCGCGACGGGCTTTACGACATCACGTTGGCCAACGTCGGCAATCTCGACCTGCCACTACCTGCGCGCGTGGAACTGAAGACCGACGCTTGCGACGCCGCGGACGGGCTCAACGGTTACCGCTTGCAGCAATCACCTCAACATCTCGTTTTCAACCGCCAGTCCAGCGCGCGTGTCGCGGCTGGCGGCCGGCGCGTGCTCGGCTGGGCACGCTGTCCTGGAATCGACCAAGGAGCATGGAATGTCTACCCGTAACTGGCCTCGGCACCTGTTGTGCCTGTCGCTGAGCGTGCCCTTTGGCCCGGCGCTGGCCTGTGGCCCCGATTTCCCGATGCAGTTGCTCAGGGACCGGGCACAGGCACTGGCCGAGCTGCCGGAAGGTAATTTCGCTTTCGAAGTGAACCGCCTCGGCCAGCAATTGGCAGGCCTGAAGCCCACCACGGAAGTCACCCTCATGCCTTACTGGGACGGTGACGACAACGACCGCCCTTACCGTGCGCAACGCAGCCAGGTCGAAGCCAGCGAGCTGCCGCAAAACCTGCGGGAGAAGGTCGCGCGGCTGCGCACCTTGCAGGATCCGCAACAGGTGGAGGCGCAGGGCGCCGACCTGCCGGATGAACTGCGCCTCTACATCGCTGGCGCGGTGGCATTCGACGCCGGCGACCATGCCCAGGCGGTGGATTACTTCAACAAGGTGCTGGCGCTGCCCGCCGAACAACGCAAGCTGCGCAGCACCTGGGCGGCCTACTCCCTGGGACGGGCCCTGGCGGCCCAGAGCCTTGAAGCCGGCGACGATGCGCAGGCAGTACCCGAGCCGTTGCGGGCCCAGGCACGACAGGCTTTTCAGCAGGCTCGTGCCCTCAGCGCCGAAGGCTTCAGCGACCCGCTCGAACTGGGGGTGGCCAGCCTAGGCGAGGAGGCCCGCCTGGCCAAGCTCGCCGGCGATTGGGACAGCGCCGTACAGCTGTACGCCAGCCAGAGCCGCCTGGGCTCGGGCAATGGCTACAGCTCGCTCAGGCAACTCGCCGACGAGCTGGTGGCCATGCCGGACGAGCCACTGAAAACCCTGTTGCAACAACCCATGGCACGCAAGCTGCTCACCGCCTACCTGCTGAGCCATATCGGCTGGGACTACGACAGGCAGCAGCCGGTTGAAGAACGGCGCCTGCCTCGGCTGCTGCAGGCCAGTGTCGGCGACAAGCTCGATGATGCCGACCGCTTGGCTGCGCTGAGTTATCAAGCGGGCGACTTCGCCGCTGCCGAAGGCTATCTGCGCCATGCCGGCGACACCGGTCTTGCATGGTGGCTGCGCGCCAAGCTGGCCCTGCGCGAGGGTGACAAGGCCCAGGCGGCGACTGCCTACGCCAAGGCCGCCGCCGCGTTTCCCCGCGACGAATCCTGGGGGGCGCGGCAAACGCCGGATTGGGACTACGAAAGCGTGAAACCCGGCTGCCGGGTCGAAGGCGAGGGCGCGATCCTGGCCCTGGAGCGCGGCGATTACCTGCAGGCGTTCGACCAGCTGTATCGCAGTCAGGAAATCTATTGGCAGGATGCGGCGAACGTGGCCGAGCGGGTGCTGACCCTCGATGAGCTCAAGGGGTATGTCGATGCCCATGTGCCCGCGCCAGCGGCCGCCAAGGCAGAGGAAGGCAGCTACGTGCCGCGACCGGTGGCGACGCAGTTGCGTGAGCTGCTCGGCCGTCGCCTGCTACGTGAAGGGCGTTACGACGAGGCACCCAGCTATTTCGACACGCCACAACTGCAAGCCGACGCCAAGGCCTACGTACAGAACCGCAAGGACGCTGTCTCGCGCTGGACGGCCACCGGCCGGGCCGAGGCACTGTATGCCGCAGCGACATTGGCGCGCACTTCCGGCATGGAGATCCTGGGCTACGAGATGGCGCCGGACTATGCCTGGCTGGGTGGCGGCTTCAGCCTGGGAAGCGCCGAAATACAACCGGGGCCGTTGATCGGTGCCGGCGAGCTGCAGCGTCAGCAGGCAACCGAAGCCAAGCCCGACCTGCGCTATCACTACCGCTATGTCGCCGCCGACCTGGCCAACCAGGCCGCGGACAACCTGCCGCACAGCAGCCAGGCCTTCGCTGCGGTGCTGTGCACGGCGGCCGGCTGGGTGCCTGGTAGCGATCAGGAACGTGCCCTGTACAAGCGCTATGTCGGGCAAGGGCCTTTCGTCGAGTGGGCAGAGGATTTCGGCAAACAGTGCGAAGCGCCGCGGTTCGACCAGGCCAACAAGCGCTATGTGACTGAGGCGTTGGATACCGCGCGTGACGTGCTGCGACCGTACAAGGCGCAGATCTTGCCGCTGGGGCTGGTGGCATTGGCTGGCGTTGCCTGGCTGTGGATCAGACGGCGCAAGACGAAGGCCTGAACGAGGGGTAATGTGTTGTCAAATGACTGTCGTCGAGGCTTCTATCATGCGTAGCTTGACGTTGTTGTTGGCAATCACCACCCTCGCGGGTTGCCAGGCCCCCATGCCGGCCGCCAACCCGCAGATGGCCTGGGTCGATTTCTCGATGCCATTCCCCAATGACCGCGTGCTGCTGGCCGAGCGCCTGGACAAACAGCGCCTGAGCGACGGCCGGTTCTTCCAGGTCAACCCCGGCAGCCATGAGCTGGTGGTCCGGTTCGACTATGAAGTGAATGGTGGGGGAGGGATGAGCATGATGGGTGGCCCCACCGTGCGGCAGTGCTATCTGACCGTGAATTACGCGCACTTCAAGGCGGGGCAGCGCTATGTGCTGGAAGCGCGCTCCATGGCCATGACACCGGAGGCGAGGCTGTATGATGCTGGGGGGAGGATCGTGGCAGAGGTCAGCGAGTTCTACTGCCTGATGTAACGACGCCACCTTCGTGGCAAAACTGTAACTGTAGGAGCGGCTTCAGCCGCGATCACCCGCGAAGCGGGTGCCTGCCAGCGCGGTGCCTTCATCGCGGCTGAAGCCGCTCCTACAGAGGCCATAAAAATCCATGAGTTGTCTGAAGCATGAATCGTTCGCTGTTCATTTCCCTGGATGGGCCCAAGGGTACCGGCAAGACCACGTTGCTGGAGTCCGTCACCAGAGCCCTCAGGGCGGACAACAGGAAGGTGATCCGCCTGTGCGAGAAGAAAAGCGATCCCTACCGGGGTGAAACCATGGCCCTGGTCAACCAGTTCGTCAGGAACCCCTGCCGGGATCTTGAACTGAGCATTTGCAAGCGTTTTGCACAAAGCCGTCATTGGATGTCCCAGCATGTACTGGCCAAGCAGCCACCGGGCAGCATCATCCTGATTGATCGCTGGTACCCCTCCGATGCCGCGTTTCGCCGGCTGGTGTCGTTTGCAGAGATTCTGCGCTTGAACATCGAGCGTAACGTGCGGGTACCAGACCTGCACATCGGGGTAGTCACCAAGCCTGAGATTTCCTGGGCGAGGGCAGCGGCACGCGCGCGCGGGCTGAGCAGTACGGTGATGCATGAACTGGAAGAGCATGTCGCAAGCACCGAGGCATTCCAGCGGGCAGTTGCAGACAACGGCTGGGTCATGTGCCGAAATGAAGGAACGCTCGAAGATGCGACGTTTCAAGTGGTTTCAGAGATCCATAGTTTGCTCTGATGCGCGCTGACGGCTGATCGACGCCTCATTTTCACTCCTGAAGTGAAAGTGTTCGCGGGTACAGCCCGTTTTTCCCAGGCGCCAGGCACGCCAGACTGAATGGCGAATCAAACCTTTCAGCAGCGAGCAACCATGAAAGCCATCGGTTTCATCCACAACGCCTTGCCCATCGAAGACCCAGCGTCTCTTCAGGACATCGAAATCCCCAGGCCTGGCCCAGGGCCCAAGGACCTTCTGGTCGAGGTCAAGGCCGTGTCGGTCAACCCCGTCGACACCAAGGTGCGCGCCGGCACCGTCACGCGTGAGCCGAAAATACTCGGCTGGGACGCGGCTGGCATCGTCCGTGAAGTCGGGCCCCAGGTGACCCTGTTCAAACCAGGTGACCAGGTGTACTACGCCGGGTCCATCGCCAGGCCCGGCAGCAACAGCGAGTATCACCTGGTCGACGAACGCATCGTCGGGCACCAGCCTCGCAGCCTGGATGCCGCGCAGGCCGCGGCACTGCCGCTGACCGCCATCACCGCCTGGGAGCTGCTGTTCGATCGCTTAGGGTTAGTCGAAGGCGGCGGGGAGGGCGATAGCTTGCTGATCGTCGGCGCCGCCGGTGGCGTCGGCTCGATGCTGGTACAACTGGCCCGACAACTGACCCGCCTGACGGTCATCGGCACGGCCTCCCGCGCCGAGACCGCCGACTGGGTGCGTGAACTGGGTGCCCATCACGTCATCGATCACAGCGCGCCGTTGCAAGGCCAGCTTCAGGCGTTGGGAATCGAATCCGTCAGCCATGTCGCCAGTCTTACCCACACCGACCAGCACTTCGCGCAACTGGTCGAGGTGCTGCGGCCACAAGGTCGGCTGGGGGTGATCGACGACCCGCAGACACTGGATGTCATGCCGCTCAAACGCAAGTCGCTGTCACTGCACTGGGAGTTGATGTTCACCCGCTCGCTGTACGAAACCCGCGACATGATCCAGCAGCATCGTTTGCTCGAGCGGGTGGCCGAGCTGATCGACCAGGGCATCCTGCGCACGACCCTGGGCGAGCATTTCGGTGCCATCAATGCCGCCAACCTGCGTCGCGCCCATGCGTTGGTGGAAAGCGGCAAGGCGCGCGGCAAGATTGTCCTGGAAGGCTTCTGAAACCCATTACCCCTCTGGGGCAGGCGGTACCGCGCCTGCCTCATGCCACTGAACAGGAGTCAGATGTGAACCGACAGGATAACCCCCTCGTTTCCCTTGCCATCCTCAAGGCCAGGCCCGGCCAGGCCCAGGCACTGAAAGCGGCTTTGCTGGCCTTGATCGAACCAACCCGAGCGGAGCCCGGCAACCGCGACTACATGCTGTTCGAGCGTAGCGACGAGCCGGGCACGTTCTACATGCGCGAAGCATTCGACCATCAACAGGCCCTGGACGCCCACATGGCCACTGCACACTTTCACCACTTTGCCGAGCAGGCCGACGGTCTGCTGGCGGAGCCTTTGCAACTGATCTTCCTCGACCCGGTGTCCACCGCCGTTGCTCCTCACCCCTGATGAGCGCCCGCGGCTCACCAGGAAATAAACTTTTTGCCGTTTTGGCTGCAGGAAGGCCAATGTGTGGAAAGGTGGTAGGCTTCAGCCGTGCTCCACAAGCGTGCGGCCGCTTCAAGCGTCCACTCAAGCGCCGGGAAACGGCGTCGCAGATCAATATCAACCAAGGAGGGTAGTAAATGAAACTTGTTGGCATGCTGGATTCACCTTATGTGCGCCGGGTGGCGATTTCCCTGGACCTGATGGGCGTCGAGTTCGAGCACGATCCGTTGTCGGTATTCCGCACGTTCGAGGCGTTCTCCCGGATCAACCCGGTGGTCAAGGCGCCGACGCTGGTGCTGGATGATGGTTCGGTGCTCATGGACTCGACGCTGATCATCGATTACTTCGAGGCCTTCAGCGCCCCCGAGCGCAAGTTGTTGCCGCAGCAGCCACAGGCCCTGGCCAAGGCTTTGCGTACGCTGGGCCTGGCGCTGGCGGCCTGCGAGAAGGCCGTCCAGATCGTCTATGAGCGCAACCTGCGGCCGGAGGAAAAACGCCATTCGCCCTGGATCGAGCGCGTCAGCCACCAGCTGTTGGCCGCGTGCACCGAACTGGACGGGCAATGCGCCGCACAACCGTCGCCAGGCGAACGGCCAGACCAGGCCGCGCTCAGCACTGCCGTGGCCTGGTCGTTCATGCAACTGATGTTGCCCGATGTGGTCAAGGCCGACGACTTCCCGGCCCTCCAGGCCCATGCAGCGCGCCTGGAGCAGACTGACCTGTTCAAGCGATATCCGATCGCCTGATGCCGGGTGCGGCTCGAGCGTTGCTCGACCGCACCCGTTTACTGAATAACCAGGTTGAATAGGGGAGAGATGCAGTCCCTATTCGTTCAACTCACGGGCGAACGCGTCAGGGTCCGAGAAAATAGCACTGGCGTGCAGCAAGCGCGGGGCAGCGTTCGCTTGTTGCAGGACGAATGTCGGCACGCCTCGGGCGCCAAACCTGTGCATCATGGCGCGGCCCGCGGCGACACGGTCTCGGTTGGACTGGAACAGGGCATCGTCCGGATACGCGAGACGCTCGGCGGCGGCATCCAGGCCGAGGTGACCCAGCACCTGTACCAGGGTGTCCAGACGGGTCACATCCAGACCATCGACATAACGCGCCGCCTGGATCGCCTTGAGCGCGTCGAACTCGCGCTCGGGTGCCGTCAGGTTCACGGCGGACAGTGCCAAGGTGAAGGGGCCGCTATCAAACGCCTGGCTCCGGTCGGCGAGCACATGATCACGGTAGCGTTCGCTGAAAACCTGCCCAGTCAAACGCGCAATACGTTGGTCGTTGCTCCAGGCATACGCCGCGAAACCATCGTCCATGGGGCGGGCGCCGTCTCCTGCGAACAACCCGGTCGGTATCAAGTGCAAGGGGATACCTGTGGACGCCAGGATCCGCGGCAAAGGCCCACCAGCGCCATAGCACCATCCGCACAGCGGATCGAAGAGGTAAACGAGGGTCTTGCTCATGAGGGAACTCCGTCAGCGATATGGCCGAAATTCTATCGTGTGCTTATTGATGCTTAAATGAATACAAAGCAAACGTATTGTGTTTTATAAGCATACAATTAAGAGGTCATGATGACGGGCACTTCCAACCTCAACCGGCTTGCCTACTTTACGGCGGTGGTCGAGACCGGCTCTTTCACCGCGGCCGCCGAGCGACTCGGTATCACAAAGGCCGTGGTCAGCCAACAGGTCGCGCGGCTGGAGCGAGAGTTTCGCACCACGTTGCTGGTGCGCAGCACGCGGCGAGTCCGCACCACAGAGGCGGGTCAATCGTTCTACTACCGCTGTGCATCGATCCTCAAGGAGGCCGAAGAAGCCTTTGAGGAACTGTCGGCATCGGCCAGCGAGCCTACGGGAACCCTGCGCCTGACCGCGCCTTTCGATTACGGCATCGGTGTTGTGGTCCCCGTGATAACCGAGTTCTCCCAGCGCTATCCGCAATGCAAGGTCGAGGTGCATTTCAGCGATCAGACACTGGACCTGGGCACTCACGACCTGGACCTTTCCATTCGCGTGGGGTGGATCACCGAGCAGCATCTGCAAGCCCGCCGTATAGGTGACTTCGAGCAGCGACTGGTGGCCGCGCCCCAGTGGCGAGCGCGTATGGACGCATTGCAGCACCCAACAGAGTTGGCTGAGCTGCCGCTGGTGGCGAACACGGCGCTGCGGGAGCCGACCAGGTGGGCGTTTGCCAGAGGTGAATCAGAGCGGGTGGTGGTGGAGATGAAATCCAGTGTGTCACTTAACGCGACCTTGGCCGTGCGTGAGGCGACCTTGCAGGGGGCCGGTCTATCGGTTCTGCCTGACTACGTGGCGGCGCCGGATTTGGAGGCGGGCCGGCTAATCGAAGTGTTGCCGGGATGGGCGTTGCCGCGTGGGGAAATTCATGTGGTGTTTCCGACGGCGCGCTTTCGGCCGGTCAACGTGAGGGTGTTTACCGAGTTGTTGGCGAGGAAAACCCTTCAGGCATGATCAGTCACCAGGGCACCGACTGGCCGTCCCAGGCCCAGAACGTACCTGTCTGTAACGGCCCATGCCAGCCGACAAGTTCGAGGATGCAGTCGGCGGCGAACGCAGGTGAGAACAGCTTGCCAACTGGCACGTTGCCCTGGAACGGACGTGAAAGCCGGGTATCGGTGGTCCCGGGGTGCAAGGCAAGGACTGTCGAGGCGGGGTTGAGTCGCTTGAGTTCGATGCTGGCCGTTCGCAACAACTGGTTGAGTGCGGCCTTGCTGGCGCGATAGCTGTACCAGCCGCCCAGGTGGTTGTCACCGATCGACCCGACCCGTGCCGACAACGCTGCGAAGGTGACGGGCTGCTGGCGCAGCAACGGCAACAGGTGCTTGAGCAGCAGGACAGGGGCGAAGCAGTTGGTGGCGAAACTCGCCTGCAATCCCGCTAGGTCCAGTTGCATCAGCGACTTCTCGGCGCGCGCCGGCGCTTCTTGCAGAATGCCAAGGGTGCACAAAACCAGGTTCAGTTGATCGCAGCAGGCACGGGCCTGGCCTGCCAGAGCCTGGAGTGCCTGTTCGTCCCGGGCGTCGCAGTCGAGGCAAATCAGCCGGTGGCCGTGCTCCCGGGCCAGGGCATCCAGGGCCGGGCTGCGGGTTGCCCGTCGCGAGACAGCAAGCAACAGCCCGACGTCCTCGCGTGCCAGCAGCTGCGAGCACAGGGCAAGGCCGATCCCCTGGCTGGCGCCACAGACCAGCACGTTGGCGGGTGTGTGAAGGTTGGGGATGAGGCTCATCGGACGATCTACCTGGTATCTGCAGCCGGCCTTCAAATCTATACCTGATTTGATTAAACCTGTACAAGAACCTAGTCTTGTACAGGTTATGGCTCCTTGCAGATTCGTCATGGCACTCCTTGCTCGCTGGGCCTGCTTCTGCCTGCTGCTGACGGCGCTGCCAGCGGCCGTTGCGGACTTGCGTGTGGCGCTGCCAGCGGCCCACCCGTTGGGTGGCGGTGATTTCACCTGGTTCGGCCTGAGGCTGTACACCGCACGTTTATGGACTGAAGGCCCGCGTCATGACTGGAACCAGCCTTTCGCCCTGGAACTGACCTACCACCGCGCCTTGTCCCGGGACACGCTGGTGCAAGCCAGCCTCGAAGAGATGCGTCGCCTGGGGGCCGACCGCGTGACGCCGCAACAACTCGAAGCCTGGGCCAAGGTACTGCAGGAGGCGTTCGCGGATGTGCGCCCCGGCATGCGCATCACGGGGGTGTACCTGCCGCAGCAGGGCTGCCGTTTCTACGTCGATGACAAGCCCAGCCGTGACAGTGCCGACCCGGCCTTTGCCCGGGCGTTCTTTGCCATCTGGCTGGACCCACGGGCCCGGGATCCGCAGTTGCGCCAGCAACTGCTCGGCCTGGCCGACAAGCACCGAGGAGGCACATGACCCTGTACAGAGCACTGTTGCTGGTGGCCTGCCTGGTTCTGGGCAGTTGTGGCAATGTCGAAGTCGAGCGCTATGCCGCGGAGCAACCCCGTTTCGACCTGGCAGCCTTCTTCTCGCGCCCGGTGCAGGCCTGGGGCATGTTCCAGAAGCGTTCCGGTGAAGTGGTAAAGCGCTTCAACGTTCGCATCGACAGCCGTCGGGAGGGCGAGCGGCTGATCCTCGACGAGCATTTTCTCTACAGCGACGGCACTCGGCAGCGGCGCACCTGGACGCTGGTGCCGGACGGGCCCGGCCACTGGCGGGGCACCGCCGGGGATGTGATCGGCGAGGCTCACGGTGAACTGGCTGGTAATGCGCTGCACTGGCGATACCAGTTGGATCTGCCCGTGGACGGGCGCCACTGGCAGGTGGACCTGGACGACTGGATGTACCTGATGGATGAGGACACCCTGATCAACCGATCGAAGATGACCAAGCTGGGCGTGGAAATCGGCCAGATCACCCTGTTCTTCCGCCGCCTTCCGGAGCGGGCGCCGTGACCCTGAATACAGCGCCAGAACTGTTGTCGGTGGCCCGCCAATGGTAACTCGAGCGATGCGCCTGGGCTTGGTGTTGGGCGACCAGTTAGCGTTCGACCTGGCAAGCCTCGCGGCACTGGACCCTGCCCGCGACGCGATCCTGATGGCGGAAGTGGAGGGCGAGGCCCGCTACGTGCCGCATCATCCGCAAAAGATCGTGCTCATCTTCAGCGCCATGCGCCATTTCGCCCGCGCACTGCGTGAGCGAGGCTGGACGGTGCACTATGTCCAGCTTGATGAGGACGGCAACAGCGGCAGCATTGCCGGTGAACTGCGGCGCTGGCGGCAGGCACTGGGCGCCAGTGAGATCCACCTCACCGAGTGCGGCGAGTGGCGCCTGGAGCAGGCGCTGCGCGATGCCGGCCTGCCGCTGGTGTGGCACCGCGACACACGTTTCCTGTGCTCACGCGAGGCATTCGCCCGCTGGGCCCAAGGGCGCGGCCACCTGCGCATGGAGCACTTCTACCGCGGCATGCGCAAGCGTTGTGGCTTGCTGCTCGAGCCCGACGGCAGCCCGGCTGGGGGCGCCTGGAATTTCGACAGCGACAACCGCAAACCCTTGCCACGCGGCCTGCGCGGGCCGTTTCCCGCACATTTCGAGCAGGACACGCTCACGGCGACAGTGGTGGCGCTGGTGCGTCAGCGCTTCAGCGACCACTACGGGGACGTTGACGGTTTCGACTACCCCGTGACCCATGCCGAGGCGCAACAACTGTGGCAGCATTTTCTCGACTTCGGCCTGGCGGCGTTCGGTGACTACCAGGACGCCATGGCCGAAGGCGAGCCGTACCTGTTCCATGCGCGCATCAGCGCGGCGCTGAACATCGGGCTGCTGGATGTGCGGCGCCTGTGCGAGGACGTGGACACGGCCTGGCGCGAGGGGCGGGTACCGCTCAACGCCGCCGAGGGTTTCATCCGCCAATTGATCGGCTGGCGCGAGTATGTGCGCGGCATCTACTGGCTGCGCATGCCCGAGTACGCCGGGCTCAACCACCTGGGCAACCACCGCGCCCTGCCGGCGTTCTACTGGACCGGGCAGACCCGCATGCGCTGTATGGCGCAGGCCATCGGGCAGACCCTGCGCCTGGGCTACGCGCACCATATCCAGCGCCTGATGGTCACGGGCAACTTTGCCCTGCTGGCCGGCATCGCGCCTGCGGCGATCTGCGAGTGGTACCTGGCGGTCTACATCGACGCGTTCGACTGGGTCGAGCTGCCCAACACCCTGGGCATGGTGATGCATGCCGACGGCGGCTACCTGGGGTCGAAACCTTACTGTGCCAGTGGCCGCTACATCCAGCGCATGTCCGATCATTGCAAGGCCTGCAGCTACAGGGTCGACAAGGTGGTCGAGGACGATGCCTGCCCGTTCAATGCGCTGTACTGGCACTTTCTCATCCGCCATCGCACCGCGCTGTCGGGCAACCCGCGGCTGGCATTGGTGTATCGCAGCCTGGATGGGATGGCGCCTGAGCGGCGTGATGCGGCATGGCGGCGTGGCCAGGCTCTGTTGGCGCAGCTCGATGCCGAGCAGGACTTATGAAGAAGGGCCAGTTGCCGAGCAAGATCTGCGCGGTTTGCGCAAGGCCGTTCACCTGGCGCAAGCGCTGGGCGCGGTGTTGGGAGCAGGTGAAGTATTGTTCGCAGCGCTGCCGCCGCCTGGCGGCACGTCGCGGGACACAGGCTCGCGGATGATTTGAGCTCCGTGCGCAACGCTCCCCTGATGTAGATGTGGCCCATTCGATGGAAGAAGTCGGGCAGGGGTGGCAAGGCTGGCGATTGCGGTGTGCCAGATGCATCTTGTCATTTGCAATGGCTTAGGGCAGGGTCGATGCCATGGACATCTCTGCCAAAGGAGCCACACCATGTCGAAGATATATCCCGGTATCGATCCCGAGGGGCTGGTCGAGTACTCGGTGGTCTACACGGACCGCTCGCTCAACCACATGTCCCAGTCGTTTCAAGGTGTGATGAAGAACATTTCAACCACCTTGAAGCAGGTCTACAACGCCCAGGCGGTTGCGGTGGTTCCGGGCAGTGGCACGTTCGGCATGGAAGCGGTGGCACGGCAGTTTGCCACCGGCCAGCAATGCCTGGTGATACGCAACGGCTGGTTCAGTTATCGCTGGAGCCAGATCCTCGAGATGGGCAACATCCCGGCGGCCACGACGGTGCTCAAAGCCCGGCCGGTTGAAACGGGGCGCCAGGCGGCCTACGCCCCGGCCCCTCTGGACGAAGTGTTGGCAGCCATTGCGTCGCAGAAGCCGCAGATTGTCTTCGCCCCCCACGTCGAAACGTCATCAGGGATCATCCTGCCCGACGAGTACCTGCGGGCCGTGGGCGACGCCGTGCATGCGGTGGGCGGCCTGTTCGTGCTGGACTGCATCGCCTCAGGCGCGATCTGGGTGGATATGCACAAATGCGCGGTCGACCTGCTGATCAGCGCACCGCAGAAAGGCTGGAGCGCCTCACCTTGCTGCGCCCTGGTGATGCTCAGCACTTTGGCCCTCGAGCGCATTGAATCGACGCAAAGCACCAGCTTCGCCTGCGACTTGAAGAAGTGGCTTCAGATCATGCTGGCCTATGAGCAGGGGGGCCACGCCTACCATGCGACCATGCCCAGCGATGCCCTCGCACGGTTCAACGAAGTAATGAAAGAGACACAAGCCTACGGTTTCGACAAGGTCTGCGACGAACAACAGGCCCTGGGTGATCGGGTGCGCGCAATGATGGCCCGCAAAGGTATCAAGAGCGTGGCCGCAGCGGGCTTTCAGGCCCCTGGCGTGGTAGTGAGCTACACCGATGATGCCGATATCAAGAGTGGCAAGAAGTTTGTCAGCCACGGCCTGCAGATTGCCGCCGGGGTGCCGTTGCAATGCGACGAGCCGGCCGACTTCCAGACCTTCCGCATCGGCCTGTTCGGGCTCGAAAAGCTGCACAATCTCGAGCGCACGGTCAGCACCCTGGAGCAGGCACTGGACGAGGTGATGGTTAACTGAACGGTCGGTTGGAGGACTTGCAATGGCAACGAACGATGCGAGGTCACGATTTGAGGCCAAGCTTTTTCGTCCGGCAAAGCCCGGTGATGACGGGCCATGGGCGTTTGCAGTTCTTCCAAGGGAGGCGAGTGAACGGCTTCCAAGGCGGGGAAGGACGACCGTTGAAGGCACAATCAATGGGCATCCTTTCCAGGCAACCCTGGAACCCGATGGTCAGCTGAGCCATTGGCTGAAGGTCGGTCGCGATTTACTCGACGCGGCAGGTGTGGCCGTTGGCGATATCGTTACCCTCGAACTCATCCCGGTGAAGCAGGAGCCCGAACCTGACATCCCGGCAGATTTCGAGGAAGCCCTGGCAGCCACGCCTGAAGCTCAAAAGGTTTGGAACACTACGACGACCCTGGCGCGGGTGGACTGGATTCACTGGATCACTTCAGCGAAGCAACTCAAGACGCGCGAAAAGCGAATGGGGGATGCCTGCGATATGCTTGCAGCCGGCAAGAAGCAGGTTTGCTGTTTCGACCCGTCGGGCTATTACAGCAAAGCCTTCCGGGCGCCCGAGGCAGAAAATTAACCTCGGGCTGGCCATATCCAGCGCCTGATGGTCGCGGGCAGCTTTGCCCCGCTGGCCGGCATCGTGCCTGCGGCGATCTGCGAGTGGGTCGAGCTGCCCAACACCCTGGGCAGGGTGATGCATGTCGAAGCGGCTAGCTGGGGTCGAAACATTCACACTCCCAGCCCCGAAAAAGCGTTGACGCCTTCCAGGGTGGCGAAGGAGGTGTCCTTGGCGGTCAGAAGGAAGTCGCTGACATAAGGCACCTCCAGCATGTCGCTGCTATTGCCGCGAACAGTTGCACGCCAATGTGCTCCTCCAGCTCCCGGAACGGGGGCAAAAACGCCGACTGTGTCAGGTGCAGGCGCTCGGCGGCTTCATGCAGGCTGTCCGTTTCGCGCAGGGCATGGACCGTGCGCAGGTGTCTCAGGTCGATCATGAGTAAAACTAAATTTGTATGCAAAAAAAATGAGTTTGTCTCATTGCTGCCTGGTCCCTGACAATCCCTTTCATTGAATTCTCCAGTAGGGCAAGGCACTTGGCACGGGTACATCATCTACCTCGCGCTGGGTGACATTCAGTCAGGTATTTTGGCGGCCGCTAGGGAACGTGAGCCCAGCGCTAGCCTCGGGATAAGGGTGCCAGAGCAAAATGAGTAAAGATTTCACGTTCGCCATCAAACGTGTTCGCTTCGATGAACATTATCACCCTGCAGACAACACGCGGATCACCACCAACTTTGCCAACCTGGCCAGGGGCGAAAGCCGTCAGCAGAACCTGCGTAACACGCTGGCGATGATCGACAATCGCTTCAATGCCCTGGCGCATTGGGACAACCCCAAGGGTGACCGTTATTCCGTAGAGCTCGATATCATTTCCGTCGAGATGAGTATCGTCGGTGAACAGGCGGGGGATGCCCTGCCGTTAATTGAAATTCTGAAAACCAACATTGTCGATCGCCAAACCAACGAGCACATTGAGGGCATTGTCGGGAACAACTTCTCGTCGTATGTGCGGGACTATGACTTCAGCGTGCTGTTGCTGGAGCACAATAAAGGACAGTCGGGTTTCAGCACGCCGAAAGCGTTTGGCGAACTGCATGGGAAACTGTTCAAGTGCTTCGTCAACTCAAGCGCGTTCAAGGCGCACTTCGGCAAGCCGCCGGTCATCTGCCTGAGCGTTTCGAGCAGCAAGACCTACCACCGCACTGAAAACCAGCACCCGGTCCTCGGTCATGAATACCAGCAGGATGAATACTCATTGACCGATGAGTACTTCGCCAAGATGGGCCTGAAGGTGCGCTATTTCATGCCGTCGAACAGTGTCGCGCCGCTGGCCTTCTACTTTGCCGGCGACTTGCTGGGCGACTACACCAACCTCGAGCTGATCAGCACCATCAGCACGATGGACACCTTCCAGAAGATTTACCGCCCCGAGATCTACAACGCGAACTCCGCAGCCGGCAAATCCTATCAGCCAAGCCTGAAGCACCAGGATTACTCGCTGACTCGAATTGTCTACGACCGCGAAGAGCGCAGCCGTCTGGCCATTGAACAGGGCAAGTACGCTGAAGCGCAATTCATCAAACCGTTCCACGCTGTGCTGCAGCAGTGGTCCGCTAATTACGCTGTTTGATTGATCGAATACACAAGGCCTTGCGTGATGAAAAAACTACTCCCCACTTCGACTGCCGGCAGCCTGCCCAAACCTTCCTGGCTGGCACAGCCGGAAACCCTCTGGTCGCCCTGGAAGCTGCAAGACGAGGCGCTGATCGAGGGCAAGCAGGATGCGTTGCGTCTGTCGTTGCACGAGCAACAAGTCGCCGGTATCGATATCGTCAGTGACGGTGAGCAAACCCGTCAGCACTTTGTGACGACCTTCATCGAACACCTCAGCGGCGTTGATTTTGAAAAGCGCGAAACCGTGCGGATTCGCGACCGCTACGATGCCAGCGTGCCGACGGTGGTCGGTGCGGTTTCTCGTCAGAAGCCCGTGTTCGTCGAAGATGCCAAGTTCCTGCGTCAGCAGACCCGGCAACCGATCAAGTGGGCGCTGCCAGGTCCCATGACCATGATCGACACCCTGTACGACAGCCACTACAAGAGCCGCGAAAAGCTGGCCTGGGAATTCGCCAGGATTCTCAACGAGGAAGCTCGCGAGCTGGAGGCAGCCGGTGTCGACATCATCCAGTTCGATGAACCGGCCTTCAACGTGTTCTTCGACGAGGTGAACGACTGGGGCGTTGCCACTCTGGAGCGGGCCATTGAAGGCCTCAAGTGCGAAACGGCCGTGCATATCTGCTATGGCTATGGCATCAAGGCCAATACCGACTGGAAAAAGACCCTGGGTTCGGAGTGGCGCCAGTATGAGGAGGCGTTCCCCAAACTACAGAAATCCAAGATCGACATCGTCTCGCTGGAGTGCCACAACTCCCACGTTCCGATGGACCTGATCGAGCTGATCCGCGGCAAGAAGGTGATGGTCGGGGCCATCGACGTGGCCAACCACGCCATCGAAACCCCGGAAGAAGTGGCCAACACCCTGCGCAAGGCCCTTCAGTTCGTGGATGCCGACAAGCTCTATCCGTGCACCAACTGCGGCATGGCACCGTTGCCGCGCGCCGTGGCACGCGGCAAGCTCACTGCATTGAGTGCAGGTGCCCAGATCGTGCGCCGAGAACTCGCGAAGTAAGACCGAGCGCGATGTGGGAGGGCGGGGCGTGCAGCTTCGCCCTTTCATACCGTTCGCGGGTTGCACCTAACTTTCAGGATCTTCCATGTCGCTTTCCAGTACTGCGATCGAGCCGTTGCGCTTTCGCGAGGCGCTCGGGCACTACGCCTCCGGCATCACGGTGATTACCTCGCACAGTGATGGCGAGCCCCTTGGCTTTACCTGCCAATCGTTCTACAGCGTGTCGATGAATCCGCCATTGGTGTCGTTCAGCGTCATGTCCAGTTCGGCCAGCTATCCCGGGATTCGCCAGGCCGGCCGTTTCGCGGTCAACATCCTGTCAGGCGAGCAAGTCGGCATTTCCAACCAGTTCGCCCGACGAGGCACGGACAAGTGGCAGGGCGTCGACTGGCAGGCTTCGCCTTTGGGTAACCCGATCATCGCCGGCAGCCTGCACTGGCTCGATTGCGAGATTCACGCCGAACACGCCGCAGGCGATCACCTGATCGTGATTGGCGAGGTGAAAGCGCTGAACCTGCAACAAGCTGCTGCCACACAGCCACTGCTCTATTACAAGGGGCAGTATTGCAACCTCGTGCAATCAGCGTAACGGTTGCCTACAAGCCCTGCGCAAACGCCGCCAGCCCAGCACGACACCGCTAAGGGCGATCACCAGGCCACCGACGCTCATGGCGATGAGCAGGCTTTCGCGCAGCAGCGGCCTGGCCAGCAGGGGTTGCCAATCCCAGCTGTGCAGCAGGTTGAACAACCAGCGGCCAACCCGTTGCGTGCGGTCGAAGCTGGCCACCACCTCGCCGCTGGCCGGGTCCAGGTACACCCACGTGCGCGCAGGGTCATCGAAGTGCAGGCCCAGCACGGGCAGTGGGCGCGCCTGGAAGCCGTACATGCTTTGCGGATCACGGGCAAAGTAGTGGAAGTCGTAGGCGGTCTGCCAGTGATCCTCGACCGCGCCTCCCGGCGCGATGGCCTGGGCGGCGGCCAGCAGCCGCTGCCTGGACAAGGCTCGCATCGGTGCCATGCCGGCTTCGACCAGGCGGCTGTCGCCGCTGGCGTTGCGTGCGACCACGAAGGTGACGCCAGCGAGCCGCTGCCATTGCAGCTCCACCGGGACGAATCCATCCTCCTCGGCCAGGCGCGCCATGACCTGGCGCAGCGGCATGGCGAAATCGTCGGGGCGCAATGGCCCTTGGCGCAGGGCCGACAGGTCGAGGCGCGAATGGCTGTCGGTCAGGCCCCAGGGGCGCATGGACATCAGCCCACTGAACACCCACAGCACCAGCACCACGCCGAACAACAGCCCGCCAATGTGATGCCAGCGCAACCAGCCAGCGGGGTAGGGGCTGCAGGAGCCGCTGCGATAGCGTTTGCGCAGCCGCAGGCGCAGGACCCCCACCGCCATGCCCAGGACCGCCATGAGCGTACCGAGCAGGGAGAGACCCATCACCAGCGTGCGCCAGCCATTGTCGAAGCCGAACCCCCCGCGCAGGGGATACAGCCAGTGAAGCCAGGCACCGACCCAGTTCCAGGCGCGTTCCTGGGCGGTGGCGTCGCGCACCACCTCGCCGGTGCGCCCGGACAGGTACAGCCAGGTACCGGCAGCATCCGCTACCCGCACCTTGTGCAAGGGCCGGTCGCTGTCCAGGGCGCGCGAGTGGGTCCACATGTCCTCATCCACGGCCCCCAGATAAGCCAATGCCGCGTCACCGGCATACTGCCGAGCATTGGCCAGCGCCCAAGCGGCATCGCTGCTGGCCAGCGGCTCACCGCTGGCAGCCTCGAGGGTGACGCGGCGGCCGTCGGCCAGTTCCAGTAGATAATGAGGTCGCCCGCCCAGGCTGGTCAGGCGCAGGGTTTTCATTGGCTGCTGCGCCCAACTGGCCGGCAACTCGGCGCAGCAGCCTGCCGGCAACACCGGCAGGTGGCCCAGGCGCTCGCCTGGGGTCAGCTTGGGGTAGCCGACATACAGCATGACCACCCCGGAGACGAACCACAGTGCCATGAACAGGCAGGCGACGATGCCCAGCCAGCGGTGCCAGAGGTACAGCTGGCGCTTCAGGCCCATCAGTAGCGCCACTGCACAGCGACTTCCAGGCTGCGCGGCTCACCCAGGTAGTACTGGGTGTTGGTCTGGTGGATGAAACGTGCGTAGACCTCGTCGGTGAGGTTGCGCAGGCGCGCGCTGACTTGCACGTGCTTGTCCAGGTCGTGGGTCATGGACAGCCCGTACACGGTATACGACGGCACCCAGGCGGTGTTGGCGGTGTTGGCGTAGACCGACGATACATAGCGGGCGTCGGCGCCGACCTGCCAGCCCGGCGCCAGGTCGTAGGTCAGCCACAGGTTGGCCAACCGGTCGGGGATGTTCACCGGGTTCTTGCCCTTGCGCGAGTACACCACGCCGCCGATGGTTTCGTTGAACTCGTCATACTCGGCGTTGACCCAGCTGAAGTTGCCCGCCGCCAGCAGCTTGGGCGTGACCTTGTACGAGGCTGCCAGCTCGATGCCGGTGGAGGTCTGCTGGCCCGCCTGCTCGGTGGTATTGGGCACGGTCGAGGAGGGCACCGAGATGTTCTTGCGCACGATGCGGTAGGCCGCAGCGGTGGCGGTGCCGCGTCCGTCGAGGAAGTCGAGCTTGCTGCCCACTTCGACCTGCCGGCCGGTGCTCAGGTCAAAGTCGCCAACCTGGCTGAGCGAGGCGCCGGTGAGCGAGCCTCCCGGCGGTTCGGCCGAGGTGCTGTACTGGGTGTACAGGCTGACGTTGGGCGTCAGGTCGTAGACCAGGCCCAGGCGGCCGGTGAAGGCGTCCCAGCGTCGGTCCAGCTTGGCCCGGGTCACGTAATCGACCACGTCGAAGTCGATATGGTCGTAACGCAGCGCGGTGATCAACGACAGCTGGTCGGTCAGGCGGGTGCGGTTCTCGACAAAGCCCGCAGTGGTGTCGGTGGTGGTGCTGCGGCCTTTGGCGCGCGGCGCGTCCATGCCGGGGATGTCGAGGAAGTGGCCGGGCTGGAAACCGTTCGGGTCGAGGGTGTCGAAGGCACCTTTGGACAGCGGGTAGGCCGTCTGCTGGTTGCGGCTGTAGTCCACGCCGAACGCCCAGTCGCTGGCCAGGCCGAACAGCTGGCCTTGATGGGTCAGTTCGGTGCGGTTGCCGTTGACCTCCTGGTCGTGGCGCTGGCGGTAGCCGCCGGAGCGGGCGATGCTGGTGTTGCCGGCGTTGTAGCGGTACACCTCGAGGTTGCGGTAATCGCGCTGGCCGTTGTAGTGGTAGAAGGTATTGCGCAGCTGGTTGCTGTCGTCGATGCGGTAGTCGGTGATCGAGCGCAGCCAGCGGGTGCGCTGCTCGTAGCGACCGTCCTCGACGTTGTAGTTGTTGAAACGGTTGTGCTTGTCGATGTGCAAGGTGCCCACCAGGGGTTGCAACACTGGCGTGCCCCAGTACGGGCTGTCTTCTTTTTCTTCCAGGTATTCGATGGCCAGGGTGTGGGAGAGCTGGTCGTTGATATCGCTGAGCAGCGAGAAGGCCAGGTTGCCGGCACCGTTCTCCTGACGGTCGATGTAGCCGTTGCTGCTGGTGCGGCTGTAGTCGAGCCGCGCGTAGTGGCGTGGGCCGTCGCCGCTGTTGAGCGCCTTGTTGAAACCGACCGAGGTTTCCATCGTATCGTAGCGCCCGTAGCTGACGCGGCCTTCGAAGGTGTCTTCGTCGCGGTTGGCCAGCTTGGTGATCATGTTAAGGCTGCCGCCGACGGCGCCGCTGCCGTTGAGGAACGACGAGGGGCCGCCGAGCAGTTCGACGCGGTCGTAGATCCAGGCGCCAACCGGGCGCGCCGTGGCGCCGTATTGCAGGTTGATGCCGTTGAACAGCTGGCTGACCTGGGCGCCGTTGAAGCCGCGGTACGCGACGTAGCCGCCCCAGCCGGGCGGCGCTGAGGCGTTGACCCCGGGCAGGGCGTTGGCGGCGTCCTGGAAGTTGCGCGCGCCGATGCGCTCCATGGTATTGCGGTCGGCGACGCTGACCGAGGCGGGGTTTTCGCGGGCGCTGAGGTTGAGCCGCGAGCCGCTTTCGATAGGGCGGTCGAGGTCCAGAGTGGTGGCTTCTTTGGGTTGGTCGGCGGTGGCCGTGACGTTACTGGCGGGCAGGGTCAGGGTGTCATCCTGCGCCCAGGCGCAGGTCGCGCTGCCAACGAGCAGCGCCAAAGTGGTCATGCGGAACATGCAAGGCTTCCTGGCTGAAATCGGTGGGCGCACGCCCGCTGCCGATCAGGCGGCACTCGGGCGTGGCGATGTCAGAACGCGAGAAGCAAAGCGGGGGAAGCGCGGGGATTGACCAGTGGCCAGCGCTGCTTGGGCAGGCGTGGCGTGGGTTGTCTGGGTAAGGGTTTGCTCGACTCCCTGGCGAGCAGGGCCAGCAGGCCGAAGAACACCGCCAGCAGGGTGGCGCTGAACAGGCTGGCGATCACGCAGTCGCCGCCGGCGGGCAGCACCGGGTCGGTGACGTCCTGGTCGCCCTTGAACACGCCGCTGCTGTCGGCCGCGCACCAGGCGGCATCGTCCAGGCCGGCCAGGCGCAGCCCGGCCATCTGCCCATGGCCCATGGCGCACAGCAACGCGCCGAACAGGATGCTGAAGTACAGCAGCCAGGCAAGGTGCGCTCTTTGGTGGCGGGCCAGCGTCATGGGCAAAGCTCGGGCGAAGGATAGGGTTGATGGGCGACGGATTCTACAGGTTTTGCGGTATCTGAAAAGCAGCTTGGCGCGCCATCGCTCACGCGCATGGATACATGGGGAGGAGCGTGTTGATTGGGCTGCGCACGCACAGCCTGGTTTGGAGGGGGAAGCGTATGGGCGGTCTTCCCTGCCCAGGCCCATTGTCCGATGGCGTGCGCTGACTTCAGATTCCATTCAGATTCGCGCCTGATAATTCCCCCGTCGAGCCCAATCGGGGGAGTTTCATGAGCCAGATTCAGTGGAGCAGCCTGCTCCCTTTAGCGATCGGTAGCCATACCGACCACCATGCGCACCTGTCGCTTCACCGCGCAGGCGACGCCTCCCGCGCAGACCTGGAGCACTTCATCCACCAGCGCTTTGCCACGGCACACCATGCCGATGTGCAACATTACTTGCCGGAACTGCTGGCGCTCAATGACAGCCGCGGGCGTCTGGTCGCAGCGGCTGGTGTGCGCCTGGCGAACGAGGGGCCGCTGTTCCTCGAGCGTTATCTGGACCAGCCGCTGGAAAGGGAAGTGTCGCGGATAGCCGGCACTGACCTTGAGCGTACCTGTATGGTCGAGGTCGGCAACCTGGCATCACTTAGCGCCGGTAGCGCGCGCATCATGATCATCGCCGTCACGTGGTTGCTGGCTGCGCGCGGCCTGCAATGGGTAGCGTTTACCGGGGCTGCGACATTGATCAACAGCTTCCAGCGGCTGGGACTGGTGCCCACGGTACTGGCGCCGGCCAGTCCCGAGCGCCTTCAAGGCCACGTCGATCAATGGGGGACTTACTACGACCAGCGACCCCAGGTGTATGCCGGGAACATCGGCTACGGTTTCGACGCCCTGACCCAGGCGGGCGTGTTCCAGCGGCTGGGCTTTCCTGTGCTCGTCGAGGAGGCCGGACATGCCGCGTGAACTGGATCGTTTCCATGAACGGTTGTCAGCCTATGCACGTGATCATGCTGAAGCCGTGGCGGTGCAGGGGCAGACTCGACGCTACACCTATCAGCAATTGCTCGGTGAGATAGGCCTGCGGGCCCATGCCTTGCGTCGGCAACCGGCAGGTACATTGGTACTGGCCCTGGACAACGGCCCTGAGCTGTTGTTCTGGGATTTGGCCGCCCTGTTCGCTGAACGCCCCTGCGTGATCGTGCCGCTGTTCTTCAGTGCAGCGCAGTTCGATCACTGTATTGCCCAGAGTGGTGCATCAACCGTGCTGTGCTCGGCGCAGTGGGCAGCGCAGTTGGCGCGGACGGGATTTGCCCAGGAAGGTGAGTTCTGGGTGCGCGAGAGGCCGACTGGCCCTCGATTGCCAGAGGGCACGGCCAAGATCACTTACACCTCTGGCAGCACCGGGAACCCTAAAGGTGTATGCCTGAGCGCTGAAGCCATGCTGCGTGTGGCACGTGAACTGGAGATCGCCAGCCGGCCCACCGAGCCACAGCGGTACCTGGCGGTACTGCCTGTAGGGGTATTGCTGGAGAACCTGGGCGTATACGCCGCGCTGATGGCGGGTGCCTGCGTACAGCTTTATCCGCAGCAACAACTGGGCATGGGCGGCGCCAGCCAGGTGGATTTCAAGCGTTTGCTGGGCGCGATTGCCCTCAGCGGCGCCCAGAGCCTGATCCTCGTGCCGCAACTGTTGATGGGGCTGGTCACGGCCATCGAGCGCGGGTTGATGCGCGTTGGCCCGTTGCGTTTCGTGGCGGTGGGCGGTGCCCGGGTGGCGCCCAGCCTGCTGGCACGGGCCGAGGCGCTCGGTCTGCCTGTGTTCGAAGGCTACGGTCTGTCCGAGTGTGCTTCGGTGGTGGCCTTGAATCGCCCGGGGGCCATACGCCGTGGAAGCGTCGGGAAACCATTGCCCCATGTGCAAGTACGCATTGCCGAGGACGGCGAGGTACTGGTAGCTGGCTCGACGTTGCTGGGTTACCTGGAAGACACGCCTGTCATGGACGAGTGGTGGGCGACGGGCGATCTCGGTCACCTCGACGAAGAGGGCTACCTGTACCTCGATGGACGCAAGAAACACCAGTTCATCACCAGCTTCGGGCGCAACGTCAACCCGGAGTGGGTAGAAGCCGAACTCACCCAGAGCGGTGTCATCGCCCAGGCATTCGTGCATGGCGAAGCCTTGCCGCACAACCTGGCACTGCTTTGGCCTCTTGACCCTGCCGCCAGCAACGAGGCCATCGAGCAGGCTGTGCAGCAGTGCAACGCGCAGCTGCCTGATTACGCCCGGGTACATGCCTGGCGGCGTTTGCCGGCGCCCTTCAGCACCCGTGACGAAACCCTGACCGCCAACGGCCGCCCGCGACGCGAGGCGATCTTGCAGCTCTACCAAACCCTGTTATCCGACATCTCGTTGTGAGGTTCCCCATGTCCTTTTTCGACACCCTGCAACTTCAAACGGCCCAAGAGCGTCAGGCGTTGTTCGCCGTACCGGTGATCCGTGAAGCTTTGGCCGGCCAGGTCAGCCTGGACAGTTACATTGCCTTCCTGACCCAGGCCTACCACCATGTCCGCCATACGGTTCCGCTGATGATGGCCTGTGGCGCGCGCTTGCCGTCGCGCCTGGAGTGGCTGCGCGGCGCGGTGTGCGAGTACATCGATGAGGAGTACGGCCACGAGCAGTGGATCCTCAACGACATCAACGCCTGTGGGGGGGATTGGGAGGCGGTGCGCGATGGTCGGCCGGCGCGGTCGATCGAGCTGATGGTCGCCTACCTCTACGATCTGATCGCCCGTGGCAACCCGGTCGGGCTCTTCGGCATGGTCAACGTGCTCGAAGGCACCAGCATCGCCCTGGCCACCCAAGCGGCGGGCACCATCAAAACCACACTGAACCTGCCTGACAAGGCGTTCAGCTACCTGAGCTCCCATGGTGCGCTCGACCAGGACCACATGGTGACCTACAAGCAACTGATGGACCGCCTCGACGATGGCGCAGACCAGCAGGCCGTCATCCATGCGGCAAAGGTTGTCTACCACTTGTACACCGAAATGTTCCAAGGTTTGCCGCGCGCGGGCCAGCTAGAGGTGCATCATGCGCTTGCCTGAGTCCGTGGTGATCCTCACCGGTGCCAGTGGTGGCATCGGCCTGGAACTGGCCGAACAGTTGTGCGCTGCCGGTGCCCAGGTACTGGCGGTCAGTCGGCACATGGGCAAGCTGGCAGGCTTGATGAATCGCTACCCGGATCGCCTGCGTTGGCAGGAAGCCGACTTGCGCAGCCAGGCGGGGCGCGAACAGGTCGTAAGCCGAGCCCGCGAGATGGGCAATGTCAACGTGCTGATCAACGCGGCCGGCGTGAATCGCTTCGCCTTGCTCGACCAGTTGGACGAGCACGCGCTCGACGAGCTGCTGGACATCAACCTGAAGGCTCCTTTGCAACTGACACGCGCCTGCCTGCCGCTGCTGCGTGCTCAGCCCAGGGCACTGGTGGTCAATGTCGGCTCCACCTATGGCTCGATCGGCTACCCAGGCTATGCCACCTACTGCGCCAGCAAGTTCGCCCTGCGCGGTTTCTCCGAAGCGCTGCGGCGCGAGCTGGCCGATACCACGGTCAATGTCCTGTATGCCGCCCCCCGCGCAACCCGCACCGCGATGAACAGCACGGCCGCGACAGCGCTCAACCAAGCGCTGAAAGTCGGCATGGACGACCCGGCGGATGTCGCCCGCGCAGTGCTCGAGGCGGTGCAGTCCGAGCGCAGCGAGCTTTATCTCGGCTGGCCGGAAAAACTCTTCGTGCGGATCAACGGCATGTTGCCGGGCGTGGTCGACCGCGCACTGCGCAAGCAACTGCCTGTCATTCGCCGCTACATCGGCAGCCACTCCAAGGAGTCGATCAAATGAAACGCCTGCTCATTACCAGCTTGCTGGCATTCGCCCCCTGCACCTGGGCATTGGACCCGGCAGGCACTCAGCACCTGAGCGAGCTGCAGCAGCGCTGGGCGCAGATCCAGTATCAACTGCCCAAGGATAAACGTGCCGACGCCTTTGAAAAGCTGTCCGGCGACGCGGCCGCATTCGTTCACCAGTACCCCGGCACACCTGAGCCGTTGATCTGGGAGGGCATCATCAACAGCAGTTGGGCGGGAGCCACCGGTGGCCTTGGAGCACTGGGCAAGGTCAAGGCGGCGAAAGCCAGCCTGGAGCAGGCCATGAAACTGGACCCCGACGCGCTGCAGGGGTCGGCCTACACCAGCCTGGGCACGCTGTACGACCAGGTTCCCGGCTGGCCAATCGGTTTCGGCGACGCCGACAAGGCTGACGTTCTGCTGCGCAAGGCCTTGCAGATCAACCCCAACGGTATCGACAGCAACTATTTCTGGGCCGATCATCTGTACCGGCAAAAGCGCTACCCGGAGGCTACCGCGGCGTTGCACAAAGCCCTGCAAGCCCCGCCCCGGCCAGGGCGTGAACTGGCAGACCAGGGTCGGCGTACCGATATCGATGCTTTACTCAAGGCGATCAAGGACAAACAGGACTGAACATGCGGCTGCTGCTGGTTGAGGACGACATCGCACTGGGTGAAGGGATCTGTGACGGCTTGCGCCAGGAGGGCTACACCCTCGACTGGCTGCGCGATGGTGTCAGCGGCTTGCATGCGCTGCAGCATGAAGCCTTCGATCTGGTGATTCTGGACCTTGGCTTGCCGCGCATGGACGGCATCGAACTGCTACGGCGGGTACGTGCCGGCGGCGACAGCCTGCCGGTGCTGATTTTAACCGCACGGGACGCGCTGGACGACCGCATCAGCGGCCTCGATGCCGGCGCCGACGATTACTTGGTCAAGCCCTTCGACCTCAACGAGCTCAAGGCACGCTTGCGCGCCTTGCTGCGGCGCAGCGCGGGACGCGCCAAGGTGCTGATCGAACATGCCGGGGTCAGCCTCGACCCTGCTACCCAGCAAGTGCACTACAACGGCATGGAAATCGTGCTGACCCCGAAGGAGTACAGGCTGTTGCACGAGTTGTTGGCGCAACCCGGCAAGGTATTCACCCGTGAGCGCCTGACCCAGCTGCTGTACGGCTGGGACGAAGAGCCCGAGAGCAATACGCTGGAGGTGAACATCTACCACCTGCGCAAGAAACTGTTCAACGGCTTGATCCGCACGGTGCGCGGCATCGGCTACCTGGTAGAGGCCAAGGCATGAGTTCGCTGCGCCAACGCACACTGTGGCGCGTGATGCTGTTGCTGCTGCTCGGCACGGGCCTGCTGGTGCTTTACAACTACCACGACAGCCGCCACGAAATTAACGAGGTGTATGACGCCCACCTCGCCCAGAATGCCCGCCTGCTCCAGGGCGTCATGAGCCTGCCGGTACAGGACGGCTCGCGCGAGGCGCTGTACCAGGCCTTCAACGAGGCCTTGGGGAGGGCAGGGCGACATCAGGTGGGGCACCCCTACGAAAGCAAGCTGGCGTTTCAGGTCTGGCAGGATGGCGGGGCGCTCCTGGTGCATACACCCAGTGCGCCGACCCTCGACCCGCTACCGACGGCGCCAGGCTTCTACGATTTCACCAGCGCCGGCGAACAATGGCGTGGTTTCGTCCTGCCGGTGCCGGAAAAGCACTGGATGATCTGGGTCGGCGAACGGGATGATGTGCGCTACGACCTGATCGACCGCATTGTTCGCCATACCCTGTTTCCGTTCCTGCTCGGCAGCCTGGCGTTGGCGCTGCTGGTCTGGGCCGCGATCGGTTGGGGGCTGCGGCCGTTGCAGAACATGGCCAATGTCATCCGCGGGCGCCACGCCGACTCCCTTGAGCCGTTGCAACTGGTGCCGCTTCCCTCGGAGCTTGAGCCGATGCAGGCCGCCATCAATCGCCTGTTGGCACAGATCGACGACCTGCTACGGCGTGAGCACCGGTTCATTGCCGATGCCGCTCACGAAATGCGCACGCCGCTGGCCGTCCTGCGCCTGCATGCACAGAACGCCCTGGCTGCCAGCAACGACATGGAGCGGCAAAAAGCGTTGGGGTTCCTGATGGACGGGGTCGACCGGCTGACCCGGGTGGTCAACCAGTTGCTGACCCTGGCCCGCGTCGAGCCACGACTGGGGCAGCGCGGCAGTACCCTCGTCGATTTGGCTGAAGTGGTCACCGACACCCTGGCCGACCTGACACCGTGGATACTTGCCCGTGGCCTGGAGCCCTCGCTGGACATCGACGAGGGGGACCATCACCTGGCGATCAATGCCGGCACCCTGGGCATCGCACTCCAGAACCTGGTGTCCAACGCGGTTGAGCATTCACCGCCTGCAGGCCGCATAACGGTGTCACTCCGGCGTCTGGACAATGCTTTCGAGCTGGTGGTAGAGGACGAGGGGCCGGGCATCGCTGAAGCAAGCCTTTCCCGTGTGTTCGAACGCTTCTACAGCCGCAATAACCCCAATGGTGCGGGCCTTGGGCTGTCGATCGTTGCAACCATTATCGATCGTCTTGGCGGGCAGGTGCGCCTGGCTAATCGAGCAGACGGGGGGCTGGCCGCCACCTTGGTGCTACCAATGGACTGAGTCCAGCGGCCGCGAAGCACCTTGCAGACAGTCAGTCGTGCTCTGGCTGGCACCTGAATATCTACCAGAGTGATCCCAGCCATACCACACCCACCCTTTCGCGCACTGACGGCGTAACGCGCAGGCTGCATTTGAGAGGGCTGAGCTGGTGCTGAGGGTATACGCACAAGAAACGGCGCCAAGGTGATGGTGAAGGGGAGGGATGGCGACTTGCCCTGCAAAGCGGCTTGATTTTGCTTTCCAGTACTTCTGCATTTCCAGGCTAGGCCGGTCAATCCCTGCAGGCCGGTGAGGTACTTGAGGTGCCCGCTAGGGGCGATATCGCCGAAGCCGATGGTGGTGTAGGTGGTGAAGGAAAAGTACACGCAGTCGAGCAGACTCCCATCGAAATTGCCGCTGAGCGTGCCTGGAAGTTGCGCGCGCCGATGCGCGCCATCGTCGTGCGGTCGGCGACGCTGACCGAGGCGGGGTTTTCACGGGCGCTGAGGTTGAGCCGCGAGCCGCTTTCGATAGGGCGGTCGAGGTCCAGGGTGATCTTCGTCGTCTATGCCCCGTTCCCCGGCTTGCTGGCATGGGCCTGGTTGGGCCCCAGGGCAGTGAAGGGGCGGGCGGTGCTGCAGGAGAAGTGAACCGAACGGCACCGTCAAGAGGGCCCAGCGTGAGTACAAGGTGCTGGTCATGACGAGGGTGTCCGCTGGAAACTGCGCGAACCCCGTCGCCGCTGTCGAGCACACGCGTCAACATCGTGCGTCACTACTTACCGTGGGTAGCCTCTGCGATTGATGCGACGCGGCGGGGGGATGGCTGACTTCGTCCCACCACTCATCTGTGGCGCCGGAATCAAAACGAATCCTTTACGGCGTGTTGGACTCGTTTGTTGCAGGACCTTGACAAAAAACAGCGAGAAACCTCATGCCCAGCAAGCCCCAGGACCAATTCACCCGGCAAAATCCCCTGACCCAGTACCCTCATCCGCCTTTTCCGGCGCAAGGCCAATCCGCCCCTGGCCTGGATGCCCACATGCAGCCCAAGCCCGACCACGGTGAAACCACCTATAAAGGCTTCGGCCGCCTGGCAGGACGTCGCGCCCTGATCACTGGCGCCGACTCGGGTATCGGGCGCGCCGTGGCCATCGCCTTCGCCCGCGAGGGCGCCGACATCGCCCTCAACTACCTGCCCACGGAGGAGCGTGATGCCCGTGAAGTGGTCCGGCTGATCGAGACCGAAGGCCGCAAGGCCGTGGCGCTTCCCGGCGACCTCAAGGACCCGCGCTTCTGCGGCCAGTTGGTGGACCAGGCCCACGAACAGCTCGGTGGCCTGGATATCCTGGTCAACGTTGCCGGAAAGCAGGTGGCGCGCAAGGACATTGGCCAGATCACCCACGAGCAGTTCGATCACACCCTCAAGACCAACGTCTACGCACTGTTCTGGTTGTGCCAGGCGGCCGTGCCGCTGATGCCGGCCGGGGCGACCATCATCAACACCGCCTCGATCCAGTCCTACCAGCCATCGGCGACGCTGCTCGACTACGCCACCACCAAGGCCGCCATCGTTGCCTTCACCAAGGCGCTGGCCAAGCAGGTGATCGAACGCGGCATCCGCGTCAACGCGGTGGCCCCGGGCCCGATCTGGACCGTGCTGCAGCCCAGTGGCGGTCAGCCGCCGGAAAAGATCCCCGACTTCGGTGGGCATACACCGATGAAACGCCCGGGCCAGCCCGCCGAGTGCGCCCCGTTGTACGTGCTGCTGGCCAGCCAGGAGTCGAGCTATATCACCGGGGAGGTGTTCGGCGTCACCGGGGGTAATCCACTGCCATAGGGCAAAGTCGAATAAACCTTGGCCACGCCGCGCAGTCAGTCCTTGTAAGAGCCCCAAATATAGGCGGGCCAGGGAGGTGACTGATGAAACTCGTCTGCCTGCTGCGTGGCTGCCAGTGACGTAGCCTGCTGGCCCGGGAAATCGCCGGGCTTCACTGCCAGTGCTGCGAACGCTGCGGCGCGCTGCGCTATAGCCAGCCTGGCCAACCGTTCGACGCGTAGGAGCCGACCATGGCCCGGGCAATCTGGAAAGGCGCGATCAGCTTCGGCCTCGTGCACATCCCCGTCTCCCTCAACACTGCCGTGCGCACCGAGCGTGTGGATTTCGACTGGCTCGACAAGCGCAGCATGGAGCCGGTGGGCTACAAGCGGGTGAACAAGGTGACCGGCAACGAGATCGACAAGGAGCACATCGTCAAAGGCGTGGAGTTCGAGAAGGGCCGCTATGTGGTGATCAGCGAGGAGGAAATTCGCAAGGCGCGGCCCGAGGCGACCCAGACCATCGATATCTTCTCGTTCGTCGAGGCCGGGGAGATCCCGCTGCAACAGTTCGACACGCCTTATTACCTGAGCCCCGACCGGCGTGGCGGCAAAGTGTACGCCTTGCTGCGCGAGACCTTGCATAGCACTGGCAAGGTGGCCCTGGCCACAGTCGTACTGCACACCCGCCAGCACTTGGCCCTGCTGCGCCCGCTGGAGGACGCGCTGGTGATGATCACCCTGCGCTGGCCCGAGGAGGTGCGTGGCCTGGAGTCGCTGGAACTGGACAAGAGCGTGACCGACAGCAAGCTGGACAAGCGCGAACTGGACATGGCCAGGAAGCTGGTGCAAGACATGAGCGGGCCATGGACACCCGACGAGTACCATGACGCGTTTCGCCAGACCATCCTCGACCTGGTGCAAGAGAAGGCCAGCAAGGGCAAGATCGAGACCGTGGACAAAGGCGAGGGTGCGCCAGCGGAGAAGGGCGCGGACATCATCGACCTTACCGAATTGCTCAAGCGCAGCCTTGGTGGCAAGGCCAAGGCGAAGAAACCGGCGGCCAAGCGACCGCGCAAAGCGTCATAGTGTATTGCCCTGTCATGACGGCAATTGCCCCTCCAGTCCCCTCAGGTAATCCCCGAAGCCCTGGCGAACCCGGCTGTCCCGGCGACTGCTGGTGGCCACGCTGTGCGCCGCGGTCCAGACGATCTGCGCGCCACTGGCCTCGAGGGCCAGCACCAGTTGTACATCTTCGTGGGCCGGCAGTGGCTGGAAGCCGCCGACGCGCTCATAGGCCTTGGCGCACACGCCCAGGTTGGCGCCGTGGATATGCCGGTGCCCCTCCTGAGCCTGGTATCGGCTACGGTACAACCGGCGCAGGGCGGCGCCCTGCCAGGGCTGCCAGCGCTCGATGTGCACGGTGCCGCAGACCGCGTCGGCGTGCCATTGCAGCTGCGACACCAGCCAGTGTACGGGCACGCGACTGTCGGCGTCGGTGAAGGCCAGCCACTGGGCGCCGCGCTCGATCATCCACGCCGCGCCCAGGCGTCGGGCAATGCCGACGTTGCCAGCCTGCAGTTCCAGGGTGTGCACGCCATGACGGCGAGCGATGCGCGCGCTGGCGTCGACACAGCGATCGAGCACCACCAGCACCTCGACCACCAGGCCCGCCGCCTCGGCCCGTGCCACCGCCAGCTTGAGGGCGGCCAGGCAGTGCCCGAGGCGGCGGGCTTCGTTGTGGGCAGGAATGATGACGGCGATCATGGGCAGGTCTCGTCCAGGTCCACGACGCGGGGTTGGCACGACCAGTACTCGAGCAGGAAGTCCGCCTCCTCGTGGCGCAGCAGCGGGTACAGCGGTAGGTGTCGGGCCAGCAGCGCGTGGACCTCGCGACCCTCCTGCGGGCAACCGGCGATGGGATGAAGCCAGTGACAGGCCAGCAGACCGCCGTCATGGCTCAGGCAGGCCACCGATTGCTCGATCACCTGCAGCCACTCGGTGGGGTCCAGGTAGTAGCCGATCTCGCTCAGCACGATCAGGTCGAACTGTCCGCCCGGCCAGTCGCCCGGCAGGTGCCCCTGTTCGACGTGTGCATGGCTCACACCCGCCAGCCGCTGGCGGGCCAGGGCCACGGCGGTGGCGTCGATGTCCTGGCACACCAGGTCGGCGCAGCGCTCGGCCAGCAGGACGCTCAGTTCACCGTTGGCGCAGCCCGGCTCGAACACACGTTCATAGCCTTGGCGAGGCAGGCTGGCCAGGGCCAGGTCGCGTTTGCGTCGTTCGTACCAGCGAGTACGAAAGGCCCACGGGTCATCGTTGCCGGCATACAGATCGGCGAAATACTGCGCGTCGAGGCTCATGGCGACTCCGTTGACAGGAAGACCAGTTCGAAGGGTTGCAGCAAGCAGGCCTGCAGCTGTTCGGGCAGTACCGGCGGATGATCGCCATCAGGCTGCAATTGGCTGGCATGGGCGGCCAGGGCCTCACGCTTGCGCGCCAGGCGCGCTTCGTCGAGCGGCAGGCGATGGGCACGGGACCAAGGCAGGCGCGCATCGTCGGGAGCGGCCCAGTGCCAAGCCCATACCGGCACCTCGGCCAGCTGCGCGCGGCGCGACTGGGCCGCCCTGGCGCAGGCGCGGCCGGCCGCTTCATGATCGCAGTGCCCATCCCCGCGCCAGGTGCTCAGCAGCAGGTCATCGGGCTGGAGCAACTGCTCCAGGTGCGTGACCAGGAAGGCTTCATCGCGGGGCAGGGCGCCGTCCTTGAGGTTGAGTCGTCGCCACTTGACCCGGTTGAGGTCCAGCTCCAGCTTTTGCAGGGCATGGCGGCTCTCCAAAGGGCGCTGATGGCGCAGACGGTGCTCTGTCCATTGGCTGGAATGCGGATGGCTGGCCTCGCCGTTGGTGGCGGAAATCAGCACCAGGTCCTGTTCCCGGCCGTGGAAGCTGGCCAACAGGCCGCCGGCCATGAGGATTTCATCGTCCGGGTGCGGGGCCAACAGCACCAGCCGCCTGCCGGGCGGGCACAGCCGAGCGGGCGTCAGCCAGGTGGCACGGGCCAGATGCGCGGACTGCTGCCAGGCGCTCCATGGTGTGCCGGTGGCGGCCTGTATCAGGTTCTGGCTCATAGCTGCCATGCTCCTGCCGGCCTGTCGGTCAGTTGCCGGCCCAGCTCGGCCAGGTCGCGCTCAGCGTGACTTTGCCGCAGGTACACCGGCAGGTCGGCGCTGAGCCGGGCGAAATGGCTGCTGCGGCAGAACGGCGTGGCGCCCAGCGCGTGGCCGACATGCTGGATGACCAACTCGACCGCCTGCTCGACCTGGGCGCGGGTGCGGCGTACCTCGAAACTGGCATCATCGTGAGGGTGCTGGTCGATCCAGGCGGCGCACTCACGCAGGGCGGCGCGGGCCCCGAGCAGGGCGGCATCGACGGCGCCCAGGTGGGCATCGGCGTGCGGGTCGGGCCGGGGTTTGCGGCAGTGTTCGCGCAAGTAGTCCGCCAGGGCTTCGGCCGCGCCATACCAACAGGCGGCAATGCCCGCGCCACCGTGCCAGAAGCCCGGGCGGGACAGGTACTGCCGGGGCTCGCCGATGACCAGCCCCGGCGAGTCGTCGAACGCGATGGCGACACTGGCGGTGGCGGCCATGCCAACGGCCTGCCAGTGGTCGGTCTGGATGCGCTGGCTGGGATGGGGCAGCTCGATGGCCACCAGTTGAGGCTGTTCGTCGTCCCAGGCGGTCAGCAGCGCACGGTCGATCTGCAACGCCCCCGAACACCAGGCCTTGCGGCCTTGCAGGCGGACCTGCTCGCCGTCCCGGGCGACGATGCGGGTGCGGGCATCCGGTGGCTCCGCAGCCCACACGCCCCAGATTCCTTCGCCGGCATGATGGGCGGCGCCGCATTCGGCGAGGATCGCCAGGGCGTCGGTATGACCTTCATAGAGTTTGGCCAGGCTGAGATCGCAACCGGCGACCCGCGCCAGGGCCCGCCAGCGTTCGAGGGTGCGGCCCTGGCCCGGCAGGGGCAGCAGGTCGAGGTGATCGGCGTGCAGCGCATGCAGTAATTCCGGCAGCAGGGTGTCGAGGTTAATGGTCAGCGGCCGCGCGCCGAAACGGCGCAACAGGCGGTCGAGGTGGGTAAGGTCGAAGTCCTGGGCGATGCTCATGGGCTAGGCGCTCCTTGGGTATTCTTCTTCCAGCCACGCAGGTTCATGGCGCACAGGCAGAACTGCAGGACGATCAGTGCCCAGGCCTGCACCTGCCAGCCCCAGGCCACCCACAACACGTTGCTGCCGATGAAGCAGCAGAAGCCGATGCGTCTTCGCCGCGGGAGGCGCGAGCCGATACACCATGCAGCCGCGACGGTCAGCAGCATGGCGGGCCATTGCAGCAGATCCACCACGCGTTCCATCAGTCAATCCCCAGCTGCTTGCGCATGCGCACGGTGATCGATTGGCGGGTTCCGGCCATGTCAGCCCACGGATCATCCACCTCGGCAAGCCGCGTCAGTAGATTGCCAATGTTCCATTGGTTGGCGCCTTTGAGCTGGGTCAGTTCCTCGCGCCAGATCGGCACCGACACCGGCAGGCCCTCGCGGGCGCGCAGCGAGTAGGCAGCGACGGTGGTGGCACCCCTACCGTTGCGCAGGTAGTCGATGAAGATCCGCCCGACCCGGTTCTTCGGCCCGGACACGGCACTGAGGCGATCGGGGAACAGCCCGGCCATGTGCTCGACCAAGGCATGGCTGAAGTCCTTCACCTCGTCCCAGCCGGCGCGCCGGGTCAACGGCACGACGAGGTGCATGCCCTTGCCGCCGCTGGTCTTGAGAAACACCTTCAGGCCCAGCTCGTCTAGCAGCGTGAGGGTCAGCTGGGTGGCCTCGAGCATGGCTTTCCACGGCAGCGCCGGATCAGGGTCGAGGTCGAGGACGAAACGGTCGGGCCTGTCAAAGTCCTTGTCGGTGGCATTCCAAGTGTGCAGTTCGAGCATGTTCATCTGCACCGCGCCCAGCAGGCTGTCGGCGCGGTTGAGCACCATGGCTGCCTGGCCTGCCTGAGCCTTGCTGTAGTTGAGTACGTGGGGGATATGCAGCTGGCCGGGGTTTTTCTGGAAGAACAGTTCGCCGCCCAGGCCATCCGGCGCCCGGACCAGGGCTACAGGCCGATCCTTGAGCTGTGGCAGCAGCCAGTCGGCAACCTGGGCGTAGTACTGTGCGACCTCGCGCTTGGTGGTGCCGGTGGTTGCGTCGATCACGCGGTCGGGGTGGGTCAGGCGCAGGGGGGGCAGGCCCTCGGGGCGTGCCTGTGCTGCGCGCTTGGCGGGCATCGCTTGCTCCAGATCGATGTCGGTGGCGGGTTTGTCGTCGCGCAGGCCGTGGAACACCGAGTGGCGCACGATGCCTTCGCGGGTCATCTGGGCATAGGCGACTTCCGCCAGCAGGTGCGGCTTGAGCCAGTGCACGCCGCGGACATCAGCCCCGGTAGGGGGGCTTACCAAGGGAGGCTTGGCGGCCTGCAGCGGCTTCAGGCGGGCGAGGATGCTGTCCAGCGTGGTGGCGCTGAAGCCGGTGCCGACCTTGCCGGCGTAGCGCAGCTGGCCGCTGTCGTGATCGTGCAGGGCCAGCAGCAGGGCGCCGAAACCATGACGGCTGCCCTTGGGGTCGGTGTAACCGACGATCACGAATTCCTGGCGCTGCTTGCACTTGAGCTTGATCCAGTCGCTACTGCGCCGGCCGATATAGGGGCTGTCGGCGCGTTTGCCGATCAGCCCCTCGAGTTCCAGCCGGCAGGCGCTTTCGAGCAGCGAGTCGACCGGCTCCGTGAAGTCGGCGGAATAGCTCAGCAGCGGCGAAGCGTTGTCTTCCAGCAACTTGGCCAGGGTGGCGCGACGTGCCTGTAGCGGCAGCTCGCGCAAGTCCTCGTCTCCCAGCCAGGGCAAGTCGAACAGGTAATAGGTGATGCGTTCGTCGTGCTCGGTGTCGAAGGCGTTCTGCAAGGCCTGGAAGTCGGCCACACCGTTATCGCCGACTACCACCATTTCGCCGTCCAGCCATGCCGCATCGAGCCCCAGTGCCCTGAGCGCCTTGACCTGACGGGGCATCTTCGCGCTCCAGTCGTGGCCATTGCGGGTGAACAGGCGCACGTCGTCACCGTCGATGCGCGCCAGGACCCGGTAGCCATCGAACTTGACTTCGTAGCGCCAGTCGCCGCTGGGCGGGGAGTCGACCAACGTGGCCAGTTGCGGCTGCAGCAGCTCCGGCAGGGGCTTGCGGCCGGCCTTGCGCGTGGCGGCGGGTGCCTTGGCCGGGCGCCGTGGCGGCAGGGTACGCTCGCTCAGCACGCTGTCCGGCAGGGCCTCGACGACGCTGTAGTCAGTTTCACTGCGTGCTTGTCCGTCATGGGACTTGACCAGCATCCATTGCTCTTTCTTGCCGGCCAGGTGGGTGCGGAACAGGTTCCAGACCCCCGATAGTTTCTCGCCCTGCAGGCGAAAGCGCAGTTTGCCCTTGGCATAGGCTTCGCGCGGGTCGCCTTCGGGTTCCCAGACACCCCGGTCCCAGACGATGACATCGCCGGCGCCGTAATGGCCTTCGGGGATGTGCCCTTCGAAGTTGGCGTAATCCAGCGGGTGATCCTCCACATGCACCGCCAGGCGCCGGACCTTGGGATCGAGCGAGGGCCCCTTGGGGATCGCCCAGCTCTTGAGGGTGCCGTCGAGTTCCAGCCGGAAGTCGTAGTGCAGGTGGCTGGCATCGTGCTTCTGGATGCAGTACTGCAGCGCATGGGCCGAGCGGGGGCGGGCGCGCTTGCCGGCCGGCTCGGGCGTGGCGTTGAAATCGCGCTTGCGCTGGTACTCCTGCAGGGGCTTGGCCATGGCGGGCTCCGGGAGGGTTCGCGGGTCTCAAGATTGGGAGGCGGCGGTGCTGCGCGGAGTTCAAAAAAAGGCGGGGCGGGGGCTGAAAGAAACTCTGAATCATTTCGCACTGGGGGGAGTCGACCGATTGAAGCCCACTGACGGAGAACGTTCATGCCCACACCCGATGACCCAAGACCGCAGGTTGATATCGACGACACCGAGGACCGCATGGGCACTGTCCGCGAGCTGGATTTCAGCGAACGCCACGATGAGCGCCAGGGCCGTGTCGGCGACGAACGTCCAGCGCGCGAGCTCGCCCAGGACTACCCGCCCCGGCGTGTCGCCGAAAGCGGCATGACCGGTGGCGAGGCCCTGAGCGACAGCCTGCATGAGGACAACGTGACCCTCGACGACCTGAGCCCTGACACGCTGTTTGATGAAACCGGTGCTCGCGATCCACATGAGCCTGGTACAGGCAGCGGCCCTGCCGACCAGACCCTGCGCGAGGTGCAAGCCCATGAAATCGGTGGCGGCTTCGGCCTGGACGAGGCCGAACTGGCCCGCTCGGCGCCGTTGGACGGCGAGCCATGGACCGACGACGTGGCCTCTGAAGACGACGGGAGAGAACCCTGATGAACGAGCAACGCTGTGCCTGCAACCACTGCTCCTGCACCGTGGATGCCAATGCCGTGGTCCAGGATGGCAAGGCTTATTGCTGCGAAGCCTGCGCGACAGGGCATCGCAATGGTGAGCCTTGCCGTATGGCGGACTGTAAATGTGGCGAGCTGACCCAACCGAAGGAGAGCACTGTCGATAACGCATTGGATGAAACGTTCCCGGCGAGTGATCCCATTTCGCCGTGATGACCAGGTGCTTGAGGATGTGAGACGGGAGAGCCAGCGCATCGTCGAGATCAAGTCGTAACTCGCCCGTGATGCATTCTTTTGCGACCAACCTCATTCCCTGACCGACCTTGTCGTCGTAGATGATGAGAGTTTCCAGGAGGATTTCGTGATACGCCATGGGCCACATGTACCCATTCTAAGGGTGCAAACCAGCGGCATTCGACTATTTCCCCGGCCGCTTGCGGTGTTACCGGGGGTTCAAAGCGCGCTCCCATTGTGATTGGCACGACTGGGCCAAGACGTGGATCAGCAACATTCAACCCGCCAGTGTCTTGATCAACTGCTCATTGAAGGCCGGGATATCTTTTCGCCGGGATCGTGCGGCACTTCATCGATATAGGGGGCCGTGTGGTTGGGGTCGATCATGGGCTGTTACCTCGTCGGAGAATTCGCGGCCTTGTATCCCGCCAGTACCGGAACTGTTCAATACGATCCCCAGGGCGAACGCTGTCGCCCTGGTTGGACTCCCGTCGTAATTAACGTTCCTTATCCATGCCCTGGTCTTGGTCGCGTTGATGACCACCGACTTTTCCCGTATCGGAAAGGTTATCCCTGTCGTCAGGCTGCTCCATCGATTGCCCACCTTGCCGCCCGGTGTCCTGAGACTGTGCCCAGTCCTTGTCGGTCTTGTCTTCAGGGCGCTGGCCGCTCTGCTGACCGCCTTTCTGCCGATCGGTCATGTCGCCTGCCGAGCCGTGGCCCCCTTGCTGGCCGGCGTTGCCCACGTTGGTATCGGCGTTACGGTCGCCGCCCTTGTCTTGATTGTTAGCCATGATGGCTTACCTCTGGTCGAACACAGGAAGGTCTGTGTTCAGTTGTGACCGGGCCGTCAGTCATCGCAGTGCAAAGATTCTCGGATTTTCGGACCAGTTGCCTGAAGGTCCGCGGGGCAAACATTTAGTGGGTGAACAACAGCAGCGCAGAGTGTGGCTTGTGCGGCCGTACCTGGGGGCCGCCTTACTCAATAAGGCATGAGCCGGGGGAAGTCGGCACAGTGGTTGATTGGTGCAATAACCTTCATCATTGCCCAGAGCATGAAGGCAATGACGATGGAGAAACGCATGACCCGCCTCGAGTCCCCCCGCGACCCCGTTGAGTCTGGCCTTCCAGGCTTGAGCGCCTTGATCGCCCGGCACCTCCCCAGCACAGGGGACCTGGTCACCCGGCTACCGGCCCTGAGCCTGCACCGTCGCGCCTCACCCACCGAGCCGATGCCCTGCATCTACGGCCTGGGCCTGGGCGTAGTGGCGCAGGGCAGCAAGCAAGTCATGCAGCAGCGCGCCGTGCTGCATTACCAGGCGGGGCAGGGCATGTTGACCAGCATCGACCAGCCCGTGGTGTCCCAAGTCGCGCTGGCGTCACCTGCCAAGCCCTTCCTGGGGCTGATGCTGACCCTCGACCCCAGCCAGGTCATGCGCACGGTTGAAGACCTGCAACTGCCAGCGCCTCCTAAGGCCGGCACTCACCAGGCCATTGTCATCGCCGAACTCGACAGCGGCGTGGTGCGTGCGCTGGAGCGCCTGCTCGGGCTGCTGGACGAGCCTGCGTTGTTCGACCATCTCGCCCCGCTGGTACAGCAGGAGATCATCGTCAGGCTGCTGGTCGGCGAGCAGGGTGTCGCCCTGCGTCACCTGGTTACCGCCGGCTCGCCGATGCAGCAGATCGCCAAGGTGGTCGCCTGGCTGAAGCAACACCTGGCCGAGCCGATGCGTATCGACGACCTGGCCGAGTGGGTGCATATGAGCCCCTCGACCTTCCGCCAGCATTTCCGCGAACTGACCGGCGTCAGCCCGTTGCAGTTCCACAAGCAATTGCGCTTGCAGGAGGCCCGGCAATTGATGTTCAACCAGCATCTGGACGCAGGCCAGGCGGCGGGACGGGTGGGCTACGAGAGTGCCTCGCAGTTCAGTCGCGAGTACAGCCGAGCCTTTGGCGCACCGCCGCAGCGGGATGTGCGGCGCATGCGCCAGCAAGGTTGAATGCCCCGGTGCGCCTAATGCTGGGGCGCGATGCCTATTCGACCTGGGAGTCGGCCCTCGCCAGGCGGGGCTGGCCAGTTGGCGCGGGTGGCGCAGACACCGCATTCGAGGGTGGAGACCCTGCGTTGATGAGCGCGTGAGGGCTGCAAGGTGTTCGCCGCAACCCTTATAGCGCCTATCCGATCGAGCGCCGCCCGCGCGACGCTCAATCTCACAGGCGCTGCAGGACCATCGTAGCCCTACGTAATAGGCAATGTGTCGAGGGCGTTGGCGTAAGTCTTTCAGCATATTGATGGCACTAGAATTATTGTTGTACGCGGTCTGGCGGGGACGGTTGCTGGTCCTTGTTAGTTTCAACTCTCCTTGAAACGTGCAAGCAAGGAGTTGGATTAGGCAAAAATCCCCGCCACCACATTCCTATACTGGCCTCCAACGAACGGCAAACCCTCGTGGAGGCAACACCATGCAAGACGTCCAGTTCAACAACCGCAACATCGTGATGGCCGGCCACCTTTACCTGCCGAGCGCATTCGATGAAAGCCAGCAGTACCCTGCGATCGTTACCGTCCACCCAGGTGGTGGCGTCAAGGAGCAGACCGCCGGCACCTACGCCCGGCTGCTGGCTGAACAGGGCTTCGTCACCTTGGCCTTCGATGCCTCCTACCAGGGCGCCAGCGGCGGCGAACCGCACTTCCTCGATGAGCCGATGAACCGCGTGGCCGATGTGTACAGCGCCGTCGACTACCTGACCACCCTCGGTTTCGTCGACGCCCAGCGCATCGGTGTGCTGGGGATCTGCGCCGGTGGCGGTTTCGCGGCCAAGGCGGCTTCGGTCGACCGCCGCATCAAGGCGCTGGCCACCGCCAGCGCGGTCAACGTCGGCACCGCCACCCGCCAAGGCTGGGAGGGCAAGGGCTCGATCAACGACCTGCTGCCGGTGCTCGACGCCCTGGCCGGCCAGCGCACGGCCGAAGCGGCCGGTGCCGCGCCGGTCTACGCGCCTTATGTGCCGCAACTGGGCGACACCAGCGCGCCGCGTGATCTGCAGGAAGCCGCCGACTACTACCTGACGCCCCGCGCCCAGCACCCCAACGCGCAGAACAAGATGCTGATGAACGGCCTGGGCGCCTGGGTCGCCTTCGATGCCTTCGACCTGGTCGAGCAGTTGTTGACCCAGCCCACGCTGGTCATCGCCGGCAGCGAGGCCGGTTCGCTGTGGCACAGCCAGGAGCTGCACGCCAAGGCGCAGGGCAAGAAAGAGCTGGTGGTGCTGGACGGCCTGGCGCACATGGACCTGTACGACGGCCCTGGGGTCAGTACGGCCATGGAACACCTTGTGCCGTTCTTCCAGGCCAACCTCTGATCACTCGCTACGCCCTGTGCATACGATCTATCTGGAGAAACCCATGAGCGATATCACCATCAAGCACGTCCGCTACCAGAACCTGGGCTGGGAGACCGCTGCAGACCTGTACCTGCCGCCAGGCTTCGACCCTGCCAAACAGTACCCGGCCATCGTCAGCACTCATCCGATCGGCAGCTGCAAGGAGCAGACCTCGGGCAATGTCTACGGCGCAGGCCTGGCCAGGGAGGGCTTCGTGGTGATCGCCTTCGATGCCAGCTTCCAGGGCGCCAGCGGCGGTGAGCCGCGCTTCATGGAAGACCCGTCGATCCGCGTGTCCGACATCCGTTACGCCATCGACTACCTGGTGACGCTGCCCTATGTCGACCCGGCACGCATCGGCGCGATCGGCATCTGTGGCGGTGGTGCCTACACCGTGCATGCCGCCATCACCGACCACCGCATCAAGGCGCTGGTCTCGATCACCGGGGTCAACTTCGGCCGCCTGATCCGCGAAGGCTTCAGCCATTTCCAGCCGGTTGCGGCGCTGCAGGCCATGGCCGCCCAGCGCATCGCCGAAGCCCAGGGCGGCGCGCGCAACGTGATCAACTACCTGCCGAACTCGGTCGAGGAGGGGCGCCAGGCGGGCATCACCGATATCGACGTGCTCGAAGCGACCGACTACTACAAGACGCCGCGCGGGCAGCAGCCCAACGGTGCCACCAGCGGCCTGTTCTCGTTCAACAGCGCGGCGTTCGGCTGGGATGCCTTCCTCAACGCCGAATCGCTGCTGACCCAGCCGCTGCTGGTGGTCATCGGCGACAAGCCAGGCGCTTTCGGCGCGTACCGCGATGGCTGGGAAATCTATGGCCGGGCGGCCTCCACCGACAAGCAGATCTACGTGGCCGAAGGCTGGTCGCACTACGACCTGTACGACAAGCCCGAACCCGTCGCGTTGGCCATGGCGCAAGCCGTACCTTTCCTGCGCAAGCATCTGCAGTGATCCCCTCGGCTGACCAGCGCTCCCTGCGCTGGTTCGCCCGTCTAGCGAGTTAGCCCATGAACGCGCCTTTCGAACCGTTGCGGCCGTCTTTTGCCGACAGCCGCGCACTGGCCCAGGCCATCGCCCGCATCGCGCCCTCGGACGGCGACTACGAGACGGCCATACCCGGCCTGACCCTGCACCGCCGCCGCGCCGTCACCCAACCCATGCACTGCATCTACGGCCTGGGGTTGGGGATCACCGCCCAGGGTCAGAAACAGGTCGTGCTTGGCGAGCAGGTCCTGCGTTTCGGGCCGGGCCAGTCATTGCTGAGCGCCGTCGACCTGCCCGTGGTGTCCACGGTGGTGGAGGGCAGCCATACCGAGCCGTTTCTTGGCTTGATGCTGCACCTGGCGCCCCAGGAGATCCTGCACCTGGCCACCGAACTGCGCCTGCCATCGCCCACCCGCGACTGCGGCTTCTGCTCGCTGGCCGTGGAGCCCGTGACCGAGGGGTTGCTGGATGCCGTGCTGCGCCTGGTGCAGTTGCTGCCCGACCCGGTGCTGCTGCCGTACCTGGCCCCGCTGATCCAGCGCGAGATCGCCTACCGCCTGCTGACCGGGCCCCATGGCGCGCAGCTGCGCCACCTGACCAACCAGGGCGCGCCCAGCCAGCAGATCGCCGGCGCCATCAACTGGCTCAAGCGCCACTTTGCCGAGCCGCTGAACATCGAGCAGCTGGCCGCCAGTTGCCACATGAGCCCTTCGACCTTCCGCCAGCACTTTCGCACGATCACAGGCTCCAGCCCGCTGCAGTACCAGAAGCAACTGCGTCTGCAGGAAGCCCGCCAGCTGATGCTCACGCAGAACCTCGATGCCAGCGTGACCGCCGCGCGGGTCGGCTACGAAAGCGCCTCGCAGTTCAGCCGTGAATACGCCCGGCTGTTTGGCGAGCCACCCCAGCGGGATATCCGCCGCCTGCGCCTGAACTGAACCACCGCCTTTGTCACCGGCTGGCACGCACACGCCGGCCCCGTCTGGAAAGCACCATGCATTCGAACTACCCCGAACTGGCCTTGGCCGACTGAGCGACGCGGTGTGCCTCGCAAGGTGCTGCGTGTCGGCGTCAGCCGCCTTTGCGGTCCTCTTCCGTGACGACCCGAGTATCGATGCTCACCACCACCGACATCCCCGGGCGCAGGCGCTGGGCCTGGGGTTGGTCGGGGTCGACGCTGACGCGCACGGGGATGCGCTGGGCAATCTTGACGAAGTTGCCGGTGGCGTTGTCGGCCTGCAACAGCGCGAATTCGGAGCCGGTGGCGGGTGAAATGCGCTGCACGTGCCCGTGCAGCTTCAGGTGGTCGAGCGCATCGACGGTGAAGGTCACCGGTTGGCCGATACGCACCTTGTCCATCTGGGTTTCCTTCATGTTGGCGATCACCCACACGGTATCGGGCACCAGTGCCATCAGCTGCGCGCCGGAATTGACGTAAGCCCCCAGGCGCACGCCGATCTGCCCCAGCTGGCCATCACGCGGGGCGGTGACCCGGGTGTTGTCCAGGTCGATGCGGGCCAGCTCCAGTGTCGCCTTGGCGTTCTCCACCGAGGCCTCTAGCGAGTCGCGGTTGACGATCACCGTCTGCAGGTCCTGGCGGGCGATTTCCAGGGCGGCCTTGGCCTGGGCGAGGGCAGCCGTGGCACGGCTGTTGGCGGCGCGGGTGATGTCCAGGTCGCTGCGCGACACCGAGCCATCGCGAATCAAGGCTTCGTTGCGCTGTAAGTCGGCGCGGCTTTTTTGTGCCTGGGATTCGTTGTCGGCGATCGCCGCCCGTTGCTGGCTGTGGTGGTCGGACGACAGAATCTTCATGTTGAGTCGATGCATGCAGACGGCATGCGTCAGGAGTTTATACCAGCACCATATCCGTTTGGATAAATCGGTTTGGGACTGGATTAACGCTCATCTCTGATGAACATCAGACGTTAAAGGGGCGCTCAGTAAAGAACGCCCCTGATTTGGGCCTCATTATGAGGCTTTGAGGTGTCTACGAAACCAGGGGCTATTCACTTGCCAGGTGAACAAAGGGTTCGCAGGCGAAGATGGCCGTGAGCTATCATCCCAACCCTCGTATCAGGCTCACCGGAAGTTCGCCTTCCCGCTCAGACCCAAGATCGATCATTCAATCTTCGGCAGATGAACGCCTGGTAGCCGCCAGCCTGCTTGGAGACACGGATGTTCATTCGCTTGCGCGCCTTCTATAACCGGGCATTAGATGCCTCTAACGCCTGGACTAATAAGAACCGCAGCAAGCTAGCTGCTTTGAAGCGGTACCCACGTGCGGCCGTCAGCGCCTATCAGGCCGCACGTGCGTTCTTGGCCGCGCCCTCTCATGAGAATCTGTTCCAGCCGCTAACCCCAGTGCTCATCGAGCCTGGGAAGATCCAGCGGTATGAGCGTGAGTTATTGAATGGGCTGAGGAACGATCAAGTCAGGAACATCGCGATCACGGGGGAATACGGGGCAGGGAAGAGCAGCGTGCTTCGAACCTTCGTCCATCGCCACCCCGAGTTCGTCTACGCGTTTGTTTCGCTAGCCACATTCGGCAAAGACACCGAGATCTCTGGGGCCTATGAGCTTGTTACCGATACCGACGTGGCCTCGGAATCTCCGCGCTCATCCGAGCCTTCTGCAAAGACAGGGCAGGAATCCAAAGCCGAGGAAAATAAGGCTGAATCCGATCTCGTTGCCAGGATCGAGGAGACGATCGTCCAGCAGCTCCTGTACGCCGTCCCTGCAAAGACACTTCCCAAGACCCGCCTTAAGAGAATCGACCAAGCCTCGGGCCTGAATATATGGTGGAAAACGCTCTGCTATGGCCTCCTCATTTTGGCGGCGCTGAGACTGTACGTTCCTGTGGCAGATAAGCTGCCCAAGATTGAACCGGCCTGGCTCCTGGAATGGCTGCTGTGGATCCCGAGCCCGCTCGCCGTCGGAATCGCCGCGTTAGGGTGCATACACCTGCTACACACGTGCCTGCGTCTGAGTTCGCTGTTCAGTATTGATGGTTTGACCCTCAAAGGAGGCAAGCTGGAGACCACCCACCATGGCTCCGTCCTGCACAAAAATATCGATGAGATCATTTACTGCTTTGAGCGAAGCAGCATTGACGTGGTGATCATTGAGGATCTCGACCGATTCGGCATTCATGACGTGTTCACCCGATTGCGGGAAATCAATTTCATCATCAAGCAATCACCTCAGGTGAAACGACCTGTCTATTTCGTCTACGCGCTGCGCGATGAAATGTTCGTCGTCGGCGAGAAAACCAAATTTTTTGACCTCATCGTCCCTGTGATCCCCGTCATCAACTCGGAAAACTCCCAGGAAAAGATGATGGAGCTTCTGAACCTTCGAACCTTCAAATCGAAACCCTTGGGCGAACACCTCGACCGTCGACTGGTGGAGACGGTCTGCTACTACATCGATGACCTCCGGCTGGTGAAAAATATCGTCAATGAATTCGATATGTTTTCAAATATCCTTGCCAGCGGCCTACGCCTGGAGCCAGATAAGCTGTTTGCGATTGTCGCCATCCGAAATCTCCATCCCGGCGCGTATGCCGACCTGGTCAAACGGAGGGGGGCGATCTATGGGGTCATCAAAGGCCTCGATATCTGGAAAATCCAGCAGAACAGCGCCAATGCCAAGCGACTTGATGACTTGCGGCTTGAGCGGGATGAGCGAGTCGCCGAGCTGGCCAACAATGTCACTGAGCTGAGGGCCTACGTTTGGTTCACGCTTCTTAGATTGACCGAATCCAGCATCGCGACTCATGTCCGAGGTGGTGGTAACCGGTACACGCCACAACAGTTCGTAACCGACGAGGTATTCGACTTCCTGAAGAGTAATGCCACGATCCTCACAACGGATGCCGTGCAGCAATATGGGCAGGCGACTAGTTACGCCTCTCGGAACGTCTCAATGACTGAGCTACTCACCGCTACATCCTATGAGCGGCGCCATGCTTTGCTTGGGCGGCGACTTAGCGCAATCGCAGATGAAATCGCTTCGGTGCAGAGGCAATCGGATCAGGTCATCAGGATGTCGTTCACGACCGCCGTCAAGAAAGGGTATGGAGAGGTAGTAAGGAGCAATCTTCCAGGCTTGGATGTCGTGAGCTATCTGATGCAGCATGGCTTTCTCGATGCCGACTACACCGACTACCTAGGTTATTTCTATCAGGGTTCTCTGACGCCTGGTGACAAAGATCTGATCCTTTCGTTGAGACGTGGCGTGCTGCCTGAAGTCTCCGCGCCTGTCGACAACCCGAGTACCGTGCTGGAGAAGCTTAAGAGCGACGAGCTCGACGAGGGTAGGGGGATCATCGTCGATTTGATCGCCTGTCTCAGCGCCCGACCAAGCTCGCTCTCGGCTGGCTCAGCAGACACACAGCTAAGCAATATACTGAGGAGCGGCCTGGACGAGCACACCGAACGAATGGCCATCGCAGTGCGCGAGCTTTTGAGTCGAACTGACGCGGCTGGATTTATTCGCGCCGTGTACCGCCTCGAACCCAAACTGTTTAATAGCCTTTTCAACGCTAGGGACAAGGGTGACGCTGGTGGCGTTTTTGAAGGAAGCGAGGCCCGTCAGTCCCTCGTCAAAGCAATCGTCGACAACCTGCCGGAATCCGACTTCAAGACCCTGGCCGGTGATTCCTCGACGGATCTGGTGCCTACAATCGATGGGCTGGAAGATGCTTCACGGCTGATGCCAGGACTAGAGAGCAATCTGGGAGCATGGGCGTGGCTCAGGGCGTACCCAGTCCAGTTTGCCTCACTGGGCCATACGATGAGTCTCGCAGACCTCGAAAGGCTGATTGACTGGGGCTGCATCAAGATCAACCTGCCTATGCTATCGCTGATATGCGCGAAGTCAGAAGCTGGACAGGATTCTAAAGACGCCAAATCCGAACCTGCAGATGTGGGCATCGTGTCCTTGCGTAGGCTACAGGCTTTGGGCATCAATGGGCTCGGTAATTATCTGCTCTCTCACGCCGATGAGCTCGGTAGCGCATTGTTAGATCAGTCTGCTGTCCTGGATGAATCAAGCGACTCCTTGACCAGCTTACTAGCAGAAGTGGACGCAGATCACGATCTGACAAATAGACTCTTCGATCACACGACCTGTGACCTACACACACTCACTGACGCCCCGAGATATCTTTGGGCAAAGGCACTTGAGAGTGATCGCTTGGTGGCCAAAGCTGACGCAGTGTGGATTTTTTTTGAGAAAGTCGTTGGGCTAGACGGCAACGTCTCGGACGAAGAAATCGGATCGGAACCCACAGCGGTATTCACCGGTTTCATCGCTCGGAATGCTTCGTCTCTCAAGGGCACGCTGTGGCAGTCAACGAGCGCAGACTGGTCGCTGCAACAGTATCTTCTGAGCTCCACCGGTATCAGTAATGACGTGCTTCAGGTATTGCTCGATGGCGTCGTGCTTCAAGACTTAGCAATGATAAAAACAGCGCTACCTGAGGGTCGCTGGGGCATGCTGGTAGCCTCATCATTTTTGCCATACAGCTCGGAAGTCAGGGAGATCGTACTGAATACTTGCCCACACCTCGAAGGCAAGTACCTGGTTGAACGCTGGGATCTAGCAAAAGCAGAGATCGATATCAGCTCGCTCCAGCTCGACACGATGCTCACGCTGAGCAAAAGCAAAGCGCTGTCACTCACACAGAAAATTCAGATGTGGTCAGGGCTTAGCCTGGAGACGATTGAAAGCAAACCGGAAGCGGTTCCAGAGCTCGGCCGTGTATCTATGCTGGCCAATCAAGCCGGCGTAAGGTTTGCTGATTCGCTGATGCCTGTGCTGAGACATCTGGTTCGCAACGCGAGCCTCACCCCAGAGCAGCGCTCTGAAATGCTGACACAATGTCTTCCCGGGATGAAGTGGCCGGACATTGCTGCAGCTCTAGGGTTGCTCGACGATGAGGACTTCAAAACCGTGAGCGCGAAGGTCAAGAAGATCAAGGTGAGAAACACCGAGTCAAACCGGAGGTTGGTCAACGCGATGAAATCTGAAGGGTACTTGGCAACGGTGACCATTGAGGACGACGTCATCATCGCAACCACCAGGCCCTCGTCAATGATATCGGAGAACGGATGGCTCTAGTCTAAGCGCTGAAGGTAGCAGCTTACCGACCACCGTAGAGCGCCAGATAGGGCTTGTCGCTGATCGCATGGGAGTAAACCTGACCCTCGCACATGACTTCTCTAGCTGCTCGTAAGAACAGCATGGGCGAGGGGAGTGCAGACGTGAAACATGGGGCTGTTCTTGTGCCAGCAGGCGGGGCATGCTGGAGCTGTAACGTGGATGCAAACCAACTCGATAGGCCCCTTAGCCCTGACGCCCTAGGACTGTTTCTCCCGGAGTATTCTGAACCCATTTGCGCTCGCTTAACATCCATGGCAGGCCCGAACCACCATCGGCATATGGTTCGGGGTGGCTGAGGCTTCACTAGCTACTTGTCGTACTTGGAAGGCAATGGGCTGTCGTAGTTAACGTCAACCATGTCCAAGTTCTTCAGCTCGAAATTGGCGTAGCTCGTCCCCTGTGACGTCCGTATTGAGCCGGCGAAACTCCAAGGTGTTGTCGGATCGATACCGGATATAACGGCTTACTACAGAGCGCACGGAGTAAATGGGGCCTACAATCCCGGATTCACCCAGCTTGGTCGTGTAAGGCCTTGTGTTTCTAGCGCGTTGTTTCGCCACATGCCAAGCTTTTGATTTTCTGAGAAATGGGGGTTTGTGGGGATTTGACCGGAGGTATGTGGGATTGGACAACTCAGGAGGTCACCTCCCATAATATTCAATTTAACATAATATACATTATGCGCACATTGCTACTGACTGGCCACACCCTGACTAGGCCAGTTCGTGAGCTGCGCACTCTGCTTTTTCGCGCCTGACTGGTCATACCGTCCGCTATTCGATTTAATCGTCTGCAGGAATCCATCAGCCCTCGAGGTTTGCATGAAGCATTGTTTCACCGTAATGATCAGCTTGTTGGTGCTCGCAGGCTGCGACGTCTCCATCAATACCAACGCTCCCATCACCAACGCGGCACCGGCAGTCACGCTCTCCGAACCTGGCTCTGCGCAACAACAGCGGCTGCTGGTCGATACGGCGACAGAGTTCTTGCTGTTGCTTGATGCTGGAAGAATCGATATGACCTGGCCGTCGGTTGGCTCGGTACTCAAGGCGGCATCAACCGAGTCGAACTGGGTAAAAGGCATCAGTGGCTTGCGCACGGGGCTTGGCGAACTGCAGCAACGCGGTCAGTTCCAGATCGCGTTCACCAAACAGTTACCGGATGCGCCACCTGGTCATTATGCTGCCATTCAGACCCAGTCAAGGTTTGCAAACATGACCGTCACTGAAGCCGTGCTGCTCAGTGAAGAAGCTGATCAATGGCGGGTTGTCGGCTACAACATCAGTAAAGCCGTCGAGGTCTCCGCTGGGGTTCGGCTCTTCTAATCGCGGCGCTCAACCACTGCGAAAATGGTGAACGACGCCCCTCGCGGCAGCAAACTTTATTGAATGATTTATATAACTCAACTAAATACTCATTTAGTTGAGTTATCGTTACACGTGCGTGCTTGTTGAAGGCCGTTTAGTTAAGCCAAATCAAGATAAATGCAACCACACTGGAAAGGCTCACCGCTGCACCGATAGCGGACACCCAGTCACTGCCCTTGGGATCCTTGAATCGACCCAGTGTCACGCCCTTCAAGAACCCGTAGCCGATAAAATAAAGCAAGACCTCCCAAAACAGGTGGACCAGGAAATCGAGCATGCCGCCTCTCCTGCTGCGCGCTCCAACGGCAGCCAAGCCGGGTTTCTCAACTAAGGGGCCTTTGCTACAAACCATTTGCCAGCCTGCTCGAATGACTCTGCTAGCCCCACTGACCTGTGCTCGGCACCAAGTAAAGCTTGAAAATAGGTTAACGCCAGCACCGCGAGCTGAAATAAAACTGTAATTTAAATCAAACACCTGCCTTGATCTGCCCGTGCCCTGCCCTCGCCTTGAACGCCCCTCGCCCGTCCACCCACCGCAACACGATACCCGCTTGTCATGCGGCGAATCGCACCCAGCAATCTATGCTCACCAGACCTACCTCATGGAGCCGTTCGATATGGATATTCGGCAGAAAACCATCGGTTTTGGTCTGGTCAGCATTCTCGCCGCCTTGCTGCTCGGCGGCAGCGGCCTGCTCGCCGAGCATGACCAGAACCAGGCGCTGACGCGCAACGAGGACAGCATGTCCGCCCTGCGCAACCACATGGAGGGCGACATGATGCACGATGCCCTGCGTGCCGACGTGCTGGCCGCGTTGCTGGTCAAACCTGGCGACGTCGATACCGCCAACCAGGTGCTGGCCGACCTCGACGAGCATGCTAAATGGTTCCAGAGCGTGATCCAGAGCAATCTCAAGCTGCCGCTGGACGCGGATCTGCACGATGCCATCAGCGAACTTGGCCCACTGCTCGACAACTACATCGCCAGCGCCACATCGATCATCCAGCTGGCACTGAAGTCTCCCGAGCAGGCACAGGCTCAGTTGCCCTCATTCATGGAGGCGTTCAAGGAACTGGAGGAGCGCAACAGTAGGCTGAGCGACCTGATTGCAAGCAACGCCGACAAAAGCCGCGCGCAAAGCAAGGCGACCCTGCATCAGGGCATTGCCGTGCTGATAGGCGGCATGGTCCTGGCGACGCTGGTCCTGGCGCTGTGCACGTTCATGCTGCTGCGATCGGTACTGCGCCCCCTGCGCCAGACCGTGGCCGTGGCCGAACGGATCGCCCAGGGCGACCTCACCACCGAAATACGGGTGCACGAGCGCGACGAAACCGGCCACCTATTGCGCTCACTGGCCGACATGCGCGACAGCCTGAGCGCCATGATCAAGGCGATCAACGAAGAAAACCAGCAACTGCACGACGTCGCCGAGGAGCTGGGCCAGGCTTCGAGCGGCCTGGTCGAACGTACCAGCCAGCAGTCGGAAAGCGCGGTGAGCATGGCTTCGGCCACCGAACAGATGATCGCCAACCTGTCGCAGATCGCCGAGCATGCTCGCGATGCGCAGTCGATCTCCGGGCAGTCGGAGCGCCTGGCCAGTGATGGTGGTGAAGTCATCCTCAATGTCGTGGGCGGCATGCAGGGCATCGATGAAGCGGTGCACCGCTCTTCCGAGACCATCACGGTACTGGGGCAAAGCTCCGAGGAAATCTATTCCATCGTCCAGGTGATCAACACCATTGCCGAGCAGACCAACCTGTTGGCGCTCAACGCGGCCATCGAGGCGGCGCGGGCAGGCGACGCCGGCCGCGGCTTTGCCGTGGTCGCCGACGAAGTGCGGGGCCTGGCCGCGCGCACGGCGCAATCGACACGCGAGATCGCCGACATGATCGAGCGCATTCGCCAGAGCACGGGCAACGCGGTACAAAGCATGCAAACCGGCGTCACCCGGGTACGCGCCGGCGTGGAACTGGCCACCCAGGCCGGCGCCTCGATCCAGCAGATTCGCGAAGGCGCGCGCCAGGCCGCCTCGGTGGTGGAGGAGATCTCCCACACCATTGGCGAACAGACCCTGGCCAGCCAGGAGGTCGCCCACCAGGTCGAACGGATCGCGCGGATGTCCAGGGAGAGCACTGAGACCACACGGCAACTGGCTTCGACCGCGCAGCGCCTGGGTGACATTGCACAGGGCATGCAAGCCAGCGTTTCGCGCTTTCGGGTATGAAGGTTCGGGTGCCTGCGGGCACCCTGCCCTTATAGACAACACATATTGGACATCGCAACAAATAACTCAGTCAGATATCCAGCGCAGGGCATCGACACGTATTCGAGTTATAGCCTGCGAATATATTTGACAGTGTGCCTCAACGCTCTATATTCCCTCCTCGGCAACTGGAAGGAGTCCGGCTTGCCACTTCTATAGTCACACTACTGTCAGGAACGACATGATGTTTTTGCTCATGGATGATGCATATCTGCGACACTCCGCCCACCTCGAACTTATTGACCGGCGCTTGGCTGCAGCCCTCGTTACCTGAGGTAGCTCGCCGCCACAACTGCCCTTGCTCGTGCCTGTGACTTGCCCTGGGTAATCACAGCGCCCGCCTGCCGCCAATAACTATATTCAGGTGTGCCATGACCTCGACCACCGTGCTGCATAAGTCCGTTTCCACGCCCGTGGATATCGAGACGCGTACCGACGCCTTTGATTACCGCCCAGGCCATATCAACGATATTCCTCGACTCGCCCAGTTGTTCCAAAGCGTCTACGGGCAAACCACCCACCCTTGCCAAAGCCCGGGCTATATCCGCAGTTCAATGGACTCCGGGCAACAACAATGGTTTGTCGCCGAACTCGACAGCTTTCTTGTCGGTTGCTGTTGTGTCGCTCGGCGCCCGTGGAACCAGTCCTGGGAAATGTCCCATGGCGTGGTCCACCCGGCCGCACGCAGAACCGGGGCGATTTCCAACCTGGTCAGACTGGGACTGGAGCGCCATCGGCCACACGCCATGGAGTTGGGTTTCTACGTCACGCGCAACATTGCAAGCCATGCCTTGATGAAGAAGATCAGGCCAGGCGTGCTGGTGGGGCACGACGGCGGGCCGGACAAGGTCGACGACATCAGGGAGTACCACCTGACCGCCCTGCTCCCCCCGGCGCAGGAAGGTTTCGTGCATGTCGCGCCGGGGTACGCGCATAACGACGTGGCCGGCCCGATCATCGCCAGGCTGTACGATGCACTGCGGCTCACCCCACAGCCCGGCGCCTACCCGGCCACTTGCCTGAGCGGCCCACCCGGTGCGCAAGTGCACGGCCCGTTGCGCTTCAACCATGAGCCGGGGGCCGACGCACTGATGGTGTCCGGCCAGGTCGGCGACAACCCGACGCAGCAAGCGACGCTGCAGGCACTCACTGCCCTCCTCCAGCGCCATCCCCAGGTGCAGTACTTCAGCGTGCATATCCTCGCCGACAAGCTGGAACTGCTCGCCGGCCTGGTCGGCCTTGGCTTTGCGATCACTGCCTACCTGCCGGCCTGGCACCTGGAGGGCGGTGTTCGCTACGACTGCATCCTGCTGGTCTTCGAAGTATTCGCCGACGCCCCTCGCAGCCATGGCTTCGATGATGAGGTGGCGTTCTTCGACCAGGCCTACGCGAAGTTGGCCGACAGCCTCTGCGCCATCGCCCTGCAATGAAAGCGCCTCTTACCTACCGTGCATTCCCATCCCGCAACGGATGAAGACTGGAGTATTCAGACAATGACAAAAGACCAATGGCTCGTTGTACGCAAACAGATCCCCGATGGCGCGAAAGAGCCCTGGACCGTGATGTTGTGGGTTGCCGACCTGCTGCTGCTGGTGCTGGCGTGGAACTTCTGGCTGAGTGAATCCACCGCATTGCAGGTTCTAGGCCTGCTGGTCGCGGGCCTGGCCACTGTGCAGCTGTACCTGATCCTGCACGAAGCCCTGCATGGCGCGACCTCGGACAATCGCCGGCTCAACGACATCATCGGCCACTTCAACGGCTGGTTGATCGCCCTGCCGTTCCTGGTTCGCCGACGCTTCCACATGGCCCACCACACCTGGACCGCACACCCGCTCAATGACCCGGAAAACCGCGGGATGATCGAGCGCTTCGCGGTCATGACCAAGAAGCAGGAACGCACCCTGGAGTTCATGTGGAAGCACTGGCTACCAATGATCGCCGTCAACCATTTCCTGCTGAACTGGCGTGCGCCGTTCATTGCCCGGGCCCAAGGTGACGACTCGCCGCGCATCCTCAAGGAGATTCGTTTCGCCCGCTTGTACCTGGTGGGTTACGGGGTGGTGGCGGCCGTTGCCTGGGCTTTCGGTCATCTGGCGGACCTGGCGCTGTTCTATCTGATCATCTGGCTGTTCCTGGCCCTGATCGTGGAACTGGTCAACCTGCCTCACCACGCCGAGGCCCCGCTGCTGGCGAAAGATGGCGAGCGTTTGCAGTTCTGGGAACAGGACCGCGTTTCGCACGATTGCAAGAGTGTGCCGGTGTGGTCGCGCTTCGTCATCCTCAACTTCAACCTGCACATCGTGCACCACGCCTTCCCCTCGGTGCCTTGGTACCGGTTGCCCGAGGCACATCGGATGCTGCACGAGCAGGATGGTAGCCCAGCGGCGTCGCAGCTCAATGAGTGGGACTTCTCCAGGAAGAATCGCCGCAGGCCGCTGCTGAAACTGATGGGTCATTTCTTCGACCATCGCGCCTGATCCATTCGAGCGCCGCTCGCGCGGCGCATCGCGGCTGAAGCCGCTCCTACACGGGTGCAACACGCCCTACAGTAGGAGCGGATTTATCCGCGATGGGGATGCAGTGCTGTGTGCTGACCTGTGGCTCCAGCCAAACGGCGCGCTATGCCGTCCCGGAAGTGGCCACCTTGAGCGGCAAGCCGGTGTTCGTGCTCGAAGGCGGCAATAGCGCATGGCACGCAGCCAGGTTGCCGAGCGCGCAGGGAGAACAGCACCTTCGGACGCCGCGCATCGATCGTTATCGACGGCCCTATGAGGGGGCGGACAATCCGCGCGAGGCTATGCAGGGGTATCTGGATTAGGGGTTCGGATTGGTGGCGCAGTTGGGGCGCATGGGTTCTTCGTGATCTGAAATGTTCGTCGGCAAGTGGGGATTTTTGGCCTCGACTAACCTGTAACTGCGTGCCGCCCTCATGCGGCATGGTCAAGGAGAACAGGATGAAAGACTCGGATCACTCACTGCATCACGGCACGCCAACCGTGGCGGTTCGCGACAACCGCGGCCTGGCCGTGCGCCAGGTCGTCTACCACCGTCATCCGGATACACCCGCTGACACCGACGCGCGCATCACCCGCCACCGCTTCGATGCGCTCGGCCATCTGCTCGAAAGCATCGACCCGCGGTTGCACGAGCGGCGCCAGACCATCCCCGACACCGCGCCCAACTTCACCTATTACCAGTCGATGGCAGGCAACGTGCAGAGCACCGACAGTGTCGATGCCGGCCACGCCCTCGCGCTGAGCGACATCGCCGGCCGCCCGCTGATGAGCCTCAGTGCCAACGACCTCGTCCGTTACCACCACTACGAACTGGCCCCACTCGCGGGCCGGCCGCACGACATCACCGAAGGCGCCGCCGGAGAAACGCCCCGCATCGCCGAGCGCTTCATCTGGGCCGGCAACGACCAGGCCGCCAAGGACCACAACCTCGCCGGCCAGTGCGTTCGCCATTACGGCACCGCCGGCCGTCTTAGGACCGACAGCGTCGCACTCACCGGCCTGCCGCTGTCCTCTACCCGCCAACTGCTCGCCGCCGACGGCGAAGCCGACTGGCAAGGGGCGGACGAGGCGGCATGGGAGCGCCTGCTGGCGCCGCAAACCTACACCACGCTCGCCCGCGTCGACGCCACCGGCACGCTGCTCGAACAGACCGACGCACACGGGCACCAGCAACACCTGGTCCACGATGTCGCCGGACAACTGGCCAGCAGCTGGCTGACCATCAAGGACGGCACAAAGCAGGTCATCCTCAGCTCCGTCGAATACTCCGCCGCCGGCCAGAAGCTGCGCGAGGAGCATGGCAACGGCGTGGTCACCACCTTTACCTACGAACCCCGCACCCAACGCCTCCTGCACATCCTGGTCGTGCGGCCAACCGATGGAAAACGCCTGCAAGACCTGCGCTACGCCTACGACCCGGTGGGCAATGTGATTCACCTGCACAACGACGCCGAAGCGACACGCTTCTACCGCAACCAGAAGGTCGTTCCCGAGCACCACTACACCTACGACACCCTGTACCAACTGACCAAAGCCACCGGCCGCGAACTGCGCGACATCGCCAAGCAACACCAGAAAAATCGCCCGATCACCCTCCCGCCCCCCTCCACCGACGGTACCCTCGTCAATTATGTGCGCCACTACTGCTATGACCGTGGCGGTAACCTGACCCACCTCAAGCACAACCCACAAGACCCGCCCAACGCTTACACGATCGAGCTGACGGTGTCCGAGCGCAGCAACCGCGCCATGGATAAAAAAGTGACGGAAGACCCCGCGCAGGTCGACACCTACTTCGACGCTGCCGGCAATCAACGCCAGTTGCAGACGAACCAGCAATTGCAGTGGACCAGCCGGGGCGAGTTGGCGCGAGCCGTGCAGATGCCCCGTGACAGTTTGGTGGACGACGAGGAGATCTACCGCTACGACGCCAGCGGCCAGCGAGTGACCAAACACCGCTCGGACCTGACCTCCGGGACCGTGCGCCGCAGCCACGTGCTCTACCTGCCGGGGCTGGAGTTGCGCACCCAGTACAACGATGCGGCCGTGGAATCGTTGCGGCACGAAATCATCGTCGGCGCAGCCGGCAGCGCCCAGGTGCGGGTGCTGCATTGGGAAACGGGCATCCCCTCCGACATGGCCAACGACTCGATCCGCTACAGCTACACCGACCTGATCGGCAGCGTCGGGCTGGAGTTGGATAAAGGCGCAAACCTCATCAGCCAAGAAGAGTACTACCCCTACGGCGACACGGCGGTGTGGCTGCCGCACAACAGCGTGGAAGCGCTGTACAAGACCGTGCGTTATTCCGGCAAGGAGCGGGATGTGACGGGGCTGTATTACTACGGGTATCGCTATTACCAGCCCTGGTTGGGGCGGTGGTTGAGTGCGGATCCGGCGGGAACGGTGGATGGGCTGAACCTGTACCAGATGGCCGGAAACAACCCAATCACATTCAAGGATAGGCTGGGGTTGGCACTTGACAGATGGGCGAACATCAATTTGGTCGAAGACCTGCCAGAGAGGAGTACGGGAGATAAAGTGATGACAGCCGTACACCGTACCGTTGACAAAGTGCTTGATCCAGACAGGGAGTCCATGATGGACCGGTTTGACGCGGTGGTGGCATCGCATGAAGTCATAGCCAGCGCCGAAGAAGAAATGAGAAGCTTTGTAGATTCCAAGTGGCTGCACATCGTGACGCGGGCGACCTTGAAAATACTGACAGAACTGTTGGCCTCCGCTTATTCAAACCTGGTAGGGCTAGCAGTAGCGCCGGCTGGCGGCGTAGTTTCTCTTGTTGCAAAAACCATGGCAAAAGAATCCGTCAAAAAAATCACCAACAATCCTGACATTATTCCTAATACCGACATCGCAAAAAAATTAAACGCCGATTCGCGCTCTTGGAGTCAAAAGCTAAAAGACGAGGTGGCGAAACAATTTGCCTTGGAGAAAGCAAAGGATAAGGCCATGGATATAGGTACTAACAGCACCGTAAAATTTGCCGCAGAACAGTCGGGCTACGATGGCATTCTTCCGTCCCTGCCCTTTAGCGGTATGGAAAACATCGCGAAGGAGGTAGACAAGGCAATGGGCACCGGAAAAGACACGCTTCTGGCGGTGGCGCTAGGCAATGTCATGATTGCAAGGAAAGTGTTATTCGATAGCCTGGAAGACTTCCTGATGGCCGTGGCCAACAACTCCCGTCCGGTCAACAGCCTAGACGGCGGTTGGGAATTCGTGAGCGAGGAAGATCACATGCATGGGGAAAGAGCAATCCCAACAAGTAGGCACTTAATGCCTTATTGTCTTACCGTGACGACGATAAACGGGCAGTTTACGATGGCATTCGCTTTTTTGAACCGAATGCAAAAAATGCTCGTCCAAACAATCGCCCAACGGGCCAATCAATGAGTTCACAAGAACGTTGAAAATCGACTTGCCAACTGAGGTAATGGGCCTTTGAGTCGGTGACGCGAAAACAGGCAAGGCTGCGCAGTGCACCACCCCCTGGGGAGCGGCCAAGCCTGTTTTCACCTCGTGTGATCGGAGCTTGGCTCAGTTCAATCCACCAAATCGCTTGAAGAAACTTTCGCTCGCATCGGGTAACGGCCCGTCCGCCGTTTCCAGCGCACTGGCCAGGTACTCTTCCGCCCTACCCTGCACCAGTCTATAAAGGTTACGGCACAGCTGCCGCGCCGCGCGCCCTTCCCAGTCCCCTGGCAACAGTTCGTCCGGCAACTGCGGGTCGCGTAGCAACAGCCGTCGGTACTCGTGAATCAGCAGCGTGCGGGCCAGGAAGCAATCCTGCGGGCTGGGCGCTTCCAGGTCCTTCATGGCCTGCCACAACGGCCGGAACAGTCGAATGAACTCGCTGTAGTGCTGGCCGAGTTCCTCGATGTTCCAGCTTTCCCGCACCTGGGCGCGCAAGGCCTTGGAGGCCAACACTTCCTGGGCCTGGGTCTCGAACACGATACAGTCGTCCTCGACCTCCAGCTCACGCAGCGTGGCGCTGAGGTCGGCACGATCGGTACGCGGGCAACCCAACAAGTTCGCGCCCATGGCGCCGAAACCCTGCCACTCCAGCTCTTCACGCACGGCCTTGCGCTTGCCGGCGTCGAGCTGCGACAGCAGCACAAGCGTCCAGGCGCCGTTCCAGGCCGGCAGACTGGCGCTGTAGACGCGCTTGAAGGCTTTCTCGAAACGCCGTCGGCCGGTACCGGTGAGGCTGTAGTAGCTGCGCCGGCCGACTTTTTCAGCGGTCAGCCAGCCTTCCTTGGTGAGACGGAAGATCGAGGTGCGGATCAGCCGCTCATTGATGCCCATCGGCTCCAGCAAGTTGATCAGGCTGCCCAGCCAGACCGTGCCGCCGTGGGGCTCGATGGCATCGCCATAGAGGGTGATGATCAGCGAGCTGGCGCGGATCGGCGTCTGCTCCTGGAAGCGGGTGATCAGGTGATTCAGGGGGGCAAGGCTGCTCATGGGGGGACGAGGCGCGATTAAAGCCTCGACTATACCTGCCTGCCGTGGCCGCGCAAGGCTCATGCACCGCCCTCGGCCTTGGGTCTGAAGCCCGAGTCGCCCATGCGCGGGCGTTGATGTTCCACCTGGGTCAAGGGCGGGCACTCCACCAGCGCGGTCATGCAGCGCCGGGCCAGAGTGTGATATTCGGCGGTGCCGCGTTGCTTCCAGGCCAGCTCCTGGGCGCTGAGCGCGCGCTTTACCTCGGCTGGCGCACCGACCACCAGGCTTTGTTCCGGGCACTGGAAGCCGGCCTTGACGAAGGCGGTGGCGGCGACGATGCAGCGCGGGGCGATGTGGGCGCCATCCATGACCACCGCGTTCATGCCGACCAGTGCGTCCTCGCCTACCCGGCAGCCGTGCAGCACGGCGCCGTGGCCGATGTGGCCGTTGCGCTCGACCACGGTGTCGCCGCCAGGGAAGCCGTGCATCACGCAAGTGTCCTGCAGGTTGGCGCCCTGCTCGAGGACGATGCGCCCGAAGTCGCCGCGCAGCGAAGCCAGGGGGCCGACATAGCAGTCTGGGCCAATGATCACGTCGCCGATCAGCACCGCGCTTGGGTGCACGTAAGCGCTGGGGTGGACCACGGGGGTCAGGCCATCCAGGCGGTAGCAGGGCATCTCTCACCTCATAAATGATTCAAATTAAGACAGATATTCATTCCATTGAAATCACATTGTCAATAAAGGCGATACATAACCCTGTAGGAGCCAGCTTTGCTGGCGAACCGCTTAACACAAAGGAATGGTGAGAATGCCGGTTCGCCAGCAAGGCTGGCTCCTACAGAGCGAATCACATGCAGCGATACCATTTTTATTTTTGTATGTTGATTTTGTGTATCGCATTAAGCCTATACTCTCCCACCAAGGCATGGCCCGTCTCCTCTCGGCGCCATCGCATACAACACCAAGAAAAGCCGGCCACCCCGTGCCGAGCGTGCAGCCTGAGGTATCACCATGCCGCGCAACCTCGTTGTGCAGGCACCAGCGGACGGCGTCCGCCTGGTCACCCTGCAACGCCTACAAGCCCTCAACGCCTTGAACACCGAACTGTTGGTCGAGCTCGCCAGCGAACTGGAGGCGGCCGAGCGCGATCCGCAGGTCCGCGCCCTGGTCATCACCGGCAGCCGCAAGGCCTTCGCCGCAGGTGCCGATATCAATGAGATGGCCGAGCGCGACCTGGTCGGCATCCTCAACGACCCACGGGTGGCCTGCTGGCAACGCATCGGCGCCTTCTCCAAACCCCTGATCGCCGCCGTCAACGGCTTCGCCCTGGGCGGTGGCTGCGAGCTGGTGATGTGCGCCGATATCGTCATCGCCGGCAGCGACGCCCGCTTCGGCCAGCCGGAAATCAACCTCGGCATCCTTCCCGGCGCCGGTGGCACCCAACGCCTGCTGCGCGCCGTGGGCAAGCCCCTGGCCATGCAGATGGTGCTCACCGGCGAAGCCATCGATGCCCGCCACGCCTTGCGGGCCGGCTTGATCAGCGAGGTCACCCAGCCAGAGCTGACCGTCGAGCGCGCCCTGCAGGTGGCCAGCGCCATCGCCGCCAAGGCGCCGCTGGCGGTGCGGCTGGCCAAGGAAGCACTGCTCAAGGCACAGGACATGGACCTCGCCAGCGGCCTGCGCTTCGAGCGCCACGCTTTCACCCTGCTGGCCGGCACCGCCGACCGCGACGAAGGCATTCGCGCCTTCCAGGAAAAACGCCCGGCCCGATTCCACGGGCTGTAACTGACGGAGCACACCTGTCATGCCTTACCAGCACATCCTGTTTTCCATCGACGACGACGGTGTCGCCGTCCTTTCATTGAACCGGCCCGAGCAACTCAACAGCTTCAACACCGCCATGCACCTGGAGGTGCGCGACGCGCTGAAGCAGGTGCGCCAGAGCGAACGCGCCCGCGTACTGCTGCTGACCGCCGAAGGCCGTGGCTTCTGCGCAGGGCAAGACCTGTCCGACCGCAATGTAGCGCCGGGCGCGGCCATGCCGGACCTGGGGCAGTCCATCGAGCAGTTCTACAACCCGCTGGTGCGCAGCCTGCGCGACCTGCCAATGCCGGTGGTCTGCGCGGTCAACGGCGTGGCCGCCGGGGCCGGCGCCAACCTGCCGCTGGCCTGCGATCTGGTGCTGGCCGCTCGCTCGGCGACCTTCATCCAGGCGTTCTGCAAGATTGGCCTGGTGCCCGATTCCGGTGGTACCTGGCTGCTGCCCCGCCTGATCGGCATGGCCCGGGCCAAGGCGCTGGCCATGCTGGGTGAGCGGCTGAGCGCGGAGCAAGCCGAGCAATGGGGGCTCATCCACCGCGTGGTGGACGATGCCGCGCTGCGCGACGAAGCGCTCAAGCTGGCCCGCCAATTGGCCACCCAGCCCACCTATGGCCTGGCCCTGGTCAAGCGCGCCCTGAACCAGAGCTTTGACAACCGCTTCGACGAACAGCTGGAACTGGAGCGCGACCTGCAACGCCTGGCTGGGCGCAGCGAGGATTATCGCGAAGGAGTCAGCGCCTTCATGAACAAGCGCACACCCGTGTTCAAGGGGTGCTGACCATGAGCGCACTCGATAGCACTGCGCAGGTCGCGGTGATCGGCGCCGGCGCCATGGGCGCCGGCATCGCCCAGGTGGCGGCCCAAGCGGGACATCCCGTCCACCTCTATGACACCCGTCCCGGCGCCGCCGCCGAAGCGGTCCAGGGTATTGATCGCCAGCTCGGTCGCTTGGTGGAAAATGGCAAGCTGAACGCTCAAGCTCGCGAGGCGATCGTTGCGCGCCTGAGGCCGGTGGAAACGCTCGATTCGCTGGCCGACGCCAGCCTGGTGATCGAGGCCATCGTCGAGAACCTGACCGTCAAGCAAGGCCTGCTACGACAACTGGAGGCCCTGTGCCGCGACGACTGCATCCTGGCGAGCAACACATCCTCCCTGTCGATCACCAGCCTGGCTGCCGGTTTGCGCATGCCGCAGCGAGTGGTCGGCATGCACTTCTTCAACCCGGCGCCACTGATGGCATTGGTAGAAGTCGTGTCCGGGCTGGCCACATCCCCTGATGTGGCTGCCAGGGTCCATGCCACCGCGCAGACCTGGGGCAAGCAGCCGGTCCATGCCCGCTCGACGCCGGGCTTTATCGTCAATCGCGTGGCCAGGCCGTTCTACGCCGAAAGCCTGCGCCTGTTGCAGGAAGGCGCGGCCGATTGCGCCACCCTCGACGCGCTGCTGCGTGACGCGGGCGGCTTCCGCATGGGGGCCTTCGAGCTCACCGACTTGATCGGCCATGACGTCAACTATGCAGTGACCTGCTCGGTGTTCGAGGCTTTCTACGGGGACTTCCGTTTCCAGCCTTCGCTGGTGCAGAAAGCACTGGTGGATGCCGGGCGGCTGGGCCGCAAGAGCGGCCAGGGCTTCTATGACTACAGCGATGGGGCCGAACGCCCACAAGCGAACGAACTGCGCAGCGACAGCGCAATCGAGCACTGCGCCGTGGAAGGTGACCTGGGCACCTTGCGACCGCTGGCCGAGCGCCTGCGCAATGTCGGTATCCGCGTGACCGAACGTGCCGGCAGCGGCCTGCTGAGGGTCGGCGACGCGACCCTGGCCTTGTCCGACGGTCGCCTGGCCAGCCAGCGCGCCCGTGAGGATGGCTTGCGCAACCTGGTGCTGCTGGACCTGGCGCTCGACTACCGGCAGGCCACGCGCATCGCCATCAGCCACAGCGCCGATTGCACCCCTGAAGCCCTCGATCAGGCCGTGGCCCTGCTGCGTCATGCCGGGCTCAAGGCCAGCGTCATCGCCGACCTGCCGGGCCTGGTGGTGCTGCGCACCGTGGCGATGCTCGCCAACGAAGCCGCCGACGCCGTGCTGCAAGGCGTCGCGTCGCCCGCCGACATCGACCTGGCCATGCGCGGCGGGGTCAACTACCCGCGCGGCCCCCTGGCCTGGGCCGATGCCCTGGGTGTCGGCTCCACCCTGCGCGTACTGGAAAACCTGCAGCGCAGCTACGGGGAGGAACGCTACCGCCCTTCCCTGCTGCTGCGCCGTACTCATGCCGAAGGAGGACGCCTGCATGCTTGACCATTCCCCCGCAAACTTGGCCCGCGCCTGCGCTGAGTCGATGTTCAGCCGCGATGCGGCCAGCCAGGGGCTGGGCATCGAATTGCTCGATGCCGGCCCCGGCAGCGCCCGCCTGGCCATGAGCGTGCGCGCCGACATGCTCCAGGGCCACGGCACCTGTCACGGCGGTTTCCTGTTCGCCTTGGCCGACTCGGCCTTCGCTTTCGCCTGCAACAGCTACGATGAAGCGGCCGTGGCCTTGGGTTGCAGCATCGATTATGTGGCGCCGGCGCGGCTGGGCGACCAGTTGACCGCTACCGCCAGCGAGCAGAGCCGCAAGGGGCGTACCGGCAACTACGACGTGCGCATCGAAAACCAGCAGGGCGAACTGATCGCCCTGTTCCACGGCAAATCCTACAAGGTGCGCGGCAGCGTGCTGACACCGGAGCCATCCCATGACTGAAGCCACCCTGCCCCACGCCCTGATCATCGACGCCGTGCGCACGCCCATCGGCCGCTATGGCGGCGCCCTGTCGAGCGTGCGCGCCGACGACCTGGCCGCCGTGCCGATCAAGGCACTGATGGCGCGCCACCCCGAACTGGACTGGAGCGCCATCGACGACGTGATCCTCGGCTGCGCCAACCAGGCCGGCGAGGACAACCGCAACGTCGCGCGCATGGCCAGCCTGCTGGCCGGGCTGCCGCTGTGCGTACCAGGCTCGACGATCAACCGCCTCTGTGGCTCGGGCCTGGACGCCATCGGCAACGCCGCCCGCGCCCTGCGCTGCGGCGAGGCCGGGCTGATGCTGGCCGGCGGCGTCGAGTCGATGTCCCGGGCGCCGTTCGTGATGGGCAAGGCGGAGCAGGCCTTCGGCCGCAACACCGAGCTGTTCGACACCACCATCGGCTGGCGCTTCGTCAACCCACTGATGAAAGCGCAGTACGGCATCGACTCGATGCCCGAAACCGCCGAGAACGTCGCCGAGCAGTTCGCCATCTCCCGCGAGGACCAGGACGCCTTCGCCCTGCGCAGCCAGCTCAAGGCCGCCGCCGCCCAGGCCAGTGGGCGCCTGGCGCGGGAGATCGTGCCGGTCGAGATTGCCCAGCGCAAAGGCCCGCCCAAATGCGTCGAACACGATGAGCACCCTCGTGGCGACACCACGCTGGAGCAACTGGCCCGCCTGGGCACGCCGTTCCGCGCCGACGGCAGTGTAACCGCCGGCAACGCCTCCGGGGTCAATGACGGCGCTTGCGCCCTGCTGCTGGCCAGCCCCGAGGCCGCGCGTCGCCATGGGTTGAAAGCCCGTGGCCGGGTGCTAGGCCTGGCCACGGCGGGCGTCGAACCTCGCATCATGGGCATCGGCCCGGTACCTGCCACCCGCAAGGTGCTGGCACTGACCGGGCTGTCGCTCGCCGACATGGACGTGATCGAGCTCAACGAAGCCTTCGCCGCCCAGGGCCTGGCCGTATTGCGCGAGCTGGGCCTGGCCGACGACGACCCGCGGGTCAACCCCAACGGCGGCGCCATCGCCCTGGGCCACCCGCTGGGCATGAGCGGCGCCAGGCTGGTCACCACCGCCCTTCACCAGCTGGAGGCGACGGCAGGCCGCTACGCCCTGTGCACCATGTGCATCGGCGTCGGCCAGGGCATCGCCCTGGTGATCGAGCGCCTCTGATCCGCCCGGCAAGACTCAAGACCACGCGGGCAGTATGCTGCCTGCCATGACACTCAGGGCCCCGGCCCACGACAAGAACAACTCGAGTGAAACCATGAACCTCTACCACGATGCCGAACGCGCCTTGCTCGACCCGATCGAAACCGCCAGTGTCGACGCGCTGCGCCAGCACCAGTTGGAGCGCCTGCGCTGGAGCCTGAACCACGCCTACGCCAATGTGCCGTTGTACCGCCAGCGCTTCGACGCCAGTGGCGCCCACCCCGACGACCTGAAGTCGCTGGAGGACCTGGCGAAGTTCCCCTTCACCGGCAAGAACGACCTGCGCGACAACTACCCCTACGGCATGTTCGCCGTGCCCCAGGACCAGGTGGTGCGCCTGCATGCCTCCAGCGGCACCACCGGCAAGCCGACGGTGGTCGGCTACACCCAGAACGACATCGACACCTGGGCCAACGTGGTTGCCCGCTCGATCCGCGCCGCGGGTGGGCGCAAGGGCGACAAGGTGCACGTTTCCTATGGCTACGGCCTGTTCACCGGTGGCCTCGGCGCCCACTATGGCGCTGAACGCCTGGGCTGCACGGTGATCCCCATGTCCGGCGGCCAGACCGAGAAGCAGGTGCAGCTGATTCGCGATTTCCAGCCGGACATCATCATGGTCACGCCGTCGTACATGCTCAACCTGGCCGACGAAATCGAGCGTCAGGGCATCGCTCCGGACGACCTCAAGCTGCGCCTGGGCATCTTCGGCGCCGAACCCTGGACCGAGGAACTGCGCCGCTCGATCGAGCAGCGCCTGGGCATCGACGCGCTCGATATCTACGGGCTCTCGGAAATCATGGGGCCGGGCGTGGCCATGGAGTGCATCGAGACCAAGGATGGCCCGACCATCTGGGAGGATCACTTCTACCCCGAGATCATCGACCCGGTGACAGGCCAGGTGCTGCCGGACGGGCAACTGGGCGAGCTGGTGTTCACCTCGCTGAGCAAGGAGGCGCTGCCCATGGTGCGCTACCGCACCCGTGACCTCACCCGCTTGCTGCCTGGCACGGCGCGGCCGATGCGACGCATCGGCAAAATCACCGGGCGCAGCGACGACATGCTGATCATTCGCGGGGTCAACGTGTTCCCGACGCAGATCGAAGAACAGGTGCTGAAGATAAAACAGCTTTCAGAGCTTTATGAGATCCATCTGTATCGCAATGGAAATCTCGATAGTGTGGAGGTGCATGTGGAGCTGCGCAGTGACAGCCAGTACCTCGACGAGGGCCAGCGCAAGCAGGTGGTGGGCGAACTGGCGCGGCAGATCAAGACCTATATCGGTATCAGCACGCAGATTCATCTGCGGCCGTGCGGCAGCCTGAAGCGCTCGGAGGGCAAGGCCTGTCACGTATATGACAAGCGGCTGGTCGGCTGACGGCAAGCCATGAAAAGGGAGCCCCGGTATGATCCGGGGCTTTTTTTGGCCTTTAGAAAGTCGGGGGCGCTTTGCACCCCTATCGCGACGCAAGGCCGCTCCCACAGGCATCGCGCGCACTCTGTGGGAGCGGCCTTGCGTCGCGATAGGGCTGCGCAGCAGCCCCAACAATCCCAATGTGATACACAAATCTTATTTGATACATCAAATACAGTTTGATGTTGTGTTTTGTATCGCTTATAAATAACTCACGCCCCAAGCCGCCCACAACCGGAAGCCCGACCATGTACGCACAGCTCGTAGAAACCGGCGTCAAGCGCCTGAAGTCGCTGGAAGAGATGTCGCCCGAAGAGCGCGCCTTCCAGGAAAAGATCGACGCCGAGATCAAGATCGAAGCCAAGAACTGGATGCCCGACGCCTACCGCCAGACCCTCATCCGCCAGATCTCCCAGCACGCCCACTCGGAAATCGTCGGCATGCTGCCCGAGGGCAACTGGGTCACCCGCGCCCCCTCGCTCAAGCGCAAGCTGCAACTGATGGCCAAGATCCAGGACGAAGCCGGCCATGGCCTGTACCTCTACAGCGCCATGGAAACCCTCGGCGCCGACCGCGATGAAGAGATCGCCAAGCTGCACAGCGGCAAGGCCAAGTACTCGAGCATCTTCAACTACCCCACCCTCAGCTGGGCCGACATGGGCGCAGTGGGTTGGCTGGTGGACGGTGCGGCGATCGTCAACCAGGTGGTGCTGCAGCGCACCTCCTACGGCCCCTACGCCCGCGCCATGGTCCGCATCTGCAAGGAAGAGAGCTTCCACCAGCGCCAGGGCTACGAACTGCTGTTGACCCTGATGCGCCACGGCACCCAGGCCCAGAAGGACATGGTCCAGGACGCCATCAACCGCCTGTGGTGGCCGGCATTGATGATGTTCGGCCCCAGCGACGAACACTCGCCCAACAGCGCCCAGTCCATGGCCTGGAAGATCAAGCGCCAGACCAACGACGAGCTGCGCCAACGTTTCATCGACCAGACCGTGCCGCAACTGGAACTGCTTGGCTGCACCGCGCCAGATCCTGCGCTGAAGTGGAACGAAGCCCGCGGCCACTACGACTTCGGCGAGATCCAGTGGGACGAGTTCTATGAAGTCATCAAGGGCAACGGCCCCTGCAACCAGGAACGCGTCGCCACGCGGCGCAAGGCCATCGAGGATGGCGCCTGGGTGCGCGAAGCCGCCGTGGCCTATGCACGCAAGCAACAGAACAAGAATGCCGCCTGAAGCGGCCAATGATGCGGAGAACCCCCATGTCTGTCTGGACCCTCTTTGAAGTCTTCGTGCGCAGCAAGCACGGCCTGAACCACAAGCATGTGGGCAGCGTGCACGCCGCCGACGCCGCCATGGCCATCGAGAACGCCCGCGAGCTGTACACCCGCCGCAGTGAAGGCGTGAGCCTGTGGGTGGTGCCCTCGGCGCTGATCACCGCCTCCTCCCCGGACGAGAAGGACCCGCTGTTCGCCCCGGCGGACGACAAGGTCTATCGCCACGCCAGCTTCTACGAGCTGCCAGCCGAAGTCGGACACATGTGAGGCGCGCCATGCACAAGCAAGCACTGATTCAATACCTGCTGTTGCTCGGCGACAGCGCCCTGGTCCAGGGCCAGCGCCTGTGTGAGTGGTGCGGCAAGGCGCCGGCGCTGGAGGAAGAGCTGGCGCTGATGAACGTAGGCCTCGACCTGGTCGGCCAGGCACGCAACTGGCTGGACTATGCCGCCGAACTGCAGGACGACGGCCACGATGCCGACGCTCTGGCCTTCCGTCGTGACGAACGGGCCTATCGCAACCTGCTGCTGGTCGAACAACCCAACGGCGATTACGCCGTGACGATGCTCAAGCAATTTCTCTACGATGCCTGGCACCACGCCATGCTCGACGGCTTGAGCGCATCGAGCGATGAGCGTGTCGCCGGTATCGCCGCCAAGGCCCTGAAGGAAGTGACCTACCACCTGCGCCGCTCCGGCGAGTGGGTGCAGCGCCTGGGTGGCGGCACCGAGGAAAGCCGCCGTCGCATGCTCGACGCCATTCCAACGCTGTGGCGCTTCACCGTCGAGCTGACGGCCGCCAGCGACAGCGAAGTACAACTGGCCCAGGCCGGCATCGCCGCCGACCCGGCGCGGGTCGCCCGCCGCTGGCTGGCCACGGTCGAGGCGATCTTCGCCTCGGTCGAACTGCCGCTACCAAAGGCCGCAAGCCACTTCTACCTGGACGGGCGCAAAGGCCTGCACACCGAGCACCTGGGCCTGCTGCTGGCCGAGATGCAGTTCCTGCCGCGAGCCTACCCCGATGCGACCTGGTGAGCTGATCGCGGGTGACCGCGGCGCCCGAGCCCTGCGCGATGGCGACCTGGCCGAGGCCTGGGCGGTGCTGGCCGAGGTGATGGACCCGGAGGTGCCGGTGGTCAGCGTGGTCGACTTAGGTGTCGTTCGCGACCTCGGCTGGCGCGCCGGCCATCTTCACCTGGTCGTCACCCCAACCTACTCCGGCTGCCCGGCCACCGAGGTGATCGAGGGCGATATCCGCCAGGCCTTGGAACAGGCCGGTTTCGCCGCGCCCGCGCTGGAGCGCAGGCTTTCCCCGGCCTGGAGCACCGACTGGATCAGCGACCAGGGCCGCGAGCGCCTGCGCGCCTATGGCATCGCACCGCCTGCCGGCAGCGCCAGCTTGCGCGGCACATCGCCCACCGTGTGCTGCCCGCAATGCGGTAGCAGCCACACCGAGCTGCTCAGCCAGTTCGGCTCCACCGCCTGCAAAGCCTTGTACCGCTGCCGCGCATGCCTGGAGCCGTTCGATTATTTCAAATGCCTTTGAGCCGTGGAGAACACCATGAGCCAGTTTCACAGCCTGACCGTCCGGCAAGTGCGCCAGGAGACCCGCGATGCGGTATCCATCGCCTTCGACGTGCCCGCGCACTTGCGCGATGCGTTCCGCTTCACCCAGGGCCAGTACCTGGTCATGCGCACCCGCCTGGATGATGAAGAAGTGCGCCGCTCCTACTCGATCTGCAGCGCGGTGCAGGACGGCGAACTGCGTGTGGCGGTCAAGCGCGTGCCAGGCGGGCGCTTCTCGGCCTTCGCCAACGAAGCGCTCAAGGCCGGCCAGCAACTCGAAGTGATGCCGCCGTCGGGCAGCTTCTTCGTGCCGCTGGACCCGGCGCGCCAGGGCAACTACCTCGGCGTGGCCGCCGGCAGCGGCATCACCCCGATCCTGTCGCTGGTCGCCACCACCCTGGCCAGCGAGCCCCACAGCCGCTTCACCCTGCTGTACGGCAACCGCGCGAGCAACAGCGCGCTGTTCCGTGACCGCCTCGAAGACCTGAAGAACCGATACCTGGACCGCCTCAACCTGATCTTCGTGTTCAGCCGCGAACAGCAGGATGTCGACCTGTACAACGGCCGTATCGATGCCGACAAGTGCGGCCAGCTGTTCTCTCGCTGGCTCGACGTGAAGTCGCTCGACGCGGCGTTCATCTGCGGCCCGCAGGCGATGACCGAAACCGTGCGCGACAGCCTGCAAGCCAATGGCCTGGACAAGGCGCGCATCCATTTCGAACTGTTCGCCGCCGCCAGTGGCGAGGCACGTCGCGAAGCCCGCGAGACGGCGCGCCAGGTCGACTCGGCGGTCAGCCACGTCACCGTGATCAGCGACGGCCGCGCCCTGGCCTTCGACCTGCCGCGCAACACCCGCAGCGTGCTCGACGCGGGAAACGCCATCGGCGCCGAGCTGCCTTGGTCATGCAAGGCCGGGGTGTGCTCGACCTGCAAGTGCAAGGTGATCGAGGGCGAGGTGGAAATGGACAGCAACCATGCCCTTGAGGACTACGAAGTGGCGGCCGGGTATGTGCTGGCGTGCCAGACCTACCCGCTGAGCGACAAGGTGGTGCTCGATTTCGATCAGCTTTGAGATCGAGGCACCTGTCTCGCTGTGGGAGCGGCCTTGCGTCGCGAAAGGACCGCAAAGCGGTCCCAAAACCCCGATTGCTGGGGCTGCTGCGCAGCCCTTTCGCGACGCAAGGCCGCTCCCACAAGGAAATTGCAAACCTTCGGCAACACCCGCGTGACCTGAAAAAACAATTACAACAGCCAGAGAGAACGCCCCCATGACACCCGAACACCTCGAAACCATCAGCAACCACCCCGCCTTCCAGCAACTGATCAGGCGCAAGCGCCGCCTCAACGGCTCGCTGACCCTGACCATGCTCGCCGCCTACTACGGCTTCGTCCTGCTGGTGGCCTTCGCCCCCGGCGTGCTCGGCCAGTCCCTCAACGGCGGAGTCACCAGTGTCGGCATGCTGGTGGGTGTGTTGATGGTGCTGCTGTCCTTCGCCCTCACCGGCGTCTACATGCACCGCGCCAACCGCGTCATCGACCCGCTCAACGACCAGGTCAAGCAGGAGTGCGCGCGATGAACTGGACCGCCATCTCGATGTTCCTGGTGTTCGTTGGTTTCACCCTGCTGGTGACCCGCTGGGCCGCCTTGCGCACCCGCTCGGCCAGCGACTTCTACACCGCCGGCGGTGGCCTCACCGGCATGCAGAACGGTCTGGCGATCGCCGGCGACATGATCAGCGCCGCCTCCTTCCTGGGCATCTCGGCGATGATGTTCATGAACGGCTACGACGGCCTGCTCTACGCCCTGGGCGTGCTGGCCGGCTGGCCGATCATCCTGTTCCTGATCGCCGAGCGCCTGCGCAACCTGGGCAAGTACACCTTCGCCGACGTGGTGTCCTACCGCCTGGCCCAGGCCCCAGTGCGCCTCACCTCAGCGTTCGGCACCCTGGCCGTGGCGCTGATGTACCTGGTGGCGCAGATGGTCGGTGCCGGCAAGCTGATCGAGCTGCTGTTCGGTATCAGCTACCTCTACGCAGTGATGCTGGTGGGCGTGCTGATGGTGCTCTATGTCACCTTCGGCGGCATGCTCGCCACTACTTGGGTGCAGATCATCAAGGCGGTGATGCTGCTGTCGGGCACCACCTTCATGGCCTTCATGGTGCTCCGCCATTTCGGCTTCAGCACCGAGGCGATGTTCGCCAGCGCCGTGGCCGTGCACGCCAAGGGCCAGGCGATCATGGCTCCGGGGGCGCTGCTTTCGAACCCGGTGGATGCCATCTCCCTGGGGCTGGGGATGATGTTCGGCACCGCGGGCTTGCCGCATATCCTCATGCGATTCTTCACCGTCAGCGATGCCAAGGAAGCGCGCAAGAGCGTGTTCTACGCCACCGGTTTCATCGGCTACTTCTACCTGCTGCTGATCGTCATCGGTTTCGGCGCCATCGTCATGGTCGGCACCGAGCCGTCCTACCGTGATGCCTCAGGCGCAATCATCGGCGGCGGCAACATGGTCGCGGTGCACCTGGCCCAGGCAGTGGGCGGCAACCTGTTCCTCGGCTTCATCTCGGCGGTGGCCTTCGCCACCATTCTTGCCGTGGTGGCGGGCTTGGCGCTGTCCGGTGCCTCGGCGGTGTCCCACGACCTGTACGCCTGCGTGGTGCGCAAGGGCCAGGCCAGCGAACAAGAAGAGATGCGCGTGTCGCGCCTGGCCACCCTCGGGATCGGCTTGTTCGCAGTGCTGCTGGGGCTGCTGTTCGAGTCGCAGAACATCGCCTTCCTGTCCGGCCTGGTGCTGGCGGTGGCCGCCTCGGTCAACTTCCCGGTGCTGCTGCTCTCGATGTTCTGGAAAGGCCTGACCACTCGCGGCGCGGTGTGCGGCAGCCTGGCCGGGCTGGTCTCGGCGATCGTGCTGGTGGTGTTGGGGCCGGCGGTGTGGGTCAACGTGCTGCACAACGAGCGTGCGCTCTTCCCCTACAGCAACCCGGCGCTGTTCTCCATGTCGTTGGCCTTCCTCGGTGCCTGGGCCTTCTCGGTCACCGACACCTCGGAGCGGGCGCGCGAGGAGCGCGGGCGCTACCTGGCCCAGTTCATCCGCTCCATGACCGGTATCGGCGCCGCCGGCGCCAGCAAGCACTGACCACAAGAACAATGACACTGTCGGGTATAACAACAATGAACCGCACGTCCTTCACTTCAGCTGCCTGGCTGGCCACTCTCGCCCTGCCCTTGCCGGCCATGGCGGACTTCATCGCTGACAGCCACGCGCGCATCGAGCTGCGCAACCACTACATCAACCGCGACTTCCGCCAGGACAACGCGCCGCAGAGCAAGGCCGAGGAATGGGGCCAGGGCTTCACTGCACGCTTCGAGTCCGGCTTCACCGACGGCCCGGTCGGCGTCGGGGTGGACGCCATGGGACAGCTTGGGGTCAAGCTCGACTCCAGCCGCGACCGGCGCAACACCGGCTTGCTGCCCTATGGGCCCAACAGTCTGGAACCCGTAGACGACTACAGCGAACTGGGCCTGACCGGCAAGCTGCGGGTATCAAAGAGCACCCTGCGCCTGGGCACCCTGCAACCGATCCTGCCGGTGGTGGTGTACAACGACACCCGCCTGCTCTCGTCGACCTTCCAGGGCGGCCTGCTGACCAGCCAGGAGCTGGATGGCCTGACCTTCAACGGCGGCCGCCTGACCAAGGCCAACCTGCGCGACTCCTCCGGCCGCGACGACATCGGCTACGGTGCCGCCAGCAGCGACCACTTTGACTTCGGCGGCGGCAGCTACGCCATCACCCCGCAGACCAGTGTCAGCTACTACTACGCCAAGCTGGAAGATATCTACCGCCAGCAATACGTTGGCTTGCTGCACACCCAGCCATTGGCCGAAGGCGTCAGCCTGCGCAGCGACCTGCGCTACTTCGACAGCCGCGGCGACGGCGCCGAGCGCGCCGGGCGTATCGACAACCGCAACTTCAACGCCATGTTCACCCTGGGCGTGAAGGCCCACAAGTTCACCGCCACCTGGCAACAGATGTCCGGCGACAGCGCTTTCCCGTTCCTCAACGGCGGCGACCCGTACACCGTCAACCTGGTCACCTACAACACCTTCACCCGCGCCGGGCTCGACTCCTGGCAGTTGCGCTACGACTACGACTTCGTCGCGCTGGGTATCCCCGGCCTGAGCTTCATGACCCGCTACACCGATGGCCGCCACGCCGAAACCGCCACGGTCAGCAATGGCCGCGAACGTGAGCGCGACACTGACATCACCTACGTCATCCAGAGCGGCCCGTTCAAGGACGTCAGCCTGCGCTGGCGCAACGTCACCTTCCGTTCCGGCAACGGCCTGACCAATGCCGTGGACGAGAACCGCCTGATCATCGGCTACACCCTGGCGCTCTGGTAACCGCGCCATATCAAAGGAGAACAGCATGTCCGCCGCCCCTACCCTGCAAAGCTTCATCGCCGGCCGCTGGCTCGGCCAGCACGGCGCCCAGGCCCTGCGCAGCGCCCTCGACGGCCAGGTCCTGGCCTACAGCCACGAAGAACGACCGGACTTCGCCGAGGTCGTGGACTTCGCCCGGGCCCAAGGCCTGCAACAACTGCTGGCGATGGACTTCCAGCAGCGCGCCGCCCGGCTCAAGGCCCTGGCGCTGTACCTGGCCGAGCGCAAGGAACAGCTCTACGCCCTGTCCCACCACAGCGGCGCCACCCGCGCCGACAGCTGGATCGATATCGAGGGCGGCAATGCCACGTTGTTCGCCTATTCGAGCATCGGCCGGCGTGAATTGCCGTCCGGCAACCTGGTGCATGAAGGCCCGGCGATCCCGCTGAGCAAGAACGGGCACTTCGCCGGCAGCCATATCCTGGTGCCGCGTGCAGGTGTGGCCGTGCATATCAACGCCTTCAATTTCCCGATCTGGGGCATGCTGGAGAAGTTTGCTCCGACCTTCCTCGCCGGCATGCCGTGCATCGTCAAGCCCGCCACCTCGACCAGCTACCTCACCGAAGCCGTGGTGCGCCTGATGAATGAATCGGGCCTGTTGCCGGCAGGCAGCCTGCAACTGGTGATCGGCAGCACGGGTGATTTGCTCGACCGTCTGCAAGGCCAGGACGTGGTGACCTTCACCGGCTCCGCCGACACCGCCGCCAAGCTGCGCGTCACCCCGAACCTGGTGCGCCACTCGGTGCCGTTCACCGCCGAGGCCGACTCGCTCAACTGCGCGATCCTTGGGCCGGACGTCAGCCCCGACAGCGAGGAGTTCGAGCTGTACATCAAGGAGGTGGCGCGGGAGATGACCACCAAGGCCGGGCAGAAATGCACGGCGATCCGCCGCGCCATCGTGCCCGCCAGGCACATTGATGCGGTGGCCACACGCCTGCGCGAACGCCTGCGCAAGGTGGTGGTCGGCGACCCGTCGGTGGAAGGCGTGCGCATGGGCGCGCTGGCGTCCCACGACCAGCAGCGCGATGTCGCCGAGCGGGTGCGCATGTTGCTGGACAGTTGCGATCAACTGCTGGGCGCCAGTGACGGTTTCAACCCGGTCGGCGAAGGCGTGGCCGAAGGCGCCTTCTTCGCCCCGACCCTGCTGCTGGCCCGTGACCCGCACGCCGAGGGCGGCGCTCACGACATCGAAGCGTTTGGCCCGGTAAGCACGCTGATGGCCTATGACGACCTCGACGAGGCGCTGGCCCTGGCCGCCCGGGGCAAGGGCAGCCTGGTGGCGTCGTTGGTCACCGCCGACCGCGCCGTGGCGGCCAAGGCGATCCCGGTGGCGGCGGCCTGGCATGGGCGGCTGCTGGTGCTCGACAGCGAGGCGGCCAAGGAATCCACCGGGCATGGCTCGCCCTTGCCGCAACTCAAGCACGGCGGGCCCGGCCGTGCAGGCGGCGGCGAGGAGCTGGGCGGCCTGCGTGCGGTCAAGCACTACCTGCAGCGCGCCGCAGTCCAGGGCTCGCCAAGCATGTTGATGGCAGTGACCGGCGAATACGTGCGTGGCGCCGAGGTGATCGAGACCGACGTGCACCCGTTCCGCCGCTACTTCGACGACCTGCACATCGGCGAGTCGCTGCTCACCCACCGGCGCACCGTGACCGAAGCCGACCTGGTCAACTTCGGCTGCCTGTCGGGCGACCACTTCTACATGCACTTCGACGAGATCGCGGCGAAGCAGTCGCAGTTCGGCAAGCGTATTGCCCACGGCTACTTCGTGTTGTCGGCGGCGGCCGGGTTGTTCGTTTCTCCGGGCGAAGGGCCGGTGCTGGCCAACTACGGGCTGGATACCCTGCGCTTCATTACGCCGGTCGGCATCGGCGACACGATTCAGGCGCGGCTGACCTGCAAGCGCAAGATCGACCAGGGCAAGACCAGCCCGCAGGGGCAGCCGCAAGGGGTGGTGGCGTGGGATGTGGAGGTGACCAACCAGCTGGGCGAGTTGGTGGCCAGTTATGACATTCTGACGTTGGTGCTCAAGCGGCCTGAGTAACCCTCGCCCCCTATCGTTTCGGAACCACCCACGCCTGGGCGTGGGTGGGCCTGTGTCATTTTCCGGCGAAAGGGTGTTCGCCGGCGACCTGGGCAAGTCGACAGGCGAACATGCGGCTGTTGTGATTACGTATGCCACCTATGCGGTTCTGCAGGTCGAAACGCACATCCCTGACTGCTGGGTCGCCCTTGCCCGGCGGTTTAATGATGTCAATCGGCAGGCGCAAGTAGGCCAGCGCTTCGCCGTGCTCGAAGATCTGGTCAATTGCCAGCTCTTCGGTGTTCTGCGTACGGGGTGGGTTGGGCGTACTGAACCATCCCGTGACCGGCGAAGAATTGAACGCGATGACCTGCGAAACTTTCAGAGGGCTTGCCACGCTTCGTGGGAACGCATAAGCCAACTGGTGTGCCAGACCACCCCCCAGGGAATGACCGATGGCAACCACCTTTACGTCGGAGGGCAAGCGGCCATCAGCAATACGTTTGCCCAGCTCGGCCGCAAAGGCCGGTGCCACCTGGTCACGCGTGACGCTGTATTGATCTTCGTTTCTCAACCAATCAGGGATGAACCAGCGGAAGTTGGATGTCCAGTCCTGATGCTGGTCGAAATTCGTCCCTCTGAAAACGATGGCAACCTGTGAGACACCTTTCGGACCGCGGTACTCCCAGACACTGAAGAACAGGCCTGACAGGTCTGCATGCTTGGCAAACTGCCGATCGGGAAAGCCCGTCCAGGCGTACCAGCCCGGCACCGTTATCAGTTGGTCGGCGGCTCTTTCACACGTTGGATCAAATGACTGCATCAACAGGCTCTTCTGCCGGACCGACTTGTTCTGGGCTCGCAACTTGTCCTTGTAATCTGGCCACGAAAGCTCATAGGCGTTGGCAGCAAGCGCCACATAACCCCAGTAATCCTTGGCGTACTTGGCAATATCCTGGTGAACCGTGTAATGCGATGCCCCAGGCTCCTTGACCAGGACCGTGTTCGGATCCTGAAACCAGGTGCTGCACCCCATCTGCATGGCAAGCGCAACCCACAACACAGCATTCCTAGTGTCCATGACGTGGCTCCCTAAGAAGTGGCGTATCGCCACTAATCTCTGGTATAGCACCCACCCCATGAAACCGTGATAGACCGCTTATCGGTCATTCAAACCCTTCCACAACGAAACCGTCGCTGCGCAATTCACCGACACGGCTGCTACGAGCGCCTCTCGGGTCCGCTCTCATGTCGCGCCAGTTGCCTGCCCTGTTCAGCCGTCAGTTCGCGCTCCGCTTCCAGGCGTTGGGTCTGCGCCTCCAATTGCCGGCGCATTTCTTCACTGGCGCCCTGGGCCTGGGCAAGGATGACGCGCAAGCCCTGCACCTGGGCATCGCGTTGCTCCAGCTGCTCACCCATCACCTTGCGCTCCGACTGTGCCTGGCGCTGCTCGGCCTGCAGTCGCTCATTGTCGCGGTGCAGCCGGGTCAACTCTTCCTGGCGATCGCTCATGCCCAACTGAACGGTCTGCAACTGCCCCTGCAACTGGCGAACCTGGGTCTCATGGCGGCGCTGGTCCTGCTCTCGTTGCTCTCGGCTGCTGGCACGCAGATGCTCGATGTCTTCATGGGCCTGGCGGTGCTTTTCTTCCAATGAGCGGACCTGGTCTTCCTTGTCCGTCAGGCGCACCTGCAGTTCAACCAAGGCTTGCCGGGCCAGCTGCAGTTGCGACTCCAACGCCCGGCGCTGGTTGTCCACCTCTGCCTGGGCGGCATCGATGCGTGCCTGCCCCTCCTCCTGCAGTTGTGTCGCCAGTTGCTCCACCAACTTGCCCAACGGTTCGCTGAGGCTAGCCATGCCGTTCAGGCTCACGGGCTCCAGCTCTTTGAGATAACGATGGATCGTGGTTTTCGAGCCGGTATTACCCAACTCGATACGTACGGCATCGATACTCGGGTGCTCGCCACGGGCAATCAACAGCTGCCGCGCACGCTGCACTGCTGCCTTGTTTATCCCGGTCCTGGCCATGTCTGCTCCTGAATTCCGTACCATGGTACGTACCATGTAATTACGCGAATTCTGCACCTGCGAGCAAGCGATTTCAAGGTGTCGCAGGCATGCCCTTCACCTCGCCGCGTTGCAGGCTCTCCACGGTGTTGCCCATCGCATCCCGCGCATCGAGGTCGGCGCCCCGCGCCTCCAGGGCCTGCAGCACCTCGGTGCGCTGGAACAGCGCGGCATACATCGCCGCCGTCTGCCCGGAGGCATTGTGCTGGTTCGGACTGCAGGGGGCATCGATCAGGCGCCGGGCGATACGCACCTCGCCCTTGAAAATGGCCCCCATCAGTGCGGTGTTGCCGCGCAGATCCTGCACGCAAGGGTCGGCACCGGCCGCCAGCAGTCGCTCGACGGTTTCGCCCTGGCCGTGATAGGCCGCCAGGATCAGGCCGGTATAGCCCTTCGCGTCACGCACGTTCAGGTCGAACCCGGCCTCGATGAATGTCTGCAGCATGGCCTGGTCGCCGCGTCGCGACGCGTCGAAAAAGTAGTCGCGCAAGCGCTGCTCGACGGCCATGCCCTGCGCATCTGCCTGAGCAGTCATCGTCGTCAGCCCGACCAGAGCCGCAAGAAACCATGCCCGCATGGTGGCCTCCTCCAATGGAACAGAACATCACTGATTGATTTGGCGCGACCTCTGTAGGAGCGGCTTCAGCCGCGATCACCCGCGAAGCGGGTATCAGACACCGCGTCGCCTGCATCGCGGCTGAAGCCGCTCCTACAGAGGCCCCTGTGCGAGCGGGCCCGAAGGCCCGCTCCTGGGTCACCCATCAGTCCTGCAGCTTCGCCGCCAACTGCTGGACCCGTTTCAGATCAGCCTTGGCCACCTTGGCCAGGCCCGTGCCGTAGTCACTGTCGGCCTTGTAGAAGAACGACAGCATGATGTAGCGGCTCTCCTCGTCCGCAGTCGCCAGTGCGGCACCCAAGCTGTTGATCAGGTCGGTCTGGTCCTTCTTGCCGTAGGAGCGGAACAGCTCGCCAGTCTGCTTGAAGTTCTGCTCGCGCTGGATCTTCGCCTGCTGGGTGCTACCGCTGAGCGGGGTCGACACGTAGCGGGCGCTGGCCTGCTCATCCCGCGGCTGGCGGCGGCTCGGTTGATAGTTCACGCCACTGTCGGTGTGGCCGGCGTTCATCGCGCCGTCCTGGTTGATGCTGTTCACCTCGGCGCGCGGGCGGTTGACCGGCAGGCTCAGGCCATTGGCGCCGATCCGGTACATCTGGGTGTCGGCGTAGGCGAACAGGCGGCCTTGCAGCAGGCGGTCCTCGGACGGCTCGATGCCCGGCACCAGGTTCGACGGCGCCATGGCGACCTGCTCGGTCTCCTGGAAGAAGTTGTCGACGTTGCGGTCGAGCACCATCTGGCCGATCTTGCGCTCAGGGATGCCGGGCCAGATCTTGGTGGCGTCCAGCGGGTCGAAGTCGAACTTCGCCAGCTCTTCAGGCTTGAGCACCTGGATATACAAGTCCCACTTCGGGAAGTTGCCCTTGCCGATCGCGCTGACCAGGTCGTGGGTCATGTGGCTGTAGTCGCGGCCCTGGACCTGCTCGACCTGTTTCGGGTCGAGGTTCTTCTGCCCTTGCAGGCTCTTCCAGTGGAACTTCACATAGTGCGTTTCACCCTTGGCGTTGACCAGCTTGTAGGCGTGCACGCTGTTGCCGTCCATCTCGCGGTAGCTGGCCGGGGTGCCTTCGTTGGAATACAGCAGGGTCAGGGTGCGAGTGGCCTCGGGCACATGGGAGAAGAAGTCGAAGCGGCGCGAATCGTCGTCGAGGTTGCTGCGCGGGTCGGGCTTGAACGCGTGGACCATGTCCGGGAACTTGATTGCGTCACGGATGAAGAAGGTCGGGAAGTTGTTGCCGACCAGGTCCCAGTTGCCGTCGGCGGTGTAGAACTTGGTGGCGAAGCCGCGCGGGTCGCGCAGGGTCTCAGGGGAGTGGTTGCCGTGCACCACCGAAGAGAAGCGCACGAACACCGGGGTCTTCTCGCCAGGACGGAACACCTTGGCCATGCTCAGGTCGCTGATGTCGGCGCTGGCGGTGAACTGGCCGTGGGCACCGGTGCCGCGGGCATGCACCACGCGCTCGGGGATACGCTCGCGGTCGAAGCGCTGCAGCTTCTGCAGTAGCTGCACGTCTTGCAGCAGGACCGCACCGTTGGGGCCGGCGGTTTGCGAGTTCTGGTTATCACCGACCGGGGCGCCATTGTCGCGGGTCAGGGTGGCGGCCTGTACGGACATCGACAGCAGGCTAGCGGCGAGGCTGGCCGCTACCAGCAGGCGGCCGGGCTGGAACAGTTTGAGGGAAGGGATCATGAATCTACTCCTAATGGCTCTATCAGGCGTCTTTGGTGCGCCTGACAAAGGTTAAGGAAGTGGGTCGTGATCGCTAAATTGATACTCCGTATCAGTTCGATTGGTAACTTTTATAGCTATGAATATTCGTTTCGGATATATGAGGGTATGACGCATCGCGGATGAATCCGCTCCTACAACATCGGTGGCGATGCGGGTGCACCGGCCTGTAGGAGCGGATTCATCCGCGATGCGCCGCGCCAGCGGCGCCCTACCCTCGAAGCAGCGCCGCCACCTGCTGCGCTGTGGCCTTGGCCGACTGCGGGTTCTGCCCGGTGACCAGGCGCCCGTCCACCACCACCTTGGACGTGAACGGCAACAACGCCTTCTCGTAGCGCGCGCCGCGCTCGCGCATCAACGCCTCGGCGTTATAGGGCACCTTGCCCGCGACACCTGCCAGCACTTCCTCGACCCAGGCATAGCCAGTCAGGCGCCGCCCCTTCACCAGCAGGCTGCCGTCGGACAGTCGCGTATTGAGCAAGCCGCAGTAGCCATGGCACACCGAGGCAACCACGCCACCCTGTTCGTAGATCTCGCGCGTCAGGCGCTGCAGGCCCGGATCGTCCGGAAAATCCCACATCACGGCATGACCACCGGTGAAGTAGATGGCATCGAAGTCGGCCGCCATCAGGTCTTCAGGGCTGGCAGTGTTGTCCAACAGCGCCATACTGGCCGGGTCGTTCAACCAGGCCTTGCCCGTGCCATCGAGCAATGGCCATTTCAGCGAGCGCGGCTCCAGGGGCGACTTGCCACCCTTCGGGCTGACCAAGCATTGCGCGTAGCCCTCGGCCGCGAACACCTGCCAGGCATGGGTGAGTTCCCCCAGCCACAGCCCGGTCGGTTCGTTCGGATCGGTGTAATGGGCGACGTTGGTGACGACATGCACGATGCGCTTGGCCATGTTGCAGTTCCTGCGGGTGATCGGTACCCCTCACGTTAGCCTTCAAGCCAACTTCAAGGTCAAGGCCATGGCGACATGCCAAACCTGACGCTTGACATTAAAGTTGAGTTGAACGTTAGGGTAATCCTGCATTCAACCCTGGAGAGCTCGAACTGTGAAACTAGGAACTGTCGCGGCAATGACCGGCGTACTCCTGACACCCTGCGTGGGTAGCGCACTGGCGGACACCACGCTGATCGACATCGCCGGCCACCCGGTACCCGTGCTCAAGGGCGGGCTGTACGACCGCTACCGCTCCAACCCGCCCCTGTCGGTGATCCAGGCGCAGGCACCGGAGCTGGACCTGAGCTGGTTCAAGACCTTGCCCAAGACCCAGGTCGATATCGGCTTCGCGTCCTACTCACCGAACTTCTACTACCGCAACAGCCGGGTTACCGCGGTGTACACCGCCGACCTCGAGCGCCTGCGCGCCCTGATACCGGCCAAGGTGCTGGAGCAGGTGCAGCCGCTGCAGGTCTGGCCAGGGCGCGGCCTGGTGGCCTTCACCGCCTACACCTACGACTACTGCGACAACGACAGTTACAACGAGGTGGCCCTGTCGATCATCACCAACCAACCGGGCAAAGCGAACCTCGGCCCCTTCACCTTGATCGGGCAATCGATGTCGAAGGACTTCTGGGGCTATGTGCTGAAGTTGCCGGTGAACACCGAGCTGGCTCGTGTGCGTGGCGTGGTGGGCTACAACCTGCCGAAGTGGCTGACGGGCATCGACCGCCATGAAGACACTGGCACGGTGACCTACGACATCGTCGACAGCCAGACCGGCAAGGTGGATGTAGTGTTCAAGGCGAACAAGCTCGACGATGTGTCCAACGACGTCGGCATGGTGACCAACAGTTTCACCAACCTTGATCACGACGGTCAGCTGACCTACGGCTACGCCACGTCCCGACAGACCCGCCACGCCACCAGCACGAGCGCGGATTCAGTGCAGTTGGTGCTGGGCGATGGCAGCTTGTCGACCTATATCCGTTCGCTGGACCTGGGCAAGATGGTCAAGTACGAGTACGTGCCGGCATTCCAGAGCGCGCTATATGCGCCCAAGCCACTGGCGCTGCTGGGCAGGAACGATTGAAGCGACGGGTCAGTTGCCGACCTTGCCCGCCGCGATTTCTTCGCGCAGGCGGTCCAGCACCCGCTGGCTGTTTTCCACGCACGGCATGCCTTCGGGCTTGCTCTCGATACCGTCGATCACCAGCAGCAGCTGCTCCTTGTTGCGCGCCAGGCGCTGCTGCAGCAGGTCGATTTCCTCGACCTTGCGCTTGAGTCCGTCGAGCAGTTCACCATGCTGCCAACCGCTGGCGTTCACCGGCAGCAGTTGGCGGATCTCGTCCAGGGAAAAGCCGGCCGCCTGGGCGCTGGTGATCATTTCCAGCACCCAGACGGCATCGTCGGTGTAGTCACGGTAGCCGTTGGCCTTGCGCCCGACTGTGCGGATCAGCCCGCTGGCCTCGTAGAACCGAATCCGCGAAGGCGCAAGACCGGTAATTTTTGAAAGCTCTCCTATTCTCATCTGGCACCTTGAAAACGCGTTGACCTTAAAGCGCACTTTAATCCTACAGTGGCGGCGTGGCCAAGTGGCCCCGCACCACATGTGTAGTCCGCAGACCTTGAACAGGAGAAGCGAAATGGGATACGTCACGACAAAAGAAGGTGTCGAGATCTTCTACAAAGACTGGGGCCCCCGCGATGCCCAGGCCATCTTCTTCCACCACGGCTGGCCATTGAGCGCCGACGACTGGGATGCGCAGATGCTGTTCTTCCTCGCCCAGGGCTACCGCGTCATCGCCCATGACCGACGCGGGCACGGGCGCTCCAGCCAGGTGTGGAACGGCCACGACATGGACCACTACGCTGATGACGTGGCGGCGGTGGTGCAGCATTTGGGCGTGCAAGGCGCCATCCACGTGGGGCACTCGACCGGTGGCGGCGAGGTCATCCACTACATTGCCCGGCACACCGAGGACCCGGTCAAGAAAGCCGCCATCATCAGCGCCGTCCCCCCGATCATGGTGAAAACCGCCAGCAACCCGGGCGGGCTCGACAAGTCGGTGTTCGATGGCCTGCAGGCCCAGCTCAAGGCCAACCGGGCGCAGTTCTACCACGATATCCCGGCCGGCCCGTTCTACGGCTACAACCGCCCGGGCGCCAAGGCAGACCAGGGCGTGGTGCTCAACTGGTGGCGCCAGGGCATGATGGGCTGCGCCATTGCCCACTACGACGGCATCGTCGCCTTCTCCCAGACCGACTTCACCGAAAGCCTGAAGAAAGTGACGATCCCGGTGCTGGTGATGCACGGTGATGACGACCAGATCGTGCCTTACGAAAACTCCGGGCCGCTGTCCGCCAAGCTGCTGCCCAACGGCACGCTGAAAACCTACGCCGGCTTCCCCCATGGCATGCCCACCACCAATGCCGACGTCATAAACGCCGACCTGCTGGCGTTCATCCGCAGTTGAACGACTTGGGGCGGGCGCTGCTCGCCCCTATTCGCCGAACCGTTCGAAAAAATCCACCGACGGCACGAAGAACAAGCCACCGGTGACCGCCCGGCTGTAGTCGAGCAGGCGGTCGTAGTTGCCCGGTGGCTTGCCGACGAACATGTTCTCCAGCATCTGCTCGATGGGTGCGGGCGAGCGGGCATAACCGATGAAATAAGTACCGAACTCACCGGCACCCGGGCGGCCGAATGGCATGTTGTCGCGCAGTATCTTGATCTCCTTGCCGCCCTCTTCGAGGGTGGTCAGCGAACTGTGCGACCAACTTGGCTTCACATCATCGTCCAATTCGATATCAGACAACTTGGTACGGCCGATAATGAGTTCCTGCTCGGTGGTGGACAACTTCTCCCAGCCCGCCATGTCATGCAGGTACTTCTGCACCAGTACATAACTGCCGCCCGTAAATTCAGGGTCTTCATTGCCGACCAGAGTGAACTTCTCCACTTCCCGCGAGCCCGGGTTCTCGGTGCCATCGACGAAGCCGATGATGCTGCGCATGTCGAAATAACGGAAACCCTGGACCTCATCGACCACGGTCACCGCCGCCCCCAAGCGCTTGATCAGTTGTGACGCCAGTTCGAAACACAGGTCCATATGCTCGGCCCGAATGTGCAGCAGCAGATCGCCCGGCGTGGCGACGGCAAGGCGCTCGCCCTCGCCGAACTCCCGGAAACCGTGCAACCCAGCGGGTTTCGGTAGCCCGAATAGCCCTTCCCATACCCTGTCGGCGAAGCCGATGACACAGGAAAGATTGCCCGAGGGCACACGCTTGCCCACGGAACGCACCAGGGCGGCGATATCGCCACACAGCCCTCGCACGCGGTCGCGGCTGGCATCGTCGGGGTTGAGCGTGGCCACCAGGAAGATCGCGCTACGGGTAATCGGGCTGTCGACCGCCTGGGGCTCTGTTGCGTTGTCGTCCATATAATGCGCACCTTCTAATGCAGGCTCATGTGAAGTCATGTTATTGCTAGCAAGACAACTAGCGGAATAACATCACGGCCTGTGTGGTATAGCACAGTTTATCCTCGAACAATGCCCTCATAGATGACATCTATCGGTCGATCCAGCCTATCGATTTGACTGCGTCAATTTGCCCCAGATAATGAGCGACGCTTGCTGAAGTTACCGCCAAGTCCGCCTGCCCGTACCTGAGCTGTTCCTGCCCCTTATAAATACGACCCACGGCCTACCCATCGACCGTGCCTGTGTCCCTGCGTCCGAGTTGTTGAAATGTCTGTCAATGCCCCCTCCCAGATCACTGAACTGGTCATCGAAGCCGGTGCCAAGAAGGCCCACCTCCCCACCCGAGCGACCCTGATCCTGGGTTTCCTGGCGGGTGCGTTCATCTCCCTCGGGTTCCTGCTGGCGATCCATGTCAGCACGATGATTCCGGCACCCTGGGCGTCGTTCGGCAACCTGCTGGGCGCCGCCGTGTTCCCCATCGGCCTGATCCTGGTGATCCTGGCGGGCGGTGAGCTGTTGACCGGCAACATGATGAGCCTGCCGCTAGCGATGTTCGCCGGGCGCATCCGCCTCGGCGCAGTCGCCCGCAACTGGCTGCTGGTGACCTTGGCCAACCTGCTGGGCGCGCTGTTCGTGGCCTATTGCTTCGGGCACCTGCTGGGGCTGGCCGAAGGGCCCTACCTGAGCAAGACCCTCGCGGCGGCGACCAGCAAGGTCAGCGCCGACTTCCTGCATGCCTTCATTTCCGGCATCGGTTGCAACTGGCTGGTGTGCCTGGCGGTGTGGTTGTCGTACGCCAGCCGCGAAGTCAGCGGCAAGATCCTCGGGATCTGGTTCCCGATCATGGCCTTCGTCGCCATCGGCTTCCAGCACGTGGTGGCGAACATGTTCCTGATTCCGGCGGCGATCTTCGCCGGGTACCTGAGCTGGGGCCAGCTGGTGCAGAACCTGGTGGCGGTGTTCCTGGGCAATGCGGTGGGTGGGGCGATCTTCGTGGGCCTGGCCTATTACATTTCCTACGCCATCCCGACCCAGGAACAACAAGCGCTGAATTGACCCTCTGTAGGAGCCGGCTTGCCGGCGAACCAGACAACGCGGTGCCTGGCACCGGCTTGGCCGGTGTTCGCCGGCAAGCCGGCTCCTACGGGGCGTGATCAACCGCAATACCGAGGCCCTGCTCGGCCAACCAGCGCTTGAGCATCGAGCGCTGCTGTTCAGAATAGGCAACCAGGCAGTTGTCCATGCCTTGCCCAGCCTTGACGGCCCGTACCACCGGCGCCAACTCGATGCCCTGCAGGTGCCAGATTCCCAGCGGCTGGTCCGCCGTCACCACCACCTGCGCCTCCTCCACCAGCGCGTCACGCAACACCGGCCGATGCTCGACCCGCACACTGTCCCAGTTCGCCGGCACATGGATCGGCTGCGTGTCCGGCCAGGCACTGCGCCGTGCCCAGAACGGCGCATCAGCCCGTGATCGCTCCTGGGCATGGAAGTCCCGGCCAATCCTGGCAAAACGCATGAACAGTTGTTCGATGCGCGATTGATGGAAACGCCGCGCCAATTCGGCACGCTCAGGACACTGAAGCAACGTGTTGATCACCACAGGCGCCTGCAAGGCCGACGACAGCGACTGGAAGATCCCGTTGCCCGACAACGGATCAACCGCCATCGCCGCATCGCCTACCCGCAACCAATCCTTGCCACAGCAGTCGCCCGCCAGGATCGCCGTGCTGCTGCGCGCATGAACGCTGGCCGGCAGCAAGGCCTGCTCATCGAACAGCTGGGCAACCAGCGCCGAACGCCGCCGACGCTCGGCGCAGTGGTCAGCCAGCGCCGCCTTGCCCGGCAACTCGGCCGTCGCCGCGTCCAGGGTGACCTGCCAGTAGCAGCGACCATCAGCCAGGCGCGCCATCCACGCCCAGCCGTCGTCCAGGCTTTCCACCGCCGACGCTGGCAAGCCGGGCGCGGCTTGCCAGCCATTGAGCAGGCTCACCGTCTCCGGGCCGCGCACCCGCCCGTTGGCCAGCGGCGCCTGGCGGCCGCGGGCCTCGACCAGGAAATCGGCGTACAGCACCTGGCCGTCGTCCAGGCGCACCTGGGGGCCTGCCTCAAGGAGCACTTCGCGAACCCGGCCCTCGATCAGCGTGACACCCACACGGTGCAAATCATCACGCAGGGCCTGGTCGAACCGCTGGCGGTCGAGCAGGAACTCCTGGTTCAGCCGCAGTTGCTCGCCATTCCAGTGCACCTGCCGTTCGGCCGGAGTGGTGGTCTGCGCCAAAGCGGCGCCGAGGCCGGCATGGCGCAAGCCCTCCAGGACCCGTGGCGAAACGCCTTCGACCGCGGCGAAGCGACGCCAGTCGGACACCACCGTCACCGGGTAGCCCAAGCGTCGCAGGCCCAATGCTGTCGCCGCGCCAGCAGGTCCTGCGCCAAGCACAAGGATAGATTGCTCACTCATCCGCCAGCCCCTTTCGCTCAGGGCCACTGAACGCCGCATGGGCTTTCAGCCATTGAAACAGCGCGACACGGTCGAGCCCTGGCCTGTCGTGCAACAACGCCGCGATGCGCCCGGACAATGCGGCACAGGCCTGGCTCGCGCCCGCGCCATCCTGCGTACCGACAAAGGCGCCGAAGTCGGCCTGGGCGGTGCCCAGCCACGACCATTGGCCGGGCGCGCAACGCGCATCGCCCGTCACCCGTACCACACCGGGATAGCTGGCCGGATAAACCGCCGCACCCCGGGCCGGGCTCGATGCACAGAGCAGCACGCCGGCTGCCTGGGCGGCGGCACAGGCCTGGCGCAGCACCGGGCGGTCCTGGTGCAGCCCCAGGCTCAGGTTGATCACGCTCGCGCCCTCCTCCACCAGCCACAGCAGCGCTGCGGCCACCTGCAGGGCGCTGGTGCTCCATTGTTGGGTAAAGACCTGCGCCATCATCAAAGGGACTGCGCCGGCTTCGGCGCGAATGCGTTCGAGCACGGCGCTGCCATGGCCGAGCGCATCCGGCTGGGCCTCACCTTCCTGAAGCAGGCCGTCTTCCAGCCAGAACCGTCGTGCGGCGAACAACGACTGCCCCACCAGGCAACCGCTGTCGACCACGCCAATGCGCAGCTCACGGGGCATTGTCGATGGGCTCCTTGGCAAGCAGCAGGCCGTCACGCAGTTCCAGGTGCAGGTCGGCATCGGCCAGGGTCGAGGCGCGGTGGCTGATGAGGATTCGCGTGCGGCCGGCGAACAGCTGGTCGATGGCGGCGATCACTTCGCGTTCGGTGGCCTCGTCCACCGCCGAAGTGGCCTCGTCGAGCACCAGGATCGCCGGCTGTTGCAGCAGCGCGCGGGCGATGGCGATGCGCTGTTTCTGCCCACCTGACAGTTGCTGGCCGCGTTCGCCCAGCAGCCCATCCAAACCCAGCGGCAGGCTTTCCAGCAAGCTGTCCAGGCGGGTCAGGCGCACCACGTCCAGCAGTTGTGCGCGGGTGGCCTGCGGGGTGCTGTAGGCCAGGTTGTGGGCCAGGGTGCCACGGAACAGCACGATGTCCTGGCTGACCACGGCGATGCGCCGCCGCAGGGCTTGCAGGTCAAGCTCGCGCAGGTCTATGCCATCGAGCAGGATGCGCCCCTCCTGGGGGTCGTAGAACCGTTGCAGCAGGTCGATCAGGGTTGACTTGCCGACGCCCGAGGCGCCGCTGATGGCGATTTTGAGGCCACCCGGCAGGCGCACGTCGACGCCCTGGAGCACGCCGCCCTGGCGCTGGTCGTGGACGAACCGCACACGTTCCAGGCGCAGCTCGCCGGGGCCATCGGCGATAGGTCGCGGCGCGGCGGTTTCCCGCACCGCCAGCGGCTCTCGCTTGAACTCCATGACCCGCCCCAGGCTGACGGCCATGCGCTGCACCGCGACATACAACCCCAGCAGGCTCTGCACCGGCCCCACAGCCATGCCCAGGTAGGTGGAGAACGCGATCAGGGCACCCAGCTGCCAGGTGCCCTGGATCACCCACCAACCACCGATCAGAAAGGCGCAGGCACGGCACCAGGACGTCAGCGTGCCGGGTATCGCCTGGGTCAGGAACTCGGTGAGCTGCACCTTGAGCAGCTGGCTCATGTAGCCCTGCCCCAGGCCCTCCAGGCGCTCGGCCTCACGCGGTTGCTGGCCGGACGCCTGGATGAACTTCATCGCCGGCAGGGTCTCGACCAGGAACGACGAGACATCCGCCGAGCGCTCGCGCAGGCTGCGCACTTCCCGTTCGACCTTGCGCCGCATCCAGCGCAGCCACAACACCTCCAGCGGGATCAACAAGGCCAGCAGCAACGAGAGCTGCCAGGACAGCATCAGCATCAGGGCGACCGCGCCCACCAGCCCGATCAGCGCCGACACCGCCGAGAACAGCGAGTCCACGGCGAAACGCTGGATCTCGGCGACATCGCCATCCAGCCGCGACAGGATGTCGCCGGTGCGACGTTGGCCGTAGAAGGTCGGCGACAGTTGCTGCAGGTGCCGGTACAGGTCGTCACGCAGGGCGAACAGGATGCGCCCGGACAGCCGGGTGTGCAGGTAGCGGTTGAGACCTGACAGCAGCGTGCCGAACAGGCCGGCGGCGATCATGATCGCCGCCATGTGCCAGAGCATCTGGTAGTCGCGGGCCAGCAGCCCTTCATCGATCAGGGTCTTGACCAGCCAGGGCTGCACCAGCGCCAGCAACGTTGCCGTGAAAGACAACGCCAGCAGCACGCCGATGGCCCGCCGTTGCGGCCGTACGAAGCCGTACAGCCAGGCCAGCGCCTGGCGCATCAGCGCAGGGTCGCTCGACTCGATCAGCCGCGAGAACAATCCTCCCATCGCTCAACCCCGCAATTGCTTGAGCTTGCGATACAGGGTCGCACGGCTGATCCCCAGCGCCTGGGCGGCGGCCGAGACATTGCCCTGGTGCCGGGCCAGGGCGCCGCGGATCTGCTCCAGCTCGCTGTCACGCAGGCTGCCGGACGGCGGCGTGCCGCTGGCCAGTTCGTCGAGCAGGCAGTCGGTGAGGTGGTCGAGGGTCAGCACCTGCTCGTTGTCTTCGCGCATCGCCAACGCCGTGCGCATGACCATCTCCAGCTGGCGGATATTGCCCGGCCAGTCGAAGCCTTCGAGCAATGTGGCCAGGGGAGTGTCCAGGCTGACGCCGCGAGCGCCGGACTTGTCCAGCAGGCCCTGGATGATCGCCCTCAGGTCGTCGCGCTCGCGCAGGGCCGGCAGGCGCAGGGAGACGCCGTTGACACGGTAGTAGAGGTCTTCGCGGAACTGTTGTTCGCTGACCAGGCGCTTGAGGTCGCGGTGAGTGGCGCAGATCAGCGCCACGTCGATCTCCTGTTCGTCGCCTGCCCCCAGGGGTGCCACCCGGCGCTCCTGCAACACTCGCAGCAGACGGGCTTGCAAGGCCAGTGGCATGTCGCCGATCTCGTCGAGGAACAAGGTGCCGCCATGGGCCTGCGCCAACCGACCGACCATGCCGCCGCGACGTGAGCCGGTGAAAGCGCCCTCGCGGTAGCCGAACAGCTCAGACTCGATCAGGCCTTCAGGAATCGCCGCGCAGTTGACCGCGACAAAGGGTTTGTCGGCCCTCGGGCCGGCCTGGTGGAGGGCACGGGCCGCCACCTCCTTGCCGGTGCCAGTCTCGCCCAACAGCAACACCGGCAGGCCGTTGGCCAGCCCCTGACGGGCCATGCGCAGGGCCCGGGCCAGGCGTGCGTCGCCACCGGCCAGGGCCTCCAGCGCTTGGGTTTTCGGTGGCGTGGGCGGTTTGCCGGGCATTGCCGTGCCGTTGACCTGGCCATGGCGAGGCAACTGCAGGGCACGGAAGAAGAACTCGCCCTTGGCGGTCTGCACGCTGCTCGTCCCGCCCTGCCAGAGGCGGGCGATGAAGGCTGGCGAGCGCTCGCCCATCAGGTCGCTGCAGCGGCGCCCGAGCAGTGCCGGGCGCGCCACCTGCAACAGCTGGCAGGCATTGTCGTTGGCGGCCAGCACTTCGCCCTCCAGGCTCAAGGCCAGCAGCCCCTGCCAGGCGCTGGCCAGGTACTGGGGTCGGCAATGGAAGGCCAGCACCAGGTGCTCGGGGTGATACAGCGCGAACAACCGGCTCTCGATATTGCCGGCGGCCAGCAGCAAGGTGGACAGGTTGTCCTGGGGTTGCGCCATCACCCCTTCACGGGTCACGTCGAGCACGCCGATCACCTCGCCATGCGGGTCGCGAAGCGGCACCGACGTGCAGGAAAACGGGCTGAGCCTGTCGAGGTAGTGCTCGCCGCAGTTGATCAGGGTCGGCTGGCCTGCGACCACCGCCGTGCCGATGGCGTTGGTGCCGCGCAGCGCCTCGCTCCAACAGCTGCCGGGGTGCAGGTCACGCAGGCCCTCGCGTTGCAGCACGTGTTTCTGGCCCTCGATGGCCAGCACGTTGGCCTGGGCATCGCCGAGGATGACGATGCCACTCTTGCCCTGGCGCTTGACCAGGTAGTCCAGTTCGGGGGTGACCGCGTCGATCAGCAGGCGGTTGTGTTCGAGCAGCGCGCCCAGGTCCAGGCCATGGCGAATGCCCAGGCCCACCTGCTCGCCTTGCAGGCAGTCCAGGCCATGGCCGAGGCTGCGACGCCAGGAGGCGTCGATTTCGTCGCGCAGCACGCCCGAGGGCAACTCGCCCTCGCTGGCCAGCCGCAGGCGGGCCTGGCGAGATTCGTGCAACGGGTCATGGGCGGTTGTTATGGGTGTTTGTCGCGCCATTGCGTGCTCCAGTTGTGCCCGGGTCAGGCCGGGCAACGGGCATCGGTTTTTTCGGCAGTGTGCGTCAGAAATGTTCGGGCGTCATCAGGTGCATGTCGCAAGAGTCGCGTTGGCCATGCGATCGGGCGCCGCCCGCGCGGCGCATCGCGGATAAATCCGCTCCTACATCGGTGCATGGCAGGCCCGAAACAAACCTGTAGGAGCGGATTCATCCGCGATGCGCCGCGTAGACGGCGCTCGGTCTCACAGGCGCAAGAAAACTATCCACGGACACTAGCCCCATTCCCCAATGCTGGGTCTACCCGCCCACCTGCACTACCAGCCACGAACATTCAACAGACCACTGAAACCCTTGTCCCAGAGCCTCTGATAAAGCCTGCCAAAAACCTGGCACAACTGTTGCCGATCCCTCCCCAGACGCCCCATCCCCTGGGCCCGTTCGCAGGAGGAAGCGAGTCATGCACCGACCCAAACCCCATCCGCTGGCCGTGGCGATCTTCGCCGGCCTGCTCCAGCTCCCGGCCCAGGCTGCGCTGTACGCGGTCGACAGCGGGCCCTACACCCTACCCAACGGCAAGTTCCCGGCCTGGTTCCAGGACAGCCATGGCCGCACCCTCGACCTGTGCCTGACCAAGGCCGTGAGCTCGCGGGTGGCCGGTGCCCCCGGCGCGCCGTCGTACATGTGCACGCTGCTGCCCACCCCCGGGGTGTTCGACGACACCCAGCCCATCGTCTTCCCCAGCAACTTCCCCGACGAAGCGTTCTGGTTCACCGCCGACGCCGCGCTCGTCGAAGCCGCCCGCGGCATCGACCTGGGCTACGTCTCGGCCATCGAGGCGGCGTTCAGCGCCGAAGAGCCGGTGGATGGCGACCAGGTCAGCTTCGCCCGGGTGCGCATCCGCGTCGATGTGCCGGTGGCCGGCACCTACGTGATCACCCACCCCTATGGCGTGGAGGTGTTCGACGTACAGACCCCGGGGCGCCGGGCGATCAACATGACCCGAGATATCGGCATCGGCTCGCCGGGCGACCATACCGGCGCACTCAAAGGCGATATCGGGCCGTTCCTGCGCAGCGTCAACGGCCCCTATACCGAAACCAACCCCACTAACGGCGCGAGCGAGCGCTTCGTCGGCGACCCGAACCTGTCGGAGCCGGTCACCGGCAGCCCGTTCAACACCAACTTCGTGCGCATCGAGGGCCCCAATGGCCTGGACCTGCGCACCGAACTGTTCGCGGTGTCCGGCAAGCTGTCCACGGTCACCCGCCCCACCCCGCTGATCCCGCAGCGCAGCACCTATTCGCGGCACACCGAGAACGGCGACCTGCGCGCCCAGCAGGACGTGTTCGTGATGGCGCCCCCGGCGCCGGCCACGGTGACGCTGTCCAGCCAGAACCCGGCGCTGCCCCTGGCTGAAGCCAACGGCACCGGCGCCTGGTACGCACAGTCGGTGCTCAACCCGACCCTGCCGCTGACCCTGCAGGTGACCGCCGACAACAGCCTGGCCATCGCCAGCAGCACGCCGACCACGGCGCCAATGCCGCTGACCGACCTGGTGGTGATCAGCCGCGCCGAGTACAGCCTGGCCAGCGGCCAGCTGACCCTGGTGGCCAGCAGCAGCGACGAGACCAGCCCGCCCGCGCTCACCGCCCGCACCGGCAACGGCACCCTGATCGGCAGCCTGAGCGGCAACGGCGCGGTGAAAACACTGACCACCGGGCTGTCGCCCATTCCGCCGGCCAAGGTGCAGGTCACCAGCGCCAACGGCGGCAGCGACAGCGAAGACGTGGTGCTGGTGCCATGAACAGATTCCTGGGAGGCAGCATGAACATCTGGTCACGCCGGGCGCTGTGCGCCGCCGGTTTCACCCTCTCCGTGAGCAGCGCCGCCTGGGCCGCGCTGACCGAGGTCGACCCGGGCCCCTACACCTTCGCCACCGGGGGCTACCCCATGTGGTACAAGGACGCCACCAACCTGTCGCTGGAGCTGTGCCAGTCGCGCGCCACCAGCACCCGTGCCCCGGGTGCGCCCGGGGCGCCGGCCTATCTGTGCACCCTGCTGCCCGAGCCCGGCGTCTATGACGATGCCCTGCCGCTGGTGTTCCCCGACAACTGGCCGCCGGAGATGTTCTGGTTCCTCGCCGAGACCGAGATCCCGGCGGTGGGCAACAGCGGCTATGAGCTGGAGGTCTATGTCGCCGGACTGGAAGCGGCCTTCGCCGCCGAAAACCCGGTCGACGGCGACCAGCAGAGCTTCGCCCGCATTCGCATCCGCGCCTCGATACCGCAAGCCGGCACCTACACCATCACCCACCCCTACGGCGTGGAGACCGTCACCGTCGCCGCCAACCAGGTGGGCCGCCGCGCCATCAACATCACCCGCGACATCGGCATCGGCGCCCCCGGCAACTTCAGCGGCGCGCTGAACGGCAACCTCGGCCCATTCCTGCGCGGGGTCGGCGGCCCTTATACCGCGGTCAACCCCGACACCGGCGCCACCGAGACCTTCATCGGCGACCCGAACATCACCGAAGCGGTGACCGGCAGCCCGAACAACACCAACTTCGTGCGCATCCAGGGGCCGGCCGGGACGATCCAGACCAATGTCTTCACGGTCTCCGGCAAAGTCCTCGACGCCCGCCTGCAGACCCCGGTGCAACTCGAACGCGCCACCTACCAACGCAATGGCGCCGGTACCCGCGTCGAGGTGTTCGCCAAGGCCCCGAACAACGCCAGCCTGTGCCTGCGCAATGGCCTGGCACTGGTCGGCTCGCCGCCCTCTCCGTGCCAGTTCAGCCTGCTCGCCGACAACAACGGGTTGTTCTTCAGCCAACAGCTGAGCCAGGCGGTACCGCCGTCGGTGGTGGTGGTCACCGCCAGCGACCCCACCGGCACCACACGCCCGACGGCACTGTCGAGCAAACTCAGCGATGCAGTGCGGGTCACCAACGCACGCTACGACTGGGCCACCAAACGGTTACTGATCGAAGCCCGTTCCAGCGACGAAGTGCTGGTGCCCGACCTGCTGGTACAGGGCTTCGGCCGCATGTCCAAGTCTGGTGTGCAGCAGAGCCTGACGGTCAACGACCTGGCCCAGCCGCCGGCCAGCATCACCGTCAAGTCCGCCCACGGCGGCATGGACGTGGAACCTGTGGTGGTGGTTGGCAACGCCCCGGTGCAAGCCGCCAACCAGCCACCCGTGGCCCAGGCCGACAGCGGCGCCACCAGTGTCGGGGTGCCCATCACCCTCAACCTGCTGGCCAACGACAGTGATCCCGATGGCAATGTGCCGCTGAGCATCAGCGACCTCACCCAGCCCGGTACCGGCCTGGGTGGCGTGGTGCTGAACGGCACCACCGCGGTGACCTACACCCCACCAGCCGGAGCCACCACGCCGCTGGTAGCCACCTTCAGCTACCGTGCCATGGACGCCAAGGGCCTGAAGTCGACCCCGGCGACGGTGACCGTCAACGTGGCGCCCAACCAGCCGCCGACCGCGGTGGCCGACAGCGCCGCCACCCTCGGCGTGCCACTGACCATCAACGCCCTGGCCAACGACACCGACCCGGAAGGCAACCTGCCGCTGGCCATCGCCAGCGTCACCCAGCCGACCCCGGCCGGTCGCGGCACCGTCAGTACCGACGGCAGCGTGATCACCTACACGCCACCGGCCACGGTCACCGCGGCATTCACCACCAGCTTCAGCTACGTCGCCCGGGATGCCCTCGGTGCGTTGTCCAGCCCCGGCACGGTCACCGTGCAGGTGTCGCCACGGCCCGCCCAGGAGACCTTCGCGGTCACCGCGGCCACGGTCACGGCGCGCTCGAACAACCGCTACAACTGGGACATCAGCGGCACTTCGTCGGTGACCACAGGCAACACCATCACGGTGCGGGTGACCACCACCACCGGCGTGCAAACCCTGGGCACCACCACCGTGCCGGTGACCGGCCGCTGGCGCCTGGCGGTGAGCAACAGCACCACGGCGATTCCGACCGCCAACCCGACGGCGACGGTGACCAGCAGCCAGGGCACCACGCGCACCGTCAACGTGACCGTGCAATAGGCCAGGGAGAACGCCATGCCACGCCTGCCCACCCTGTTGCTGTGCCTGGCCCTCATCGGCCAGGCACACGCCGACGACCTGATGGACAACGCCGACCTCGCAGCCGGCAACGACCTCGGCGAGCCGCTGCTGGTGCGCCTGCTGCCGGTGGGCAGTGGCCAGGCGGCAGTGATCGAACAACAGGGCAACGGCAACCGCGCGGCCCTCGACCAGAACGGCCAGGCCCTGCTGGGCCGCATCGTCCAGGCCGGGGGCGCGCAGGAAGCCTACATCCTGCAGGAAGGCAGCGACCTGATGGCCACGATCAGCCAGCAGGGCTACGGCAACAGCGCGACGATCCGCCAGAGCGGCAGCGGCAACAGCGCCGCCATCGAGCAGATCGGCAACCAGAACAGCGCCACCATCGACCAGCGCGGCACGGGGCTGAACAGCAGCGTGACCCAGGCCGGCAATGGCCAGCACATCCACATCACCCAATACCGTTAGCAGACCTGGAGGCACCACCATGAACAAGCTCGCCCCCCTGAGCGCCGCCATTGTCCTGGCCCTGGCCGGCCAGGCCATGGCCGCCGACAGCAGCTCGACCCAGAACCAGCAGGGCAACAAGAACATCGCCGAAGTGAAACAGACCCTGGCGCCGTTCGCCTCGGCCACCCAGGACCAGACCGGCCACGACCACAACCACATGGCCGTGCAGGACAGCAGCACCAGCCACATCCAGCAAGGCGCCAGCGGCGCGTTCAACGCCGGCTACGCCGAGCAGTTGTTCGAAAACGGCAGCCAGATCACCCAGCAGGCCGGCGGCACCCTCAACGACGCCTTCGCCAGCCAGTCGGTGGGCGAGAACAACCAGGCCCTGCAGGTGCAGGACGGCACGGGCAATCATTCGATCATCTGGCAGGACACCCAGCTGGGCAGCCAGGCCACCACCTTGCAGTCGGGCCAGCGCAACGACGCCACCGTCGAGCAGTTGTTCGGCGGCAGCAACAACAAGAGCCTGGTCATGCAGGCCGGCAGCGACAACCAGGCGGCCGCCGAGCACCTGACCCACAACAACGGCGATATCGCCATCTACCAGGACGGCAAGCAGAACTGGGCCTACGGCGACCAGCGCGACGGCCTGGGCGGCACCATCGGCATCAGCCAGTACGGCACCGGGCACTCGGTGGAGGTATGGCAGGACAACCAGGCCGCCAGCCAGGCCAACGTCTACCAGACCGGGCAGCTCAACGAGGGTTACATCGACCAGAGTTTCGGCCAGGGCAACAGTGCCAGCCTGAGCCAGAATGGGCGGGCCAACGCCAGCTGGTCGGACCAGTTCGAGAGCAACCAGTCGGTGACCAGCATCAGCCAGACTGGCAACAACAACCTGCACTTCACCTACCAGACCGGCGACAACCACAGCCTGAGCATCGATACCACAGGCAACGGCAACAAGATCATGGCCAGCAACTGGAAGGGCGATAAGTCTGGCGGGCAGTTCGGCGACAGCCAACGGGCGGTGGTCAACCAGGCGGGCAATGGCAACAGTGTCAACTTCGAGCAGAAAGGCAGCAGCCAACTGGCCCGCTTGAACCAGAACGGCAACCGCAACCAGATGGAGACCAAACAGGCCGACAGCAACAACGAGCTGTACTTCGAGCAGAACGGCAGCGACAACCTGCTGATCGCCGACCAGCGGGGCAGCGGGAACTATGCCGAGGGCGTGGCAGCCGGCAATGGCGGCACCGTGACCCTGGATCAATCGGGCAGTGGCAACCAGAGCTTCACCTACCAGCTCTATGGCAGTGGCAACCAGGCGACCGTGAAGCAGGCCGACGGGGTCAATGTCGCCTATGTGACCCAGGGCGGTAATGGCAACCAGGCGTTTGTCGACCAGAGCGGGGCCAGTCAGACAGCGACCATTACCCAGTTCGGCAATACCAACATGGCGACTGTTACGCAGCAGTGATCTTCTCCCCCTTGGACCGCAGTGCCCGGGTTTCCTGGTGCTGCGGTTCTTTCTTCACAGGGTTCGTCGGGCGCGTTGCAGCGGTCTTGGGATCGAGCGCCGCTCGCGGATGAATCCGCTCCTACAGGTTTTCAACCACCCGCTATACAATCGCCCAACCCAGCCAATCCTCCAGACCATGATCCAGTCCGACCTCGACCTGTTCGGTCCTCAGCCGCAACGCCTGGCCAGCCACACCGTGCTGCTGCCCGGCTTCGCCCTGAAGGACATCGAGCCGCTGCTGGACGCCCTGCGCCCGATCCTGCGCGCCGCGCCGTTTCGCCACATGCACACGCCCGGCGGCCAGCGCATGGCGGTCGCCCTGACCAACTGCGGCGCGCTGGGCTGGGTCAGCGACGAACGCGGCTACCGCTATATCCCCACCGACCCGAAAACCGGCCAGCCGTGGCCCGCCCTGCCAGCGGTTCTGCTGAACCTGGCCAGCCAGGCAGCGGCGGTCGCCGGATTCGAGGGCTTCGTGCCCGACGCCTGCCTGGTCAACCACTACGTGCCTGAAACACGCCTGAGCCTGCATCAGGACCGCGACGAACAGGACTATGGCCACCCGATCGTGTCGATTTCACTGGGGCTGCCGGCCGTGTTTCTGTTTGGCGGCCTGCAGCGAAGTGACCGCACCCAGCGCATCCCCCTGAACCACGGGGACGTGCTGGTGTGGGGCGGCGAAGATCGCCTGCGCTTTCACGGGGTATTGCCGATCAAGCCCGGTGTGCACCCTCGCCTGGGTGAGCGGCGCATCAACCTGACCCTGCGCAAGGCCGGATAGCGGCACAGCTCCCTGTAGGAGCCAGCCTTGCTGGCGAAACAAGGCGCAGCCTTGTCGGGGCCCCCTTCGCCAGCAAGGCTGGCTCCTACAGGGGGATGGCGGCGTCCTTGAACCACTCCCGGCGCTCATCGAACGCCGCCCGGATCGCCCCAGCCATTACCTGCACCAGCGGATCACCCTCGGTGTCGGCATTGACCGCCAACCACACCCGCCGCCGCATCGGCGCCTGGAACAACCCCGGCAAGGCCAGCAAGCCACGGTCCAGATGCCCCGCGTAATGCGGCAACAGGCCAACGCTGGCACTGCACTTGATCAACTGGCAGTACATCTCATAACCCTGGATGCACGTCACCCCCGCAGCCCGGCCTGCAAGCAGGGCCTGCCACTGGGCAAGCGCGGCAACGCCCTCCTCTCCCTGCCATTGCACCAACATGTAGTCCTGCAGGTCCGCCAAGCTGCCCGGACGATTCGCTTCACGCACATAGCGCTTGGCAATGTGCGGCAGGTACTCGAGGGTGGCCAGGGCCTCGGCAGGCATTTCAAACAAATCGGGGGCGCGCAGATCACCCAACCAAAGCGCCACGTCGACCTCCTGGCCCGGGCTCTGGCGGCCATCGAGGGTGACCACTTCAAGGCGCATCCCCGCGTGTTGGCGCACCAGGTTGATCAGGCTGCGCCCCAGCAAGTCCTGAAGCAGCGGCTCAGTCACCGCAAGGCGAACTGGCGAGATCTGCGCGCGCGCGGGCGCCGGCTCATTGGGCTCACGCGCCTGCAAGGCCAGCAGCAACCGCTCGCCTTGCTGGCTGAGTACCGGCGTGTTGTTGCGGTTGATGAACAGGCCATAGCCCAACCGCGCCTCCAGCACGGCCAGGCGCTTGCGCAGCGCCACTGGTTTGAGATTCAGCCGCCGCGCCGCCTGCATGAAGCAGCCGCAACGGGCGGTGATCACAAAGCAGTCCAGGGTCTGTTCGTCCAGGGCCAACGGCACCTGCGGGCGAACGACGGGCACGGCGGATTCCGGGGCTCGCCCCCGGGACAGGTCGATCGGCATCCCTTGCCTCCCACGGGCCCGACGCCCGGGCCCGGTTTTTCCATGATGGGTCTAGCGGCTGCTCTCCAACACCTGGTTCAACGCTGCGCCATCGATGCTCAGGGTGGCGCTGTCGAACATGCCCTCGACGTAGGCCTTGGCCACCTGCTCCTGGCGCTGGGCGCGCAACAACTGGCGCAGGCGCGGCGCAACTTCGTCGAACGTCGCCGCGCGGGCCGGTTGCTGCTCGACCAGCTTGACGATGTGATAGCCCGCTGCGCTCTGCACCGGTTCGCTGACCGTACCTGCCTTGAGCCTGGAGACCACGCCGCGCACCTCCGGCAACAGCTGGGCCAAGGCCTGCAAACCCGTGTCACCGCCGTTGGCGGCCGTGCCGGCATCTTGCGAGTGCTCGCGGGCCAGGGCGGCGAAGTCGGCGTCGCTGGCCTGCGCCTGCTTGGCCAGCGCCTGGGCCTGCTTGCGCACGGCCTCGTCATCCTTGGGGTTCTCCACCCGCAGGAAAATCTGGCTCAGGCGGTAGCGCGCCGGCAACTGCAAGCCGGCCTTGCCGGCCTCGTAGGCTTGCTTGAGCTCGGCATCGCTGGGGTAGTCGTCGGGCACCTTGCTCACCGATTCGAGGTAGTCGCGCAGCACGATCTGCTCGGTGGCGGCACGGGTCTGGGCCTGGATGTCCGGGCGTTGCAGCCACCCCTGGGCTTCGGCCTGCTGGTACAGCGCCTTTTCCGCCAGGCGTGCGCGGATCCAGGCTTCCAGTGCCGGCCGGTCACCGCGCAGGCTGACGCGGGCCTCCTCGGGCAGCTGGGCGAACAACGCCTTGAGCTCGCCGCTGCCGACCTGCTGCTCACCCAGCCGGGCCAGGGTCGGGCCACTGTCGATCGCAGTCTGGAGGGCCGATGCCGCCGGGCGCGCCGCCGCCACCGGCTGGTCACCCGGGCGCAAGGCCAGGGCGACCGCCACCGCGACCAGGGCCAGCGCGCCAGCGCCGGCCCAGAGCGCACGCGCCGTCACGAGGCGCTCACCGCTTCGCTGCCGGTCTGCTCAGCGACGTTGCGGCTGTAGTCGCGCAGGTAGACGATGAACTCCTGCAGCAGGCGATCCCACAGCAGCAGGCTGCCCAGCAGGTGCTTCTCGCTGACGCCATCGGCGACCACCACATCCTTTTCCATCACCAGGAACTCGCCTTGCACCGACAGGCGCGCAAAGCGCCGCGAAGCGTTCCAGCGCTCGGCCAGCCCCGCCGGCAGCTCGCCCTGGATACGCAGGGCGCAACTGAAGGTGAAATCGAGGAACTCGCCCTCCTGCCCCTGTGCACGATTGCCGAAACGTACGGCATAGCCCACGCCCTGGCTGGCACTGAGCAACTGCACCACGGCATTCTGCTCGCTGCGGTTGACCCGGCAGCCGGCGTCCTGCAACAGCTTGGTGAGAGAATCGGCGCTCACGGTTTCGATCAGGGTGACTTCGGTCATGTCTTGCCTTCCTTGTGGTGGTTGAATCGTCACGGGTTGACGCCCTTGGGGGCATCGAACTGGCTTTCGTAGAGTCGATCGCCGTAAGCCTGGGCCAGCTCCTCGAAGCGTACCCGGGCGCCGCCAGCGAAGGGCTGGTGCATCTTCATGACATCGGCGATATCGACCTTCTCGTAGGCGGCCAGCATCTCCTTGGCCACCCCGTACATCTGCTGGTTGCGCGCCTGGCACTGGCTCACCTGGCCGTCACGTTCGGTCAGTTGGGCCTGCAGCGCGGCGCGCTCGCCTTCCTTGCCACGGGCCATGCCCAGCAGGTCTTCGTAGGCTTGCTTGTACTTGTGCAGTTGCTCGTTGCTGCTGGCCACCAGCGCCTGGGCCTGGCTGTGCATGGCTTGCTGCTGGCCGGCCAGTTGCTCGCTCTGGCCGCGCGCCTTGGCCAGCTGCGCGGTCAGCTCACGCACCTGCGCCTGGGCGGCGTCACGTTGCTGCTCGGCGGCCTGGCGGGCGGCGCTGGCCTGGGCCTGCTCGCTCTGCAGGGCCTGCAATTGCTGGGTGGTGCTGCGCAGCTGGGCGCGCAGGCGTTCCTCGAGGGTGTCGGCCGACACCGAGGCCGCCAGGCTCGCGCCCAGGGCCAGCATCAGCCAGGTGCAACGACGGCGATAGGCTCCCTTGTTCATGCCCGTGCTCCTTCCCTAGAACCGCGTGTTGACTTCAAGTTGTAGCACATCGATATCAAACGGCGCGCCGTAGACGGCTTCGCTGCTCAACCAACGGGCTGTGGCGTAGACGTTGTCGGCCAGGCCGTAGTTGCCGCCGAGGAAGTAGCCCTTGGCGTTGGTGCCACCCAAGTGGAAGCTGGAATCGTTGAAACCGTCCGGCAGCGCGTCGGGCTCGATGCGCTTGTAGCCGGCAAACAGGTTCCAGTCGCCCGCCTTGCGCATGTCCAGGGCATTGCCCAGGGTGAACTGGAACATCCAGGCATCACTGCCGCTCTTGATGTTGCCGTTCTCGTCGACGTTGTTGGCCAGCTGGCCGGCCGCGCGCTTGCGCATGTCGCCCTCGTCGTAGGCCAGGTTGTGGACGTAGTTGGCCTGGCTGCGCAGCTTGAAGTCGTGGGGCAGGTCGGCGTCCCACACCAGGTTCAGGTCGAGCAGGTCGAACTCCGAGGCGATCCCCACGAACTGCGGCTGCGGCGTGGCCGCCGGGTTGGCCGGGTTGGGTGTGATGTCGCGCAGCAGGAACAGGGTGTTGCCCTTCTGCATGAAGGTCGGCCGGGTTTCGTCGCTGTCGCAGCCCGGTTGGCCGTTCCACGGTGCGCAGGGGCTGGAGCGCTGGCCTGCGATATCGTCGAAGCGGTAGTAGGCCATGGCGCCCTTGAGTCGGTGGTGGTCGTTGATCGCCCACTTGGCGCCGAGCTGGGCGCCGTACAGCCACTTGTTCTCGCTGTCTTCCTTGTCGAAACCGTTGCTGCTGGCGCTGTCGTCGCTGTACTGCACCGGGAACGCGCCGACGGTGCCGAACAGGCTGAGGTCGCGGTTCAGCGGCTGGTCGAAGATCGCCGCCACGCCGTCGAAGTTGAGGTCGTGGGAGTACAGGATATCGGTGGACATGAACGGGTTGGCGATGCGCCCGCCGGTCAGGGTCAAGCGCTCGCTCGGGCTCCAGCTCACATAGCCCTGGTCGAGCCACAGGTCCTTCTTGCCGAAGCCGCCGCCCAGGTTCTGGGTGGTCGATACCGGGTTGTTGTTCGAACCGGTGGCGATGCGGATGCCCGCCACCCAGTTCTCGGCCAGCTGCGCCTTGAGGCCGAAGCGTGCGCGCAGACGCAAGATGCTGTCGCGATCTTCCCGCGTGTTGAGCAACGGCGGCAGGCTGGAACTGCTGTTGGGATTGACGTCGTAGGGCCCCTTTTCGTTGAGCTTGGCGAAATCGACGATCTCGTTGCTGTTGCCATCGGCGTAGTAGCGCGACTCGCCGCGCAGGCGCAGGTCACCGTCGAAGCTGATGCGCGAAGCCCAGTCGGGGAGTGTGTTGGGCGCGGCCCAGTTCTCCTGCTTGGCGGTGTTCATCACCTCGGCCTTGATCTCATCGCGGATCTGCTGGCGAACGATGGCCGGCACGTATTGCACCCGTACTTCGCCATTGGCCGCCGGGGCCTGGGCGACGATCGGCGCGGCGCTGGTGGCGGCGCGGGCCTGCTGGGCCTCGCGCTCGGCCTGGGCGATCAGCGCGTCGGCCTTGTCCTGCTTGAGCACGCCCTGCTCCACCAGCAGGCGGATCAGGTTGACGGTCGCGTTCTCCGACGGCGCGGCGTGGGCGACGGCCGGACCGACCGCGGTGGCGGCGGCCAGCAGGCCGAGCGCCAGGGTCAATCGGTTCACTGGGCACTTCATGGGTTTGCAACTCCTGTGGGTCAGTCGTGCTTCGTTGTTCATGGCCGGCGCCCCTGCAGGGCGATCTTCACCGGCAACGTCAGGCTGGCGGGCGGGCGCTGGTCGAGGGCCGGCGCCGCACGCAAGGCGGCGACCACCTGGGCGTCCACCTCGGGCTCGCCGCTGCCGCGCAGCAGCTCGACGCGGGTGATCTCGCCGGCGGCGCTGAGCCAGATCTCGGCCTGCAGGTTGAACACCAGGTTGCGCAGCTCGGGGTTGTCGCGCAGCAGGCGCTGGAAGGCGTAGGCCAGGTACTGGCTGTAGGTGCCGTTGCCCAAGCCCCCACCGCCGCCACCGGCCATGCCGCCGCCCTTGCCGGCGCCGACGTTGAAGCTGTCACCCCCCGCCTGTGCGTCGCCGTCCATCTGCATCGGTTCGGCCAGGTCCTGGGCGGGGTCCGGCGCGTCCTCGGCCGGCTTGACCTCCTCGGCCTCGGGCACCGGTTGCGGCTCGACGATCTTCTCCTCGACCGGTGGCTCGGGCTCTTTCGGTGGCTCGGGCGGCGGTGGCGGCGGTGGCGGTGGGGGCGGCGGCAACGGGATGATCGCCGGCACCTTGGGCGCCTCGCGGCGCACCCCGGCCATGTCGTTGGCCCACTGCCACAGCAGCCAGGCCAGGCCCGCGCCCGCCACGGCGAGCACGGCCCAGGTCAGCGGGCGGCGGGGGTTGGCTGTACGTTCCATGCCTGCCCTCACCCCTGGTTCGGCTTGCCGGTAACCAGCCCGACCTGGGCCAGTTCGAGGCGGCGCAGCAGGTCGAGCACCTCGACCACCTTCTGGTACTGCACGCCGGCGTCGCCGCGCACGATCAGCGGGAAGTCCGGGTTGCGCGCCTTCTCGCTGCGCAGGCGGTCCTCCAGCTCCTGCAAGGTCACCGGGTAGGCGTCGAGAAACACCTGGCCTGCGTCGTTGATCGAGATCGCCTTGGTCTTGGGCTGGGCCAGCGACACCGAGGCGCTGGCCTTGGGCAGCTGCACCTGGATGCCCGACACCTGGGCGGTGGCGGTGAGGATGAACATCACCAGCACCACCATCAGCACGTCCACCAGCGGGGTGATGTTGATGCTGTCCACCGCGGCGTCGGCGTCGTCGTCATGGGCGTTGTTCACGGATGCCATGGCTGCCTCCTCACGCCGGGACCGACGGGCTGACGGCACGGCCCTGGGGGCGCTGCGCCGCTTCGCCGGCCTGCCCTTCGCCATGCAGCTCGGCCAGGCGGGTGATGAACTCGTCGACGAACACCCGCATGTCGGCGCCAACCTCGCGATTGCGCGTGGTCAGGCGGTTGTAGCCGAACAGCGCGGGAATCGCGACGAACAAGCCCATGGCGGTGGCCAGCAGCGCGGCGGCCATGCCCGGGGCGATGGCGTTGATGTTCACGTCACCGGCCATGGCCGTGCCGAGGAACACCACCATGATCCCCAGCACGGTGCCCAGCAGGCCGATGTAGGGGCCCCCGGCAATGGCGTTGGACAGGGTCGAGAGTTTGGCTGAAAGCACCTGGTTCTCGCGGGTGCGCACGCCGTCCATGGAGCAGCGGATCGCCTCGATGGTGGCGGCGGACACCAAGGTGGTGTCCGCGCCTTGGGCGCGGCGGGTGCGCAGCTCCTGTACCGCCACCAGGTACAGGCGCCACAGCGACGAGCCCTGCAACCGTTGGTGCAGGCCTTGGTCGTCGGCGAACTGCTCAAGGCGCGTGCCCACCGTGGCGAAGTGTTCGCGGAACTGCGCGTTGGCCGCGGTGACCCGGCTCAGGGCGCGCTGCTTGCGCAGCATGATCACCCACGACTGCACCATCATCAGCACCAGCACGGCGATGATCACCCAGGCATCGACCGGCACCGCCTTGAGCAGGAAGCCCAGGCTGCCGAAGCCGAAGCCCGACTGCTCTTCATCGGCGCCATAGGCCACCAGGCGCGACTCGGCGCCCTGGGCCAGCGCATCCGCTTGCAGGCTGGCCTGGCTGCGAGCCACGCGGGAGATGCGCAGCTCATCCAGCGCGCCGACGAAGGGGGCGAAGCCGCTGGCAGGCGTGCCTTCGCTGGCGGGCAGGTCGCCACCGATGCCCACCGCGCCAGTGAATGCCGCCAGGCTGGCAGCCAGGCGGGCCACAGGCTGGCCATCGACCAGCAGGCTCAGGCTGCCACCCTCGCCCACCAGGGCCAGGTGCTGCCACTGGCCGGCCGTCAGCGCCTGGTTGGCGCTGACGCGCTGGCCATCCACCTCGACAAAGGCCACGCCCTGGGCCAGGCCCAGCAGCAAGCTGTGCCCCGCCTCGCGCCGGGCCAGCAGCAGCTGTTCGCCCACCGCCTGGTCCTGGCGCAGCCAGGTGCTGAAGGTGAAGGCCGCGCTGGCCGGCAATTGCAGCGAAGCACTGGCCGGTAGTTGCAGGGCCTGGCCGCCGAGCTGAATGGCCCGGCCGATTACACCGTCGACCGCCACGGCCTGGCCTTGCAGTTGATTGCCGTAAGGGCTGGCATCGCGCGGGCTGGTGCCGTCGAAGTGGTACAGCGCGGTGTAGTCGGCGTCGAAGCTGGGCTGGCCGTTGGCGGCCTGGGCCTTGGCGTTGCCGTAGTACATCCACAGGTCCTGGCGCTGGCCGGGCTCGATGCGCGGCACGTCGACCCAGATCAGGGCCATGCCCATCAGCGGGTCGAACTGCTCGATATGGTGGTTGAGCACGGTCTTGTCGTCGGCGCCGACGAAGCGAATGTCCGCGCCGGTCTCGCTGACACCATCGAAGGTGAAGTTGCCGGTGTGCAGGCGCACCAGCAAAGCAGTGCGGCCCAGCGCCTGGGTCAGGCCTGCGCCTTGCGGGGTGGTGTCCACGGCAATCTGCTTGCGGTACAGCCAGTCGTCCTGCCACCAGGCGCTGGCGCTGCCCGGCAGGGCGAAGCCCAGGCACAGCAGCAGGGTCAATATCAGGCGTTGCATGAGGGCTCTCCAGGGCGATGCCGGTCGGGGTTCAGAAAGTCGCCTGCACACTGAAGTGCACGCGCGAGTCGTTCTTGTCGGTGTTGGGGGCGTCCTTCAAGGGCACGGCCCAGTCGAGGCTGCCGGACAGCCAGTCGTTGAGCGTGGCGCGGGTGCCCACGCCGACGCTGGCCAGGCTGTAACGATCGTCCTGTTCGGGCAGGGCGTCCTGCAGGCGCAGCTGGGCGCCCTCGGCGAACAGGTAGAAGCGCCAGTCGCTGATGTAGCTGCCGACATAGCGGCCCAGGGAGGGGGTGCGCAGTTCCTGGGACAGCAGCACGCCGTCGTCGCCGGTGCGCTCGGCGGCCAGATAGCCGCGCACCGAGGTGGCGCCGCCGGCGGCGAACTGCTCGTTCGACACCAGTGGCCCGGAGGCCAGTTGGAAGGCCAGCTTCGAGGCGCTCTGCCATTGCCCGGCGAAGTCGAAGGTGTAGCTGGCGTCGCCCTTGAGCGCGGCGAAGCTCGAGTTGGCGCGGTAGCGCTTGTAGTCGAACGCCTGGTCGTCGCTGTTGTACCCCAGCAGCCCACGGGTGCCGGCCACCAGGCTCAGGCCCAGGCTCAGCTGGTCGTGCTCGGTGAAGCGGTAGCCGTTGTAGCCCAGGGTGATGGGCGAGTACTTGAGCGGGACCTTGTCGTGGTTGCCGCCCAGGGCGACCTTCTCGTCGAAGTCCTTGAAGTCGATGCCGATCGACAGCGCGTTGGCCCAGGCGCCGACACCCGGCAGGTTGTAGATCGCGGACACACCGTAGGAGTGGCCCTTGCCCAACACGTTGGTGCCGCCCACGGTGGCCACGTTGCTGTCGGAGTGGTAGCCGGAGAACTGCAGCGTCCAGCGTTCATTGAGCGGTGCGGCGTAGGAACCGGACCAGACCTGGGCGTTGTCACGGTCCTCGGGCGCGGTGAACCAGGTCAACGACACGCTGTGCCCGGCTTGCCAGAGGTTGTTGTAACCAAGGCTGACGACGCTGCGCAGCTTCTCGGTGTCGGCGCTGTGGTCGTTGTTCAACCCCAGGCTCAGGTTCCAGGGCTGCTTGTCCTCGACCTGCAGGTCGACGTCCATGGTGCCCGGGCGCTGGCCCTCGCGCACCAGTGGCAGCACCTGGCGCCCCGGCGTTCGGTTGAGGGTAGCCAGTTCGTTCTGCACCTGGGCGAAATCGGGCACCTTGCCCTCCTCCAGCGCCGGCACCTGCTCGCGGATCTCCACCGGCGAATAGTGCTTGGCCCCGACCACGCGTACCCGGCCGACCTTGGTCTCGGTGACCTGCAGGTAGACCACCCCGCCCTCGACCTTCTGCTCCGGCAGCTCGACGAACACCGACTGGTAGCCCCGGGCCTGGTAGCTTTTCTGCAGCGCCTCGCGGGCGCCCTCGAGGTCGGCCAGGGTTCGGTCCGGGCCGAGGTACGGGTACACCGCCGCCTCGATGGCCTGGGCGTCGAGCACGGTGTTGCCGCGCACCACGTACTCGTTGATCTCGACCCGGCGTTCAGGCTCGTTGGCAAGCGCCGTGGCGGACAGCAGGCACAGCAGTGCCCCTGCGCCCATGCCGCATCGTTTGAAGAAAAAGTGCTCCACACCGCCCCCTTGAGCGCCAGGAATTCGTTGGGTTTCTAGTGGTTGTGATCGGGCGTGCCCGGCCCGTGGTGACGGGCCAGCCAGCTGTGCAGCAGGGCCAGATTGAGACTGAATTCCGGCACCGCCTGCAGGCTGGCGCCGAGCACTTCATCGACCATGCGCTGCAACAGCGACACCGCCATGGCGCTGCTTAGCAGCAGCCCGAGGTCGTGGCTGAACAGGTTGAAGTTCCACACCCGCGACTTGAGCTCCAGGCCTGCGAACCAGCGGAACAGCAGGTTGTAGTTGAGTTGTTCGTAGAGCTGCTTCTCGCTGGGCACCGAATACAGCAGTTGCAACAGCAGCACATGCATCAGGGTGTGCGGGGCAATGGTCATGCCCTGCTGCTCGGCCAGCAGCGCCAGCGGCGCCTGGTACTCACCCAGCAGCGTTTCGATGCGCGGCTTGAGCAGGGCCAGCGAATGCCCCGGCGGCACGCAGCTGGCCACCTCGCGCAGGGCGCCCTGCCAATCTTCCTGGGAGACGATCCACACCCACGGCGCGCCGTAGCGGTACACCGAGACCGGCTGCTTGCGCGCCGCCTCGACGATCTTCGCCAGGCGCTGGTCGAGCTCCTGCATCCCCACTTTGGTGTAGCGTTCCACAGTTCCCATCGCCCCACTCCCCGCCCGCTCCTACGGTGCATCCGGCCCGTGGGCCAGACGCGTCGTCCGTGTCCATGGCTTTGACGGAGATGGCGCTTTGCTACCGAACTTTTGTCATGAAAGGTTCATCAGTGAGCGTATTTGGCGGGATTGTTGTGGCGACCATGAGATCGAGCGCCGCGCGGGCGGCGCTCGATCTAAAGGGCGAAGCAAGGCCATCGCCGGGCACCTGGCCGCTCTTGCGCGATCAAAAGCCCGACCGTGCCAGGGCCGGGCCTGAAGGAGACATCGGCGGAGGCCGCTTCGCCAGCAAGGCTGGCTCCTACAGGTGCGCGGCGTTCTCTCGATACATCATCGTGCAGGCAATGCCCGCACAACCAGGTTGTCCAGCACCACCTGGCTGTCGTCCTCCTCCGTGTCGACCGTGACGATCACCACTTCCGGGCCATCGATGATGAATTCCTTGGTGCCATAGTGCATGTCGCCAGGCCCATCCTCGAACAGCTCTTCGTGCTCCTGGGCAATCTCCCGCGTCATGCCGCAATAGCTGTTGCAACCCCACGAAAAGCTCACCAGCCGGCGCCCGGCCCCCTCAAGGACGAACCGAATCGTCGAGTTTGCCTCCAGGTGCTTGCCCTTGATCCGGCCTTCGCTCGCTTCATGGGGTTTGTCACTCACACCTCGGTTGTCACGGTTCAATGTGAACTCAACCCCATTCGACTCGACCCTCGCGTACGGCCCCACGGCCAACGCCTCGAAGTCCACGGTCGGGGTGGGCGTCGGTTGGCCCAACGCCTGGTCCCGCGGCTCATAGCTGAAGACCGCACGCTCACCCCTGTCGCCGGGAAACTTCACCCGCACGACCGGTATCGGCGGGCCGTACTGGTACGCATAACGAATCTGATCGAACTGTGCCTTCGCCAAAGCATCCCGCTCGCCTTCGACGTAGAAGAACGAGTGCAAGGGCAGCCGCCCACCCTGCCCCGGTTCCCAGACACGCAGCAGCACTTCGTTGTTGATGGGCCAGAACGCGTCGGCCAGCCCTCCACGCGCCTGCACCGACTTCTGGAAAGCGCTGGCCGCAGTGGCGGGCTCAGTGCGCAGGTCCCAACCACATACACGGTAGTTGCTCGCTTCGGGATACCTGTCCAGCCATTGCCGCGCCGATTCCACGCCCAGCGCCTGGCAGGTGTCGGTGGTGGTTTCATAACCGGCGATCGGGCCACACCCCTGCAAGGTCGGCCGTTGATTGGTGTTGGCATTGATCGGGAAGGTACACAGCACGTCGAGATCGTCGAGCTTGCCCTCTGGCGCCTCCAGGGGCGGATACAGGATCAGCCCGTTGAGGTTGCCGAAGGGTTTGCCGAACGTGCTGTCGTGGCGTATCCACGAGAACGCGACGCTGCCTTTTTCAATCTGACCGGCGCTCGGCTCCCAAGGCTGGACACCGGGGTTGCTGGCGGTGGTGCGCAGCGCGACGCCACTGCAGCGATAGCTGGGGCTGTCCGCGCCTGCGCAATCCTGAACCGAGCTTTCGTACCATCGCCTGAGTTCGAAGGCGGCCAGTTGCCCACGTTGGTCGAGGCTGAGGTGCGGTGATGGGTACGTGGCACAACCACTGATGACCACCACCAGCAGCAAACACAACTTGTACATGGGGATACCCCTGGCATTGAAATGTCGGGGTATTTGCCCATACACCCTGCCCAGGCGCCACTGGCAGAAATGACAGGTCCGACGCGAAACCCTGTTGCCGGCAGTACCGCCTAGGGTTGCTGATATTGACTCAGGTACTTGTCCAGCAGCGCCTTGTCCCCTGCCCCGTCCGCCGCCACCTGCCACAGCCGCCGCTCGATGCCCTGGGCCAGCAGGTGCCCCACCGCCGCCTCGATCGCCGACAGCACGCACAGCTGCGCCGGCTCGTTGGTGGTGTAGCCCACTTCGGCCTCGAGCAGCTTCTTGAACTCGATGAACTTGAACACCCCGGCGCTGCGCCCGACCGAATAGATGGTCTTGCTGGTCATCACGTTGGCCAGCACCTGCCCGGTGCGCACGTCCACCGCGCGCAGGTTCACGGTCACCTGGTCGACCCGGTACTCGCGGGATATGTCGATACCCAGGTAGCGGGCGCCCTCGCCGCCGCTGCGCACGTTGGTGTCGTAGGCGATGATGCCGCCTTCGAGCATCAGGTTGGCGGCCTGCAACGGCGGCAACTCGCCCTGGATGTTCTCGGCCACGTCGGGCTTCTTCTGCGAGGCGCGGATGATCTTGCGCTCGGTCAGCAGGTTCTGCAGGCCCTCGCGCTCAAGCACCACGAACCAGCCGCTGGCGTTGAGCGCGTCCATCAGCATGCTCGCCGCGCCCTGGGTGACGCTGGTGGAGAACGAGCTGGCCGGGGTCGGCTTGTACTGCCCGGTCTGGTCGCGGAAGCCGTACACCACGGCCATCAGCCGCCCGCGCGGCCGGGGCATGTTGATCAGGTCGTAGTAGGTCGAGGCCCGTGGCGTCAGGGTCGGCGTCTCGGCGTCCTGTTCGGCGGGCATCGGTTCGCGCAGGCCGCACCCTTGCAGGGCGGCGAGGATCAGCAACGTGCTCAGCAGGCGTTTCATGGTGTTCTCTCCCCAGTCATGGTCCCGTCCCTCTCAGGGGTTCAGGCCGCTCACGTCGATGATCGAGACTTCCCCCGTGGCCCGGTCGGTGACCCGGATGCTTAGGGCCCCGGAGTCGTCGAGCACATCGATCAGGAAGGCGTCGGTGGCCATGCTGCCGCCCTGGCCGTTGCCGATGTTGTCCAGCAACTGCCCCAGCAACCTCGATTCGAGCTGGTTGCTGAAGCGTTCCAGGGCGCTGGTGCCGCTGAACGCCGAGGCGCGGTCCTTGAGGTCCGGGTCATCGTGGTCGTTCTGCGCCTGGGCGTTGTTGAGCAGCCAGGTGCCGTTCAGCGGGTTGCCGCCGAATGCCGGGTTGACCGGCGTGTACACCAGCTCCGTGGCCAGGGCCGGGCCGGCGAGGCTGGCAGCCAGCAGGCAGGCGGCGATACGCAGGGGGGTGTGGGTGCTCATAGCTCGTCCCTCTCCAGGTCGGTGGTGTCCTGCAGCAGCCGTTGCAGCTTGCGCTGGACGATCTGCTGGCGGACCAGGTCCGCGGCCTCGATGGCCTCGTCGTGCAGTTGCGTGGTGTTGGGCGCCAGGAAGCGCCGGTACACCACCTCGCGTTCGTACTCCACGGTCACCAGGCTGCCCCAGCGGGCATCCGGGCGTTCGCGCACCACCAGGTTGAAATCCAGCCGGCTGGTGGCGCGCAGCCGGTCGCTGAAGGCGTAGTAGAAGTCGTGGCCGATGTGCGAGATGGTGTTGTCGACGATGAAGCCCATCATCTCGTCTTCGTCGCCGGCGTGAGCCTGGCCCTGCAACACCAGGCACAGGCACAGGGCGATGGCCAGGCGGTTCATGGCGCATCTCCCGGGCCGTTGTGCCGGCGCGCGCCACCGGCGCCTTCGGCGAAGGCTTGCTCGGCGACGAACTGCCAGTCGCTGTAGTGCTCCAGCCCCTCGAAACCGCTCCATTGGGCATCGAAGCCACTGCGCTTGAGCGGCAGCGCATCGGAGCGGCTGTGCACGCCGGTGATGCGGCCGTCGACCGCGCGCAGCAGGCCCCAGTCGCCGCTGCCGGTCAGCGGGTCGGGGTACAGCCGGCGAATATGCCGGCGTGGCGTGGGGAAGCGGTTGTCCTCGACCAGCTCGCCCAAGTCCTGCGGGTACTGGGCCAGCCCCGGCGAGGCGTGGTAGTAGCTGCGCAGGGCCTGGGCGTACTGGCCGCCCACCCACAGCAGCTGACGCTCGTGCTCGCGCTGGGCACTGGTGGCCCACAGCGTGCCGGTGGCGGCCAGGGCCACGCTGCTGACCGCGATCAGCAGCAGCACGCCCAGGTAGGTGAAACCCGCTTCACCATTCGGCATAGAGGCTGCCATCGCGCGCCCTCCCGCTGGCTCCGCTCTTGATGTCAGCCACGCCGCCCACCACGCCTTCGGGCGGCGGCACCAGCTGCCAGCCATCGCGGCGTTCGCTGATCGGATCGACCGGGGTGTTGCGCAGGTAGCGTTGCTCCACCAGTTGCTCAAGCGAATCGGGGTAATGCCCGGTGTCGCCGTAGTAGTGGTCCAGGGCTTCGCGCAGCACCGCCAGGCTCTGGCGCAGGGTGGCCTCGCGGGACGCCTCCAGGCTGTTGAAGTAGCGCGGCAAGGCGATGGTCATCAGGGTCGCGATGATCGCCATCACCACCAGCAGCTCGATCAGGGTGAAACCTTGGTTGCGTTTCATCACTGTCACCATTGCCCGTAGGGGATGCCGTTCAGGCCTTTGCCCGTGGCCGTGGAATACACGTCGAACACGTCCTCGCCTTCACGCGGGTTGTCGGCGCTGCTGTCGGAGGCGCGCAGCCCCCAGCCCCCCTGGTCGTCGGCCTTGGCCGGGCGCAGCGGGTCGTGGGGGATGCGCCGCAGGAAGTAGAACCGCGCGCCCTTGGCGCTGCGCACATCGCGCACGCCCTCGACCAGCACCTGCAGGCTCGGCGGGTAGCCGCTGGCGTTGAGGCGCTTCTCGATGTAGCCGGCATCGAAGGCGCGCTTGTAGGCGTCGATAGCGTCGCGGACCTGGTACAGGGCCTCGCGCAGCTGTTGCTCCTTGCCACGGCGCACCACGGTCTCGGTCAGTGGCGCGGCCATGCTGGCAAGCAGGCCCAGCAACGCCAGGGTGAGCACCACCTCGATCAGGCTGAAGCCCTGCTGGCGTTTCATGGCTGCGGCACCACGGCCATCTGGCCTTCGACCATGGGCACGCTACCCGGTGGTTGATCGCCATCGCTCGCGGGCAACGGCCGGGCCATCTGCCGGACCTGCATGCTCGACTCGGTGCCGGTGCCGAACTCCATGTCCGATGGGCTCTGGTACGGCAGGTTGCGCACGATGCGCGGGGTGATCGCCAGCACCAGCTCGGACTTGCTCATGTCGTCCTTGTTGCTGCCGAACAGCCGACCCAGGCCAGGAATATCGCCCAGCCCCGGGATCTTGTTGCCGCTGGCGTTGTGGTCGTTGCGCACCAGCCCAGCCAGCACCTGGGTCTCGCCGTCGTGCAGGCGCAGGCTGGTCTGGGCGTTGCGGGTGTCGACCTGGACCGGGATGGTGCCCTGGCGGGTCGCCTCCAGTGGCGTGGCGTTGCTCACCTCCAGCGCCACCTTGATCGCCACCTCATTGTTCAGGTGCACGGTGGGCTGCACTTCGAGCTTCAAACCGACATCCAGGTAGGTAACGCTTTCGGTGATCACCGGCCCTTGGGTCGAAGGCACCGAAGTGGCGCTGATGATCGGGACGCGCTGGCCGATATGGATACGCGCCTGCTCGCGGTTGCTGACCCGGATCACGGGGCTTGCCAGGGTGTTGATGTCCTTGTCCTGGGCGTTGATCTTGGCTTGCGGTGCCGGCGAGATGCTGATGCGGCTGGAGTCGATACCGCGCAGCTGGTCGAGCACGCTGACCGACTTGCCGTCGCTGGTCAGCACGCCAAAGGTGTTGGGCCATTGCAGGCCCAGGTCGAGGATGCGCGAGGTGGCCACCTCCATCACCTCCACCTCCAGCACCACCTCGGGGTTGGACTGATCCTGGGACTGCAGCAACTTCTCGGCCATGCGCACCGCGTCGGGGGTGTCGCGCATGGTCAGGGTGTTCAGGCGCTCGTCGACGAACACGTCGCGGGTCTTGAGCATGGTCTTGAGCATGTTCATCGCGGTATTGGCGTCGATGCTGGTCAGGTAGAAGGTGCGCATGACCAGTTCCTGGTAGTCCTTGGTCTTCTGCGGCGAGTCCGGGTAGACCAGCAGGGTGTTGTCGTTGACGATCTTCTGGCGCAGCTGGTTCTGCTCCAGCAGCAGCGCCACGGCGTCCTCGATACGCACCTCGCGCACGAAGATGGTGGCTTTCATGTCGGGGCGCAGGTCGCGGTCGAAGATGAAATTGATCCCGGCGACCTGGGCCAGCACCTCGAAGATGGTCTTCAGGTTGGCGTCGCGAAACTCCAGGGTGACCGGGCGCTCCAGCTTGCTGCGCAGTTGCGGGAACGGCTGCGCGGTGCGCGCCTGGACGTTCTCGATGTCGCTGCGCAGCATGATCCCCTTCTGGTTCTGCGGGTCCAGGCGCAGCACCTCGCGCATGTAGCGCTCGGCGCCGAACAGGTCGCCCTGGCGCAGCGCCGCCTGTCCCAGGGCAACGCGTTCGTCGAGGGTGCGGATCAACTCCAGCTGGCGGATGCCCTCCTGCGCGCGGCGGTTGTTCGGCTCGATGGTCAGCACCCGGCCATAGCCCATGCGCGCGGCGGCGAAGTCGTGGCGGATGCGGTCGCTGTCGGCCTGGCCCAGCAATGCCTCGACCGCCGCCTGGCGACCATGGGCCAGGGCGATGTTCAGCTCGGTGTCGCGCGGGTCGTCGCGCAGGGCCTCTTCCAGCCGGGCGATGCCGGCTTCGTACTGGCCCTCCTTCATCAATTCCGCGCTGTCCTTGCGCACGGCGCTGGAGCCACATCCGCCGATGGCCACGCACAGGGCCAGCAGCAGGAACGGCGTCTTCGAAGGCTTCATGGTGCGCTCCCTACAGACAGGGTCTGTGGCTGGTGCAGTGGCAGGTAGACCAGGCTCAGCTCGCTGGCCGAGACCCGGTCGAGGCGGTAGGTGTCTTCGATCACGTCGCCCTGGCGCACGACGTAGAGCTTCTCGCCGTTCTGCAGGAACACCTGCAGGTCGTCGCGGTCGCCCAGGCGGCCGACGAACTGGAACGGCAGCGCCGGCGCCGTGGGTGCGGCTACCACGGGGGCGGTGACCACGGGTTGCTCGGTGACGGTGGCCAGGGTTTGCGGTGGGGCCCATTGCTGGGCCGGGAACAGGTCTTTCGAAGGGGGTTGAGGTTTGTTCGCCGGCAAGCCGGCTCCTACAAGTGGCTGCGCGCTCCCTGTAGGAGCCGGCTTGCCGGCGAACGGGGCCACCTCACCCTCAAGGTCGAACCAATGCCCCGGCGCCCACGCCAGCAAGGCACTGACTCCAAGAAACCCACCCCACAACACCACGCGCTGAATGTTCATCACGACCTCGACAGGTAAAGGGTCATGCGTACCCGCCCGGTAAGCTCGCGCTCGCCGATCCGCTTGCGTTGCAGCTCCAGGTCTTCCAGCACCAGGGTCGGCAACTGGCCCAGCAGCGCCTTGAGAAACCCGCGGATCTGCGGGTAGCTGCCGCGCACCGGCAGGACGATCTGGTAACGCGCCAGCTGGGTCTTGGGGTCCACACCGAGGGCGTACTCGCCACGGGCCAGGCTGATGCGCTCGGCGTCGGCCAGCTGGTACAGCCGCTCGATCAGCTCGCTGGCCTGGGGTTGGCCAGGCAGTTGCTGGCGCAGATCGTCCAGCGCCTGTTGCTCAGGCCGCACCTGGACCTTCAGCTCGCCACGCGCCAGGCGCTGCACCTGAACGCTGGCGTCCGCCTCACTGGCGCGCAGCTCACGCACCTGCTGCCACAGCGGCAGCACCCAGGCCACGGCCACCGCCACCACCAACAGGGCCATCAGGATCGCGGCCAACCCCACGCGCCCCAGGCGCTGGACGGCCTCATGCAGGATCAGGCTAGGGACGCGCATGGCCGGTCTCCCAGGTGGCGGTAAGGTTGAAACGCACCGGGTGCTCGGCCTGCCCGGCGACGATCTCGTGGTTGAGCAGCGACACGTCCGACAGTTCCTCGCTGCGCTCCAGGCGCTGGTGGTACTGCAGCATGGCCTCCAGGTCGCGGGCCTCGGCGCTGATGCGCACCTGCCCCTTGCGCGCATCGGGGGTGAGGCTGAGCAGCGCCACATCCTCCTGGGGCATGGCCTCGAGCATGGCGAACAGCTGCTGCCAGGGCCGTTGCAGCTGTTGCGACACGCTGCGCATCTGCGCCAGGCGCTCGGCCTGCTCGCGGACCACCGCGCTGCTTTGTGGCACGGCACTGGCCGGGCGGCGGCCAAGTTGCAGTTCGAGCTGGTGCACACGGGCCTCGAGGCCGGTCTGCTCGCTCACCAGCTGTTGCTGGGCCAGCACCAGTACCGCCAGCGCCGCGCCCCCCAGGGCCAGCAGCGCCCAGGCCAGCGAGCCGTTGCGCCGGGGTTGGAATTCCAGGTCGAGGCGGCGCATGTCAGGCCACCGCCCGCCACATGGCGCACAGCGGATCGGTCTCGGCGGCCAGCGGGCACAGCTGCACCGCGCCGATGTCCGCGACCGCCTGCCGCCCGGGCGCATGCAGGTAGACCCGTGGCGGCTGCCCGCCGTACAGCTCGCAGGTGCGCGCGATCAACGCCTGCAGGGCCTGGTCGGTGTCGGCGCAGCCCTGGGCCAGCACCTGTTGCCAGGCGCCGTCGGCGGCCAGCAGCAGCACGCTGCGCCGTGGCTCGGCGAGCACGAAGAGGAAATCCCCCTGCGCCATCTGCGCCGCGCAGCGGTTGTAGGCGGCCATCAGGTAAGGCTGTACCGAGCGCAGGCTCAAGCGGCGCTCCCGGCCCAATTCGCGCAAGCCCTGCAACAGCGCCTCAGGCAGTGCCGTGGCGATCCGTGCGGCGCCGGCAGGCTCCGGCGACAGCACGATGCGCCAATCATCCAGCGGCTGCCCGTAGAGATGCTCGAAACAGGCCCGGGCATAGGTGTCCAGCTCGCGGGGCGTGGCGATTGCATCACTCCAGGGCACCAGGCAGAAGCGGCTGAAGCGCGCCGACAGCAATACCCGCAGTTGCCCGCCCTTCACTGGATGGGCGGCGAGCAGTTCGTCGAGGGCAGCCAGCGCCGCGCCCCAGGCCGGTTGCGCGGCCAGGCAGTCGAACGGGCGGCTGCCCAGCCAATGGTGGTGACGACCGTGCCAGCCTCCCAGGCCGACACCCTCGGCGCCGAGCACGGCGCAATAGTGATCAGGCAATGAATGTGACACGGTTGATCTCCTCAAGTGTGGTGCGGCCCGCACGGACCAGGTCCAGGGCCGAGGCGCGCAGCAGGCGCAGGCCGCGCTGGCAGGCCAGCTGGCGGATCTGCGCCAGGGGCCGGCGCTCGACGATCATCTGCCGCAGGTCGTCGTCCAGGTGCAGCAGTTCGGCGATGGCGCTGCGCCCGCGGTAACCACTGCCGCGGCACTGGCCGCAGCCCTGGGCGCGCATGAACCGCCAGCCCTCCACACCGTCACGGCTCAGCCCCGAGGCCGCGAGCAGTTCGTCGTCCGGCACGCAGGCCACCGCGCAGTGCGGGCAGGCCAGGCGCACCAGGCGCTGGGCCAGCACGGCGTTGAGCGCCGAGACGAAGCTGTAGGGGTCGACCTGCATCTGGCTGAAGCGGCCGATCACATCGAACACGTTGTTGGCGTGGATGGTGGTGAACACCAGGTGCCCGGTGAGCGCCGACTGCACGGCGATCTGCGCGGTGTCCGGGTCGCGGATCTCGCCGACCAGGATCTTGTCCGGGTCATGGCGCAGGATCGAGCGCAGGCCACGGGCGAAGGTCAGGCCCTTCTTCTCGTTGACCGGGATCTGCAGCACCCCGGGCAGCTGGTACTCGACCGGGTCCTCGATGGTGATGATCTTGTCGACGCCGTGGTTGATCTCGCTGAGCATGGCGTACAGCGTGGTGGTCTTGCCGCTGCCGGTGGGGCCGGTGACCAGGATCATGCCGTAGGGCTCGCTGGCCAGCCGGCGCAGGGCGCGCAAGGTGTGTTCCTCGAAGCCCAGGGCCTGCAACTGCACGCCGCTGACCTTGTCCGACAGGTCCTGCTTGTCGAGCACCCGCAGCACCGCGTCCTCACCGAAGATGCTCGGCATGATCGACACGCGAAAGTCGATCTGCCGCTCGCCGATGGCCACCTTGAAACGGCCATCCTGGGGGATGCGCTTCTCGCCGATGTCCAATTCGGCCATCACCTTGATCCGCGAGATCACCTGCTCGGCGAAGGCGCTGCCAGCGGCCTTGCCGGCGCCGTTGAGCACACCATCGATGCGGTATTTGATAGTCAGGCCCTGGCCGGTCATGCCCAGATGGATGTCGCTGGCGTGCTGCTTGAGCGCGTCGTAGAGGGTGGCGTTGACCAGCTTGACCACCTGGCTCTGGTCTTCGCTGATGCTGGTCAAGGACAGGCGTTGCAGCGGGTCGGCATCGGTGCCGGCCTCATTGTTGCTGTCGAGAGTGTCGACGGCGTGGAAGCTCTCTTCGTGACGCGCCAGGAACGCCGCAAGATCGGCGGCGTGGGCCAGGTACAGTGGCGCGCCCTGCAGGCAGTCGTCGATCCAGGCCAGACGGGCACCGTCGAACGGGTCGGCGAACACACCCACCCACTGCCCTTGGTGTTCGACCAGCGCGCATTCGTGTTTCAGGCACTGGGCCAGGCTGACCCGATCGAAAGCTGGCTTGCTGGCGAACAGGGCCTGGGTGTCGAGCACCGGGTAATGCAGGGTGGCGGCCAGGCGTTGGGTGAAGGTGGCGGGCGGGTCGTTGGCGAGGCGTTCGAGGTGGGTCAGCAGGCGGTCTTCACCCGCCTGGGTGCGGGCCTGGTTCAGGAGATCGCGGGCGTAGCCCTGCGCTTGCCGTGAGTCTGTATCGAATGCCTGGGACATGGCCTGCGACTCCGCTCAGGGGCGCATCGCAGGCTGGGGAAGTGGCCGCGGGCGCCGCTATTCCCCGGTGAGCAGTTGGTCGTCGTCAGGTTCGGGGGGCTGGCCACCGTTGCGTCGGCGGTCGGCCAGGACCCAGCTGCCATCGTACAACTGCAAGGGGAACGACTCGTTCCTGTTCTGGCGGCGTTCGACGAAACCCTCGGCCGGGCGGTCCGTGGCCCTGCGCTGGCGCTCGATGCCCATCAGGTCGAAGATCGCGCGGGCCAGTTCCATCAACGGGAACGGCTTGAACAGGACGTGGCTCACACCAAGCTCGGCGGCCCGCTCACGGACCTCGACGGTCGGGTGGGCGGTGATCAGCACGAAATGGCACGGCCTGTTCCTGCGCACGGTCTCCAGGACCTGAAACCCCTCCATGTCGGGCAAGCGATAGTCCAGCACGATCACATCCGGTGCCAGGGTTTCAGCCTCGCTGATGCCGCTGGCGCCATCGTGGGCGACGTGGACTTCCAGGCCTTGCGCCTGCAGATACGCCTGCAGGTTCTGCGCAAGGGTCTGTTCGTCGTCGACTACCAATACTCTGTTCACCAAGGTCCACTCCCATGAACTGCCCGGTCTCCCGGTCTGCGAAGTGCGGCCTTGTAGAGGCTTGAGCAGGCTTCGTGCCAGGCATGAAGGGTCATTGCGCACCACATTCAACTGACTGTTTCTTATCGAAATTTTTATATCGCCCACGGCTTGCGGGCGCGCCCTCCCCCATTACCGGGGAAGTGATGGCATTTGGCCAAACCCGCTTTCCCCACTGTTGGGGAAACGCCTTGTCGGGCCGCTCAGTCAGCGCGCTCCACTGTAGCGGATTCGCGCAAACGTTGGCGCACGGCCTGGCGGGCCTGGGCCTGCAACTGCGCGACCAGCGCGTCCCTGGCCAGGCGCAGGTTCGGTTCCGGTAAGACAGAAGTATTATCACTTTGGTTCTGCATCCCTTGCAGTCTTTGTCGATTGGCGTCATAGAAAGCCGCGATCTCGGCAGCGCTGGGCTCTTCGACCACGGTCAGCCGCGCGAACGCTTCCTGGGCGGCCATCTCATGTCGAGTGTAGTCAGCGAAGCTGTCGTGATCGAAGCCTGCGTCCTCCAGGCGGCGGGCGAACACTGCGGGGCTGCCGAAAGCGGCCTCGACTTCAGCGACCCGCGCCCTCACCTGCTCATCGTCGATGGCGATACCTTGCCGGCGCGCCTCCTGCCACAACAGTTCCTTGTCGATCAACTCGTCCAGGGCCTGTTCGCGCAGGCGCTGGTACAGGTTGGGGTTGCGGATGCTCGCCACCGCCCGCCCCTGGGCCTGGAGGTATTCGGTGAAGTAGCGCTCCAGGCGCAGCGCGCCAATCTCCACGCCGTTGACCCGGGCCACGGGAGCTTCAGCGAAGATTGCCGGGGTGACGCCCAGCAGCAGGCACAACAGCAGGATACGCATGGCAGCCTCCTCTCATTGTGTGGGTCTGACGCGGTCCGTTGTAGGAACGGCTTCAGCCGCGATCACCCGCGCAGCGGGTGCCCTGCACCGTGTTGGATTCATCGCGGCTGAAGCCGCTCCTACAGGCCCCGTTCATGGCGCCTCCGGCACAGGACGATATGGCGCAACCTCGGTGAAGCCGGGCCCCGGCAGGCTCACCTCGACCACATGGGCCCCGGCCATGCCCTGGCGTCGTCCCGGACCAAACCCCAGAGGTGGGGTGAGGCCGGTGTCTACCGCGTGCAGTTGTTCCAGTGTTGCGATCAATTGCTCACGGCTGGCATCCCGCCCAATCGTTTTCAACGCCTCGGTCATCAGTTGCCAGGCACACAGAGTGCCGATCTGCAAAGACGCCTGCCTGGCATCCAGCCCCTGACGTTGCCGAATACCCGCCAGCGTCGCTTGACCGGTGTCGGTCCAATCACCTGGAACGAACGGGTACGCAAGCAACAGGCGCTGCGACCACTGCGCCGAAAGCGTCGGCACAACGCTGGCTATCTGGCTGGAAGCGGCAAACAGGTACGGTGTTCGCCCCTGCGCCTGTAATGTCGCGGCCAGCTCGGCAAAGACAGGGGCAGGGCCGAGGAAAACAATGCCCTCGCCGCTCGGTGCCTGGCCGTTGAATACCTGCGCCTCAGGCAAGGCAAAACCCAGGCTGCGCAGGCGGATCAGCAACGCATTGGCAGCGGCCGCCTGGTCCTCACCGGCATAGACCACCTGCAAGGCAGCGGCGGGCATGCCGAGCCCATCACGGGCATGCACCGCTAGGCTGAGCAACTGCTCGGGCAGCGAAGGCAGCGGGTCGAACACCTGCGCGCTACCGCCGTCACGCGGCGTGCTGCCCACCAGGGGCACACCTTCCCGGGCCAGCGTGGCACTGTCGAGCTGCGCGGCCAGTGGTGCGATCAAGGCGAACACCTGCTCCTGGCGCAACAACCTGTCCAGCGCCTGCCCGGTGCTGGCTGGATCGTATCCGGGGTCCAGCGCAACCAGCTGCAGGCGCCGCCCATGCACGCCGCCCTGCTGGTTGATCTGGGCGGCACCATCTTCCAACACCGCCCGCACCACCCGCCCGGCCTCAGCCAGAGGGCCGTTTTCCGGCAATAGCGTGCCCAAACGCAGGACACCCTCCTCCACCCCTGGGTCGCGTTCCTCACCCAGGCGTTTAAGGTAGGCCGTAAGGTTGCGCTGATCGGCCAGGCTCAGGTCGAAGCGTGGCATGGCCGGGTCGAGGCGGTTGCCGGCGGGATCGATGCCACTGTGGATGACCCGTGCCAGGCTGGCCTCCGTGTAGGCCGGGTAGCGTCGGTTGTTGGTTTCACGCGCGCCGGGCCCAAGGGCCAGGTGCTGCCAGTCAAGGCTCGGCGGTCGCACCCCGCCCTCGCTGCGGCCACGCCCATCATTGCCATGGCAACTGGCGCAAGGCAGCACGCTGGCGGGCACTGTCATGTCGCTGGCGCCGACCCGGGCCAGCAATTGCGCGTCGCTGCTGGAGAGCCCTTCGCGATACAGACGTTTACCCGCTAGCTCTTGGGCCGTCAGGTCGAGAGCTTGAGCCGTGTTGCACAACATCAGACACAGGGCCATCCAGTAACAGCACAACGCCCTGATGCCTGCCAGCCCCCCTGTAGGAGCCGGCTTTGCCGGCGAATGGGCCAGTGCAGCCAATACAAGCCCCTTGCGCCCACAACCGGCGTGTCGCCCACTGCCCCTGCGGTTCATGATATTCACCGCCCTGCCAGGGGCTGCGCCAGCAACTGCATACGCTGGGCAATGGCCGCAGGCGGCGCGTCGGGGCGGATCTTGCTCCAGCGCTTGCCCGCCACATCCCCGGCGATCAGTTGCGTCGAGTGCTGCTCGGGGCTGGGCAGGAACTGCCCGAGGCGCCCCAGCACCAGGTCGACGCTGGCCTTGTCGCCAGTCAGGAACACCCAGTTGGGCCCATCCACCCCCTGCTTCACGGCAAAGGCCTTGAGCGCCTCGGGGGTGTCGTTGAGCGGGTCGCTGCTCACCGAGACGAAGGTCACCTGCGCCGCCAGTTCCGCGCCCATGGCCTCGCGCACCTCACGCAACTTGCGGGTGATCAGCGGGCAGGCATCGTTGCAGTGGGTGAACATCACATTGAGCATCACCACCTTGTCCTTGAGCACATCGCTGTAGAAGCGCAGCTCGCGGCCGTTCTGGTCCTTGAGCACGGTGTCGGTGAACCAGGTCTGCGCATCACGCGTACCGCCACCGCTGGCCATAGCCTGGGGCGCAGGCTGCGGCGTCGGAGCATGGCCTTCGTGGGCATAGGCCACCGAGGCGAGGATCCACAAACAGGCCACCAGCACCACCCAGTCGAAGCTGCGCATGCCCGCAGGGCGTGGGCTCAGGCTGCTCATGGCTGCACCTCCTGGCCGGCGATGGCCGTGGTCTTGGCATGGACCCGCCGTGCGCTGAGGCGGTTGAGCTCGGTGATCAGCACATTGGGGTCGGTAAAGCCGTAATAACGCGTCCAGTGCCCAGTGCGGCCATCACCCACCAGGATCAGCGGTGGGTGCTCGCTGAGGTTGGCGCTGAAGCTGCCCAGGCCCTTGAGCGTCTCGCTGATCGCATAGGGCGAGCCGGTCAGCCAGCTCCAGCCCGGCCCGTGCTGGAAGGCCCGGGCATAGCTGGCCAGGCGCTTGGCGTCGTCGCGCTGCGGGTCGACGCTGATCGACACCAGGCGGATCTCCTCCCCGACGCGCCCGCCCAACTGCTGCTGGACCTTGCCCATGATCGAGGAGACTACCGGGCACACCGTGGTGCAGCTGGTGTAGATGAAGCCCATCACCACCAGACGGTCACCTACCAGGTCCTTCTCCAGGCGCACTGGCATGCCGTCCTGATCGAGCAGCGACACGTCGGCGAAGCGCACGCTGGCCTTCTCCTGATGGGCTGCCGGCGGTGGCGCGGGCGGCCCGCCATGATCGTGGCCGCCATGGGCCAGGGTCAGCTGGCTGGCCAGCAGCAGGCTCAGGGCAATCAGCTGGCGTGGAGAGTTGGTATTCATCGCACACTCCTGGGTTCCCCTTGGGAAGCGGTAGGCGCCGCGGCGGCCGGTAGCACCCGCAGGCTGGTGTAGTTTTCTTCGGCGAACTTGCGCCCCAGGCTCGGCGACTGCACATGCAGGTACCAGGCGCCGGCCTCGGGCAGTGTCAGCGCGGCCTGGTACTCGCCCTCGCCCACTTCGTTGAGCGGCAGGTTGCGCGGCAGCGACGACGGCGCCAGGAAATAACGCAGGCTCAGGTCGCCCAGCCCCGTGCGCGGCTTGCCGTCCTCCCCCAGGATGCGCACCCGTGCCATGAACGGGCTGTGCTGCAGCAGCGGCCGATCGATACCGATGAACTCGGCGCGCGCTGCCTTGTGCCCGCTGGCCTGGGGCAGCGCCGCCACCACGGTGCTGAAGCAATGGATGATCTGCGGCTGGTTGAGCAGGAACGCCACGTCGAAGGTGCCAGCCGCCGGCAATCTCACCGTCGAGCCATACACCCCGGGCGCCACCTCGCGCAGGCTGCGGTCGATGACGATCGCCGCGCGGGCCTGGTGGCCACGGTTGTTGTAGCCGGACATCGGCGCGTTCATGCCTTCGGCGTAGAAGTAGGTGGTGTTGTCCACCGGGTTGACCACGAACACCGCGTTGTCATCACGGGACACGCTCAGCCCCTGGGCCAGCGGCAGGTCGCCGGCCTGGCGCGGCGCAGCGGGGCCGGCCTCGAAGCCCTGGACGATCGGCGTGCGGCCCTGGCCGAGGCTGGCCAGGTTGATCATGCTCACCTTCGGCGACGCCAGGCCGCGCACATAGGCGTAGGCCTTGGTGAAGGTCAGCTGGTACGGCTCGGCGGCCACGGGAATGCGGTGGATCAACTGGTCGGTACTGGCATCGATCACCAGCGCCTGGTTTTCCAGGGTGTTGAGCACCACGCCAAAGCGCCCGTCGCCGCTGAAGCGCATCGGCCCCAGGCCCTGCTCGGCCTTGACCGTGTGCCGCGGCTGATGGCTGCGGGCGTCGATCACCCGCACCGTGCCTTCCTGGCCATCGACCACGTACACCGCCTGGGACAGTGGCGAGTAGGTGACGGACAAGGGCTGCGGGCCAACCTCCAGGGTCTTGGCCAGACGCATCTCGGTGATATCGATCACGCTGAGGGTGCCGGCGTCGCGGTTGCTGACAAAGGCGTAGCGCGAGTCGGCGCTGAAGGCAATCTCGTGGTGCCCGGAGCCGGTGCTGAACGACTTCAGCGTGGTGCGGCTGGGCACGTCGATCACCGTCACCCCGCCTTTGGCCGGGTCGTCGCTGTTGTTGCCCACCCACAGCAGGCGCTGGTCGGGCTGCAGCGCCACCCGCAACGGCTGCGCGCCGGCTTCGAGGATGGCCACGCGGCGGAAGGTCTCGGTGTCGATCAGCGCCACTTGGCCGCGCTCGGGCATCGACACGAACACTTGCTTGTCGTCGCCGGTGGCCACCCAGTCCATGGGCCGGCCCGGCAGGTCGATGCGCGCCAGGGTGCTGGTGACGCCGCCTACCGAGACGGTCGGGTCGATCACCGTGAGGCTGGCGTCCTTGTTCAGCACCAGCAGGAAGTAGCTGTTCAGGTCCAGCAATGGCCGGGCGCCGATGCTGCTTTTGAGGAACAGCGCCACCCGCGCCTTGCAGCTGCTGTCACGGTCGCCAGGTGGCGCCGACTGCGCCGGGTCCAGCCAGGCGCCGGGGGCCATGCCCGACAGGGGCTGGCCGCTGCTCTGGTCGCTGACCTTGAAGCGGATATTGGCGAAGTCGCCCTCGCGCAGTTCGCTGCCGGCCAGGGGGCTGGCCTCGAACTCCACGGTCACGCCGTCGCGGCTGAGGCGGTGCTCGGCCGAGGGGTCGGCGGTTTCCTGCAAGAGCTCGCGGGGGTCGCACCAGAGTTTCTCGTAGGCCACGCCCAGGCCAAGCAGTGCTAAGCCGACCAGTAGCCCCAGGTAGGCGGGGCGCACCTTGCCGCTCATGTTGGCACGCCTCGGTGATGAGGGGTTGGATACGGCGCGCGCGGGGCGGCACCTTCGAGCGGGATGACCATGCTGCACCTCCATGGGGGCCTAGGGTTCTGTGGAGGGAGTAGCAAGCGTTGTGCCACTGATTAAGTGCTTTTGAATCAGTGGGTTGGAGAATCAATGCGAGAAAGTTGGGGAGCAGCACCCAGGGGGATTCCCCGAAGGCGGGGGTGGGCACTTGGGGCCGCTGCGCGGCCCATCGCGGGTAAACCCGCTCCTGCAGGGATTGCGGTCACTACAGATCCTGTAGGAGCGGGTTTACCCGCGATGGGCTGCACAGCAGCCCCAATGCTCAATGCGCCATGCCCAGCTCGGCATCATCCATCAGCGCCTTGGCCAAGGCACTCAGGTAGTGGGCCGCCCAGACCATGCGTTGATCGTTCTCCATGACCCCGACCAGGGTCAGGTGACGCACACAGTCCATCAGTTCGGAGGATTGTTCGCGGGCGTGCCGGCATGGAATGCCGGGCTCGATGCAGAACAGCGGTTGGGTGTTGTTTTCACCCTGGTAGAAGCGGGTCTGGCCGACGGTGGTGTTGGGGTCTTCCGGTGTCATGGGGATCTCCTTGAAGTGGGTATTTCAACCATCAGTGCAGGGTCGCCTGCACTTGGGCCAGTGCCGAATCCAGCAAGGCCTTCACCGTTTCCATCTCGTGCAAAGCAGCCAGCACGAGCATCGAGCCGGGTGATCTGGAAATGAGCGGGATGGATTGCTGGGCGACGGCCAGGGCGCAGCGGACGTGTTCGGAGGTCTGGACGAGGGTGTCTTCAAGGACGGTGGGGGGATCGGGGACTATCTTCAGCATTCTCAGTTCCTCAGTCGAGCGACCATCCACCTGCTGTCAGACAGGTGGGTGGCAGCTGTGCGTAGGTTGACAGACCGGAGGAACTGAGAAGACCGGCGCACGCGAACGTGCCCTACGCACAGCCACCATTGAGGGCAGACCGTACGCATACAGTTCATCGCGACCTGTCAAAGTCGCGTCGCTGATTGCAGCGACCAGGCGAGACTAGAGGGCGAAAATGGCCACCGCAACGGAAAAACGGCGCGGGCATTATCTTTGGGAAAGGGACTACAAGAAAGCGGTTAAATCTGATGGATCGGGGCGGGAAGACCGCGCTGGGGCGGACAGGGGCTTGGCGTTCGCCTTGTTGCGCTCTTGAGATCGAGCGCCGCCCGCGCGGCGCATCGCGGATGAATCCGCTCCTACAGTCGGTTGCAACGTGCCCCTTGATGCAGGCAAGGCGGCCTCGGTGCTCTTTCAGGCATAACTGGCCCGAAACAAACCTGTAGGAGCGGATTCATCCGCGATGCGCCGCGCGAGCGGCGCTCGATCTCACAGGCGCTGCCTCTCTCTCGACTAACACCTGGTGGCCTCCCCCAACTCCGAGCCAGGCCACCAGGTGCCTTCATCTACTGCGCCGGCGCCACCGCCGGCGGCGCCTCGTTGGTCACCCGCAGAATCCCCCACAACCCCGAGGTATTCCCATACGCCGCATAGTCGCGGAACAGGTAATCCCCCGGCACCGCATTGGCCCCGCCCGCACTGGGCAACATGAAGCTGAAGTGCGCCGCCGGCAGCACGCTCTCCTGGGCACCGATGAACATCGCCATCGGGTTGTAGCCGAAACGCACCGACCCAATGCCCGGCAACCCCATGGGGTAGCCATCCACATCGCTCTTCTCGGCCTGGAAGTTATGCAACGGCCACACATGCCCATCCAACTGGTAGGTCATGCCGCGGCTACCACCACTGGGCATCACGATATGGTTGCGCACCGGCTGCCCGGGCTTGGCATACAGCACCGGCGTCTGCGGATCACCACCCACCAGGGCATTGCTGTAGGCCATGTGCACGTTGGGAATATCCGCAAACCCAAGCCCATCGGCACGCCCGAACGGCGCGTCCGGCGCCACGCCAAAGCGCAGCCACAACGGCTCGGTCTTGTAGTTCACCGCCATGTTGCCGTTGTCCTGCGGATCACCCGCCGCGCCATTGCCCTCGGTATTGATGCCCGCCACCGGACGGCCATCGGCCCAACGCATGTTCAGCGCCCGCTGCCACACCGTGACGAAGTCGCGGTAGTCCGGCTGGCCGCTGACCTTCACCGTGGCCTGGGCGCGGCTGGCCGTGTCCTCGGTCCAGGTGGCGGCCTGCGGCAGGATGCTCATGCCACCCACCAGGCCCTTCTGCGGCTGCTTGATCACATCCGCCGGGGTGAGGTTGAGGCCGCCGAACTCGATGGCGGTGGTGTTGATGTTATCCACCGTGCGCCCCAGTTGCAGGGTCGGCTTGCCTTCGCGCTCCAGGTGCCCGGCATAGTACTGGTACACCTTGGTCGGCCAGGCGCCGCTGCTGCCGCTGCGCGGCGGCACGGTCTGCACCGGGTTGAGGCCGACGTTGACGCCGTCCGACTTGGTGATGTCGTAGGCCAGCAACTGTGCATGCAGGCCAACATGGCTGGACGGGCGCATCAGGTTGTTGGCGAAAGCCGTCGCGCCTTCACTGTCAAAGCGGTCGCGCTTGACCACGTTGTGCATCACCGCGGTGCTGGGCAGGTCCGGCATCACCAGTGGCAGGCGGTTCTCCAGGGTGATGCTGATGCAGTCGCCGGCGTTGGCCCGCAGGATCAGCGGCTCCACCGGCACCCCGGCCTTGAGCTTGCCGGTGCTGGCGTCGAGGTCGGCCTTGCGCACGTACAGGATGGCGGTGGGGTCGTGCAGCGGCGCGCTGTGGCCACCGATGGTGAAGGTCTCGCCGTCCTCCGGGTCGACCCCGCTGACCAGCGGGATGCTGGTGCGCCGGCTGTTGAACACCAGGGTGCCGCCGTTGGCCTTGAGCGGGCCGCCGACATGCTGGCCGATCCCGGCCGGGTCACTGATGCTCACCCCCTGGCGGTTCTCGAGGATGTCGTTGGCCAGGGCCGCCACCACTTCATAGCTGCGCTTGACCGTCGGCCGGGTGCCCACGCCAGTGGGGTTGGCCGTGGTTTTCGGGCAGATGCCGTCGAAGTTCACGGTGTTGCGCATGGCCACCGGCTGTGGGTTGTTGGGCAGCGGGAACAGGTCGGAGCGCTGGGCGGTGTAGTTGCGCATGATGCCCCAGATACCGTTCCAGTAGCCCTCCAGGGCCGCGTCCAGCGAGTACAGGTAGTCGCCGTTGGTGGCGGCGGAACTGGAGATCATCGACACCGGCGCCATGAAGCCCAGTTGCTCGGAGATGCCGATCATCTGCGACGACTTCCACCCCGAGTTCGAGCTGTTGCCGAAGCCCGAGCCGTTCTGCAGCCACTTCACGCCGTGCAGGGTGACGTTGTGTTCCTCTTCATGGCCGCCGGCGTGCATGCGCAGGCGCACGTTGTCGCCGGAATAGGTGCGCAGCATCGGCGTGAACGGGTCGCCCGGTTCGCTGCCGGCCTTGTTGATGTGCGGCGGGAACAGCGTGGTGCCACCGGTGGGCCCGACCGCCTGGGTGATCGCCGACGGCGCCAGGTTCATCGCCGGGATGGCGCGGTCGGTGCGGGTCTGCAGGGCGTAGCCCAGGTCGCCGCCCAGGCCGTCGGCCTGCATGCCGCGCTTGCCGTCGGGGCCGACCTTGTTGGGGTCGAACACGCGCAGGGCCAAGGGCTCATTGCGGTAGTTAACGACGAACATGCCCGGGTCATCGACCGAGATTGCCTGCGGGCATGGCCGGCTCGGGCAGCCGGGATTGAGGCCGCCGCGGGTCTCGACGATGGCCTCCAGCAGGTTCGAGGCCTTGCCGCGCACGGGCGGGTTGATGGCGTAGCGGAAGCTGTCGGCGGTGGCCGGGTAGCTCTGCCCATCGGGGATGCCGTTGGGGCCGGCGCCCACGTACACGCCAGCTTCATAGGCGTGCTGGAAGTCGCTGTACTCAAGGAAGAACTCGCGGTAGCTGTCGTTCTTGCCGTCGCCATCGTGGTCGCCGGTCTGGATCACCGCCTGCCACGAGGTCGGCCCGCCGTCCTGGCGGGTGGCCGGGTTGTACAGCTGCTCGCCGGTCTCGGCGTGGTACCAGGTGGAGCCGGCCGGTTCGGCCAGCACGGTGGCGTACAGACCCAACTGCTGGTGGGTCGATGGGCCGAGGTGGTCATGGGTGAAGATGGTGCCCAGGCCACGGTCGACGTTATGCACGTTCACCAGTGGGTCGGCGAACCAGCGCTGCATGGCCGTGCGCGCGCCCAGCCAGTCAGCCCGGCCGAAGCGCCCGAAGTACGGGTGCTGCTTGGCTTTCGGGCAGGCGGCGGTGCCGTCCCGGGCATCGCCTTCGCTGCAGTTGTTGAAGGCACGGATGGCATGCACCCGCTCCACCACGCTACCGGGCGAGAGGATCCCGTCCTCGTAGTTCCAGCCGTTGGCCGAGCCGTCGGCGGCGGTCAGGTCCCACTTGGGCAGGTGGATATGCTGGCCGATCACGTCGGTGGGCGTGCGCACCTGGTAGTCGTCCATCTCGTAGAACGACGGGATCAGGTTGGTGTGCACGTACTGGGTGCAGTCGAAGGTGTTCATGCGCAGCACCATCGGCTCCGGTGGGCGCTGCTTGGTGATCACCGGCCAGGCGTCTTCCCACAGGGCGAGGATGCGCGCCTGCGGGAAGTGGTAGCCGACCTTGTTGTACACCGCGTCGAACTGGATATTGGCGGCCTTGTAGATGCGCGGCCGGTCGGCGGTGAAAGTGGACGAGCCACGGAAACTCATGCCGGTGAGGTTTTCGCCGCTGAAGAACTCGCCCACGCCCGAGGACTGGGTCAGGCGCTTGCCACGGTCATCCATGCACGGTTCGTAGTACGGCGCGCCCGCCGTGGGCAACGCGCCATTGGTGCGGAACGCCTTGGCCACCGGGGCGCTGCCGGGGATCAGGGCGAAGCTTGGGTGCTCGGCCTTGGCGTGGAACTGCATCGCCGCCTGCTCGACCTCGGTGCCCTCCTCGGGCAGGTAGATCGGCTTGGCCTTGTGCACCACCTTGGAGAAATCCAGCTTGGTGGTGGTGGTCACCGCCTCGCCGCCGGCCGATACGCCATCCAGCGCGTGCCGACCAAGGCCGCCGTCCCAGCCATCGACCTGGTTGGGGTCGAGGTTGGCCCACAGTGCCTTGCCGCTGTCCTTGAGCTGGCGCGCCAGGGCCGGGTCAAGCATGTCCAGCGGCGGGGTCGGTGGGCGCTGGCCGACGCTGCTTTCCATGCCGCCGATCCAGAACGGATAGCCAGGGTTCTTCAGCGAGCCGTCGGCGTTGCGGTTGGTCTCGCTGCGGTCGACCAGGGCCAGGGAGCCGACGGCGCGTGGCGTGGCAGGCTCGTCCGGGTGATCGTCGCCCTCCTCTTCGTCATCGTCGTGCTCGGCCACCAGGGTTTCCGACAATTTCGGCACCACGGTCACTTTGCCGGGCATCGGCGCCATGGCCTTGCCGGGCAGCGGCACGATGGCCGGGATCGGCGTGCCGGCGACGATCTCACCATCAGGCAATGCCCGGGCACCCGCGGCAGGCTTGCCGTTGCGCAGGGCGAACGGGGTGCTGTGGTAGCCATTGGCGCCCTCGCCGCTCACCTCCAGCCGGGTGCCGGGCTCGAACACGTCGTGCACCCGCCACATGGCCCACATGCCCTGGGCGAAGTGCGGGTAGAAGTGGCAGTGGTAGATGGCGTCGCCCGCCACCCGGTTGCGGTTGCCCGAGCCACCGTTGGCGATTTCGTAGGTGTACCCCACACCGGGCCCGATACCCTGGGCGTCGATGTAGTCGGAGTTGTCGTCGTTGGGGTTGAACAACCACTGGTGGCCGTGCAGGTGGAAGATGTGCTGCTCGTGGCCGTTGTGGGTGTTGCGGAACTTGGTGAAATCACCGATGTAGCTGTGGTGCACGTTGGCCGGCTCGGCCGGGTACAGGGCCATGGTCGCCTTCACGCCGGTCGCGCTGGCCGGTGGCACCTCGCCCGGGCGGATACGCTCAAGGCCGACGTTGGCCGGAATATCCACCAACGTGCCGATGTCACCCACGGTGTGAGAACTGAGGAAGAACTCTTCATAGGCGCACGACAGGCAGTCGTGCATCGGCCCCACCCCCAGGCGGTTGGCCACCACTTCGGCACCCATGCCGCCAGCGGCGTAGTTGATCATGAACGAGTCGCGGGCCGGCTCCAGCACATGGCCCATCACCGGGTCCGCCCAGTAACCGGGGAAGGCCTGGGTACCGGCCACCTCGTCGGCGAACTGCGCGGCGAAGTCACGGAACGCTTCCAGGCGGTTGGGTAGCGCCGGGTTGCGCTTGCCCACGCTCTCCAGCGGATAGGTGGCTTTCGGGAAGCTACCGTCCGGATTGGGACCCATGACGATGGCATCGGTTTCGCTATTGAGGATCTCGTTACCGTCGATCATGGCGATGATCGGCTTGCCGGCCTTGCCTTCGGCGATCCACGGCTCTGCCTGCGGGTAGCGCGCCTCGTAGTCGATCACCGGCTGGCCGGTGGCCGTGCGCCCGGTGGTGGCCAGGCGCATTTCCTCTTCGGTGAGGGTGTTGCGGTAGGTGCGCCCGCCTTTGGGTACCACCACCACCTGGCCGAACAAGCCGTTGGCGACATTGCCGGCGTTGCCCTCGCCACCGAACGGCGCGCCACGGCTGGATACGGCGAAGGCGCCTTCGCGCTCGGCGTACAGCGTGTAGCTGCGGGTGCTGCCCGGGGCGACCAGGAAATTGCCATTGCGCCCGGTGTTGGCGGCGATGTCGGCGATGCTGTTGACCGCCTGCAGGCCGTTGACCTGGAAACCGGTGTGACGGTCGGTCACCTGCTGATCGGCGACGAAGTTTTCGTCATCCTCGACCTCCGGCACTTCGGCCTCCTCCCCCTCTTCGCCTTCGGGCTCTTCAGGATGGATGCCGTGCTTGTTGGGGTTGGCCTGGTAGGCCAGCAGGTTGGTCAGGTTGACCGTCAGGCAGTCGCCGGCCGCCACCCGCAGCACGATCGGCCGCGGGCGCTTGTCCGGGCGCAGGGTGACCTTGCCCGGCACCGCCGCGCCGCCCTTGTTCAAGGGCACCTGGTGCTCGTCCACCACGTCCTGGCGCAGGGCGAACATCATGCCGTTGGCGTTCTGCGCGCCAAGGCGGTTGAACATCAGCGGCTGGTCCAGGGCCACCACGTTGGCCGTGAGCGTGCGCTGGCACTGCACGGCGGCCTCGCCGCTGGCCTGCCAGCCCAGCAGGGCCAACAGCAAGGTGGACAGGACAGGGCCTTTGCGCGGGGTCGACATGGGGCACCTCCGGAGGACACGGGGACTCTGGAGGGTGGGGAGCAAGTCCTATGCCATGAAAATAGACGTTTATTTTCAATGGCCTGAAACGACAAAGGCAGCGCACTGGGGCGGATTCCCCAGTCGCTGCCCCTGTATTGGGTAACGTTCAGCCGACGGTTTGCCCGGCACCTTTGCCGGCCTGCTCCAGGCGTTGCATGAACTGCTCGGGCGGCACCGGTTGCCCCAGCAGGTAGCCCTGCAACGAGTCACAGCCCAGGCGGGTGAGGAAGTCCTGCTGGCGGTCGGTCTCGACCCCTTCGGCGACAATGCGCAGGCCCAGCGCCTGGCCCAGGGCGACGATCGCCGAGACGATCGCCGCGTCGTCGCTGTCCTGCTCCAGGTCGCGGACGAAGCCACGGTCGATCTTCAGCTCGTTGGCCGGCAGGCGCTTGAGGTACATCAGGCTGGAATAGCCGGTGCCGAAGTCATCGATGGACAGGTCCACGCCCATGTCGGACAGGCGCTGCAGCACAGTCAGGCTGGCGTCGGCGTCGCGCATGGCGGTGGTCTCGGTGATCTCCAGGGTCAGGCGGTTGGCCGGCAGGCCATTGTCGTTCAACGCCCGTGCCACGCTGTCCACCAGCCCCGCGTGGCAGAACTGGATCGCCGACAGGTTGACCGCGATGCGCCAGTCGTCGTGGCCCTGGTCCATCCACTGGCGCATCTGCCGGCAGGCCTCGCCCAGCACCCATTCGCCGATGGGGATGATCAAGCCGGTCTTTTCGGCCAGGCCGATGAAGCGGTCCGGCAGCATCAGGCCGTGCTGCGGGTGCTCCCAGCGCAGCAGCGCCTCGGCGCCGATGGGCTGGCGCGCGGCGGCGTCGAACTTGGGTTGGTAGTGCAGGCGGAACTGGCCCTGCTCCAGCGCCGTGCGCAGGTCCTGCAGCAGTTGCAGCTGCTGGCGCGCGTTGGTGTTCATCGAGGCGTCGAAGAAGCTGTAGCCGTTCTTGCCGGCGCTCTTGGCGTGGTACATGGCGGCGTCGGCGTTGCGCAGCAGTTCGTGCTGGTCGGCGCCGTTGCCCGGGTAGAGCACGATGCCCAGGCTCGCCGTCAGTTGCAAGTCGTGCTCGGCCACGCGGAAGGGCCGCGACACCAGGTTGACCTGCTTGACCGCCACGCCCATGGCGTCGTCCGGCTCACCCAACTCCACCAGCAGCACGAACTCGTCGCCGCCGATCCGCGCCAGGGTGTCCTGGCTGTGCAGGTGCCCGCGCAGGCGCGCCGCCACCGCCTTGAGCAGCAGGTCGCCGACATGGTGGCCGAAGGCGTCGTTGACCGGCTTGAAGCCGTCCAGGTCGATGAACATCAGGGCGAAACAGCCGCCCTGCTCCGCCACCCGGCCGATGGCCTGGTCGATACGGTCGGCCAGCAAGGTGCGGTTGGGCAGGCCGGTGAGGGTGTCGTGCAGGGCCAGTTGCGTCAGTTCCTGGTTGGCCAGGGTCAGCGAACGCGCCAGCTCCGCCGTGCGCGCTTCCAGGCGGGCATCCAGCACCGAGGTCAGCAGCGCCACCGAGAGCACCGCCAGGGTGGTGATCAGCACCAGGTAGTCCAGGCCATCGCCGGCCAGGCCGTCGACCAGGGCGCCGCAGTAACTCCCCGTGGGGAAATTCGCCGCGGCCATGCCGGTGTAGTGCATGCCGACGATGGCGATGCCCATCACCACCGCTGCCAGCCCACGGAATTGCCGCACATACGGGGTGTGCTGGCGCAGGCGGAAGGCGATCCACAGTGCGGCCGCCGAGGCCCCGACCGCGATGGCCAGCGAGGCGCCGAACAGCGTCGGGTCGTAGTCGATGCCCGGCTGCATGCGTAGCGCCGCCATGCCGGTGTAGTGCATGCAGGCGATGCCGCTGCCCATGATCAGCGCGCCGAAGCCCAGTTGCTGCCAGGGCAACTTGGGTTGGCTCACCAGCCACAAGGCGAAGCCCGAGGATGCCACCGCGATCAGCAGCGACAACGCCGTCAGCGTGGTGTCGTAGCCCAGGTTGATCGGCAAGCTGAACGCCAGCATGCCGATGAAGTGCATCGACCAGATGCCAATGCCCATGGCAAAGGCGCCGCCCAGCATCCACAAATGCACCGCCCGCCCCTTGGCCGTGGCAATGCGCCCGGTGAGGTCCAGCGCCGTGTAAGAGGCAAGAATGGCCACGCACAGCGAGATCAACACCAGCGAGGAGGAGTAGCTACCGATCAGCATTTGCACATCCAGGAACAGGCCGGGGAAAGGCCCTGAAAAAGCCGATGATTGTACTCAAGCTTTGGCGAAACGCACGGGGTTTTCACGCAGTAAAAAAGGATCCAATCACAGGATTTTCCTCAAGAATTTTCAGCGAACGCATGGACCAGGTGATCGATCACCACCCGCACCCGGGCGGTGTGACGCAGGTCCTGGTGGGTGACCATCCACACCTCGGAGGGCTTTGCCCGTGCAAGCGCCGGCCAGATCCGCTGCAGGCCGTCGCGCAGGCCAAGCGCCACGGGGATTTCGCCGATGCCCAGGCCCTGGCCGATCGCCCGGCGCAGCATCAGGCTGGCGTTGGCGGCCAGCACCACCCTGCCCTCACCGATGGGCACGTCCACCAGGGTCGGCCGGGCCTGGTCGCGCCAGTACGGCTCATACACCACCAGTTCGTGGCCCTCGAAGTTGCCGACGGCCGGCACGCCTCGGCGAAGGCGGTCAATTGGTAGCCGGCTGGCGTGCGCAGGAACAGGGTCGAGCCCAGGTCCGCCCCCAGCGCGAGCCCATGGTGGCCTGGTCGACCCCCAACAGCCGCGCGGCGCAGGGTCTGTTCGCGGCTAAGGACCAGGAGCGTGCGGGCGTCGTCCCAGTTCAAATGATTCATTCCTGCCTGTGGGAGCGGGTTTTACCCGCGAGTACGTCGGTGAATTCACAATTGTATTAGCTGGCAAAGCCGGCTCCCACAGGGACTGCGGCCGGCTGCCCGAACGTGAAGAAATTTCGCGGCACCGTGTCGCAAAATCGCCGCGCGACCCCATTGTGGTTGTTCCCTGCCCATGTGTCTGTCGGCAAGCACGCGGCGCCAGGATGTGCTACCTGATATTTTTGCTAGTTGTCGCAGGTGGCAATGTTGCGCATGCTCACTCCAACCACCTTATGAAGGAAGACGTAAAGTTGAAGCGACAGGGTCAGTAAATTTTAGCTTTCCATGACTTGAGTTGTGATATCCCGAGGGTGACCTATGTGCTGCCTCAGGGCTTCGAGCAAGTCAGGATGAATCGATAAGTATTGAAAGCAGATTTGGCAATCTACGCAACCACATGAGAATGTAGCCAACGACACTTACATCCTATCGCAATATAATTAACAGCGCGCATCCCGCTCTGTCACCTGCACATCTTGCAACGGAGGTTAGGAGACAACAATAAATCAAGGAAAGTTCCAAGCTATACGCAAGGCATTGACCAGAGAAATACATAACATCAACAAGCGCGAGACTGAAATATATGGCTTCCCAAGTGTCGACTGCAGTGCTTGATCGTGTCGTTGTGAGACGATGAAAAACCAGAAGTTCAAAGTACAGGATCAATAGATGCGCCTTGCCTATGGCTGGCGGTTAATTTTCATTAATTGTGGAGCTTGATATGAGCAACGAATCTTCTGCAACTAACATCCCACAAGATGCAGAGACAACTGAACCTATCCGCTGGGGCTTTATTAAAGACCACACATTCATTCAACCGGAAACTATTATCCCGTGCACCTTAGCGATAAAGAGCATAGGCAGAACTGACATGTTGCTTGCCGCATACGGAAAACGCTATCTACGCTATGAAAACGCAGGAAGATTTTATAACTACAATATCACAATGGCGAGCATTGACATCGAAATCCCAGAACACCTGCTGGAAACCGCAAGACTGGCAGTCAGTCTGCTTAGCGACGGCAGAAGATATTCATCCCTTTTTCAAATGACCTTCAAGAGCGGCAAACTTTACACTGCCAAATATATCATGACTGGAACAATTCCAAACATCAGCCCTCCAGAATTGCAATGCCCCTTTACTACCAGAACAACTTCAGACATGCCACCCGACTGCCAACGGTGCACCAGCATGTATTGGTTGCTGCGGGAGAGGTGCGGCTGTAATGCCTGAAAAACCGGGGCACTGCCCCGGTTTTTCAGTTGTCGGCGACTGCAAATCGAGCTTTTCTGGGCTAAGCGCTCGCCCATCGTTCATAGATTCGATAGCGCCATTCGCGTGGTCAGTTATACCATCTTCTTGGCCAACCCGTGGAAGTGGGTCTTCAGGTAGCCGGACTGGCGTTTGACCACGCAGATAAGCCTGGCCAGCCCACCGATGTAGAAACAGTTGCCCAGTTTCATTGAACGTCTGAGTAATCAACCTGATCAAGGTCGGCAAGTGCATCGGCATCGCACAGCACCTCAAGGCCGCCCACTTCGAACCTGACGAGGTGATCGCGTGCCGCTGCAACACCGGACACGCGCCCTCATCAGCGCGCAATAGAGCGATTTTGGCGATCGTGTCCCGAGAAGTGGTGTAACTGAACCAGCCGAAAGCGCCCTGCGGACGAAAGAGGATGGTCATCGTGGTTCTTGGCTAACGTTGAGTTTGCGGACTTAACCTTCACCAGAGAAACCACGATGACCAAGCCCACTATCGCATTGACTGAGTTGGTTGAGAAAGGGGCAGACGCTGATCTGCTCAAGCAAATGATCCAGTTCGTTGCCCAGCGCATGATGGAGTTTGATGTCGAAAGCCTGTGCGGCGCCGGCTTCGATGTCAAAAGCCCCGACCGGACGACCAGCCGCAACGGCTACCGGGATCGCCTCTGGCAAACCCGCGCTGGCGATGTTGACCTGAAGATTCCCAAACTGCGCCAAGGCAGCTACTTTCCAGGCTTCCTTGAGCCTCGACGCACTGCCGAGAAAGCGATGGCAGCGGTGATCCAGGAAGCCTATATCCAGGGCGTTTCAACGCGCTCAGTGGACGAGCTGGTCAAAGCCATGGGCATGACTGGCATCTCCAAGAGCCAAGTGTCACGGCTGGCTGGCGAGATTGATGAACGTGTCCACGCCTTCCTTGATCGCCCGCTTGAAGGCGACTGGCCCTATCTCTGGATTGATGCCACCTACGTCAAAGTGCGGGAGGCTGGGCGCATCGTCTCAGTCGCCGTCATAATCGCCGTGGCCGTGAACACCGATGGTGGCCGTGAAGTCCTGGGCATGCGGGTTGGCCCGTCAGAAGCTGAGCCCTTCTGGACGGACTTCCTGCGAAGCCTGATGCGGCGTGGCCTGCGTGGCGTGAAGCTGGTCATCTCCGACGCCCACGAAGGCCTCAAGGCGGCTGTTTCCAAAGTCTTCAATGCAACCTGGCAGCACTGCCGCGTGCATTTCATGCGTAACGCCATGGCCCATGTCGGCAAGGGCCAGCGCACCATGGTGGCGGCGCTTCTGCGCACGGTTTTCGCCCAGGACAGCCGTGCCGAATGTCACCAGCAGTGGCGCCTGGTCGCCGACCAACTGCGCGAAAAGTACCCCAAGATCGCGACGCTTATGGACGGCTGCGAGGATGAAATGCTGGCACACATGGCGTTTCCCAAAGCGCACCGACAGCAGTTGCACAGCACCAATCCACTGGAACGGCTCAACGCTGAAATCAAACGTCGCACCGACGTCGTGGGCATCTTTCCCAACGACCCTGCAATCACACGGCTGGTAGGCGCGATGCTGCTGGAGCAGAACGACGAGTGGTGCCTGCAACGGCGATATATGCAGTTGGAGGCCTTCGAGGCGGTCAGCGATAATCCACAGGCCAAGCTGTCGGCCGTGATCAATTAAACGGCAAACTCAGTGGTCAAGGCCATGATGAGTTACACCACTTCCTGGGACACGATCATTTCGGCCAGGACTGCAAGCTGAACAACACCGAAGTGCATTCAGCTCCTGGCAGTGCGCAGACATCACAATTCATGGTCAAGCCAAGTCAAGTCAAACCTTCAATTCATCAGGTCTGTCAGCCAGATTTGGCACGGTTTCCGAGAACGGTTCTATTTCCAGCTCTACGTTGAACTCAACTGGCGTGAAATCAACGTACATAGTCCAGCTCGATCCCGGGTGTATGGTCAACCGGCTTGGATACCCATAGCCAGGGTTCACCCTCACCTGCGGCTTTATTTCCAGCATGCTGGCTTGGAAGGTGTTCTTAGTCAAAGGGCTCTCGGGCTTCAGAAATACTTGAAACAGAGTAGGCGTACTTGTGATACGCACCAAGGAGTCGCCAATCGGTTTATAGTTGAAATGTATCGTAAATTCATCCTGCAGTTGATCCGAGATCAACACTACCTCCGGTGTTTCCAAGGGTATCTTGAAGCCCTCCACCTTGGCACCCAAGATAAAGGTACCGCTGGTGCTATTACCTTTGGTCCGCGTCCATTCAATGCCACCTGCGGTCATTGGCTCTTCATCTTCATAGGGCGGTACTACGGGCACCTGGCCCTTACTCAGGCTACCCGCTGTGAAGGTGAGCTGCCCCTTCAACGCTGTCTTTCCCAACGGGCTGTGAATATCGTCCCTGGGCTTGAGTGCGATCTTGCTGGCGTTCTGCCGATACATGACTATCGAGGTGCCGCCCACGTCTTTGCCATCGATGACTATACGCGCTTCATCACTTAGCACATTCGACATCAAGAAGGCCGATTCCAGCTTCAGCGGGGCCGAGAAGCCCGTCACCTCCACGCTCAAGCCGAACTGGCCACGGGCCTTGGCGGGGTTGATCCTCCAGGTGACATCGGTTTCTGGAGCCAAGTCGTGTCCTGTATTGTAGGGCGGCTCGGCCGGCAAGGATGCTTGCTTCAGGTTCGCTTCAAGTTCAACGAACTTCAACGTGGCAGAAAGCCCCGACAGCCCCAGCGGGCTGCCGGCCTTGGGCTTGAGGCTTACCCGCTTTGGCTCGCCGATCCAGAAGTAAGGCGACAGAGGTTTTCCGTCGTCGGCGTTGACCAGATCCGCTTCGTCTGCCAGGTTTTGAGAAAGCAGGATCACGTTCGCCAATTTCAACGTGCTGTCGAAGGGCGACACACGGATATCCAGAGTGAAGGTGCCGCTGGTGCTATTACCTTCGGTCCGCGTCCATTCAATGCCACCAGCGGTCATTGGCTCTTCATCTTCATAGGGCGGTACTACGGGCACCTGGCCCTTACTCAGGCTACCCGCTGTGAAGGTGAGCTGCCCCTTCAACGCTGTCTTTCCCAACGGGCTGTGAATATCGTCCCTGGGCTTGAGTGCGATCTTGCTGTAGTTCTGCCGATACATGACTATCGAGGTGCCGCCCACCTCTTTGCCATCGATGAATACACGCGCTTCATCACTTAGCACCTTCGACATCAAGAAGGCCAACTCCAGCTTCAGCGGGGCCGAGAAGCCCGTCACCTCCACGCTCAAGCCGAACTGGCCACGGGCGTTGGCGGGGTCGATCCTCCAGGTGGCATCGGCTTCTGGAACCAAGTCCTGTCCTGTATTGTAGACCGGCTCGGCCGGCAAGGATGCTTGCTTCAGGTTCGCTTCAAGTTCAACGAACTTCAACGTGGCAGAGAGCCCCGACAGCCCCAGCGGGCTGCCGGCCTTGGGCTTGAGGCTTACCCGCTTTGACTCGCCGATCCAGAAGTAAGGCGACAGAGGTTTTCCGTCGTCGTCGTCGCCGTCGGCGTTGACCAGATCCGCTTCGTCCGCCAGGTTTTGAGAAAGCAGGACCACGTTCGCCAACTTCAACGTGGTGTCGAAGTTCGACACATGGATATCCAGGGTGCAGGTGCCGCTGAACGCCAGTCCTTTCAGCTCCCAGCTCCGACCGAGCGGCTCCATCGGCTTTTCTTCATTGAACTTGGGCTTGGCTTCCACGCTGCCCGGCTCCAGCGTACCCTTGGTAAAGGTCATCCAGCAGTTGTATACCGTCTCTGCCAGCGGGCTGCCCGCCTTTGGCTTGATGGTGATCGTGGAAGGGATGCCGCGTCGCAAAACAAGTGGAGAAGGTACCTCCTTATCACCAATCCGCACGTCAGCCTCATCACTGAGCAATTCAGAGATCAGCAGCGCGTCCTTCAGCTCGATAGGCGCAAGGAAACTCTCTACATGAAGAGCCAAGGTATACATACCGCTCTTGTTCTGCGCCCCCGTCAGCCTCCAGCTCAACCCATCCTTTCCGTTGGCGGGTTCCTTGGCATCATAGGACGGATCCGATTCAACATCCCCCGGATCCAGCGCCCCCGATTTGGTAAAGGAGATCCAGGCCTTGAGCTTGGTGTCTTTCAGAGGGCTATTGATATCCGCTCTTGGGATCAGCTTGATTTCCAGCGGTTTCCCCCGGCGCGAGATCAAACGACTGCCAATCGCGCTTCCGTCGACCTGCACCCGTACTTCATTCTCTAAATGGCTTGACATCAACAACCCCGCCGGAAGCTCCAGAGGGGTCGTGAAACCAGGCATCTCGATTTTCAGGCCGAACTGGCCATGCTCGTTATTGGGTGTGATTGTCCAGGGGACCCCTGCATCCGTCACCGCAGCACTGGCTTCCCCATACGCCGGGACAGCGCGCAGTTTGTCGGCCGGCAGCCAATCGTTGAGTTGAACGAACCGCAGTGTTGCAGACAGCTCCAGCCCTCCCAGGGGGCTACCCTGCTTGGGTACGATACGTACGGTTTTCTCCACCCCGGCCTGGAAAACCGGCCGCTCCTCTTCCCCGGTTCTCACAACGACCAGATCAGCCTCATCCCCCAGCGTCTGCGACATCTGCACCCCGGACAGCAGGTACGGCACACCCAGGCCATCCGCATTCGCCGTCAAGGTGAACTTCCCACTCTGGCCACCGCCCGTGATCTCCCAGCTCAACCCTTCCTCAGGCATCGTCTGCGCGGTCTCGGGTTTGAACTCAATGCCCAATTGATCTCTCACCACTGGCCAGCCCAGCGTGATGGGTTTGAACTCAATGCCCAATTGATCTTCCACCACTGGCCAGCCCAGCGTGATGGGTTTGCCAATGAAGAAATTGTCTTTCTTTTCCTTTTCCGTGGGGATCAGGAACAACTTGTATTTGCCACCACGGACCAGGCGAATGTCCAGTGGTGTGACAGGAACGGACGTCCCATCCATCTCATGAAGTTCCAACCTCAGTTGATCCGACCAGGGAGTCTTGACGAAAGCCGGCAGTTTTAAAGATTTAATGCTGTCCTGCTGCAGACCATCGACACATTTGGCCTCGAACGTGACCTCATCGGTGATGATTTCCTCCTCCCTGGGCAGGTATGTCAACTTCGAATAGCCTTGCTCATCCGTGGTGGTGCTCTGGTAGAACTTGCCATTGAGCCACCATTCCACCGTAGCCCCCCTGATGGCGCGGGTCTTGTCAAAGACGTTCTCCACACTGGCGGTAAGGGTGGTGCTCCTGCCTTCCTCCACAATCGGGATAACGTTGTCCCAGTCCACCCGGGTGATTTCATAGTGGAAATCGCCCATCTGCGCCAAGAACTCGTGCTTCCTGGCCTGCCAGTAGCTGCCCAGCCCCAGCTTCATTTCACCTGATACCACGTCGACCCCGGCCATTGCCGTCAGCGTCCATTTGGGGCCTTCCTCGGACAAGACCTGGTATTGGCCCTCATCGTCCGTGCCGTCTTCGGTTTTCAGCTCAGGCTTCATCTCCGAGAAAAATGTGCCCTTCTCTGCCGAGTTGCCCGCCATCCACAACACACACAGTTTCTGCCCGGCCCAGGTAGTGCCCTCCGGCGCGCTGATTTCCAGGCGATGCGTGGCACCATGGCACAGCTTGAACGGCAGCATGTCCTGGACGATTTCCTTTTTCGGCGATTCCACGACTAGTCGCCCGGGCGACGTGACAATCTTGGAAGTTGAAGAAGTGCTGGAGTCTTCTGCGGATTCACATATGGACATGACGGTCTCCGGTGTACGTAGGCACGGTTGTCCGAAGACTGTATCGAGCGGGGCAGCCGCTAGAAACTGGCAAAAATATCAGGTGATTCGCGCAGCACACAGCCACTGAAGCGCTCAGCCCTTCACGTCTTTATCTTGGCCAGATGAAGCGCGGGCGCATCGCGCAATACCCACTGTCCTTCACATCCAGCACGACGACACAATCACGATGCCACTGCAGCAGCGAACGCGCCCCTTCATCCCTTCCCATTCGGGTCAACTCGGTCCAGAATCTCCGACCGAACAGCAGTGGGGTTCGCCGGGCAAGATCAGGCCTATGCAGCGAATGCCCGGACCAGGTGGTCGATCACCACGCGCACCCGGGCGGTATGGCGCAGGTCCTGGTGGGTGACCATCCACACCTCGTAGGGCTTCGCCCGTGTGCACTCGGGCCAGATCCGCTGCAGGCCATCTAGCAGGCCAAGTTCCACGGGAATCTCGCCGATGCCCAGGCCCTGGCCGATCGCCCGGCGCAGCATCAGGCTGGCGTTGGCGGCCAGCACCACCCTGCCCTCACCGATGGGCACGTCCACCAGGGTCGGCCGGGCCTGGTCGCGCCAGTACGGCTCGTACACCACCAGTTCGTGGCCCTCGAAGTTGCCGACGGCCGGCATGCCCCGGCGCTGTACATAGTCCGCCGACGCGAACAGCCCCATGGTCCAGCTGGCCAGCTTGCGCAGCACCAGGTCGGGGTTGTCCGGGCGCAGGTTGCGGATGGCGATGTCAGTCTCGCGCTGGGACAGGTTGACGATTTCCGAGCTTCCGCTGAGCACCACGCGGATGCCGGGGTGCTCGCGGTGCAGCTGGGCCAGGGCCGGGATGACGAAGTCCTGGGCCAGGGAGTCGGTGGTGGCGATGCGCACTTCGCCGGCCAGTTCGTTGTCGGCGCCGCCGATGCGTCGAGTCAGCTCGAGGGCGGCCTGTTCCATCTTCAGCGCCATTTCCACGGCAACCTCGCCGAGGGCGGTCAGTTGGTAGCCGGCCGGCGTGCGCAGGAACAGGGTCGAGCCCAGGTCCGCCTCCAACGCCGCCACCCGCCGGCCGACGGTAGCCTGGTCGACCCGCAGTACCCGCGCGGCGCGGCGCAGGGTCTGTTCGCGGCTCAGGGCCAGAAGCATGCGGGCGTCGTCCCAGTTCAATGGATTCACTCCTCGTTGGTTTGGCAAGGTACCTGTGGGCTGGCCGTACTGGCCTATTCGCCAGCAAGGCTGGCTCCTACAGGTACAGCGTTGAGCTTGAAGCGGGTGTGGTCCCTGTAGGAGCGGGTTTACCCGCGAATGCGTCGGTGAGCCCACTATCGCATTCGCGGGTAAACCCGCTCCTACAGGATCATGTACCCAGCCTGGCTGAAGTAATTTCGCGGCACCGCGCCGCAAAATCGCCGCGCGACCGCCTCGTGGTTGTTCCCTACCCTGTCATCCAGCGGGCCACCCAGGCCCTTGATCAGAATGACAGAGGTTCCCATGCGTCACATCATCCCGTCCCACATGACCGCCATTGACATCACCCAGCCCGGTGGCCCGGAGGTCCTGCTACCCACCACACGCGACACGCCCCGCCCCGGCCCACGGGAAGTACTGGTCCAGGTTCACGCCGCCGGCGTCAACGGCCCTGACCTGCTACAGCGCAAGGGCCTGTACGCGCCACCGCCTGGCGCCTCGGATATTCCGGGCCTGGAGATCGCCGGCAGGGTCGTTGCCCTCGGTGAACAGGTCAGTCGCTTTGTTGTCGGCGACGCGGTCATCGCCCTCGTGCCGGGCGGCGGCTACGCAGAGTACGCGGTAGCCGACGAGCGCACCACCGCGCCCCTGCCGGCCAACCTCAGCATGGTCGAGGGCGCGGCCCTGCCGGAAACCTTCATGACCGTGTGGGTCAACCTGTTCCAGCGCGGTGGCTTCAAGGCCGGTGAGTCGGTGCTGATCCACGGTGGCGCCTCGGGCATCGGCACCACCGCCACGCAACTGGCCAAGGCCTTCGGCGCGTCGAAGATCTTCACCACGGTGAAGGATGCCGAGCAGCAGGCCGCCAGCCTGGCATTGGGCGCCGACGTGGCCGTCGACTACACCCGCGAAGACTTTGTCGAGCACGTGATGCAGCACACAAACGGCCAGGGCGTGGATGTGATCGTCGACATCATTGCCGGCGACTACGTCGCCCGCAACTTCAAGGCGGCGGCCATGGACGGGCGCATCGTGCAGATCGGCGTGGTCAAGGGCCCGGCCAGCGAGGTCGACCTGTTCCCCCTGCTGGTCAAGCGCCTCACTCATATCGGTTCGACCTTGCGTGCGCGCAGTATCGATGACAAGGCGGCGATCCTCGACGACTTGCAGGCCCGTGTATGGCCCCATGTCTGTGGCGGCTCGGTGAAACCGTTGATCCATGCGACCTTTCCGCTCACGGCTGCCCGCCAGGCCCATGAACTGATGGAGTCCGGCCGACATATCGGCAAGGTGGTGCTGAGCTTGGCGTACCAGGGCTGAGACACTCAGCCCAGCACGCCACTGCCCAGGGCGATCCTGATCGCCTGGGCGGTGGTGGCCACGCCGAGGCGGCGTCGGGCAGCGCGCAGGTGGTTCTCGACGGTACGCACCGACAACCCCAGGGTCGCGGCGATATCGGCCTGGCGTTGGCCGGCGGCGGTCCAGGCCAATACCTGGCGCTCGCGCTCGCTCAGCACGCCAACCTCCTGCCCGACCGGCGCCTCGAGCAGGCGCCGGGCCGCGTGGAACGCCGCGTTGGCGAGCAGCGCCAGGCACATGCGGGTAGCGGGCGAGGCATCAATGTGCAGGCCTCCAAGGCTCATGGCGCCTTCCAGGCCGGCCGGGCCGAACACTGGCACCTGCAAGCCATGGACTCCCGTGCCGACCGGTGCTCGCACCACGTGGTAGCGCTCGCCCCCCTCGCCTTCACGCTTGCTCCAGAAGAACGGCTCGCGTGCCGTCAGCAGGTGCCGGTTCACCGGGCAATGGCGTATGTAGGTCTGTGCATCGACCCGTAGTCCATCGCCGAACCAGTCGCCCTCCACCCAGTGGATGCGCTCGACTACTTCGTCCCGCGCGGCATTGGCGCTGAACAGCACGAAGCGGTCATAGCCCAGCGGCCGGGCGACGCTGCGCACGGCCGACTGGATGAGCGCCAGGGTGGTGGCCTGTTCAATCTGCTGGACCGCCTGCACCACCTTGTCGAATGGCATCCCGCTCACCCGGCGTTGACAGCCTTGAGCAACGTCGCCGCAGCCAGCTTGCCCAACGCGTTGCCGGCCAGCGGGCTGTCACCGGTGAGCAGCTTGCGGTCCTGATGGACGGCACCGGAAATACCCTGGTTGATGATCTCGACACCCTGGGCCTGCAACCGCTCGCCGAACTTCCAGGCCAGGTGGCCGGGCATGTAGCCGATGTCGGGGGTCTTGGCATCCAGCTCATCGGGGAAGGCGCAGATCTTGTAACCGTCATAGAGCCTGCCGCTGGCCAGCAGCGCTGCTGGGCCATGGCACAGGGTGATGACGAACTTGTCGTTGTCGGCCGCCCACTGCAACACCTGCCCGACTTCCTTGCTCTCAGGCAGGCCGATCAAGGCGCCATGGCCACCGGGGATGAACACACCCAGGTAGTCGGAGCCGTCGCCCAGGGCGTTTTCAAGCACATCCGCGAGCTTTCGCGGCTGCTTGAACGCCTTGCGGTAGCGGTCGAACAGGCCCAGCACTTCGGTGTCCTCGCTGGGCATGGCCCAGTATTCGAACTTGACCGGGTTGCCCGACAGGGTTGCCACGTCGAAGGCGAAACCGGCCTTGTCCAGGTGGTACATGGGCAGCAGGGTTTCCACCGGGTGGTTGCCGGTGGAAAACAGCGTGCCGTTGTCGGTGAGCAGGTAGCGCTCGTCGGCGCCGATCAGCAGGATTTTCCACCGACCACCTTCATAGGGCTCGGGATAGTTGGCGTCGCTGAGGTCGGATTTGCTGGACGTGAACTGGCTGAGGGAATACGGCGAGGGAAAGAAGGCGTTGTCCTCGGCCGGGTCGGGGGTGGGGCGTTTTTCGTCGTTGGTGTTGGTCATTGTTGTGCTCCTATGCCTGGGTGTTTGACCGAATCCATGCTAGGAGACCACCGGATAAGCGGCAATGAGGGTTTTCCCTCAGTGGTGGCTGTGGCATCGATGAAGCAGACCGCTCCTGCAGAAGGTAATCGCCTGCACCGGTCGCGCAGTTGGCCCAGAGCCGTCTAGCCGAGCGCAGCAGGCGTATCGACGTCGCGCAACACCCCAGCGTCGTCCACCTCGACCACCAGCATTTGCTGCCGATGCCGTTGCAGCACCGAGCGCGCGCCCTGGTCACCCGCCAACACAGTCAACTCTGGCCAGTAGGTGCGCCCGAACAGCACCGGGTGCCCGTTCTGCTGATGGTGACACGGCACCACAATCGCCGTTGGGCTGGCCGCCTCGATCAGGCGACGGAAGGTCCGCGCCTGGATCCAGGGCATGTCGCCCAGCACTATGGACACGGCCTCGGCGGCGCAATTGTCGAGCGACGCCGCGCCGGCCGCCAGGCTATGGCCCATGCCGAGCCCCGCCTCGGGGCTGACCACGATGCGACACCCCGTCGGCAACCCCAGGTCCTCGGCCCGTTCGCCAGCGCGCAGCACCACGCGCACTTCGTCGAACACCGCCAGGGCACGCTCGACACTGTGCTGCAACAGGCTGCGTCCATCGGCCAGCAGCGCACGCCGCTTGTCACCACCGAAGCGCGAACCCTGCCCCGCCGCCAGCACCAGCGCGACGACGCTCACAACGCCTCGCGGGCAACGCCGCTGCGGGTACGGAGGATATCGGCCAGCACCGCCAGGGCGATCTCGGCCGGGGTCTTGCTCCCCAGGTTGAGACCAATGGGCGCATGGATGCGCGTCATCTCTGCGTCATTCAGCCCACCAATGCGGCGCAGGCGCTCACGGCGCTTCTCGGAGGTCGCGCGCGAGCCCATCACGCCTATATAGAACGCTTCGGTCTGTACGGCTTCGAGCATGGCCAGGTCATCGATCTTCGGGTCGTGGGTGAGCGCCACCACCGCGGTGTCGCGGTGGCAGCCGCCGTTGGCGATGAACACCGAGGGCAGCTCTCGACGGATTTCTATCCCGTCGAGCACCACGTTGTCCATCACCTCGTCCCGCGGATCGCACAACACCACCTCGAACCCCAGGCCCTTGCCGAACTCGGCGCAGAAGTGCGCCACGCTGGAGTACCCCGCCAGCAGCAGGCGCTGGGCGGCGCCGACGCGCAGACGCACGCGGCCCTCACCTTGCTCCACCCGCAGTCCATGGCTGTGGTCGTCACACACAAGGCGCTGGCCGGTGCGCAGGTCGACCTCGCGCAGCAGGCGGCGACGCCCGAGCAACGCCGCCTCCAGCTCGCCGAGGTGGGCCTGGGTGGCACAGTCGCCGGGCAGGTTCTCCACCAGCACATCGAGGATGCCACCACAGGGCAGGCGGATGTTCGAGCGGCTGTCGCTGGCATCGCCGTAGCGCACCACGGCCACCGCCTCGGCGAACTCGCCGGCGGCGACGCGTTCGAGGAAGTCCTCCTCGACGCAACCACCAGACAGCGAGCCGACCCAATGCCCTTGACCGTTGACCGCCAGCAGCGAGCCTGGCGCGCGCGGCGCCGAGCCATAGGTACCAAGCACCGTGCACAGCCACACGCGCAAGCCATCACGCGACCATTGCGCCGCCTGTTGCACCACCTGCAGGTCGAGATGCTGCACGGTTCAGTCCGCCTTCAGCTGGGCCAGCTGTTGTGTGGTCAGGTCGCCCGGCAAACCGCCCCAGGCTTCGCGCAGGTAGTTGACCATGTCGGTCAGCTGCTGGTCGTCGAGCTTGTCGGCGAAGCCCGGCATCGGCTGCATGCGCTCGAAGCCGGTGAACTGCTGCTCGCGGATGCCGTCGACGATGGCCTTGACCAGGTTGCGCGAGTCAGCCTGGCGCAGGATGGTGTTGCCCGCCATGGCCACGGCGATGTGCGGCTTGCCCTCGCCTTCGCCGCCATGGCAGCCGGCGCAGACGTTGAGATACTGCTGGCGGCCGCGCTTGGCGCTCTCGCCCAGGGTCTCGTGGGCGACAGCTTGCACCACCTTGGCCGCTGGCGGCTGGTCGCCCAGCAGGTAGGTGGCCATGGCCGACAGGTCGCTGTCCTCAAGATGCTGGGTGCTGTGGTGCACCACCGGGTACATCTCGTTGAACATGCTGCCCTGGGCGCTCATGCCGTGCTTGAGGAAGGTAGCCAGGTCGGCGTGGTTCCAGCCGCGATCAGCCAGGTCCTGGGCCAGCAGGCTGGGCGCCAGGTAGCCCTGCAACAGGCCACCGGTCAGACGCTTGTCCTGCTGCAGCGCACCGATGGGGTTGCGTGGGGTATGGCATTCGCCGCAGTGGCCGAGCACCTCGACCATGTACTGACCACGCTTCCACGCCTCGCTGTTGCCTTTGCCCTCCTCCAGCTGCACGCTCTTGCCGTACAGCATGTTCCAGCCCATCAGGCCCAGGCGCACGTTGAACGGGAAGCTCAGGCTGGTCTCCGGCGCCGGGCGGTTGATCGGCGCCACGGTCTTGAGATAAGCGTGAATGGCGTCGGCGTCCTCGCGGGGGATCAGGTGGTACGAGGTGTAGGGCATGGCCGGGTACAGGTTGGCGCCGTCCTTGCGCTTGCCCGCGGTCAGGGCGGCGAAGAACTCGTCGTCGCTGTAGTTGCCGATGCCGTACTGCTTGTCCGGGGTAATGTTGGTGCCGTAGATGGTGCCGAACGGCGAATGGATCGGCAGGCCGCCGGCATAGGGCGCACCGCCTTCGGCGGTGTGGCAGGCCATGCAGTCGGCGGCGCGGGCGAGGTATTCGCCGCGCTTGACCTGGGCCTGGTCATCGGCCTGGGCACTGAACGCCAGCACTGCGCCAATGGCGATCGCCAGGCCACTCAGAACTTGCTTCATGCTCAACCCTCCTTGACCAGGCCGAGGTCGCCCAGCACTTCGCGGGTGGCCTCGTAGTAACGCACGTAGCCGGTGCAGCGGCACACGTGGTGGCCGAGGCTGGCCTCGATGGCGTCCTCCAGCTCGCTCTTCCTCAGCGGCTTGCGCTGGGCCTTCTCCACCAGCACCGTGGCGGCGTTGACGAAGCCCGGCGCGCAGTAGCTGCACTGGAAGGCGAAACGGTCGACGAACTTCTGCTGGATCGGGTTCAGCTCGCCGGGGTTGCCGGCCTCATCCAGCTTGGCGTGGCCTTCGATGGTGCGGACCTTCTTGCCCTCGAAGTAATGCGCGCCGGTGATGCAGGTGCGCACTTCTTCGCTGGTGCCGTCGGGGTTGTCGACGATCACCACGCAGGCGTGGCAGATGCCCTGGCCGCAGCCCAGGCGGGAGCCGGTGAGGTTCTGGTATTCGTGCAGGTAGTCGATCATCGCCAGGTCATCGGGGACCACTTCGGTGACGACAGGTTGACCGTTGAGGGTCAGTTGCAGCTTGCGGTCAGCCATTGAGGGCCTCCTTGACTCGGGCGGGGGTGATGGGCAGGTCGCGCACGCGCTTGCCGATGGCGTGGGCCACGGCGTTGCCGATGGCGCCGACCACCGGGATCATCACCACTTCGGCGATGCCTTTGGACGGGTCGGTGGGTGACAGCGGCGGCAGGATTTCCGAGGTCTGCTTCCACACCGCCACATGTTTGGCCATCGGCAGGCGGTAACGGTTGAAGTTCCAGTCGCCCTCGCCCGGGCCGCCCTCGTACAGCGGCATTTCTTCCAGCAGCGCGTGGCCGATGCCCATGGCGATGCCGCCTTCGAGCTGGCCTTTGACCAACTCCGGCACCAGCACCCGGCCGCACTCGACCCAGCTGTGGTGGTTGAGCACCGTCACTTCACCGCTGCCCTTGTTCACCTTGACCTCGACGATGGTCGCCACTGGGCTGTAGTAGGTGACCATGGCGTTGTTCAGTTGAGTTGCCGGATACTCGGCGTTCTGCCGATCCAGCAGGTGGAAGCCGTTGCTGTTCATCTGTGCTTTCTTGGCATTCAGCGCGCCGTCGCCATACTTCACCGCCAGAGCGTCGAGCGGCAGGCGCTCGCGCACACCGTCGATGACGAAGTCGGCCTCGGCCCAGCTCCAGCGGTTGAAACCGTGCACGCTGACGCCGGTGACCAGGCCCATTTCGTGGGCCTTCTTCGCCAACTCCGCGAACGGGATCGGCGCCAGGCCGTTACCGGTCAGCGCACCGTTGACCCACACCGCGTTCTCGCGGCGCACCACCAGCGGGTTGGCCTGGCCACCGTACGGGCCTTGGCTCCATAGGGCCATGGCCGCTGGCCACAGGCCGTGGTTGAACAGCACGCGGGCCGCTTCGCGGGTGGCGTGGCTGAAGTAGAACGCCGAGTTGGTCGCCGACGAAGGCGAGGCCAGTTTGCCGACCCAACGTGGGTTGCGCAGTGCGGCGTCCTGCTCGGCCTGGCTGATCAGGTACGGGTTGCCGCTGGTGCTCAGTTGCAGCTCGGGCCATTCGGTCTGGGCGGTCTTCACCTCATCGGCAACGCGGCCGAGGAAGTCGCTGACCACCAGGGCCTGGGAGGTCGACATGCCGGTACCCAGCTCAGTGCCGATATGGCGCAGGGTGATACGCCCATCGGCGGTGAATTCGACGGCCGCCATCGGTGCTTCAGAACCGGTACCGAAATCTTTCTGGGTGATGGCGAAGCCCACGCCGTACCAGTTGTCGTGGTCCTTGGCGTCCTCGGCCTGCTTGCGCGCGTGGCGGTTCTTCCACCAGTCGTGCTCGGCGGCCTTGTCGAGGATCTCGTGCAGGCGCAGAGCCCCGGCAGGCACCGCGCCCTGGGTGTTCTTCATGCCCGACTTGAGCGCGTTCTTGCGGCGCAGCTCGATGGCGTCCACGCCCAGGCGGTCGGCGATTTCGTCGACCATCATCTCGGTGGCGGCCATGCTCTGCAGGGTGCCGTAGCCGCGCATGGAGCCGGCCTCGACGCCACGGGAGTGGTAGGCGGTCACAGACAAGTCGTTCTGCGGCATGTAGTAGATCGACTGCGCAGCAGTGGCGCCCACCGCTGCCACCGACGGGCTGTAGTTGATGCGCCCGCCGCCATCGACGGTCATGTCGGCGCGGAAGATCTTGAAGCTCATGTCCCGCTTGTCGACGGCCAGCTGGTAGCGAATGTCGAACGGGTGGCGCTTGATGCCGCTCTGGAACTGCTCGTAGCGGTCGTTGGCCAGGCGGATCGGCACGCCCGCGCCGTACAGCGCAGCAACGGCGGCGTAGAACACGAAGATGTTGTTGTCCTTGGAGCCGTAGCCGACGGTGTAGCCCGGGTGCATGTTCAGGTGCTTCAGGCCGAAGCGCGACGGCTTGATCATGTGCACGCATTCCTGCGCCACTTCGAACGGGCACTGGGTGGCCACGACGAAATGCAGGGTGCCGGTGGCCGGGTCGTACCAGCCGTTGCCGTTATCCGGTTCAAGCGCGGCGGGCTCGATCGACGGAGTCTTGTAGCGCTCGTCGAACAACAGCCAGTCCTCGGGCGGCTGCTTGAGCTGCTCGTCGATACGCTGGGCGTAGAACATGCCCTGCTCGGTGAGGGTGCCGTGCTGCTTGGGCTCGGCGGTCCACACCGGTTTACGGGCGAGGATGGTGGGGAACAGCATGGTGTTCTTGAGGCTGGAGTACTCGTCCTCGTCGAACGGCGTCTTGCCGCCCACGCGTACAAAACGGAAGCTGCCGTAGGGGTCGCGCTGGTACAGCGGGGCCTGGGCGCCGTAGCGGATCGCCTTGTCGTTGAACTGCAGCTTGAGCTTGGCCTTGCGGAAACGTTCGAAGTCGTTCCAGATCAGGATCGCCACCGGGTGGCCGATGAACATCGGCACTTGGCCGGGCGGTAGCAGCGGATCTGGCGAGTGGGCTTCAGGCCAGGCGATGCCATCCTTCTTCAGGTCGTCGGCGGTGACGATGCGGTCGGGTTGCAGGTCGGCGCCGAGCAGCGACAGGTCGTAGCCGGCATAGATCTGGTCGGCCTTGGTGGCCTTGAGCAGCATGGCGTGGCCCTGCTGCTGCGGCCAGCCGGGCATGTCCTTGGCGCGGATGTCGCGGGCGAAGACTTTGTTGCCACAGACCTTGGACAGGGCGTCGTTACGCAAGCGCGCCTTGCCGTCGTGGTTCATCCACTTTTGCGGCGAGGTGGTGACCTTGTTTTCCATCAGGGCGGCGAAGGCCTGGCTGCCCAGCGGGGCCAGGGTCACGCCGACACCGGCGATCAGCCCGCCTTGCAGGAACGAGCGCCGGGAAATATCACGGTTGGACATGGTTGATCCTCTGGGCGGTCGGTCGCCGCCCATGCTTTGTTCTGGTGCTGTGAGACACGGAGGGCGCGCAATTTCACAAAATCTGACCTTTAAGTCAAGATACACGGCTTGTTACATGTGATGAAGTCAAGCAGACAACTTGTCGCGGGCGGGGGATTTGCTTCGGCTTCGGCTTTCAGAGTGTGGGTTTGGGCGGGTGTGAGCATATCCATTGGCGATAGAGACGCTGATTCACCTTTCCGCCCTTACGGCGGGTTACTTTGGTCGTGGCCAAAGTAACCAAAGCCGTCGGCTCCATCATCCGGCCCCTGCGCTTCGCTCCGGGGTCCCCTCGCTCCGTTCTTGCTCCCGTGGGTACCGCGCTGAACGCCCCATCCTGGGGCGCAGCGCTCGACGGCCATCCATGGCCGTCGCCCCACTACGCAAGAACTCCGCTCGGCCTCCTGAAGTCGCAATGGGCGGCGCCTGGACTATCGCGCACCAAGATCAAAAGCCGGGCGAGGCGCTGCGCGCTCGCAGAAGCGAAGAGCGAAGAGCGAAGAGCGAAGAGCGAAGAGCGAAGAGCAGAAAATTTGATGATGTTGTGATGCCGTGACGGATGGGTTGTTTGTTCCATTGGTTCGCCGGCAAAGCCGGCTCCTACAATGGAGCGGCGTACACCATTCGGTAGGAGCCGGCTTTGCCGGCGAATGTGTACTCAAGGCCACGAATAAACAGCTAGCGACAGCTGCGCCTGCGCAGGCGCCGCCCGTAACTTCGCGACTTCAGGAGGCTGAGCGCAGGCGTCTGGAGGGCCAGGTGCGCAGCACCCTTCGGCGTTAGCCGAAGGCGCGAGATGTAGACTTGCGCAGCAAGTCGTAGGCCGCGCGGGCCTGGAAGGCGCCGGAGCGAAGGGACCCCGAAGCGTAGCGTAGGGGCCGTATGATGGAGCGCACGGCTTTGGTTACTTTGGCCACGACCAAAGTAACCCGCCGTAAGGGCGGAAAGGTGAATCAGCGTCTACCTAGCAAACGGATATGCCGACAAATTGAAGAACCACCACCAACAACAACACAGACTCAAGGCTCTCAACCAATCGAAAGCCTAGCAAAAACAAATAAAGGCACATCGCCACCAGTCATCCCCCCGTCATGTTTCTGTCGTAATCTGCAACCTCAAACCCAAGGCCGGGACCCCAAGCAGTGATCCGCCGCCCCCTCTCCCCCGCAGGCCTCCTGCCACTCCTGCTGATGACCCTGTGCGCCGTCACCCTGACCTTCCTCTGGGGCCTGCACATCAGCCAGAAAACCGCCTCACGCCAGGACGCTCTTGCGGCGAAAGCCCTCGAACACCTGAACCTGGCCAGCATCGTCGCGGAAAACCTGCGCCAGTTGGTGGACCGTGCCCAGGCCGTCGGTCGCGTCACCCAGGACGACATGCGCCGCCTGCGCCAGGGCAACCTGAGCCTGGCCCGGGTACTCGCCGAAGACCCGGTGTTCAAGCGCATGAGCCTGTATGACCGCAACGGCCGCCTGCTCTCCTCAAGCCACGCCGACGAACCCGAGCAACTGTCGCAGGCCTGGCTCGACCAGCTCAAGACCCATGTCTCGCACTACGGTTTCAAGGCATTCCTGCCCCGTGTCACCCCGTCCGCCTCGACACTCCCCAACTGGCGCCTACCCTTCCTGCTGCCGCTGACCGACCTGCCAGGCCGCGAGATCGACAGCATCCTCGTGGTCCAACTCGACATCGGCTACCTCGCCGTGCTGTTCCAGCACATCGAGCTGGGCCACAGTGGCCTGGTGCGGCTGCTTCAGGATGACGGCCAGGAGCGGCTGCGCATCGACACCAGCGGTGTGGTGGTGGCCGGCGATACCCTGGTCCCGGGCCTGCCAGGCACTGGCGACGAGGCCGGCCAGCTCACTCAATACACACTCGCCGGCCCTTACCAGAGTCTCTACCGCCGTGTCCCCGAACGCGGCTTCAGCGTGGTGGTCAGCCAGCGCCACGACGAGATCCTCGCCCCCGCCCTGCTCGCCAGCCACCGCCAGTTCTGGCTCAACCTGAGCATGACGCTGCTGATCCTCGCCAGCCTGGCGTGGGGCCTGCGCCTGCTGCGCAAACGCCACGAAGCCTTCCGCGAACTGCAGCACGCCCAGCGGGTCAACCAGCAACTGATCGACCGTCTGGAGGAGGCCCACCGACGCAGCAGCCACGCCGCCGCCACCGACCACCTCAGCGGCCTGCACAACCGCCGCCAGTTCGTCGAGATCGCCACCCAGGCCCTGGCCCACCAACGCGGCAGGCGGCGCCTGATGGCGATCCTGTTCATCGACATGGACCGTTTCAAGTCGATCAACGACTCGCTCGGGCACAAGGTCGGCGACCTGTTGCTGCAGGCCGTGGCCGGGCGCATCCAGCGCCTGCTGGAGCCCGATGATGAAGCCTCGCGCTTCGGTGGTGACGAATTCGTCGTGCTGCTGGCTGGGGAACGCGGCGAGGAACAGATCGACGCTTGGGTACGCATGCTGGTGGAAAAACTGTCCGCCACCTACGCCCTGGCTGGCCAGGAGGTCAACACCAGCCCCAGCGTCGGCGTGAGCATCTGCCCCCGCGATGGCCAGGACATCGACACGCTGATTCGCAGCGCCGACGCCGCCATGTACTCGGCCAAGCAGGCCGGGCGTGCCCAATACCGCTTCTTCGACCCCTCGTTGAACCTGCCCGATATACAGGCCTTCACGCTCGAGCAGGCATTCGGCGGTGCACTGGTCGAGCGCCAGTTCGTGCTCCATTTCCAACCGCAGATCCGTCTCGACACGTTGCAGGTGCACAGCTACGAAGCCTTGGTACGTTGGCAGCACCCCGAATTCGGCCTGCTCTACCCCGATCGTTTCATCGGCGTCGCCGAGCGCAGCGGCTTCATCGTCGAGCTGGGCTGGGAGGTACTGCGCCTGGCCTGCGAGGAGCTGGCGCGCTGGCGCCTGCGCGACCACAGCGCTTGCCTGGCGGTCAATGTCTCGGCCTTGCAGTTGCGCCAAGCCGACTTCAGCGAACGCTTGCTGGCCGAGCTGGACTCCTACGGCATCGCCCCCCAGCGCCTGGAGCTGGAAATCACCGAAACCACTGTGCTCGACCCGCAAGGCTGTGCCGTCGAACACCTGCACCGCCTGCGCGCTGCGGGGCTGGGTATCAGCCTCGACGATTTCGGCCGTGGCTATGCGGGCTTCGCCCACCTGCAATCACTGCCGCTGTCCAAGCTCAAGATCGACCGCGCGCTGATTGCTCCGCTGTGCAACAGCCACGACGACAGCCCGATCGTGTCCTCGACCATCATCCTGGCCAAGCGCCTGGGCCTGGAAGTGGTGGCCGAAGGGGTCGAGACCCGTGAGCAGGTGGTGTGCCTCAAACTCGCCGGTTGCGACATCGCCCAGGGCTACCATTTCAGCCGGCCATTGTCGCCCGCTCAACTGCACGATTATCCGCCTTTCAACGGCACCGAGGAGAAGGCATGCGTGTACTGAAGACCCTTGCCGCAGTGGCCCTGGCCGGCTTGCTGGCCGACACCGCGCTGGCCAACTGCAAGCGACACAGCCTGCGGTTGGCGATCATCCCGATCAAGGACGTCCAGGACATGGTGCGCGAGCACCAGCCATTGCTCGAGCGCCTGGGCGAGGCCGCTGGCGTGCCGGTGGAACTGGTGGTCAACAGCTCCTATGAAAGCGTGGTCGATGCCGTCGTTTCTGGTGGCGCGGACATCGCCAGGCTGGGCCCGGCCGCCTACTGGCTTGCCCATCGCCGCGACCCGCGCATCGAGGCTTTCGCCACCTTCACTCTCAATGCCGGGCCCTATACACCGGCGGGCAACCATTACCAGGCGCTGTTGCTGACCCGCGCCGAGGGGCCTGCCAACCTCAACGCCCTCAAAGGTACTCGGGTGGCGCTGAGCGACCCGGCCAGCACCTCGGGCAGCCTGGTGCCCAGTGTCGAATTCGCAAGCCTTGTAGGTGCGCCGTTGCCGGGTTATTTCAGTTCGCTGGTGTATGCCGGCAATCACGACAAGGCCCTGCAGGCGTTGCTCGACGGGCGGGTGGATGCCACCTTCGTCGCCAGTGAGCGGGCCGACGCCTACCTGGCCGAGCACGCCATCGACCCGGCACAGTTGCAGGTACTGTGGCGCTCGACGCCGATCCACTACGACCCCTATGTGTTCAGTGCTGGCCTGTGCCCGGCATTGAAGCAACGATTGCGCAAGGCGATGCTGGAGGATCAGCAAGGGCTGGCGGGCTTCCTGGCCTCGCAGAAAGCTACTGGGCTGGTGCCCGTGGGGCCCGAGGAGTATGCGGGGCTTGAGCGGATCATGAAGGCCTCGCGGCAGCCTTGAATGGCTTTGGGCTGCGCCGTCGTCCTCTGTAGGAGCGGCTTCAGCCGCGATGCAGGCGACGCGGTGCTTCGCGGGTGATCGCGGCTGAAGCCGCTCCTACAGAGGACGGGCATCAGTTGTCTTGAAGCGCCACACGCCACAACCGCGCCACATCCCCTGCCCGCGACTTGAGCAGCGCCCCGGCTTCGGCGCACGCCTGCTCCAGCGTCATCGGCCCGCTGGCCAGGGCGAACGCGGCATCGATGCCATGGGCATACAACTGCTCGTAACCCACACCAAGGGTGCCGGCCAGCACCACCACCGGCACACCATGGCGCTTGGCCACCCGCGCCACACCCAGCGGGGTCTTGCCTCGCAAAGTCTGCGCGTCGAAACGGCCCTCGCCGGTGATCACCAGGTCGGCGCCCTGCACCAGGGTATCCAGCCCGGCCAACTCGGCGACGACCTCGACACCGGGGCGGAAGCGCGCCCCCATGAAGGCCTTGGCGGCAAACCCCATGCCACCGGCCGCGCCACTGCCTGGCTCGTCACGTACGTCCTTGCCCAGCAAGCGGGCGCAGTGATCGGCAAAGTTCGCCAGGGCGTGGTCCAGCGCCTGCACCTGCTCAGGGTTGGCGCCCTTCTGCGGGCCGAAGATCGCCGAGGCGCCATTGGGGCCGCACAGCGGGTTGTCGACATCTGCGGCGACCTCCACCTGTGCTTCGGCCAGGCGTGGATCCAGATCGCTTGCGTCTATCCGCGCTAACTGCGCCAAGGCCAGGCCGCCCTCGGCCAATGGCTGACCGTTGGCGTCGAGCAGGCGCAGGCCCAGCGCGCACAGCATGCCGCTGCCACCATCGTTGGTGGCGCTGCCACCGATGGCCAGGACGATCCGCCGGGCCCCCGCCGCCAAGGCTGCGGCGACCAGCTCGCCGGTACCCCAGGTACTGCTGCGGCAGGCATCACGTTGAGCGCTGGGCACTAGCTGGATGCCGCTGGCCTGAGCCATCTCGATCACCGCCGTGCGGCTGTCGGGCAGCCAACCCCAGGCGGCCTCTACAGATTCGCCCAAGGGGCCACGTACTACCTGGCGGCGCTGCTCACCGTGGCTGGCCGCGACGATGGCCTCCATCGTGCCCTCGCCGCCATCGGCCATCGGGCACTCGACAAGTTCAGCGTGCGGCCAGACCTCGGCCAGGCCGCTGCCAATGGCCTGGGCGACACCGGCAGCGTCGAGGCTGTCCTTGAACGAATCGGGGGCGATGACGATTTTCATGGGGATCTCCTGTCCTGATATCGCGCATGCTGACAGGTGCGCAACACAACGGCCTCGGTCGAATGCACAAAACGGTAGGCCGGTTGTTTGGGCGGTTGCCTGCCCGCGCCCCTCAGGGGCGGATCATTGCGCCGGCAGCAACTGTAGCCCCAGATACAGGCTCAGCATGCCCTCGAGCCGCAAAGGGTCTACTTCCCCCAACTCGGCAACCCGCTCCAGCCGATAACGCAGGCTGTTGCGATGGATTCCCAGAGCATCGGCGCAGGCTTGGCTCTGGCCGTCATGCGCACACCAGGCGCGCAACGTGGCCAGCAGCTGGCCGCTGGCATCCTTGGCACGAATGCGCTGCAACGGTTCGAGCAGCTCGTCCAAGGCATCGTCATTGCGGTGTCGCCAAAGCAGCGCGGGCAAGCGGTAGCGAGTCAGCGACAGCAAGCACTCGCGGGGCAGCACCTCACGGCCGTAGGCCAACAGGTCACGCACGCGTCGGTAACCTCTGCGCAACTGCTCCAGGCTCTGGGCGGGGCTGCCCAGGGCCAGGCGCTCGACCTCCCAACCATGGCGCCGCAGCCGGTCGATCAACCGCGCCTCATCCAGTGCAACACCCGCCGGGCGGCACCACAGCAACGACTGCCGCGCCGGGCTGACGCACCAGCTGTCCGGGTAACGGCTCATCAACCACGCCGACAATGCATCAGCCGGTGGCCCCGATTGCAGTTCGAACAGGCAGGGAATACGTGGCAGATTGGGCTTGAGCCCCAGCTGCTGGGCCTCATCGACCAGCCGTGGCGAGTCACCGCTGCCGCCCAAAAGCAAGGCCAGCAGGTCATCGCAACGCTGGCGCCGCCATTGCTGCTCCACCTGCAGGTGACGCTGGGCCAACAGCATTTCTGCGGTCATGCGCACCAGTTCACCATAGGTGCGCAACTGCTGAGGATCCCCCGTCAACCCCAGCACGCCGATCAACCGGCCATCGAGCATCAACGGCAGGTTCACGCCAGGCTGCACGCCCTTGAGGCACTTGGCGGCCTCCACGTCGAGCTCGACGATCCGGCCGTTGGCCAACACCAGCTGGGCGCCTTCGTGACGGGTGTTGATGCGCTCGGGCTCACCACTGCCAAGGATCAGCCCCTGGCTGTCCATCACGTTGACGTTGCACGGCAGGATGGCCATCGCCCGGTCGACGATGTCCTGGGCCAGGTCGTGGTCCAGCTCGAACATGCAGGGTTCCTTGCAGTGACAGGCTTTGGTCGGCGGCACAGCAGACGGCGGCCGAGGCTGTGCGAAAGCACAAAGACAGCCGCGCTACACTCCCCGAGACTCCTCAAGGCGAGCGCCGGAACAGGCGACGCGGCGACAACCATAACAAAAGAGAACCCGATCATGGCACACAGCCCCGCCCTTGACCAAGGCACCGAGATCACCCGCGACGCGCTGTACCGGCGCGTCACCCTGCGGCTGATCCCGTTCATTTTCATCTGCTACCTGTTCAACTACCTGGACCGCGTCAACGTCGGCTTCGCCAAGCTGCAGATGCTCGACGCGCTGAAGTTCAGCGAAACGGTGTACGGCCTGGGCGCCGGCATCTTCTTCATCGGCTACGTGCTCTGCGGCCTGCCCAGCAACCTGGCGTTGAACCGCTTCGGGCCGCGGCGCTGGATCGCGCTGATGATGATCGCCTGGGGCAGCCTGTCCACCTGCCTGCTGTTCGTCACCACCCCCACCGAGTTCTACACCCTGCGCCTGCTGACCGGTGCCGCCGAGGCCGGTTTCTTCCCGGGCGTTGTGCTGTACCTCTCGCGCTGGTTCCCGGCTGATCGACGTGGCCGGATCATGGCCCTGTTCATGTCGGCGATCCCGGTGTCCGGGCTGCTGGGCGGGCCGTTCTCCGGCTGGATCCTCAACCACTTCGCCGCGGGTCAGCATGGCCTGGCCGGCTGGCAGTGGATGTTCCTGATCCAGGGCCTGCCTACTGTGGTGCTGGGGGCACTGGCGATCGTACTGCTCAGCGATGGCTACCAGAAAGCCGCCTGGCTGACCCCGGCCGAACGCCGGATGATCGAGGCCGACCTCCAGGCCGATGACGCGAGCAAGCCTGCCACCAGCGGCGACAGCCTGCTGGCAGTGCTGACCAACCCGTTGATCTGGACCTTCGGTTTCGTCTACTTCTGCATCCAGAGCGGGGTCTACGCGATCAACTTCTGGTTGCCGTCGATCATCAAGAACATGGGCTTCGACAACCCGTTGCTGATCGGTTGGCTGAGCGCCATCCCCTACCTGCTGGCCGGGGTGTTCATGATCGTCGTCGGCCGCTCGGCGGACCTGCGCAACGAACGGCGCTGGCACCTTGTGGTGCCGATGCTGATGGGTGCCCTGGGCTTGCTGATCGCGGTGAATTTCGCGGCCAACCCGACCATCGCCATCCTGGGGCTGTCGATTGCCACCATGGGTGCGCTCACTGGCTTGCCGATGTTCTGGCCGATGCCCACCGCTCTGCTGAGTGCCGGCGCCGCGGTGGCGGGCCTGGCGATCATCAACTCGGTGGGGCAGATGGCGGGCTTCCTCAGCCCGTACCTGGTGGGGTTCATCAAGGACCAGACCGGCTCGACCGACGCGGCGCTGTATGCGCTGGCGGGGTTGATCGTGGTGGGTAGCCTGGTGGCGTTGCGGGTTTCGCGTGCGGGTCGCAAGGCATTGGTCCAGGCCTAACCCTCGGTGGCGAACGGGGCGACGCTGAAATCGGCGTTGGCCCGGTTCGCCAGCAAGGCTGGCTCCTACAGGTTAGCGAGCGTCCGGCCTCCAGCCCGCTTCATGTAGCGCTGTCAGTAGCGTGTCGGCCTCCAGCGCCGGCACCACCACGCCCCCCTTGCCCTCCATCGTGCGCCCTGCCAGCAAGGCGTTGACGATAGCCTCCTCCACCGCCTCCGCCGCCGCCAGGAACACCGCCGAGATGTGGTCGTTGTTGAGCATGCGCACCTGCGAGCACTGCGCCAGTTCCTGGCGTGCGTAATCGGCTGGCGGCAGTTCCTGGTTGCCGGTGGAGAAGGCCAGGAAAATATCGCCACTGGAATCCTCGGTTCCGCCGCCGGTGCGGGCAATTCCGATCGATGCTCGCTGGGCCAGGCGCTGGCACTGGTGCGGCAACAGCGGCGCGTCGGTGGCGATCACCACCACGATCGAGCCCATGCCCGGCGTACCGGTGCGTTGCTCTGTGAATGGCGATGGCAAGTGCCCCAACTGGCGCCCGACCGGATAGCCGTCCACCCGCAATTCCCGGCGCTGGCCATGATTGGCCTGGACCAGGACACCGACGGTCCAGCCTTGCTCCAGCCGCCTCGAGGCAGTGCCAATGCCGCCCTTGAACTCATGGCAGATCATCCCCGTGCCACCGCCTACCGCCCCTTCTGCAACCGGCCCGGAGCTGGCGGCGTCCAGCGCCTGGGACACCTGCGCCGAGGTCACATGCTGCCCCCAGATGTCGTTGAGCACGCCATCGAAGGTTTCCATCACCACCGGCATGCACCAGTACACCGCATCGTCCGGCAGGCGTTCACGTTCGGCGGCGATCAGCGCGTCGCGCACCACGCCGACGCTGTGGGTGTTGGTGATGGCGATCGGCGTGGTCAGCACGCCGGCCTCGCGAATCCACTCCAGCCCCGTGGCGTCGCCATTGCCGTTGAGCACATGGCAACCGGCGAAGCATGGCTGCAAGCGCGCAGCACCGGCGCGCGGCTCGATCAGGGTCACCCCGGTGCGGACCGGCGCCGGGCGTTGTTCGTCGATCAGGGTGCTATGGCCGACCCGCACCCCCGGTACATCGGTAATGGCATTGAACGGGCCCGGGGTGCCGTGGCCGAGGGTGATGCCCAGTTGACGCGCACGCATGTCTGCTCCTTGGATGTTCACAGTTTCTGGAAGGTCGGGCTCAGCCGACCGTGGGTGCTGTAGAGGGTGACCGACACCGCCAGCAACCCGAGGATGATCAGCAGGTCGCGCCAGGACGCCTCGCCCAGCAGCGTTACCAGCAACCAGCCGGCGCCGCTGACCGCCAGCAGCGCCGGCAATGGCCACAGCGGCATGCGGTAAGGGTGTTCGCGGTCACGGCGCAGTACCCGGCTGCACAGGGCACAGGCGGCGACCACCAGGTAGATCAGCAACAGCAGCAGCACGGTAAACGAGGTCAGTTCCTCGAGGCTGCCGGACAGGCTCAGCAATGCCGAGGGGACCGCCAGGAACAGCGTAGCCAGCCACGGCGATTCCCAGCGTGGATGGATGACGGTGAAGGCGCGGTTCAGGCCCGGCGTCCAGATCGCGTCGCGGCCACTGCTGTACACCACCCGCCCGACCTGGATGACGATGGCGACGATGGCGTTGAACACCGAGAGGAAGATCCCGGCGCTGACCAGGCGCGCCAGGGTGGCGTTGCCATGGGCGGTGAGCAGGTAGCCGATCGGGTCGCCGCTGGCCAGCATCGCTTGCAGCGAGGGCGCGCCGATCAGCAAGGCCGCCAGCGGGATCACCTCGATCGCCACCACCACGACCAGCGACCACAGCACGGCGCGGTGCACGGTGCGCCCGCCGTCTTTCATGTCTTCGGCCAGCAGCACCGCGCCGCCGTAACCGTTGTAGGCGAACAGGGCCATGCCCACCGCGCCGAACACCAGCGCCCAGGGGGCGGCCACCAGCGCGCCCTGTTCCATCACCTGCGGCTGCAACAGGCTGGCGACGGGCTGGCTGGCGTTGCCGAAGCCCAGCACCACGATCACCAGCAGCGCGGCAACTTCGCAGATCAGGAACAAACCCGTGATCCAGGCGTTGAGGCGAATGTTGAGGATCCCCAGCGCGTAGCTGCCCACCACGATCACCAGCGCAACGGCCTGGGTGTCGAAACGGGTGCCCAGGGCATTGTTGAGGTAGGTGGCTGCGCCTGCGGCCAGCACGGGAGGGATGAACAACAACGAGGCCAGCACGGTGAGGAACGTGGCATAACCGGCCAGGCCACCGAACACGCGCTTGGCGTAGACGTACTCGCCGCCAGCAGTGCTGTGGGCGCGCCCTAGCTCGGCGTAGCACCAGGCGAACATCAGCGCCAGGGCCGCGGCCATGATGAAGGACAGGAAGGCGCCACTGCCGGCCTGCTGGATGGCGAACGGGGCGATGACGAACACGGAACTGGCCGGGGTCACCCCCGACACGGTGATGGCGACCACGTCGAACACGCCCAGGCGCGGCTTGAGCGCGCTGGCGGGAGCTTCGCTGGAGCTCATGGCGTTTTTCCTCTGAATTGTTATTGATGGTGAGGGGAAAACCGGTCGCGCGGCCGCTGGACCTGGCTGGACTGTAGGCTGGTGCGGTAATCGGGCCAATTACCTAAAGGGGGTACGCCCCTTGACGGAAGACAAGAAACATCCGAAGACTGGGCATGGCCAATGTAGGAGCGGCTTCAGCCGCGAAGCGGGCAGTACGGTGATGGCACCGGCTTCGCCGGTGTTCGCGGCTGAAGCCGCTCCTACAGGTGTGTGCCATGTCGACATAGACCGCAAATATCAGCAACGGGGCCGCATGCACAACCTGTTCACCGAAACCAGCACCCACGCGGGCTTGGCCCGCACCGTCGAACAGATCGGCCAGCCGCGCTTCTGGCGCCAGTTGATCCTGCTGTTGCAGCAGTGGCTACCGTTCGACAACGCCCTGGCGATGCTCTATCCCCGCGAAGGGCTCCCCAGGGCGTTGGAAATCTACGATGCCCAAGGTGAAGGCAACCCCGAGGCCATGGCCCTCTACCTGAGCGGGCTTTACCAGCTCGACCCGTTCTACCAGGCATGCCAGGAGCACATCGGCGATGGCCTGCACCGTCTTGAAGAGGTGGCGCCGGACCAGTTCCGCCAGAGCGAGTACTACCTCAAGTATTTCCACGACCATGTGCTGGAGGATGAAGTGCAGTTCATCCTGCAGTTAGGTGAAGCCGGAGCGCTGTCACTGTCGCTGGGCACTCGCGAACGGTTCGACACGGCGCGCCACGGGTTGTTGACGGTGATCTGCCCTTGGGTGCTGGCGCTGATGGGCCAACATTGGCAGAGCCAGGCCCAACGCCCCGCCCCGGCCATGGCCAGCCAGGTGCGCGATGCCATGAGCCTGTTCGGGGCGAAGGTGTTGTCGGAGCGCGAGCTGGAGATTGCCCGGCTGATCCTGCGGGGGTATTCGTCGAAGGCTATGGCCGAACGGCTGGCGATTTCGCCGGAGACGGTCAAGGTTCACCGTCGGCATCTATATGCCAAGCTGGATATCTCTTCGCAGCCGGAGCTGTTTTCGCTGTTCTTGCAATCGCTGGGGCATGACCCGGGGGACCCGTGAAATTCGCCGGCAAAGCCGCTCCTGTAGGAGCCAGCTTCGCTGGCGAACCGCCCTCGACCTCTTCCCTGAATCAGAGCCTCCCCACCAACCGAGCCGTCCGGTTCACGGCAATCCGAGTCTTCTCCACCAACTCGTCCAGCTCCGAACGGCTGGCCACCAACGCCGGCGCCATAATCATCCGCCCCAAGGTCGAGCGGATGATCACCCCTTCCTCAAAGCCGAACGTGCGGCACTGCCAGGCCAGGTCGTTCTCATTGGCGAAGCGCTTGCGCGTGTTCTTGTCCTCGGCGAACTGCAACGCCGCCACCAGCCCCGCACCCTGCACCTCGCCGATCAACGGGTGATCGGCGAACACTTCACGCAAGATGCGCTGCAGGTAAGGCCCGGTATCGTCCTTGACCTGCCGCACGATCCCATCGTCACGCAACGCCTTGAGGTTGGCGATGGCAACCGCCGCCGCCACCGGGTGGCCGGAATAGGTCAGGCCATGGGCGAACACCCCGCCCCGCTCCACCAACGCCTCGGCGATGCGCTTGCTCAGCACCAGGCCGCCCATGGGCACATAGCCGCTGGTCAGACCCTTGGCGATAGACAGGGTGTCTGGCTCGAAGCCGAAATGCTGGTGGGCGAACCACTCGCCGGTGCGCCCGAAGCCGCCGATCACCTCGTCGGCGCACAGCAGCACGTCGTACTGGCGACAGATGCGCTGGATCTCGGGCCAGTAGCTTTCCGGCGGGAAGATCATGCCACCGGCACCCTGGAACGGCTCGGCGATGAAGCCCGCGACGTTCTCGGCGCCCAGTTCGAGGATCTTTTCTTCGAGTTGCAAGGCGCAACGACGGCCGAACTCGGCCGGCGTCAGCTCACCGCCCTCGGCGAACCAGTAAGGCTCGTCGATGTGCGCGACGTCCGGAATCAGCCCGCCCATCTCGTGCATGAACTTCATGCCGCCCAGCGCCGTGGCTGCCAGGGTCGAGCCGTGATAGCCGTTCCAGCGGCCGATCATGATCTTCTTCTGCGGCTTGCCGACCACTTGCCAGTAGCGGCGCACGGTACGGATCAACACCTCGTTGGCCTCGGAGCCGGAGTTGGTGTAGATCGCATGGCTGTAATGCCCCGGCAGCAGGCTGAACAGCAGCTCGGAGAGCTCGATCACCGCCGGGTGGGTGGTGTGGAAGAACATGTTGTAGTAGGCGAGCTGGTCCATCTGCGCTGCGGCGGCCGCGGTCAGGTCCTTGCGACCGTAGCCGAGCTGGGTGCACCACAGGCCGGACATGCCGTCCAGGTAGCGACGGCCGTCGTTGTCCCACAGGTACAGGCCTTCACCGCGGGTAATGACCCTCGGGCCTTCGGCGTTGAGTGCCTTCTGGTCGAGGAAGGCATGGATGTGGTGGGCCGCGTCGCTGGCCTGGTAGTCGCGGGTGTCGCGCTTGGGCGAGAAAGGTGCGTTCATTGTTGTTCTCCTCGGGTGAATGTCAGCGCAGCTGGATCCAGGTGGTCTTGAGCTGGGTGTACTTGTCGAACGAATGCAGCGAGAGGTCACGGCCGAAGCCGGACTGGCGGCCGCCACCGAACGGCACGGTGACGTCCAGGGCGTCGACGGTGTTGACCGACACGGTGCCGGCCTTCAGGCGCCGGGCCACGCGGTGGGCACGGTTGAGGTCGTCGCTCCACACCGACGCGGCCAGGCCATAGATACTGTCGTTTGCCAGGGCGATGGCCTGGTCCTCGTCATCGAAGGCGCTGACCGCCAGCACCGGGCCGAAGACTTCTTCGCGGGCCAGGGCCATGTCCTGGCGCACACCGGTGAAGATCGTCGGCGTGATGAAGTTCTGCGAACCGTTCACGCTCAAGCGCTCACCGCCACACAGCAGGCGCGCGCCCTCCTCCCGGGCCTGGCCGATGGCAGCTTCTATACGCGCAGTCTGGGTGGCATCGACGATGGCGCCGGCGCGGCTTGCCGGGTCGAGCGGGTCGCCCGGCAACCATTCGCGGGCCTTCAGCGCCAGGCGCTCGACGAATTCATCGTGGATCGAGCGGTGCACGTACAGCCGCGAGTTCGCCGAGCACACCTCACCCTGGTTGAAGAAGATGCCGAAGGCAGCTTTCTGCGCCGCCAGGTCGAGGTCGCGACAGTCGTCGAACACCAGGTTCGGGCTCTTGCCACCGCACTCCAGCCACACCTGCTTGAGGTTCGACTGCGCCGCGTACTGCATGAAGTACTTGCCCACCTGGGTGGAGCCGGTGAACACCAGGCAGTCCACGTCCGGGTGCAGGCCCAGGGCACGCCCAGCCGTTTCACCGAGGCCAGGCACCACGTTGAGCACGCCTTCCGGCAGCCCGGCCTCCAGCGCCAGCTCGGCCAGGCGCAGCGCCGAGAACGGCGATTGCTCGGCGGGCTTGAGCACCACGCTGTTGCCTGCGGCCAGCGCCGGGGCGACCTTCCAGGCGGCCATGTCCAGCGGGAAGTTCCACGGCACCACCGCACCGACCACCCCCAGCGGCTCCCGGCTGATCATCGCCACGGCGCTGCTGGCGGTGGGCGCGACCTGATCGTAGAGCTTGTCCAGTGCCTCGCCGTACCAGGCGAACACCTGGGCCGCGCCGGGCACATCGATGCTGTAGGCGTCCATCACCGGCTTGCCCATGTTCAGCGAGTCGAGCAGCGCCAACTCCTCACGATGGGCCAGCATCAATTCGGCCAGGCGCAGCAACACCCGCTTGCGCTCGCCCGGTGCCATGCGCGCCCAGGGCCCCTGCTCGAACGCACGCCGGGCCGCGCGCACCGCCAGGTCGACCTCGCTGTCGGCGCAGGCGGCAACCTCGGCCAGGCACTGGTTGGTCGCCGGGTTGATGGCGGCAAAGGTGACGCCGTCACGGGCCGCGACCGGGCGCCCGTCGATCAACGCAGTGGTGATGAAGCTTTGCCGTGCAGCGCGCTGCTGCCAATCGCTTTTCGTATGCACGCAGGTCTCCCCTCCGGCCACACGCAAGGCCGGTGATTGTCGTTATATGGATGCGGTGTAGCGGTGGTTCAGCGCCGTCGCAGGTAGCTTTCCAGCGGGTCCTTGCTCAGGCCTTCCTGGGCCTGGGCGAGCGAGGCGATGAACAGTGAGAACAGCTCGGCCTGGGTGGCGATGTCGAGCTTGGCGTAGAGGTTCTTGCGGTGGGTCTTGACGGTGTCTTCGCTGATGCCCAGGCGCTCGGCCAGCGAGCGCGTGGAATGGCCGCGCAACAGGTACTGGGCGATATGGCATTCGCGCTCGGTGAGCAGCGACGAACCGAAATTGTTCAGCGCCGCGCTGATCTGCCGCCCCAGCGCACTCTCGAAGCGCCCGCCCAGTGCCTCGGCGTCCAGGTGCCCCCAGTGCCGGCGCACCACCGCCACCACCCAGGCGGCGATGCACTTGAGCTCGGCCACCTGGCGACTGCCCAGGCGCCGGGTGCTGCCCAGGGCCACGGCGATGGACAGCTGGGCGTCCAGCGGCACCAGGTAGTTGAGTTCGTCTTCCAGGTGGGCGTGGCGGTAGAACGCGGTGTAGTACTCGCTGCGGGTGAAGTGGTCGGGGGCGACATCGCTCAGGCGGTAGCAGCCGGCGACCACGCCGTCCATGCAGGCACGGTAGAACGGGCACAGCAGGTAGTAGCCTTCCAGGTACTTTTGCACATTGCCTTCGGGCAGCCACGGACCGTCTTCGTCCTTGGCGAACAGTGCCGAGGGCAGGCCCTTGCGCGGATACAGGAACACCGTGATCGCCTGGCACGGCGCCAACTGGTTGAGCGCGGCGAACAGTGCCTCGACGAAACCGGGCGTGCCGATGGCATCGACCACGCGGGCCATCCGGGCGTACCAGTCGGGTGAGTTCAGCTGGGCGTTGCTCATTATTATCGTCCCCGCCAGGGTGAGTACTGGACGGGATTGTTTCATGGGGACGAGGGAGCGGCTATCACCCTTCGGGGTGAGCGTGAGAACGCGCCTCGCCATTGCGGCGCCTGCACGGTCCCTGTGGGAGCGGCCTTGCCGAGGCGTCGGACCGGACGGAAAGGGCCGCAAAGCGGCCCCGGGGATCTTCGCTCAGGATTGAAATCCTGGGGCTGCTACGCAGCCCTTTCGCGACACAAGGCCGCTCCCACAGGTGACGCGCTATTGCTACAGTGCCGCATCGGGCCAGGAATGCGCGAAACGATAAAAATGCACGGCAACCCTGCAGATTTGCCAATTGTGCAGGGCAAATTTGCATGACAGGATCCAGCGACCCGCCCGCGCATTCCAGGACTTCACTTGGAAAATCAATAACAAAGCAGGGAGACCGCGATGACCGCGCACGCTCAACCCTCGGCAACGGATCAGGTACTGGCCGAGGTCCGCAATCACATCGGCCACCTCACCCTAAACCGTCCCGCCGGCCTCAACGCTCTCACCCTGGAGATGGTACGCAGCCTGCAGCGCCATCTTGACCAATGGGCCCAGGACCCACAGGTACATGCCGTGATGCTTCGTGGCGAAGGCCCCAAGGGCTTCTGCGCCGGAGGCGATATCCGCTCGCTGCACGACAGTTTCAAGGCCGGTGAGACGCTTCACGAAGACTTCTTTGTCGAGGAATATGCCCTCGATCTGTGCATCCACCGTTACCGCAAGCCGGTGCTGGTACTGATGGACGGTTTCACCCTCGGTGGCGGCATGGGCCTGGCCCAGGGCTGCGACCTGCGCATCGTCACCGAGCGCAGCCGGTTGGGCATGCCCGAAGTGGGCATCGGCTACTTCCCGGACGTCGGCGGTAGCTACTTCCTCTCCCGCGCGCCGGGCGAGCTGGGTATCTACCTCGGTGTCAGCGGCAGCCAGATCAAGGCGGCCGATGCCCTCTACTGCGGCCTGGCCGACTGGTACCTGGACAGCGAAAAGCTCACGGCCCTGGATGACGGGCTCGATCGCCTGAGCTTCGGCACCAGCCCGCTCAAGGACCTTCAAGGCCTGCTGGCCGGCCTGGGCACCCAGGCGCTGGAAGACGCGCCGCTGGCCAAACTGCGCCCGGTGATCGACCACTTCTTCGCCCTGCCCGACCTGCCAAGCATCCTCGAGCAGTTGCGCGCCGTGGCCATCGGCGACAGCCGCCAGTGGGCGCTGGACACCGCCGACCTGCTGGACACCCGCTCCCCCCTGGCCATGGCCGTGACCCTGGAACTGCTGCGCCGTGGCCGCCACCTGGCGCTGGAAGACTGCTTCGCCATGGAGCTGCACATCGACCGCCAGTGGTTCGAATACGGCGATATCATCGAAGGCGTACGCGCCCTGATCATCGACAAGGACAAGCAGCCGCGCTGGAACCCGCCTACCCTGGCAGGCCTGACTGCCCAGCGGGTCGACCAATTCTTCGAAGGCCTGTGAGCCCGGGAGTACACAGATGCAAGACCTTGAACTGAGCGAAGAGCAGATCATGATCCGCGACATGGCCCGGGACTTTGCCCGCGGCGAGATCGCGCCCCATGCCCAGGCCTGGGAGAAGGTCGGCTGGATCGACGACGAGGTGGTGCGCAAGATGGGCGAGCTGGGCCTGCTCGGCATGGTCGCCCCGGAGCAGTTCGGCGGCAGCTACACCGACTACGTGGCCTATGCCCTGGCGGTCGAGGAAATCTCCGCCGGCGACGGCGCCATCGGCGCGCTGATGAGCATCCACAACTCGGTGGGCTGCGGGCCGCTGCTGGCCTACGGCACCCCAGAACAGCAGCAGGCCTGGCTGCCCAGGCTGGCCACCGGCGAGGTGATCGGCTGCTTCTGCCTGACCGAGCCCCAGGCCGGTTCCGAGGCGCACAACCTGCGCACCCGCGCCGAGCTGGTCGATGGGCAGTGGGTGATCAATGGCGCCAAGCAGTTCGTCAGCAATGCGCGCCGGGCCAAGCTGGCCATCGTGTTTGCCGTGACCGATCCGGAGCTGGGCAAGAAAGGCCTGTCGGCGTTTCTGGTCCCCACCGACAACCCGGGGTTCAAGGTCGACCGCAGCGAGCACAAGATGGGGATCCGCGCCTCCGATACTTGTGCCGTGACCCTGGACAATTGCCGTATCCCCGCCGCCAACCTGCTCGGCGAACGCGGTAAGGGCCTGGCCATCGCCCTGTCCAACCTGGAGGGCGGGCGCATCGGTATCGCCGCCCAGGCGCTGGGCATCGCCCGCGCGGCGTTCGAGGCGGCGCTGGTCTATTCCCGTGACCGCATCCAGTTCGGCAAGCCGATCAACGAACACCAGAGCATCGCCAACCTGCTGGCCGACATGCAGGTACAGATCAATGCCGCACGCTTGTTGATCCTGCATGCCGCACGCCTGCGAACCGCAGGCAAGCCGTGCCTGTCGGAGGCTTCGCAGGCCAAGCTGTTCGCTTCGGAGATGGCCGAGCGGGTGTGCTCCATGGCCATCCAGGTGCATGGGGGGTATGGGTACCTTGAAGACTATCCGGTGGAGAAATACTACCGGGATGCGCGGATCACCCAGATCTACGAAGGGTCCAGCGAGATCCAGCGCATGCTGATCGCGCGGGAGCTGAAGCACTATCCGTTGTGAGCCCATTCGCCAGCAAGCTGGCTCCTACCCCGGACCGTAGGAGCCAGCCTTGCTGGCGAATGCAAGGCGCAGCCTTGCCCGCCGCACCCGACTAGACTCAATGGACGACACCCTGGCCGCAACGCACGGCCAAGGCCAGACAGACCAGGCATGAACGGGGGGCTGCCACACGTGGAGGTGTGCGATGAGCCAGTTCAAGCGGTTGTTCGTCATGCTCGGCCCGCAGATGCGCTACAGCCCTGCCCTGCAACGGGCCGCAGCGTTGGCCGAGTCCAGTGGTGCGCTGCTGGATATCAATATCTTCGTCGACGATGTCGATACTTTCGGCCTGATGAGCGACAGCCGCGAGCGTGAGCGCCTGCTCGACGACAACCGCCAGTGGCTGGCGGATGCGGCGGAACAACTACGCGACAGCGGGCTGGATGTCTCGACCGAACTGCTGCTGACCCGCGACCCGCTGAGCAGTGTCATCGAGCAGATCGAGCGCCTGGGCTGCGATCTATTGGTCAAGGACGTGCAACACGAACCGGTGCTCAAGCGGCTGCTGGTCACCCCCCTCGATTGGCAACTGCTCAAGGACAGCCCGGTGGCCGTGCACCTGGTCAGCGATATCCGCCTGCCCCTGCCCCGCCAGGTCGCCGCCGCGGTCGACCTCAACAGCCATGGTGCGGGCGAGCACCTGGACGAACAGGTGATCCATAGCGCACACGCCCTGGCCCTGCAATGCAACGCCGAGCTGCACCTGCTGCACGTCTGCGACGCGGCCAAGACCCATATCGCCGACTTCGGCGCCGGCACCGTGACCATGCCTGGGTTCGACGGTAGCGTACGCGCGGCCCAGCGGGCAGCGTTCAACCGCCTGGGTGATCATCACGAGATTGCCCTGGAGCGCCGGCACTTCCTGGAAGGGCCGGCGATCAAGGCGATCGCCCACTACATCGCCCAGAGCCGGGTGGATGTGATCGTCATGGGCAACCACCGACACGACGCGATGCAGACGTTCCTGGGGGGCACCACGGCGCATGTGCTGGAGCACCCGCTGTGCAATGTGCTGGCGATCAAGGCCGTGCGCTAAACCACACCCTGTAGGAGCCAGCCTTGCTGGCGAACCACGGTGGCCCGGTTCGCCAGCAAGGCTGGCTCCTACAGGGTCAGGCGTGGGTTCAGAAACCCTTGCTGTAGAACAGCGAGTACGACTCGATGCCGTCGTTCGGCTGCTTGAGGCCGGCGTTGGAGTAATGCATGGCGCGCAGGCCGATCTTCTGGTCGGCCGGCAGTTTCAAACCAAAGCCGATACGGTCTTCGAAGTTGACCGACGAGCCCATGCGCTGGTCGCCCACGTCAGTCTTGGAGAACGCCGCCAGGCCGATACCGGCCTCGATGAACGGGGTGTAGGTGAAGCCGCTGAACTCATAGACGAACACCGGGCTCAACGACAGCGAGTGAGCACCGCTGGCATCGCCCCCTTCCCAGTAGGTGTAGGCCGCGTCCCAGTAGCCGGTCACGTAGCCGGTGCTGCTTTCCAGCCACTTCTTGTCCCAGTCGAACGACAGGCCGATGCGGTAGGTCATGTCGCCCTGACCAGTGGCGCCCACGGCACCAGAGACCTGCGCGGCCTGGGCCAGATTGGCCCCGGCGAAAGCCAGCACGGCGGCTGCCAAGGAAGCGGCGAGACGGGTTTTCATCAATGACTTCTCCTGATGGTCTTCACGAACAGGCCATTGCTTTCCTGGCCTGCGGCAAGCGGGGGCTTCAGCCCCTCGTTGTGCACCTGAGCACCGGCACATCCCACCGGGTCACAAGTGGTAATAATTTTTTGATTATTGTCTGAATAATCTCAAAGTTGAAGTGTTTTGCCACTATTGATGAAGGACAGTTCGTCCCATTCGCAGGTTCAATCGTATTCCGACTCCACATGCTCGCCCAGCAACCTGCGTTGCCTGGGCGTGGCCGCCGCCAGCACCTTGGGGTTGAAGTGCCAGTCGAGATAAGGGGAGAACTTCTGCGCCACCATTCGCCGCCCATAGTGCATCTGGAGCATGTCGCGGATTTGCCCGTTGCTGCGGTTGGCGCCACCGGCGTGCCAGCAATCGCTGCGAAATACCAGCGCGTCACCGGCCTTGCACAGGATGGGTACGGCGCCCTGCCCCTGCCAGCTGTCCTCGCCCGGCCTGGGCGGGCGGCCTGCATGATGGCTGCCGGGCACGACCAAGGTCGGCCCCAGCGCTTGGTCGATATCGCAGAGATAGAGTTGCGCGGTGAGTATCTGCATGGGCTGGGTAAACCTTTGCAGGCTGCTCAGCCACTCGGGCAGTTCCATGGGGAGATGATCCAGGTGCAGCCCCATGCCAGGGTAGCCTGGGTGGCTGCGCCATGCCGTCTGGCCAATCACGTGGCAATCGGCCCCCAGCGCGGCTTCGGCAAGCTCGATCAACGGCGGCAGGTCGAGAAACGGCAACCACAACGGATCGCGGTTGAACACACACTTGTAGTGTTCAAGCAAACCTTGGTAATCCCAGTGGATCGGCTGCAGATCGTCGATGGCACAGCGAAGCAAGGCGATTTGCAGCGGCGCCAGCACACCGGGAATCACGGTGTACCCCTCTTCGCACAGCCCCTGCAAACACGATTCAGTACTCATGCTCTTCCCCTGTAGGAGCCGGCTTGCCGGCGAACCAATCCCCAAGCCAACCCCAAAGAGAACATTTGTACTCCAGTCGAATCAATGCCAATTCAGGTCCACCCTGGCAGGCGTCTTGCCATCGACCGCCACCAGTTGCTGCAAGGTCTGCCCACCCGCCGTGCCGGTTACCCGGTAGTGCCCCGGTGGCAGTTGCACGAAGATCAATGGGCCGACATCCTGCAGGGCCAGCACCGATTGCCCCTGCGCCGACTGGATGTCCACTGCGGCGCCGCTCTGGAACTTGCCATCGCGACCAATGGAAAGGGTGATGTGCAAATCGTAGCCTTGAGTACGACGCAGGGCGTTGGCTTCATCCTGGCCGATGCCACCCTGCAGGTAGCGAATGCCGTTCTGTTGCTGGGGTTGCAGCTGCACGCCCTGCGGGTCGATCGGGGCGTTGAGGTCGGCGGCCGCCGCCAGGGTCCAGGGCATGGCCAGGGCCAGCATCAGTGCCGCGCACAGGCCGTAGTGATGGGTACGCATGGTGCATTCCTCCCTCTGGGGGATGGTCTACACAGATTGGATGATTTCCAGGCGCCGGCGTTCGCAAAACGGCGCGCCGTTAGTCTGTGCATCGCGGCTGAAGCCGCTCCTACAGGGCGGCGTCGCGACGTTCCTCAAGCAGCTTGATGAACATGCTCAAACTGCGCGATACCGTCCCACGCCGCCACACCAGCCAAGTCTTGAGATAGCGGAAATCCTCCGCCATCGGCCAGGCGCTCACCGTGCTGCAACCGGGCATGTTGTCGAGCATGCTGCGCGGCATCATGGCCAGCCCCGCACCGGCGCTGACGCAGGCGAGCATGCCGTGGTAGGACTCCATCTCGTGGATCTTGCCCGGCACGGCCTGGTCGTGGACGAACCAGCTTTCGAAATGGTGGCGGTACGAGCAGTTGGCGCGGAAGGCATAGATGCTCGCGCCATTGACGTCACGGGCGCGGGTCACCGGGGCATGGTTGAGCGGCGCGATGACCATCATCTCCTCCTCGAACACCGGCATGCCCTCAAGGGTCGGGTGCAGCACCGGGCCATCGACGAAGGCCGCCACCAGGCGACCTGACAACACCCCTTCGAGCATGGTCCCCGAAGGGCCGGTGGACAGGTCCAGGTCGACCTTGGGGTAGCGCTGGTTGTAGGCCGCCAGGAGCGCCGGGATGCGCACCGCCGCCGTGCTTTCCAGCGAGCCCAAGGCAAAGGTGCCTTGCGGATCCTCGCCGGCCACGGTCAGGCGCGCCTCGTGCACCAGGTCGAGGATGCGCCGGGTGTATTCCAGGAAGTTCCACCCGGCAGGCGACAGGCGCAGCCGGCTCTTCTCGCGGATGAACAGTTCGACGCCCAGGTCTTCTTCCAGCTGCTTGATGCGGGTGGTCAGGTTCGACGGCACCCGGTGAATGTGCTGGGCGGCAGCGCTGATGCTGCCGTGCTCGGCCACGGCCTTGAACATCTCGAGTTGCACCAGGTCCACAATCATTCTCCAAACGTGAATGTTTCGCTCAGTATTATTCAGTTTTCATTAAAGCGCATCACCCCTAGTCTGGACTCACCCCATCAAAACAATGAGAGTCCTGCCATGAGCGAGATCAGCAGCCTGACCCACGCCATTTCCGTCGACCCCTTCAGCGGCGAACGGATCGGCCACTACGCCTTCGACACCGACGCCGCACTGGAGGCGGCGCTGCAACGCGCCAAGGTGGGCTATGGCCAGTGGCGCAAAGTGTCGCTGGGTCAGCGCAGCGAATACCTGCTCGCCCTGGCGCAAGCCCTGCAGGCCAACGCCGAAGCCTTCGCCCAGATGATCGCCCGCGAAATCGGCAAGCCGATCACCCAGGCCCGCGGTGAAGTCAGCAAGTGCGTCGGCCTGTGCCAGTGGTACGCCGAACACGGCCCGGCCATGCTCGCCCCCGAGCCGACCCAGATCGAGAAGGCCCGTATCGAGTACCGCCCGCTCGGCCCGATCCTCGCCGTGATGCCGTGGAACTTCCCGATCTGGCAGGTGCTGCGTGGCGCCGTGCCGGCCTTGCTGGCCGGTAACACCTACGTGCTCAAGCACGCCCCCAACGTGATGGGCAGCGCCTACCTGCTGGCCGACCTGTTCAAGCGTGCTGGCCTGCCTGAGGGCGTGTTCGAGGTGCTCAACGTCACCCCCGAGGGCGTCACCCGCGCCATCAACGACCCGCGCATCGCCGCCATCACCCTGACCGGCAGCGTGCGCGCCGGCATGGCCATCGGCGCCCAGGCGGGCGCCGCGTTGAAGAAATGCGTGCTGGAACTGGGCGGTTCCGATCCGTTCATCGTGCTGGCCGACGCCGACCTCGATGCCGCTGTGAAAGCCGCTGTGATCGGCCGCTACCAGAACACCGGCCAGGTTTGCGCGGCTGCCAAGCGCCTGATCGTCGAAGAGAGCATCGTCGAGGCATTCACCGAGAAGTTCGTCGCTGCCACCCGTGCGCTGACCGTCGGCAACCCGCTGGAAGAGGCCACCTACATCGGCCCGATGGCCCGCTACGACCTGCGCGACGAGCTCGACGGCCAGGTCCAGGCCACGCTGGCCGAGGGCGCCACCCTGCTGCTGGGCGGGCACAAGCTCGAAGGCGTGGGCAACTTCTACGCACCGACCGTGTTCGCCAACGTCACCCCTGAGATGACGGCGTTCAAGCAGGAACTGTTCGGCCCGGTGGCGGCAATCATCAGCGCCCGTGACGCTGACCATGCCGTGGAGCTGGCCAACGACAGCGAATTCGGCCTGGCCTCGACCATCTACACCGCCGACTACGCCCTGGCCGAGCGCATGACCGAAGCGCTGGACACCGGTGGCGTGTTCATCAACGGCTACTGCGCCTCCGATCCCCGCGTGGCATTCGGTGGCGTGAAGAAAAGCGGGTTCGGGCGTGAGCTGTCGCACTTTGGCGTGCGTGAGTTCACCAATGCCCAGACGGTGTGGCTGGATCGTAACTGATCCTTCTACCGCGATGGCGGGCACCGGCCTTGCCGGTGTTCGCCAGCAAGGCTGGCGCCTACAGAGGTGCGGTGCGCACGCTATCTGGGCTGCAATTGCGTCGTGATCTGTACCTTGAATCCCCCGCCCACAGGCTAATAATCGGACACCTCCAAACACGCCGGAGGTACCGATGAGCACCCTTCACCACCGCCTGACCATCACTGACCTGGCCGCCCTGAAAGGCCGGCAGAAGATCGCCGCCCTGACTGCCTACAGCACTCCCATCGCCCGTCTGATCGACCCGTTGGTGGACTTCATCCTGGTCGGCGATTCGACCGCCATGGTCGCCTACGGCCGCCCTTCCACCCTGGCCATGCGCCTGGACGAAACCATCAGCCATACCCGTGCCGTGGTCGACTGCACCCGGCACGCCTGCGTGATCGCCGACATGCCGTTCGGCAGTTACCAGGCGTCCCCCGAGCAAGCGTTTCGCAATTGCGCCCAGGTGCTGTCCGAAACCGGCTGCGATGCGGTCAAGCTCGAGAGCAATCGCGCCTTGGCCCCTACAGTCGCGTTCCTGGTCGAACGGGGCATCCCGGTGATGGCCCATGTCGGCCTGATGCCGCAGTTCGTCCATGTCATGGGGGGCTACAAGGCCCAGGGGCTGACCGAGGCCAGTGCTGAAACGATTGTCGAAGATGCCCGCGCCAACCTCGCGGCGGGTGCCTTCAGCCTGTTGCTAGAGGGTGTTGCCGAGCCCTTGGCGCGGCGTATCAGCCAACAGAGCCAGCAGCCGTGCATCGGCATCGGTGCCTCACCAGCCTGCGATGGGCAGATCCTGGTCACCGAGGACCTGCTCGGCCTCGGTGGGCCGCAGCAGCCGCGCTTCGTCAAGCAGTACGCCGACCTCACAGCGGTGATTGGCGAGGCCTGCGCACGCTATGCCAGCGAAGTGCGTCAGGGCGAGTTCCCCGAGCTTGCGCACTGCTACGGCAGTTGAGGCGCCTGGCGTATCACTTGGGCCAGCTTGATCAGCGCCCCTTCGATGTCCTGGCGCCAGTCGACGGTGAAGCTCAGGCGCAGGTAATCACGCCAATGGCCGGCCTGGCTGAACACCGAGCCCGGTGCAATGACGATTCCAGCCGCCAGCAACTGCTCGCAGACGGTGTCCATGTCCACCGGCCGCGCGGCCTGCAGCCAGAATGCGGGGCCAGCCACCGGCAAGACCAGCCGCAGGCAGTCCGCCGCATGGCGTTGCAGCAGGTGCGCCATGCGCGCCTGGCTGGCGGCGAGCTGCCCGGTCAGCGACTGCAGGTGGTGATCCAGACGCCCACTGGACAGCAGTTGTGCGATGGCCCGCTGGCGGTAGGCCGGCAGGCGGAAACCTCGGGCGACCAATGCCTGGGCCAGCATGGTCGTTTGCCGACACAGCAGGTAACCAAAGGGCGCCTCGGCGCCGATGCATTTGTCGAAACTGGCAAAGACCAGCAACCGTTGCGGATCGGCATGGTCCCTGTAGCGAGGCTGTGTGGGACAGAGTGCGCCGTAGCTGTCGTTCTCGAACAGCCACACCTGGTGCCTGGCCAGCAGCGTGCACAGGCGCTGCTTGTCCTCTGCCGGCATCACGCCCCCCTGGGGCATGTTGACCGCCGAGGACAGCACCGCCACGCGTACCTGCATGTCGGCCAGCACATGCGCCATTGCGTCGAGGTCGAACCGCCCCTGCCCGTCCAGCGGCACCTCCACGATCTGCAACCCCGCTAGCCGCAATTGCCGCAGTACCAACCAGGAGCACGGTGACTCGACCAGCGCCACCGCCCCGGCGGGTACCAGCGCGCGCAAGGCCAGTTCGAGCATGCTGCGCAGGTCGGCGCCGATGAACACCTGGTCGGCCTGCCAGTGATCCTCCAGGCCGCGGCTGTAGCGGCGTGCCAATGCCTCACGCAGTTCTGGCTCGCCGCATGGCTGATAGGGGGGCGATTCGCTGCGCTGCGCCTGGCGCAGCAGTTCACGCTCGATCATCGCCAGGGGGTGTTCGAGGGCCGCAAGCACGCTCGGCGCATCGCTGCTCAGCGCCAGCATCCCCGGTTGCCGGGCGCTGGCGAACACCCGGTCGACCAGGCTGGCCGAAGGCGCCAGCAGCATTGTCGGCGCACGCGGCACGCTGAAGTAGCCGACCTTGGGCCTGGAGAGGATCCGCCCTTGCGCCTCGAGCAAGGCAAAAGCCTGCTTGCTGCTCGACAGCGAGACCCGCAAACGTCGGCTCACTTCCCGCAGCGACGGCAAACGGTGCACTTGCCCGTGTGGCTGCGCGTCGAGCCAGTCACACAGGTAGCGGTGGACTTTCTGATAGGTAAAACGCGGTGCCTGTGCGGTATCCATACCCGCCCCTCTGCATGACAGCGGCAGGCACCCTAGCAAGTTTTCGCCGTCAGCGCCGCTACTGCCCGCGTCCGCGCCTGAGGGTTTCGCTCGGCAACTCCCTGAACAGCTGCCGGTAACTGTCGGAAAACCGCCCCAGGTGCCAGAACGACCAGCGCATGGCCACCTCGGCCACGGTCGCGTCACCGGCCAGCAGGTCACGCCGCGCGCCGTTGAGCCGGCGCAGCCGCAACCAATGCGCGGGCGGCATGTCGGTAAAGCCTTTGAAGGCATGCTGCAACTGGCGAACCGATACACCGGCGACCGTGGCCAGCTCCACCAGGTTGAGGGTTTCGTCAGGGCAGTCGGCGGCCCATTCACTGACCCGGCGCATGATCGCCCGCGCTTCATCGCGCTTGCCCAACGCATCGCCCTGCAGATGCTGGCCAGCATTGTCGAGGATGAACAGGCAGTCCTCCAGCAACTGCTCGGCCAGCGCCCTGCCCTCCAGCGGGCAGCCGGCCTGGCCCAGACGGGTGAGCGTGGCGCTCAGCCAGTTGCCGAACAATGCGTTCTGCTGGCAGGTCAAGGGCACCATGAACAACCCGCGCAGGCGCTCCACATCCAGGCCATGACGGGCCAGGAACGGCTGGTCGAACACCACAGCCACCTCCTGGTAGTTCTCGGGGGTGATCCAGATGTTGCGGCTGTCCTCGTTGAGCAGGTAGAGGCTGTTTTCGCTGCGGTCGAAACAAAATGCCAACGCGCCGCTGGGGGCGCGGAAGAACTGTTCGACCCGGGTATTGAGGCGCTCCTCGTAGACCTCCACGCCCTCGAGCCCCAGCCAGCGCAACTGGCCATTGAAATGCCCCGGGGACATCTGCCGGTACTGCTGCTGCCAGCCGGGGGTGGCGCGGGTCTGTTCGGTCACATCGGTGGTACGGAAATCCTGGACCTGCAAGGCATTTGGCGCTGTCACGCACTGTCCTATTGCACTCTTTTGGTGCATTCAACGGCGAAAAAAGTGGATAGATCGCCCTCGCGGGCTGCGCCCAAGATAGCCCTCAGCGTCACCCGTGGGAAGTGCCCACTGGCGAACGACGCACAACAACCCAACCAAGAGGTCTGTATGAACGCCCCCTTCGATCAGCTGTCCACCTGGCTGAAAGAACACCGGATCACCGAAGTCGAATGCGTGATCAGCGACCTGACCGGCATCGCCCGCGGCAAGATCGCCCCGACCGCCAAGTTCCTTCACGAGCGCGGCATGCGCCTGCCCGAAAGCGTGCTGCTGCAGACCGTCACCGGCGACTACGTCGATGACGACATCTACTACAGCCTGCTCGACGCCGCCGACATCGACATGGTCTGCCGCCCCGACCCCACGGCGGTGTACCAGATCCCGTGGGCCATCGAGCCGACCGCGATCGTCATCCACGACACCTTCGACAAGCAGGGCAACCCCATCGAGCTGTCGCCGCGCAACGTGCTGAAGAAGGTGCTCAAGCTGTATGCCGACAAGGGCTGGCAGCCGATCGTCGCGCCGGAGATGGAGTTCTACCTCACCCAGCGCTGCGAAGACCCGGACCTGCCGCTGCAAGTGCCGCTGGGCCGCTCGGGCCGTGCCGAAAGTGGCCGCCAGTCGTTCTCCATCGACGCCGCCAACGAATTCGACCCACTGTTCGAGGACGTCTATGACTGGTGCGAGATCCAGGGCCTGGACCTGGACACGTTGATCCATGAGGACGGCCCGGCGCAGATGGAGATCAACTTCCGCCATGGCGACGCCCTCGACCTGGCCGACCAGATCACCGTGTTCAAGCGCACCCTGCGCGAGGCGGCGCTCAAGCACAACGTCACCGCCACCTTCATGGCCAAGCCGATCACCGACGAGCCTGGCAGCGCCATGCACCTGCACCAGAGCGTGGTCGACATCGCCACCGGCAAGCCGATCTTCGCCAACGACGACGGCAGCATGAGCGAGCTGTTCCTGCACCACATCGGCGGCCTGCAGAAGTACATCCCCAAACTGCTGCCGATGTTCGCGCCCAACGTCAACTCGTTCCGCCGCTTCCTGCCCGACACCTCGGCGCCGGTGAATGTCGAGTGGGGCGAGGAGAACCGCACCGCTGGCCTGCGCGTGCCGACCTCAAGCCCCGAGGCGATGCGCGTGGAGAACCGCCTGCCGGGCGCCGATGCCAACCCCTACCTGGCGATCGCCGCGAGCCTGCTGTGCGGCTACATCGGCATGGTCGAGAAGATCGAGCCGAGCGCGCCAGTGCAAGGGCGCGCCTACGAACGGCGCAACCTGCGCCTGCCGATCACCATCGAGGACGCGCTGCAGCACATGGAGGATTGCGAGGTAGTGCGCGAGTACCTGGGGCAGCAGTTCGTCCAGGGTTATGTCGCGGTCAAGCGCGCCGAGCACGAGAACTTCAAGCGGGTGATCAGCTCGTGGGAGCGGGAGTTCCTGCTGCTGAGCGTGTGATTTGCAACGCCCCCTGTAGGAGCGGCTTCAGCCGCGATCACCCGCAAAGCGGGTGCCTGGCACCGCGGTGCCGGCATCGCGGCTGAAGCCGCTCCTACAACGAACGCCGCAGCACCGATTCATCGTTAATACCACGACCAAGAAAAAGACCAACGAGGTGTCGACATGCGTCATCCGAAAGCCCTGATCCCCGCAACCTTCGCCCTGCTGTTCGGTGCCGCCGCCCAGGCCCAGCCGACGGTGAGCGTATACAACTGGACCGACTACATCGGTGACACCACTCTGGCCGACTTCCAGGCCAGCAGCGGGATCAAGGTGGTCTATGACGTGTTCGACTCCAACGAAACCCTCGAAGGCAAGCTGCTGGCCGGGCGTACCGGCTACGACGTGGTGGTGCCTTCGAACCATTTCCTCGCCCGCCAGGCCCAGGCCGGCGCGTTCCTGCCGCTGGACCGCGAAAAACTGCCGAACTGGCGACACCTGGACCCGAAACTGCTCAAGCAACTCGAGCAGAACGACCCGGGCAACCAGTACGCCGTGCCCTACCTGTGGGGCACCAACGGCATCGGTTACAACGTCGACAAGGTCAAGGCGGTGCTGGGTATCGACAGAATCGATTCCTGGGCGGTGCTGTTCGAGCCCGAGAACCTCAAGAAGCTCAAGCAGTGCGGCGTGGCGTTCATGGACTCGCCCGACGAACTGTACCCGGCCATGCTCAACTACCTGGGCATGAACCCGCGCAGCGAGAAGGCCGACGACTACAGGAAGGCCGAGGCCCGCTTCCTCGAACTGCGCCCGTACATCACCTATTTCCACTCCTCCAAGTACGTCTCCGATCTGGCTAACGGCGACGTGTGCATCGCCTTCGGCTACTCCGGCGACGTGCTGCAGGCCGCGCACCGCGCCGAAGAGGCCGGCAACGGCGTCAAGGTCGCCTACAGCATCCCCAAGGAAGGCAGCAACCTGTGGTTCGACCTGCTGGCCATCCCCAAGGACGCCAAGAACCCCGACGAAGCCCTGGCGTTCATCAACTACCTGCTCGACCCCAAGGTGATCGCCAAGGTCAGCAAGACCGTCGGCTATGCCAATGCCAACCCCGACGCCAAGGCCGAAATGGACCCGGCGCTGGTCGACAACCCCGAGATCTACCCGCCCCAGGAAGTGCTGGACAAGCTGTATGTCTCCACCATGCAAAGCCCCGGGATCCTGCGGCAGATGACCCGCTCCTGGAGCAAGATCAAGTCCAACCGCTGAGCCGAGCACACCCATGCCACACATGACTGAACACACCGCTTCCTACTACGCCGCCAGCGCACGCCAGGGTACGCCCTACCCTGTGCTCGACCAGGACCTGCACGCTGACGTCTGCGTAGTCGGCGGCGGCCTGACCGGTGTCAACGCCGCCCTGGAGCTGGCCGAGCGCGGCCTGTCGGTGATCTTGCTGGAAGCCCGGCGCATCGGCTGGGGGGCCAGCGGGCGTAACGGCGGCCAGCTGATCCGCGGGATTGGCCACGACGTCTCGGGTTTTGCCCGGCATGTCGGTCAGGATGGCGTGCGCTACCTCAAGCAGGCGGGTATCGACTCGGTGGCGCTGGTGGCCCGGCGCATCGAGCAGTACGGCATCGAGTGCGACCTGCGCTGGGGCTTCTGCGAGTTGGCCAACACCCCGGTGCAGTTCGCCGCCTTCGAGGAGGAACAGAGCGACCTGGCGGAACTGGGCTACCGCCATGAGACACGCCTGGTCGAACCCAGGCGCATGCACGAGATCGTCGCCAGTGACCTGTACGCCGGTGGCCTGGTGGACATGGGCTCCGGGCACCTGCACCCGCTCGACCTGGTTCAGGGTGAGGCCCGTGCAGCCCATGGCCTGGGCGTGCGGATCTTCGAGCAGAGCCCGGTGCTGCGCATCGAGCACGGCAGCACCGTGACCCTGCACACCGCGCGGGGCAAGGTCCGCGCCCGGAGCCTGGTACTGGGCTGCAACGCCCACCTGGACGAACTGGAACCGCGCCTGACCGGCAAGGTGCTGCCTGCAGGTAGCTACGTGGTGGCCACCGAGCAACTGCCCGAACCGCTCGCTCGCGCCTTGATTCCCCAGAACATGGCGCTGTGCGACCAGAAAGTCGGCCTGGACTACTACCGCCTGACCGCCGACAACCGCCTGCTGTTCGGGGGAGCCTGCCATTACTCAGGACGCGACCCGAAGGACATCGGCGCCTACATGCGGCCCAAGGTACTCAAGGTGTTCCCGCAACTGGCCGACGTGCGCCTGGACTACCAGTGGGGCGGCATGATCGGCATCACCGCCAACCGCTTCCCCCAGGTAGGCCGCCTGGGCCAGTACCCCAACGTCTACTATGCCCAGGGCTATTCCGGGCATGGCCTGAACGTCACCCATTGGACCGCGAAGCTGCTGGCCGAGGCCATCGCCACCGAGCACAGCCATGGGTTCGATGTGTTCAGCGCCGTGCCGCACCTCACCTTCCCCGGCGGAAAGGCCTTGCGCTCGCCGCTGCTGGCGCTGGGGATGTTGTGGTATCGGGTGCGCGAGGCATTGGGCTGAACGCTAGAGAATTACCTGCAACCCTTTGTCAGCGATAAGGTTGAGTAGTTTAAGAGCAGGGCCGGCAGGCCGCGTTTCGCCCTGCTCCCACTTGCGTACCGTGGATGCACTGGTGTGCAGGTGCAGGGCGAACACGGGCTGGCTGAAATTCAGGGCCTCGCGCAGGCGTTTGATGTCCTCGGCACTGAATGCCCTGACTGGCGCCGGGCAGAGCGCCTCGAAGTCACGCAGGGTGATCTTGCCGACCGCGCCTGCCTGTTCCAATGCGCTCAGATCATCACGCAACGATTCAATAAGTTTGCGGGTCACAATGGACCTCCATCAACACACCGCAATCCAGCGCCTTGGCCAAGGCCTGCGGTGACAGTTCCAGAAAAACCCGGCCGGTGAACTGCAGTGCTTTCTGCTCGCTCGACGTGACATTCGCCACATCGTTCTTGGCAAAACCATGCAGAAACACATATCGACTGCCTACACGTGCGGACAGCAGAGTTCGGTATCCTCCACGTTTCCCGATGCCCCATCCGGCGACGCGCTTCTTGTACAGAAGCCCGCCAAGGCTGGCGTCCACAAGGCCGCTTTGCATTTCCGCCACCGCCTTGCACAACACGTTGTCAGGTACGCACTCCCGTACTTGCCAGCGAGCAAACTCCCTTCGCTTGTAGACATCCATGTGTCAACACCTCAAAACATACCCGTAAAGGGCATATTTTTCCAGTGCTGTACGCCACTGGAAAGTCGGCGCATTCAGGCCGTCATGTAGGAATCGGCAATGGCATCGGGCGAGGTGCTGGCCATCCGCCAAGCACCTGCTAGCGTTGTTCTGGCCACTTCCCTCATGGACCTCGTCATCATGAAGCACCTGCCTCGCACCACCCTGTTGTGCGCCGCCCTGCTGGCCTTGGTCGCCTGCTCCAGCAACCGGGTCGACCCCAAGGACTACTCCGGCTTTCTCAAGGACTACAGCCGGCTGAAGCCCGCCGAAAGCGTTTCCGGCGTGCCGGTGATGCGTTGGGTCGACCCGGACATCAAGGCCAGCCAGTACACCAAGGTGTTCATCGAACCGAGCCAGTTCTATCCCAAGCCGCAGCCGACCAATGTGATCTCGGCGCAGACCTTGCAGGAGATCACCCGCTACTTCAACGAAGCGATGCGCCGCGAGCTGGGCAGCGTGCTGACCCTGGTCAAGGAGCCCGGCCCGAACACCATCGTGGTGCGCCCGGCGATCACCGCGGTGTCCACCAGCACAGAAGGCCTCAAGCCCTATGAAGTGATCCCCATCGCCCTGGTGGCGGCGGCGGTCAACACCGCCGCCGGCGGCCGCGACCAGGCCGTGGACATCGCCGTGGAAGCCGCCTTCCTCGATGGCGGCAACCAGAAGGTGTTGGCCCAGGTGGTGCGCAAGGGCAGCGGCAAGGACCTGGAGAACGACACTACGCAGCTGACCCTGAACGACGTCAAGCCGGTACTTGACGGCTGGGCCAGCGACATGCGCCGCAGCTTCGTGGCCATGCGCGACAAAAAGCGCTGAGCCACTCGTCGGAGATAATGCAAAAAAGCCATCACTGCCTGCCGGGCCTGCTTAACTCAAGCGGGCTGCCAGGCAGGCGGCCCGTGTACCACGGATGGGTTGCCCAAGTTGGCTGCCAACAGCCTCTCGCACCCGTCGGCCCGTCTTCATGACGCAGCCCGACGGCCTTTCGAGCGCAAGCCAGCTCGAACTCTCTCCCCTCCTACCGCCTGCGCCAGCTGACATAACCGTTCTTCACTCATTGAATGCAATGGAGGCAATCATGTCTGAATCGCTGCTCGCACCGTCGGAAGCACTCTTCCCGGTGTCCTACCTGATCGGCAACAACCAGCCAGGTGCCCCGCGCCTGCAACTGGACCTGCTGGTCTACACGCCGGACCGCAGTGTCAACGGCCACGCGCTGATCACCCAGGCTACCAACCCTCCGCTGGAGGTGCATGAGGATGTCTGGGGTACCTTCAGCTACCAAGCCGTCCAACCGCCGAGCGAAGGCAAGATCCTGCTGACGGTGCGTGGCAACCACGGTGGTCCGCATGCCAACTCGCCGGTGCAGTTCGAACTGCAGGCGCTGCTCGACCAAGATTGGCAGAAGGGAACGGCCAGCTACCGCTACTACAACGGCCAGCGCTGGATCGAGGAGAACAACGTACCGGTCGTGCTTGAGCTGCAGCGCATCCAGGGACTGGCTGGCGTCAACCTGCAGACCGAACTGCACAACGCCACCCTCGAAGCGGTGATCGCCACTGGTGACGTGGCCCAACTCAAGCAACTGGCCAGCGGCGCCGTGGGCAAGGCCCTGGACCAGGCCCTCGCCTCGACCAAGAGCCCGGCCGCCAAAGCCGCCAAGAAAGCCTGAGCAGACAAGGAGAATCAGCATGGCCATCGGACTGTTCCATACCCGCCTGAACGTCAGCAACGGCTTGCTCGGCGCGCCGAACCTGACCCTCGACCTGCTTGTGAACACCGTGTCGAAGAAGGTCACCGGCAGGGCCACCATCATCCAGACCACCCATCCGGTGCAGGTCTTCCACGCCAACGTGTGGGGTAAATACAGCGAACTGTTGTTCGCCCCGCCCAGCAGCCACTCGATCGTCCTGCACCTGGACGGCAGCCCCAGCGGCCCGCTCAGCCAGATCGCCCAGACCTTCCACCTGCAAGGCCTGCTCGATACCGGCTGGAACAACGGCACCGCCAGCTACCGCTACTTCACCAACGGTCACTGGGTCAACCAGCACGGCCGTGTGCGCAAGGCGCCGGACATCGTCCACCAGCACCAGCCGGCAGAGCGCCTGAAGGCGGCCATCCGCCACCTCGAAAGCGCCTGATCCAGGCAGCGTGACCGTGCGGGAGCCCGTTGGCTCCCGCATCACCTTCAAACAATGCAGTTTTCCTCAACACTCCCTGCAGAAAACAACGTTTTTTCCAACCCTCGCTCCCCGCTAGGCTGTGTCCGTACCCGACCACGGACCCACGCCCATGCTTGCGCTGCTGCTGACCACACTCGTGCCGATCATCCTGCTTATTGCGCTGGGTACCTGGCTGCGGGTACGCGGCTTTCTCGCCGAAAGCTTCTGGCCCGGCGCCGAGCGCCTGAGCTACTACGTGCTGCTACCTTCGCTGTTCCTCCACGGCCTGGCTACCGCCAACCTTGATGGCGTGCCGGTGCTGGGCATGGTCGGCGTACTGATGCTGTCCACCCTGCTCGGTGCCCTGTTGCTGGTGCTCTACCAGGGGGCGGCGAGCCACGATGGCGCCGATTTCACCTCGGTGTTCCAGGGCGGCGTGCGCTTCAACAACTACATCGGCGCCACCCTGGCCGCCGGCCTCTACGGCAGCGCCGGGATCGCTCTGGCGGCGGTGGCCAACGCCGCCATCGTGCCGCTGGTCAACCTGCTCTGCGTACTGGTGTTCGCCCGTTTCAGTGCCCGCCACAGTTCCCCGGCCACGGTGCTTCGGGCGATCTTCGCCAACCCGCTGATCGTCGGCTGCGCTGGTGGCCTGCTGCTGCGGATCAGCGGCCTGGGCCTGCCCGCTGGACTGGAGCCCACGATCAAAGCACTGGGCCAGGCCGCCCTGCCCCTGGGCCTGTTGTGCGTGGGCGCGGCGTTGGGCGGTGCGCGCCTGGGCCAGCAGGCCAAGCCGCTGCTGGCCGCGTCGCTGTTCAAGTTTCTGGTGATGCCGATGACCGCCTGGGGCCTGTGTCGCCTGTTCGGGCTGGGCGGCCAGGCTGCGGTGGTAGCCGTGCTGTTCCAGGCACTGCCGACCGCCTCGTCGTCCTATGTGATGGCCCGGCAAATGGGCGGCAACGCGCCCCTGATGGCGACCATCATCGCCCTGCAGACCGTGGCGGCCGCCGTGACCCTGCCCCTGGTGCTGAGCCTGACGCTGAATTGAGCGCGCACGGCTAGACTCACAGGCACCCTACCCCGCGAGACCTCGACCATGCGCCATCTCTGGATACTGTCCGGCCTGCTCCTGGCCCTGCTCGCAGGCCCGCTCGGCGCGGCCGACAACCAGAAGGCCGCCGTCGCCGAGGACAAGGCGCACAAGCTCGAGGAAAAAGTCGTCGAGGACGCACCGCCGCCCAAGCAGCAGGAAAAGCTCAGCCCGAGCGAAGTGCAGGCGGTCGACCCGGCCGGGCAGGCCCCCATGGATGACAGCATCACTTGCCTGGCACGCACCATCTACTGGGAGGCCAAAGGCGCCGACGCCCAGGACATGAGCGCCGTGGCCAGCGTAGTGCTCAACCGCCTGGGCCACGACGGTTTCCCCGACACGATCTGCGGGGTGGTCAAGCAAGGGGTGGAGAGCAAGAGCTGCCAGTTCTCCTGGTGGTGCGACGGGCGTCCCGACCAGGTGGAAGAAGAGGAGCGCTACACGGTGGCCAAGGAAATCGCACGCAAGGCGCTCAACCAGCAACTGAAAGACCCCACCGATGGCGCACTTTACTTCCATGACCGCAACGTGAGCCCCGACTGGGCCAAGACTTACCGCAAGACCACCGAGACCACGCATTTCCTGTTCTACAAACCCAACCAGGCGCTGGCCAGGTAGCTCGGCTCTGGGAAACCTCACCCAGTGATCGCACTTTTGCCATCATCGACGGTCTATTGCCCCTTTGCCGCACTGCACAGGGCCGGGCCAAAACCCATGCGCTTGTGTAGGATGAGCAGCGCGGGCGGGCTTGCCCCCGACGCTGCCAGTCATAGGGAGATCCACATGCGCGTCCTGTCATCCGTTGCCTGCCTCTTCGGTCTGTCGCTGCTGGCCTCGACCAGTGCCCTGGCCTTCACCGGCGAGGAAGCGCAACTGATCGAGACGATCAACGTCTATCGCAGCCAGGCCCAACGCTGTGGCGGCGAAGCCTCGCTGGAGCTGCCGCCGCTCACCAGCGACACCCGCCTGGCCCTGTCGCCGGAGGGCACCCGTGACCTGCAGCAGGCCATGAGCCGCGCCGCCTACCCCATGGTCAACGTCCAGGCCATCAGTTTGTCCGGCCCACGCGATGCCCAGGCGGCAATGAGGGCCATCGAGGAAAGCTTCTGCCAGGTGGTGCTCGACCCGCAATTCGTCGATATCGGTGTCAGCCAGGAGGGACGCGACTGGCGCATCGTCCTGGCCCGGCCGCTGCTCAGTGGCCGCCTGGGCGACTGGCAGGCCGAGGGGCAGAAGTTGCTGCAGGCGATCAACGCCGCGCGCAACGTGCCACGCCAGTGCGGCGGCCAGCCGTTCCCTGCCGCCCCGGCGCTGGCCTGGAACAGCACGCTGGCTGGCGTGGCTGCCAACCACACACGCAACATGGCCAACCAGAACTTCTTCGACCATATCGACCGCGACGGCCGCACGCCGGGTGATCGCGCCGAACTGGCCGGCTACCTGTACCGGCAGATCGGCGAGAACATTGCCGCCGGGCGCGACACCGCGGGCAAGGTGGTCGATGGCTGGCTGGCCAGCCCCGGGCATTGCGCGACGCTGATGAACCCGGACTACCGCGAGCTGGGGGCGGCGTACGCGGTCGATCCGAAGAGCGATGCCGGGATCTACTGGACGGGGTTGTTCGGTACCCCACAGTAGGCGCAGATGGCATACAACCTGTAGGAGCCAGCCCTGCTGGCGAACGCAACGCGCAGCGTTGCCTTTAACACCCCCTACGCAACGCCAATGCCGTGCAACCGAACCGCCGCTTCACCCACTTGCCCAGATAACTGGCATCCCCCATCCCCACCTCGTCGGCAATCTGCGCCAGGCTGTGGCTTGAGTTGAGCAACCGCCACCGCGCCTGTTGCAAGCGCATTTCCTGCCACCAGGCCTTGGCGCTCATGCCATGACTGGCCTGGAACTGGCGGTCGAGCTGGCGCCGGCTGATGCCCAGTTGCGCCGCGAGCTGTTCAATGGACAACCGCGCCGCCAGGTGATGGCGCATCAGCGCCAGGGCCCGCTGCACCTGGCGCCCCTGCCCTGGCCCAGCCTCCAGAGAACGCAGGGCGTGACGGCTGTCACGGCTTTCGTCCACCAACATGTCCGCCAGGCCTTTCAGCGCCCTGGCCCGCCCACAGGAGCGGGCAATCAGCTCCACCGCCAGATCGATGGCTGCCGTGCCGCCGGCACAGGTGATGCGCGGCCCATCGAAGCAATACAACTGCTCGGTCAGCACCTGCACACCCGGGAAGCTGGCGCGGAACTCGGCCTCATGCCGCCAGTGCACCACGACCTTGAACCCATCCAGCAATCCACAAGCCGCGAGCAGGAAGGCGGCATTGTCGACACAGACCAGCTTCACCCCAGCCTTCACCGCACATCTGAGCAATGCCCGATACGCGGGGGCCAGCACCGCCGTTGCGGTGGCGTTGCGCCCACCGAACAACACCAGATAGTCGAACTCGCGCCACTCGACCTGTTCTGGCGTCACTTCCACCTGCAATACCGCGCCGCTGCTCGACGGCACCGGCTGCCCATCCAGCCCCAGTACGCGCCAGTGGCAGTAGCGCTGGCGGCTGTAGTCTTCGTCATCAGCGGAAAAACGCAGCTTGTCGAGGAACGCGCCCAAGGGCAGCAGCGCGAACTCAGGCAAAGGCAAGATCAGCAGGCGCAGGTCGGGGGTCATGCAGGGCGTCCAGATATCACCATGAATTGACCAGATCATACGCTGTGTCGGTATCGACCTGTTTCATACTGGCACCCTGAAAACACACAAGGCACCTCCATGGCTCTCGATACCTGGCTCATCTACCTGCTTGCCTGCATCGGCTTGTCGCTGACCCCCGGCCCCAACAGTTTGTTGGCGCTCACCCATGGCGCACTCTATGGGGCACGGCGCACGCTGTTCACGATCATCGGTGGTGGCGTCGGCTTCACAGCCCTGATCGCCCTCACCCTGTTTGGCCTGAGCGCGTTGCTGCTGGCCTCGGCATCGTTGCTGACCGTGATGAAGTGGGTGGGCGGCGCCTACCTGGTATGGCTGGGCATCCAGCTATGGCGCACGTCGGGATTGCATCTGCAACCGCTCGAAGCCAACACCCGACTGAGCAATGCCGGCTTGTTCCGCCAAGGCCTTCTGTCTGCCGTGGCCAACCCGAAAGTCCTGCTCTTCTATGGTGCCTTCCTGCCCCAGTTCATCGACCCGAACCGGGGCTTGGCGATGCAGTTCGTGGTGCTGGCGGCGACCTTTGCCTGCGTCGAATGCCTCGTCGAGTGGCTGCTGGCGCGCCTGGCGTTTCGCATCCGCCCCTGGCTGGCCAAGGGCGGCAGGGGCTTCAATCGTTGCTGTGGCAGTCTATTCGCCTTGATTGGTGTAGCGCTGCCTTTGGGGCGCTGATCAGCCCTTTCGCGATATCACCAGGAACACCAGCAGTGCCAGGGCAGGCAGCGCGGCACCCGCCAGTGCCACGCCGCTCCAGCCGAACTGCGCGTAGACACCACTGGCCACCGCCGAACCCACGGCCCCGCCCAGGAAGATGCTGGTCATGTACAGCGCGTTGAGCCGCCCACGGCTGGCCGGGTCGAGTGCGTACACTTCACGCTGGCCGATGACCATGTTCATCTGCACGGCAAAGTCCAGCAGCACACCGGTCAGCCCCAGACCGATCACGCTCATGCCCGGTGCGCTCAAGCCAATCAACAGGGCCACGGGCGCCAGCCCCATTGCCAGCAGCGAGCCGAGCCGTGCGTGCCCCGCGTCGGCCAGACGGCCTGCCATGGGGGCTGCCACCGCCCCGACCGCACCCACCAGGGCGAACAATGCGATCTGGCTCTGCGACAGACCATGCTCACCCGCCAGGGCCAGCGGCACTGCCGTCCAATACAAGCTGAACGCTCCGAACATCAGCGCCTGGTACAGGGCACGCTGGCGCAACAGCCGGTAGCGACGCAGCAACCCGATCAGGGACAGCATCAGCCCGGCATAGCTGGCCTTGTGCTCGGGCACCCGGCGCGGCAAGGTCAGCGTCAACAGCAGGATGATCACGAGCATCACCCCCGCCGCGCCGATGAACACCGCCCGCCAGCCAAAGTGGTCGGCCACCAGGCTCGACAGTGGTCGCGCTAGCAGGATACCCAGCAGCAACCCGCCCATGATGTTGCCCACGATTCGGCCGCGTTGCTGCTCCGGTGCGAGGTGGGCGGCCAGTGGGATGAGCATCTGCACCGATACCGAACTGAAACCGATCAGCAAGGCATAGCCGAGGAACAACTGGCCCTGCCCATGGCCGCTGCTGCCCGCCAGCAACAGGCTGGCGGTGGCCAGCACCGCAGTGGCGATCATCAGCCGGCGATTTTCCAGCAGGTCGGCCAACGGCACCAGCAAGAGCAGGCCCAGGGCATAGCCGAGCTGGGTCAACGACACGATCAGGCTGGCCCGCTCGGTGGACAGCCCCAGGTCCGGGGCGATCAAGCTGACGATGGGCTGGGCATAGTAGATGTTGGCGACAATGGCGCCACAGCAGAACGCCAGCAGCGTGACCAGCGCCCGGCTCAGGCCCGGGGCCGACGGCTGGGCGACAGCAAGGGAGGGATTCATGGGAGGTTGCCTCGGGAAGCATTGGGAAGTGCGTGCATGGTGCCGTGCATCGTCGTTGCAGAGAATCCGGCGCCAGCGCAACGGGCCTTTGCGCCACACGCAACGTTCTCGAAGCAGGCGTTGCGGCGCCTATGAGATCGAGCGCCGCCCGCGCGACGCATCGCGGATGAATCCGCTCCTACCTCGGTTGCAACGTGCCTATGCCGGTTTTGCTGGTACCAAGGCTGACAAACATGGCCTCTGTAGGAGCGGATTCATCCGCGATGCGTCGCGTGGGCGGCGCTCGGCCTTGAGAGCGCTACAAGGTTACTGCCAGGCCCCCTATCCTCCCCCCGCCAGCAGCGCCTCACAGAAACCGACAAAGGCCATCACCCGCCTCGACCCCCGATGATTGGGCAGGTACAGCGCGTTGATGCTGGTGCTGGCCGCCCCGGGGCTCGCCTGCCAATCGCTGAGCAGCCGCTGCAGGCGGCCGGCCTGAACATCCTCGCGCACCAGCCAGTCGGCGAGCAGGGCGACACCACTGCCGGCCATCGCCGCCTCGCGCAGCAAATCGGCATTGGCGCTGCGCAGCGGGCCGGCGACATCCAGTTCCAGCACCTGCTCGCCGCGCCTCAAGCGCCAGGGCCTGGCCGACTGCCCATAGCGAAAGCGCAGGCAAGCGCAGTCAGCCAACTGTCGGGGATGCTCCAGGGGCGGGCGCTGCGCCAGGTAGGCCGGGCTGGCCACCAGCCAGCGCTCGAAGCGCCCCAGCGGGCGGCACACCAGTTCATCGCTGGGCGCCGGCTCCCCCAAGCGAATGGTCATGTCGTAGCGGCCATCGAGCAGGTCGTCGAAGCGGTCGCTGAGGTCGATGTCCAGCTCCATCCCTGGGTGACGTGCCAGGAATGCGCCCAGGTGCGGTGCGATCACTCGCCTGCCGAACTCCACCGGCAGGCACAGGCGCAGCACGCCAACCGGTTCCTCGCCGCGGTCGGCCACGCGGGCATCGGCCTCGGCCAGCGCCTCGAGGATGTCCCGTGCACGCTGGTAGTAACCGGCACCCGCCTCGGTCAGGCTAACCTGGCGCGTCGAACGATTGAGCAGGGCAGCGCCCAGTTCGTTCTCCAGCGCGTCGACCAGACGAGTCACCGAGGAAGTCGCCACCCCAAGCTTGCGCGCGGCGGCGGAAAACCCCAGGGCCTCGACCGTGGCCATGAACACCTTGATCGCCAGCAGCTTGTCCATTGCGATTATCCCTGGGGCAAAACCCGGAACCTTCCTACAATCACCGACGGTAATCAACCACGCACGAGACCACCATGCCCGACAATCTGTTCACCGCCCTGCCCGCCCTCGACCCACAGGCTGCCGAGCAGTTCGACGACCTGCTGCGCCGCCCTGGCCTGCGCATCGAGCGTATTGTCTCCAGCGGCCAGGCCAGCCCGCCGGACTTCTGGTACGACCAGGACGAAGGCGAGTGGGTCGTTGTGCTCAGCGGCAGCGCCGGGCTGCGGCTGGAGCACGAAGCCGAGCCCCGCGTGCTGCGCCCCGGCGATCACCTGGACATCCCCCCCAACTGCCGCCACCGGGTGGAATGGACCGAGGCCGGCGTGACCACGGTGTGGCTGGCGGTGTTCTACGACGCCTGAACCAACGCCTGCCCAGCCGGCCGGGCCTGCAGCCAGTAGAAGCGCCAGGGCAGCAGCAATGCCGCCACGGCCAGACCACAGGCAAAACCCACCCACACACCGACCGCGCCCAGCGCGGAATGGAACGCCAGCCAGTAACTCAACGGCAGCGCCAGCAGCCAGTAACTGACCATGGTCACGCCCACCGGCCAGCGATAGTCCTGCAAACCACGCAAGGCACCCAGCGCAGTGGACTGCAAGCCATCGGCCACCTGCATCGCCGCCACCACCACGAACATCGGCACTGCGATGGCGATGACCTGCGGGTCGTCACTCATGGCCTCGGCTATCCGGCGACCGAACACGGCCAGCAGCACCGTGGCAACGACCATCCAGGCGGTCACGCTGATGAAGGTGGCGCTGCCGATGGCACGCACCCGGGCCTGCTCGCCACGTCCGTGGGCCTGGCTGATGCGGATGCTCACCGCCGCAGCCATGCCCAGCGGCAGCATGTACAGCAGCGCGCCGATCGACTGCACCACCTGGTTGGCCGCCAATGCCGCATTACCCAGCCAACCCAGCATCCAGGCGGCGATCACCACCGCGCCGGCTTCGGCCAGGTAACCCAGGCCCAACGGCCATCCTTCGCCCAGCAGTGTCCGCCAATGCAGAGGTTGCCCGCGAGCAGCCTGGCGATAGCGCGCCAACGACGGCGCCAGGCGCCAGTAGGCAAGGGCCAGCAGCACGGCCAGCGACTCGGCGATCACCCCGGCGATGCCAGCGCCCACCAGCCCCAGCGCGGGCAGGCCGAAATGACCGTGGATCAGGCCGTAGCTCAACGGGATGTTGAACAGCACCGCGCTCATCACCAGCAGCACCGCCACCCATGGGCGGCCAATGGCCTCCAGCACATCCTTGAACACCACCGCCAGGCAGTATGGGATCAGGAACACCGCCATCGCTTGCCAGTACGGGGTCAGCAGCGCCGCATCCGGCAACGGCACGCCCAGCCATTGCAGTACCGGCAGGCTGGCGAGCATTGCCAGGCAGCCGAGCACACCGACCAGCAGCCCATAGCCCAGGCCGGCGCGCAAGGTACGCGCCACGGCGCCCGGATCGTCGGCACCAAAGGCCAGGCCGGCACGCACGCTAAGCGTGGCGAGCATCCCATAGAGCCCGGCATGGAAGATCAATCCAGCACTGGCGGTCAGCGACACACATGCCAGCACCAAAGTGCCGAGCGATGCCAGCAGCACGGTGTCGGTCAGGCTGATCAACTCGGCAGCCGACAGGCCCAAGACCAGCGGTAAAGCCAGGCGCAACAGCCCCGGCAACTCACTCAGCCAGGCGCTCTTCGGGCGCAGAACAGAAGCAGTCACGGTGAAAACCTCCAATTTACATACGCAGCGTATGCTAATGCCATTTATTGACATACGCAACGTATGCTAATTTGCACCACATCGCCTTTCACCTGGAGCTTCCCATGCCTGCCCCCCGTCGCAGCCGCGCCGCCATGAGCGCCGAGACCACCGAGCGGCTGATTGCCGTGGCACGCCGTCAGTTCAGCGAGAAAGGCTTCGCCGCCGTGGTCATGGACGACCTGTGCGCCGAGGCCGATCTCACCCGTGGCGCCCTGCATCACCACTTCGGCGGCAAGGCCGGGCTGTTTACCGCCGTGGTGCAGAGCCTGCTGGAAAACATCAATCAGTTGCTGGATGAGCGCTACGCCACCCATGACGACCCGTGGGAGGGCTATATCGACACCTGCCTGTACTACTACGACCTGCTCCACGACCAAGCCTTGCGCCGCATCCTCCTGCAGGACGCACCCGCAGTGTTGGGCGCGCGGTTGCGCGAACTCGAGGAAGCCAGCTACATCGGGCCCATGGCCCAGGGGCTGGTGGAGTTGCAGGAAGCCGGCAGGTTGCGCTCGTTCGACGCGGTGGCCATGGCCCATCTGATCAATGGCGCGATGGGCGACAGTGGCATGTGGGTAATCGCCCAGCAGGATCCGCAGGCGGCCGCGGAACGGGTGAAAGCAGCGTTGCGCTGTTTGCTGGAGGGGTTGCAGGCTTGAAATGCCTAGGCTGGCAACCATGGCCTGACAGGTGCGGCACGGTTACCCCGCCTCACCCTGTAGGAGCGGATTTATCCGCGATGTGCCGCGGGAGCGGCACTCGGCCTTGACAGCGCAGCAAGACCTCCATCCAGCATCTGCCCGTCTGCGTGCAATCATGGGCCTGGCCCTTGCCGCCCAGAGCAGCCTCTTCCTGCTCGACAAGAGATGACGAAGGCTTCAGGCACATGCCAAGAAGATTGGCAGTGCCTGCAATACCGAGCGCCGTCCGCGCGGCGCATCGCGGATGAATCCGCTCCTACAGATCAGTGAACGTAAAATGTACTAACTTGTTAATTAGCTTGCTAAGGGCATACACTGCGCCGCATTCCACCTGCGAGATCCCTGGCATGAAAGACACACCGCGCGCATCAAGCGCCTCAACCCTGATCCTGGTCGGCCTGGGCGTGGTCATCGCCCTGCTCGGCCTCCTACTGGCGGCCGGCGGTGTCAAGCTGGCCGGCCTCGGCGGCTCCTGGTACTTCCTCGTTGGCGGCTTGGCGATGGCCGTCGCCGGCCTGCTCATCGCCCGGCGCAAGCCGGCCGGCGCCTGGCTGTACGCTGTGTTTCTCGCCGGCACGGCCCTGTGGGCGGTGATCGACGCTGGCCTGGTTTTCTGGCCGCTGTTCTCTCGCCTGTTCATGTTCGCCGCGATCGGCTTGGTGGTGGCGCTGGCCTACCCGCAACTGGTGCGGCGCAAGGCCCGTGGCGCCTATGGCGTGGCCGGCGTGCTGGCCGCGCTGCTGGCGGTCGCCGCCGGCAACATGTTCGTCGCGCACCCCAGCGTTGCCCCCAACGGCAAAGGCCCGGGCCTGACCCCGGTCGAGGCCGGTCATCAGCAAAAAGACTGGGCTCACTATGGCAACACCGAGGGTGGCAGCCGCTTCGCCGCGCTGGACCAGATCAACCGCGGCAACGTCGACAAGCTCAAGGTGGCCTGGACCTACCACACCGGCGACGTGGCCATCAGCGATGGCAATGGCGCGGAAGACCAGCTCACCCCACTGCAGGTCGGCGACAAGGTGTTCATCTGCACCCCGCACAACAATCTGATCGCCCTCGATACCGACACCGGCAAGGAACTGTGGAAGCACACGATCAACGCCCAGTCCAAGGTCTGGCAGCGCTGCCGTGGCATGGCCTACTTCGACGCCACCGCGCCAATCGCCCAACCGACCCAGCCGAACAGCTCACCGATCACCGTGGCCAGCGTTCCAGCCGGCGCAAACTGCCAGCGCCGCCTGCTGACCAACACCATCGACGGCCGCCTGATTGCCGTAGACGCCGATACCGGCGCGTTCTGCCAGGGCTTCGGCAACAACGGCCAGGTCGACCTCAAGGCGGGCCTGGGCGAGGTGCCCGATTCGTACTACCAACTGTCCTCGGCGCCGCTGATGGCAGGCACCACCGTGGTGGTCGGCGGTCGCGTGGCGGATAACGTACAGACCGACATGCCGGGTGGCGTGATCCGTGGCTTCGACGTGGTCACCGGTGCAATGCGCTGGGCCTTCGATCCGGGCAACCCACAGGACCGCAACGCCCCGGCCGAAGGCAGGAGCTACGTGCGCAGCACCCCCAACAGCTGGGCGCCCATGTCCTACGACCCGACGATGAACACCCTGTTCCTACCGATGGGTTCCTCTTCCACCGACATCTACGGTGCCGAACGCAGCCAGCTGGACCACACCTATGGCGCCTCGGTGCTGGCCCTGGACGCCACCACTGGCAATGAAAAATGGGTGTACCAGACGGTGCACAACGACCTGTGGGACTTCGATCTGCCCATGCAGCCAAGCCTGATCGACTTCACCCGAGACGACGGCAAGACCGTGCCCGCCGTGGTGATCGGCACCAAGGCCGGACAGCTCTACGTACTCGACCGCGCCACCGGCAAGCCGCTGACGCAAGTCGATGAAGTGCCGGTCAAACCCGGCAACATTCCCAACGAGCCGTATTCCCCGACCCAGCCCAAATCCGTCGGTATGCCGCAGATCGGCGCACAAACGCTGACCGAGTCGGACATGTGGGGCGCCACCCCCTACGACCAGTTGCTGTGCCGCATCGACTTCAAGAAGATGCGCTACGACGGCCTCTACACCGCGCCCGGCACCGACCTGTCGCTGAGCTTTCCGGGCTCGCTGGGTGGCATGAACTGGGGCAGCATTTCCACCGACCCGGTGCACGGCTTCATTTTCGTCAACGACATGCGCCTGGGCCTGTGGATCCAGATGATCCCGTCGCAGAACCAGGGCTCGGCGGCCTCCGGTGGCGAGGCGCTGAACACCGGCATGGGCGAGGTGCCGCTCAAAGGCACCCCTTACGCCGTGAACAAGAACCGCTTCCTCTCGGTGGCCGGCATCCCTTGCCAGGCACCGCCGTTCGGCACGCTGACCGCCATCGACATGAACACCCGGCAGATCGCCTGGCAGGTGCCGGTCGGTACCGTCGAGGACACCGGCCCACTGGGGATCCGCATGCACCTGCCGATCAAGATCGGCCTGCCGACGCTGGGCGGCACCCTGTCGACCCAAGGCGGCCTGGTGTTCATTGCCGGTACCCAGGACTTCTACCTACGCGCCTACGACAGCGGCAACGGCAACGAAATCTGGAAGGCCCGCCTGCCGGTCGGCAGCCAGGGTGGCCCGATGACCTATGTGTCGCCCAAGTCCGGCAAGCAGTACGTGGTGGTCACCGCTGGCGGCGCGCGCCAGTCGACCGACCGTGGCGACTATGTGATGGCCTACGCATTGCCATAGACCGCATCGCCCCCGTTCGCCGGCAAGCCGGCTCCTACGCTCCAAGGTAGGAGCCGGCTTGCCGGCGAACCACTTCCAAAGCCATCCGCATGCTCCAGGACTTCCCGCAATGCCCCGTTCAATTCGACCTGGCAAAGCGCTATGGTCTGGACAACGGCAATGCGCTGGTAGCGGGGCTGCAGGTCAAGGCCACCTTCTGGCTCCTACAGTGCTGTGCCAGCTTTTTGCTCTGCACCGACCACATTTTTACTAATTTCCCCACCCCGGCCCCTGTTCCACTATCTGGCGCAACTACAACAACAACGAGCGGGGAAACTCTCATGAGTGCAAGTGCATCCGTGCCTGCCAGCGTGCAGCACGATCAAGCCGGTTTTCGCCGGGTCCTGGGGCTGGGATCGCTACTGGCGGTGGCGGTCGGCCTGGTGGTATCGCAAGGGGTGATGGTGATGATGCTCCAGGGCGTCGGCGCCGCCGGCCTGGGCTTCATCGTGCCATTGGGGCTGGCTTATTTACTGGCCCTGAGCTACGCCTGCTCGTTCTCCGAACTGGCCCTGCTGGTGCCACGCGCCGGCAGCCTGTCGAGCTACACCGAGGTCGCCCTCGGACACTTCCCGGCCATCCTCGCCACCTTTTCCGGCTACGTGGTGGTGGCGATGTTCGCCCTCTCGGCCGAACTGCTACTGCTGGACCTCATCATCGGCAAGGTCTACCCCGGCGTTTTCCCTCCGTACAGCGTGGCATTCGGCGTACTGGCCGTGTTCACCCTGCTCAACCTCATGGGCATCGACATCTTCGCCAAGTTGCAGAGCGCCATGGCGGTGGTAATGGTCGTGGTGCTGCTGATCCTCGGCATCGCCGCAATCAGTGAAGGCCATGCCGAGGGCGCCACCACCACGCTGCTGCAAGGTGACTGGAACCCCATGGGCGCGGGCGTGCTGGCCTTGACCGCCATGGCCGTGTGGGGGTTCGTCGGCGCCGAGTTCGTTTGCTCACTGGTGGAAGAAACCCGCAAGCCCGAGCGCAATATCCCGCGTTCGATGATGATCGGCCTGACCGTGATCTTCGCCACCATCGGCCTGTACGGCCTGGGTGCCCTGTTCCTGATACCACGCGAGGCACTGGGCAGCGATGCGCTGCCGCATTACCTGTTCGCCACCACCGTGTTCGGCAAGACCGGCGAAGTGTTCCTGGTGATCGCCGCGGTGACCGCCACCTGCAGCACCCTGAATACCTCCCTGGCCGCCATCCCGAGGATGCTCTACGGCATGGCCTGCAATGGCCAGGCATTCCCGCAGTTCAAACGGCTCAGCCCGCGTGCGCGCACACCGTGGGTGGCGGTGCTGTTCGTCGCGGCGATCACCGGCCTGCCTATCCTGCTGATGGGCCAGGACGCCGCGGCGATCAACCTGTTGCTGCTGTCGGCTGCCCTGGCCTGGTTGCTGGCCTACATCATCGTCCATCTGGATGTGATCGCCCTGCGCCATCGCTACCCGCACCTGACGCGCCCGTTCCGTACACCGTTCTATCCGCTGCCGCAGTTGTTCGGTATCGGCGGCATGCTGTATGCGATCTGGAACGCCTCGCCCAGCCCGGACATGAGCCTGAAGATCTTCGGCACGGCGGGCGTGGTACTGGCGGTGGTGTCGTTGATTGCGGTGGTGTGGATCAAGGTGGTGATGAAAAAGCCGCTGCTGCGGCCTGAACCGCTGTAAAGCGGGCGTGGCGTTCAGCGCTTGCGCCCGATCACGCCGAACGCCACGTCACCGATGTAGATGGCCGCTGTCGCCTGGCGCTCGGCGTCCAGGCGGGCCTGCAAGGTCTCTATGCCGACCTGCCTCGCCGTCGCCACGCCCAGGGCGACGATCCTTGGCAGGCAGGCACGGACGATATCGCCCAAGGCGTAGGGCTGACCGGGTGCCTGTACCAGCAGCTCGGCACGCAGATCCTCGACGGCAAGCCCCGCTTCACTGAAGAGGCGCTGCAGGTTGAAACCGATGTGCAGGTCCGCCCCTTCGAGCGCGATCATTCGCTGCAGCCATTGTTGAGCCTTGCGGTGCAGCGGAAACGGTTCGAGGCAGGCCGGCGCCAGCGTTGCATCGTGCTCCTGGAATACCATCACCCCGCCTGGCAACAGGTGTCGGGCCAGCGCGCGCAAGGCCTTTACCCCATCCGCCTGGTACATCAGTACCCGACGACCAACGATGGCGTCGAACAACCCGAGGCTATCCGGCAGCGCGTACAGGTCACACGGGATGAACATCGGTGCCGCAGCCCCTGCGGGCGCTTCGCGCTGACCTGCGCACGCGAGCGCCCTGGCCTGCTGGTCGACCCCGACCACCGCACCATCACGCCCCACCAACCTGGCCAGCAACCAGGTCACATCGCCTTTGCCGCAGCCCACATCGAGCACCCGCATGCCCGGGCCGATCTCGGCATCGAGCAGCAGCCGGGTGGTGAAATCCGTTGTCGAAAGTGCCATGCGCCGCTCCCTCGCGAAGGAGCGCCAGTGTGCCGAGCAAAGGCTCACAGGCACAAGGGCGAATCTGCTCTATCCTCAACCCACCCCAGCCTGGCGGACCTGACCATGACCACACCCGACAACACCCTGCTACCCAGCTGGCGGCACAATGCACCCGCTTGGATCGAAGCCGTGCGCTCCGGCACCATCGAGTCACGCCGGCAGGTCACCGACCAGGCAATCCTCGTTGCGCTGCTCGCACGCCTGCCGGACCGTGTCCTCGACCTGGGCTGTGGCGAAGGCTGGCTACTGCGGGCACTGGCTGCTCGCGAGGTGCAAGCTGTCGGGGTGGATGGTGAAGCGACACTCGTCGACGCCGCACGGGCGGCGGGCTCGCCAAGCGTTTACCTGGCCAGCTACGCGCAATTGGCTGCAGGCGAAGTGGACATTGGCCGCGACTATGACCTGGTCTGCGCCAACTTCGCCCTGTTGCAGCAAGACATCATTCCCCTGCTCACGGCGCTGCGTGGCTTGCTCAAGCCCGGTGGCAGCCTGCTGATCCAGACCCTTCACCCCTGGACCGTGGCGGGCGGCGATTATCAGGATGGCTGGCGGGAGGAGTCATTCACCGGTCTTGCCGGTGAATGGCGACCGATGCCCTGGTATTTCCGCACGCTGTCCAGCTGGCTGAAGGCGCTGGAAATGGCAGGGTTCAGCCTGGTCGAGCTGCAAGAGCCCCAGCATCCTCAAAGCCCAATGCCACAGTCCCTGCTACTGGTGGCGCAGCGCCTGTCTTGAGCGCACTGCATTCCCCTGTAGGAGCCAGCCTTGCTGGCGAACCACTCCACCGCCGAACTCAGGCCTCAGGCTCACCCTTGCCGCTTTCAACCTCGGCCGTGCTTTGCAAAATGGATGGACTCAACCGCAACACACGATCACGACCGCCCTCGGCCAGCAGGTAACCGCCATGCCCGTCGGGAACGATGGCCTGGGGCGCCTTCAGGTAGCTCAACACCACATGCCGCAAACCATCGCCATCAATGCGCAACAGCCGGGCACGATGGGTGGAGTCCTCGCTGATCCACAGGCCTCTCTGGTCGCAGAGCAGGAAGGTGGGGTTGCGCAGCCCCTCGACCACCACCGGGTCATTACCGTCGGCGCTGAGCGCACGGATCTTGCCGGTGGCCTTCTCGGTGTACAGCAGACGCCCGTCGGCGCAACGCGTCAGGCCTTCGGTCTCGGTCAGGCCGGCGCGCAGCACCTCCAACTGACCGCTGCGCCAGTCATAGCGCATCAGCCGCCCGTCACCCTTACGGTCCTCGATGGCGTACAGGTGATCGCCATCGTTGAACAAGCCCTGAACATTGTTGCCCTCGAACAGCGTCGAGACCTGGCCATTGCGCGACAGGCTGACCGGCGCCCCGCCCACTTCCTGGCTGAACGCCCAGCCGCCATCGACCGCCACCATGCCATCTGGCTTGGACAAGCCTTCTAGAACCACCGCACGCTCACCCGTGGCGCTGATCTGGAGGACGCTGCCCTTGCCGCTATTGAGTTCACGGCTGACCAGCAGGCTGCCGTCGGCCTGGAGCAACAACGAGGCAGCGCGCGTCACCGAGTTGTGCAGCACCTGCACCTCCCAGCCGTTGGCTGCCTGTACCGGGTAGAAGTTCTGCCAGGCGAAGAAGCCCAAGGTACTGGCCACCAGGCCAGCCGTGGTGGCCAGGGCCAGGCGGACAGCTCGCCCGCGCAGGATTTGCGTCATCGAGTCGGCTCCTTGGAAGAGCTCGTGATCCTAGCAAGGTGATGTGAAAAATTTGTCGAAGAGGCCGGTGGTCATGACCCGGAATTAGAGGACGGCCTTGTTCGCCGGCAAGCCGGCTCCTACAGGTGCATATTCCGGTCTCGGCTAACCTTTAGCAGCATGTCGACATGCTCTGCGGCATGATCAAGGAGACTAGGATGAAAACCTCAAATCACTCACTGCACCACGGAACGCCGACGGTGGCGGTCCGCGACAACCGCGGCCTGGCCGTGCGCCAGATTGTCTACCACCGCCACCCGGGTACACCCGATGACATCGACGAGCGCATCACCCGGCACCGGTTCGATGCCTTCGGCCATCCCGTCGATAGCATCGACCCTCGGCTGCACGTCCCCAACTTCACCTATCAGTTGTCAATGACCGGTGAAACGCTGCGCACCGACAGTGTCGACGCTGGTCGCAGCATCGCACTGAACGACATTGCCGGGCGCCCACTGATGCACCTCAGCGCCAATGATGTCGCTCGCTATCACCACTACGAACCGGCCCCACTCGCGGGGCGGCCGTTGCGTGTCACCGAGGGCATGCCAGGAGAGACACCCCGCATCGCCGAACGCTTCGTCTGGGCCGATAACAACCAGGCCAGCAAGGACCATAAACTGGCGGGTCTGCCTGTCCGTAATTACGACACCGCCGGCCGTCTTAGGACCGACAGCGTCGCACTTACCGGCCTGCCGCTGTCCTCTACCCGCCAACTGCTCGCCGCCGACGGCGAAGCCGACTGGCAAGGGGCGGACGAGGCGGCATGGGAGCGCCTGCTGGCGCCGCAAACCTACACCACCCTCGCCCGCGTCGACGCCACCGGCACGCTGCTCGAACAGACCGACGCACACGGGCACCAGCAACACCTGGTCCACGATGTCGCCGGACAACTGGCCAGCAGCTGGCTGACCATCAAGGACGGCAAAAAGCAGGTCATCCTCAGCTCCGTCGAATACTCCGCTGCCGGCCAGAAGCTGCGCGAGGAACATGGCAACGGCGTGGTCACCACCTTTACCTACGAACCCCGCACCCAACGCCTCCTGCACATCCTGGTCGTACGGCCAACCGATGGAAAACGCCTGCAAGACCTGCGCTACGCCTACGACCCGGTGGGCAATGTGATTCACCTGCACAACGACGCCGAAGCGACACGTTTCTACCGCAACCAGAAGGTCGTCCCCGAGCACCACTACACCTACGACACCCTCTACTAACTGGTCAGCGCCACCGGCCGTGAACTGCTCGACATCGCCAAGCAACACCAGAAAAACCGCCCGCCCACCCTCCCGCCCCCCTCCACCGACGGTACCCTCGTCAATTATGTGCGCCACTACTGCTATGACCGTGGCGGTAACCTGACCCACCTCAAGCACAACCCACAAGACCCGCCCAACGCCTACACGATCGAGCTGACGGTGTCCGACCGCAGTAATCGCGCCGTGGACAAGAACGTGACGGAAGACCCCGCGCAGGTCGACACCTACTTCGACGCCGCCGGCAATCAACGCCAGTTGCAGACGAACCAGCAATTGCAGTGGACCAGCCGGGGCGAGTTGGCGCGAGCCGTGCAGATGCCCCGTGACAGTTTGGCGGACGACGAGGAGATCTACCGCTACGACGCCAGCGGCCAGCGAGTGACCAAACACCGCTCGGACCTGGCCTCCGGGACCGTGCGCCGCAACCACGTGCTCTACCTGCCGGGGCTGGAGTTGCGCACCCAGTACAACGATGCGACCGTGGAATCGTTGCGGCACGAAATCATCGTCGGCGCAGCCGGCAGCGCCCAGGTGCGGTTGCTGCATTGGGAAACCGGCCTCCCCCCTGGCATGGCCAACGACACGATCCGCTACAGCTACACCGACCTGATCGGCAGCGTCGCTCTGGAGTTGGGTAAAGACGCGGCGATCATCAGCCAGGAAGAGTACTACCCCTACGGCGAAACGGCGGTGTGGCTGCCGGACAACAGCGTGGAGGCGCAGTACAAGACCGTGCGCTATTCCGGCAAGGAGCGGGATGTGACGGGGCTGTATTACTACGGGTATCGCTATTACCAACCGTGGCTAGGGCGCTGGTTGAGTGCCGACTCGGCGGGAACAGTGGATGGGCTCAACCTGTATCGGATGGTCAAGAACAACCCGACATCATTCAAGGACATGCTTGGGCTCAACCTGGAGGACGCCAACGCCACGGAGAATTCGTCACCGCCTACCCATTTTGAAACCCTACTAAACAGCGCAAAGGGCAAACTCAACGAACAAGTACAAAATCTAAGAATAAAATTATTCAAAGGCCAACTTGAAGGCCTCGGAAAGATACCGGAAATAGCTGAAAGCATAAGCAAACAGATGCATAGCTTTACCCAATCAAAAGCCATGCATATCGCCCTCGAGACCGGGGCAAACTTTGCCTCAGGCTCAGCCAATAGCCTTATAACGATTGCAGCCCCACCCGCTACAAAGTCCTTGGCGAAAAAGGTTGGTGTCGGACTTATAGATGCGCTTACAGACCCTCAACCGATAAGCCCGGACTATGACTTGTTATCAAAAGTCAAGGATGCTTCAGCCAACATAAAAAGAGAGATTATTTCCAAAGTCAAGGACACGATTACAAGCAAGCTACAAGACGTCACCGAAAGCGCTGCCAAGGCAGCCCTAGAAGAAATAATCGGCTTGGATTTAGAGTCTGTCTCGCTTGTCAGCTTATCAAAGTCTTTAGGAAGCGCATACAGCGCCATGAATCTTTCAAGGAGAGAATACCTTGACTTAGTTGATAGCAGCGCAGAAAAAACCATACACTACCTGACAGAATTACACCAAGAGCTCTACGACACCTTCAAAAAACTTGCAAAACCAATAGTCGATATTGAGGGGACATGGCAAGTCGTGGCCCCGAATAATTCTGATGCCACGCCGAGCCTTGGTATTATATCGCCAGACTCCAAAGGCAAGGAGGCCATCTTCCTCGATGACATTGAAAAACCAATCAATAACGGCCTGCGCATTACCAACCTTCTTAGAAAGCGGGTCAGTGACCATCGTAATCACATAAAAAAGTAAGGCGCCTGCGAGCATTCGCCGCGTATCGATCGGCAAGGTGAAACAGGCGAGGCTGCACGACGTTCCGACGCATCGGGCAGCCGACCCTGCTTTCAACTTCGCCTGCACAGCCAGGCGCGGGAACCAGAAATTCAAAAATCGAATGCCGAGCATTTCAACATTTAATTTGTGGATGCCATCAACAGGCTCTTATGCTGTCCACGCATCCCCTGCACGCACCGGCCGGTGTGGAAAAAGGCACGGGGAGAGAACAACAAAGTCGAGACCGTTCATGTCGAAACCTTCCTACTTCGCCCCCCACGGTGGGCACCCGGCTCAGACCGAGCTGCTGACTGACCGTGCCATGTTCACCGAAGCCTATGCCGTCATCCCCAAGGGTGTGATGCGTGACATCGTCACCAGCCACCTGCCGTTCTGGGACAAGATGCGCATGTGGGTCATCGCCCGCCCGCTGACCGGCTTCGCCGAGACCTTCTCCCAGTACATCGTCGAAGTCGCCCCCGAAGGCGGCAGCGAACGCCCTGAGCTGGACCCGAACGCCGAAGCCGTGCTGTTCGTGGTCGAAGGCCAGATCGACATCACCGTCGAAGGCAAGCACCACACCCTGGTACCCGGCGGCTACGCTTTCCTGGCGCCAGGCGCCGACTGGAGCCTGCGCAACAACAGCAAGGCCAACGTCACCTTCCACTGGCTGCGCAAGCACTACCAGAAAGTCGAAGGCTTGCCGGTGCCTGAGTCGTTCGTCACCCACCGTGACAACGCCACCGTCATCGAGATGCCGGGTACCGAAGGCCGCTGGGTCACCACCCGCTTCGTCGACATGGCCGACATGCGCCACGACATGCACGTCAACATCGTGACTTTCCAGCCGGGTGGCGTGATCCCGTTCGCCGAAACCCACGTCATGGAACACGGCCTGTACGTGCTGGAAGGCAAGGCGGTGTATCGTCTGAACCAGGACTGGGTCGAGGTCGAGGCCGGTGACTTCATGTGGCTGCGCGCCTTCTGCCCGCAAGCCTGCTACTCCGGTGGCCCGGGCCCGTTCAGCTACCTGCTGTACAAGGACGTCAACCGCCACGTGCACCTGACCCTGAACCCGCAACGCTGACCGCTCTTCGCCGGCAAGCCGTCTCCCCGTGGGAGCCGGCTTGCCGGCGAACCTCTCCCCGTGGCAACCCATCCGTTTGCCGCGCATACTTGCCACTCTTCCCCTCCCCCGCGCGGTACCGGCCATGAACCGCTACCCCCTGATCGCCGCCCTGCTGCTATCGACCACCCTTCTGGCCGCCGACGCCTGGAACCTCGCCTACGACCGCGAAGGCATTCGTGTCTACCTGAGCGCCGTTGCCGGCTCGCCCTACCAGCAGTTCCGTGGTGTGAGCACCATGAAAGCCAGCGTGCGCACCCTCACCGACCTGCAGGAGAACCTGCGGGTAGCCTGCAAATGGCTGTATGCCTGCGACCAGATGCGCCTGCTCGATGTCGAAGGTGACAGCACCTGGGTCTACCTGACCACCAACCTGCCGTGGCCCACCCTGCCACGGGACATTGTGCTGAAAGTGCGCACCGAGCGCCTGGACGATGGTTCGCTGGTGCGCCATCTGAGCGCCGAGCCTGGCAGGCTGCCCGAACAACCGGGCCTGATCCGCGTGCGTCATCTGCGGGGCGAATGGGTCATGAAGCCGCTGGGTGAACGGCTGACTGAAGTCACCTATGCATTGCAGGCCGACCCGGCCGGCGATGTGCCAGGCTGGCTGGCCAACCGCTTCGTGGTGGATGCCCCAGTCGTCACGTTGAGAACGCTCAGGGCCGTTGCCGAGCGACAACCCTGATCTCTTGGCGCGGCCCTTGTAGGACCGAACGACGCGGTGGATGGCACCGGCCATGCCGGTGTTCGCCAGCAAGGCTGGCTCCTACAGGTTGCAGGGGCTGCGCGGATTATTCGTTAGCCTGCTTCCTTTTTTCCTATGCAGCGGCCATCATGGCGCCACGCCCCACCGCCTGCCCGCGAACGAGCCCATGACCGCGCAACAACCAAACTCCGGCGTCACGCTGCAGATCCTCTCCATCGTCTTCTACACCTTCATCGCCTTCCTCTGCATCGGCCTGCCGATCGCAGTGCTGCCTGGCCATGTACATGATCAATTGGGCTTCGGCGCAGTCATCGCCGGGCTGACCATTGGCCTGCAATACCTCGCCACACTGGTCAGCCGCCCGTTCGCCGGCCGAGTCGCCGACACCCTCGGCGGCAAGCGGGCCATTCGCTATGGTTTGTACGGCATTGCCGGCTGCGGTGTGCTGACCTTGCTCTCGGCCTGGGCTCTCGCCTTGCCCTGGCTGAGCCTGGCGCTGTTGCTGGGTGGACGGCTGCTGCTGGGCATCGCCCAAGGGCTGATTGGCGTCGCCACCCTGAGCTGGGGGATCGGCCAGGTGGGGCCGGAACACACCGCGCGGGTGATTTCATGGAACGGCATCGCCTCGTACGGCGCCATCGCCATTGGTGCACCGGCTGGCGTGCTGCTGGTGGGCAGCCTGGGTTTCGCGGTGCTGGGGCTAGCACTGCTAGCGCTGGCGGTCGTGGCCTTGCTGGTGCTGCGCACGCGCCCTGACGTGCAGGTGGTGCGCGGTGAGCGCCTGCCGTTCTGGGCCGCATTCGGCCGGGTCGCACCTTGCGGCCTGGGGTTGACCCTGGCATCGATCGGCTACGGCACCCTGACCACTTTCGTCACGCTTTATTATCTTGAGCGCGGCTGGGTCGGCGCAGCCTGGTGCCTCAGTGCGTTCGGCCTGTGCTTCATCCTGTCGCGGCTACTGTTCGTCAATGCGGTGAACCGCTTCGGTGGCTACAACGTAGCAGTCGCTTGCATGATCACCGAAGTGCTGGGGTTGACCTTGCTGTGGCTGGCCCCCTCGCCGTTGTGGGCGATGCTGGGGGCCGGCCTGACTGGCTTCGGGCTGTCGTTGGTCTATCCCGCCCTGGGTGTCGAGGCAATCCGCCAGGTCCCCAGCAGCAGCCGTGGCGCGGGGCTGGGCGCCTATGCGGTGTTCTTCGACCTGGCCCTGGCCATCGCCGGCCCGCTGATGGGCGCGGTGGCTGTGCACCTGGGGTACGCCTCGATCTTCGCGGTTGCCGCCCTGCTGGCACTGTCAGGGGTGGCCTTGACCCTGTTGCTGGCCCGCCGCAGCTGAGCGTTCGGCAGGCTCCGGCGCACCCAGCGCCTGGCTGAAGAAGGCCGTGGTTTCGCTGCGTAGCGAACGGTGGATGTAACGACGGTCGACACCGTCGGCATCCTTGCACAGCGCGGGCATGCGCAGGTGTTGCTCGTCATCGCAGGGGGCCATGAACACGAAATGCCCGGCGCCACTGAGCAGGCGGTAGTCCGGCGTGATCGGCAACTTGCGCGCCAGCGCATCGGCATTGTGCTCGAGGGCCAGCAACTGGTCGTTGTCACCGCTGTAGATCAGCACAGGTACGTGCACCCCCGCCAAGGCGTGACGACCGAACATCAGGCTCAACGGTGCCATCAACATCACCGCGCCTACGCGTGGGTCCGCCCGTGGGGCCAGCTCGCTGTGGTCGGCGATCAGCACGCCGTGGGTCTTGCAGGCATCGGCATCCGTAGGGCGTTCCTGGCAATAGCGGCGCAGGCGCTCCAGGTCGGGCCGGGCGCCCGACAGGATCAAGGCGGTTTCACCGCCCGCGGAATAACCGATCACACCAACCTTGCCATCGTTCAGATAAGGCGCCAGCAGCTTGTCTGCGCGCACCGCCGTGATAGCGGCGCTGACCTGCAAGGGGCGCCCGTAGAGATTGCTGAGGGTACCCAGCCGGCTATGGTCCCGGCCGTTGTCACCGGGGTGGACCACCGCCACCACCACGAACCCTTGCCGCGCCAGGCCATTGGCCAGGTCATGCAAGGCCATCGGGCTGCCAGCGTTGCCGTGGGAGATGACCAGCAAGGGAAACTGCCCCATGGCCACCGGTGCGTCTTCTGCTACCCGGGTCTGATAGCCTTCGATGCGCACGGGGCGTGCTTCACCACTGGAAGGGTAGAACACCAGCGCCTGCATGGGCCGGGCATCCACCGGGTCGGTCAGGGTGAGCCGATGCAACCCGGCCACCCACGGCGCCGCGTCGGCCTGGGCCATAAGGCTGCCGAGCAGCACACAGGTGATCAAGGTGAGGAATCTGTTCATGCGCAGGCGCTCCCACGCCCGCATGGCGGACGTATTCGCCAGCTTAGAACCCGTCGTGCTTGGCCAACATGAAAAAAGCATGAAAAAAGCCGACCGGCGCCTTGAGGCGACGGTCGGCTTTTTTACGCCGCGATCAGGCTGCGGCGAACAGCTCACCGGCGATCTGCGCCTGGGCGGCGTCGATGGCCTTGGCGCGGTGCTCCGGGCCATAAGCCAGGCCGTGGGCACGGACGATCTCCAGGTCGGTGATACCGATGAAGCCCAGGAACACTTTCAGGAAGTCTTCGTGGCCGACACCCGTTGGCTGGCCTTGGTGCAGGCCACCGGCGGTGGAAACCAGGATCACCTTCTTGTCACCGCACAGCCCTTCGGGGCCGGCTTCGGTGTAGCGGAAGGTCTTGCCGGCGACGGCGACGCGGTCGATCCAGGCCTTGAGCTGGGTCGGCACGGTGAAGTTGTACATCGGCGCACCGATCACCACCGCGTCGGCGGCCAGGAATTCTTCCAGGGTCTCGGCGCTGAGCTTGGCTTCATGGGCCTGGGCGGCATCGCGCACTTGCTCGGGGGTACCGGCAGCCACCAGGGTGGCGGCGGAGAAGTGGCTGATGGCGTCGGCGGCCAGGTCACGGTAGACCACTTCGATGCCTGGCTCGGCGGCTTTCCAGGCCTCGACCACTTCGCGGCTCAGCTGACGGGAGGCGGAATTGTCGCCCAGGATGCTCGAATCGATATGCAACAGTTTCATGGGACTCTCCTGTGAATGAAGACCGCGGCGGTGGGCGATCACGATGGGGAGAATCCTATCGATACAGCGAATGGCTGATAAGCCAGCAAAAATGCGTTAGTTTGTTCCACTGATGGAACAATGGGATTGTCATATGCAAGACCTCAACGACCTCTTCTACTTCGCCCGGGTGGTCGAAACCGGTGGATTCGCCGCCGCCGGGCGCCAGTTGGGCATCCCGAAATCGCGCCTGTCGCGGCGCATCGCCGAGCTGGAGGAGCGCCTGGGCACGCGCCTGCTGCAACGCACCACCCGGCAACTCAAGCTCACGGCGGTGGGCGAGCGGTACCTGCACCATTGCCAGGCCATGTTGCTGGAGGCGGAAATGGCCGACGAAGTGGTGGCCAGCATGTCCAGCGAGCCCCGGGGCCGGTTGCGAGTTTCTTGCCCGGTGGCTCTGGCCCATGCCTTCCTGCCGGATGTGATCAGCCGCTTTCTCGCCCAGTACCCGCTGGTGCAACTGGACATGGTGCTGCTCAATCGTCGCGTGGACCTGATCTCGGAAGGTATCGACGTGGCGCTGCGTGTGCGCGACCTGGGCGACGAAGACCCGGCCCTGGTCACCCGTCGCCTGCGCCAGGCGCAGATGCAACTGGTGGCCGCGCCGGGCTTCGCCGATCACATCCGCGAACCTTCCGAACTGGCCACGCTGCCCGTGCTGGGTGCGGCCGAGGCTGATCGCCTGGTGCATTTCCGCCTGTTCGGCCCCAACGGGCGCCAGGAAGATGTCGCCCTGGAGCCGCGCCTGGCCATCGACGACTTTGTCGTGCGCAATGCCGCGGTGCGCGCGGGCCTGGGTTTCACCGCGCTGCCGAGCATGTTCTGCGAGCAAGAGCTGGAACGTGGCGAACTGGTTCGCCTGTTGCCAGACTGGTCGCTGCCAGGCGGTTACCTGCAAGCGGTCTACCCGCACCGGCGCGGGTTGCTGCCAGCGGTCAGGGTCTGGATCGACCACCTGGCCGCCTCGTTCGAAGCCTGTGGAGAGCGTTATGTCTGAGAAAAGGATGACCGAAGAGCAGGTTGCAGCTTACTGCCTGGGCTTGCCAGGGGCGCAGGAGGACTACAAGTGGGGTGGAATCCGCGTGTTCTCGGTGGCGGGCAACAAGATGTTCGCGATACAGGGGCTTAACGGCGACGGGCTGGCGTTCAAGGTCGCCGATGAGCTGTTCCTGGGTTATTGCGACCGCCCGGGCATACGCCCGGCGCCCTATCTGGCAAGGGCCAAGTGGATCAGCATGGGGCGCCCCTACCCCATGGGCCGCGAGGAGCTCAGCGACCTGCTGCGCCGCTCGCACCAGTTGGTGGTGCGCCGGCTGCCCAAGCGCCTGCAGGTGGGGATGTTGCTGTAGGAGCCGGCTTGCCGGCGAACACCGGCATGGCCGGTGCCATCCTCCGCATTGCCTGGTTCGCCGGCAAGGCCGGCTCCTACAGGGACCGCGCCAAGCCTGGGATTACACCAGGTGTCCCAACCAGCGCCCACCCAGCAGCAGATGGTCGGCCCAGAACACCTGGTGCAACAGCACGATGCCCCAGAACACGGCCTGATACGACACCTTGCGGGTCTTGTGCCGGAACAGCTGCTGCGCCAGCAGCGCCCCCGGCCAGCCACCCAGAAGCTCACTCGCGTGCAGCACCTTTTCCGGGGTTCGCCAGGCCTGGGTACGTGCCTGCTGCTTGTCCTGCCAGTACAGCAGCAGGCTGACCAGGCTCACCGCCGGATACAACGCCAAAGGTACCCAGGACTGGCCATTCAAGCCCATCTGGAGGCCGCCCAGCACCGGCAACAGGCATAACCCAGCCAGTACCAGAAGCTTCAGGCGTGCGTTGCGCACGCCTTCCTGCTCGCGCGCCATCAGCCGTGCGCCGTCGACCAGTCGACCCAACCGAACTCCCAGGTCGCCAGGATCAGCAAGCCAAAGGCGATGCGGTACCAGGCGAATACCGCGTAGCTATGGTTGGCGATGAACTTGAGCAGCCCACGCACGGCGATCATGGCGAAGATGAACGACACCACGAAGCCCAGGGCGAACACCGGCAAGTCGCCGGGCTGGAACAGTTCGCGGTACTTGTAGCCCGAATACACCGCCGCCCCGACCATGGTCGGCATGGCCAGGAAGAAGGAAAACTCGGTGGCGGCCTTGCGCGACAGCCCGAACAGCAGGCCGCCGATGATGGTCGAGCCGGAACGCGAGGTTCCTGGGATCATTGCCAGGCACTGGACGAAACCGATCTTCAACGCGTGGTGCCAGCTCATCTCGTCGACATGATCGACCTCGATGCGGTGCTGGCGACGCTCCGCCCAAAGCATGATCACCCCGCCGACCACCAGCGCCGCAGCCACGGTGATGGGGTTGAACAGGTATTCATGGATCAGGTCGGCGAACAGCACCCCCAGCACCACCGCCGGGAAGAAGGCGATCAGCAGGTTGGCGGTGAACCGCCGGGCAGGTGCCTGGGTGGGTAGCCCCAACACCACATCGAAGATCTTGCGGCGGAACTCCCATACCACAGCGAGGATGGCACCAAGCTGAATGATGATGTTGAACGCCATGGCGCGTTCGCCGCCAAAGTTGATCAAGTCAGCGACGATGATCTGGTGCCCGGTACTCGAAATCGGCAGGAACTCCGTCAGGCCCTCGACCACGCCCAAGATGATTGCCTGCAAGGCACTCCAAAAATCCATCATTCCCCCAGTGGAGCGCTGCCGGTGGCAGGCCCCTTGTTTTTGATTTGCATGTTCGTGCCATGGAAGGCGAGGCTCTTTTACAGCGACAGCAGGTCGCAAAGCCAGATGAAACGCTCAGTGGACTAAAGGTTTCATCTGGCGCGGCCGAAATCCTAGCAGAGCGCCCCCTTGAAGGCTTGCATTACCTGCAACACGGATTGTCTCGGCAGGCACTTAGCCGTTGGTCGAGTAGGGACTGCCGGCAAAGCATGCTTGGATGCCTTGGATAAAAAGAAAAACACCGGAGTAATGCATCATGAAGACCCTGAGGTCGATGTCGATCAGCCGCCGCCTGTGGCTGATCCTGCTGGTCGCCGTGGCCATGCTGGTGGTACTGGGGCTTTTGATGCTGCGCCAGATCCATGGCGACCTGTATCAGGCCAAGGCCGAGAAGACCCGCCACGTGGTACAGACCGCCGCCGGCGTGCTGGCCTATTACCAAGGCCTGGAAGCTGCCGGCACGCTCAGCCGCGAGGCGGCGCAGCAACAGGCGCTGACCGTGGTGCGTGGCCTGCGCTACGACCAGAACGATTATTTCTGGATCAACGACCTGACCCCGCGGATGGTCATGCACCCGGCCAACCCCAAGCTCGATGGCCAGGACCTCTCCGCCATCCGCGACCCCGACGGCTTCGCCGTGTTCAACGAGATGGTCGCCCTCGCCCGCAGCCAGGGCGCCGGGCCGGTCGATTACCGCTGGCCCAAGCCCGGCGCCAGCGAACCGGTGGCCAAGACGTCCTATATCCAGCTGTTCAAGCCCTGGGGCTGGATCATCGGCTCGGGCGTCTATGTCGACGATGTTCAGGCCGAATTCGGTCGCCAGCTGCGCGACGCCTCGCTGGTGGGCCTGGGCATCGCCCTGCTGATGACCCTGCTGGTGGTGCTCATCGCCCGCAGCATCGCCCAGCCGTTGCAGGAAGCGGTGCAGGCCATGGGCAACATCGCCAGCGGCGAGAGCGACCTGACCCGCCGCCTGGATACCCACGGCCGCGACGAAATCACCCACCTGGGTGAGCACTTCAATCGCTTCAACGGCAAGTTGCAAGGCGTGATCGGCCAGCTGCAGGGCGCCGCCCACGCCCTGGCCGAGTCGGCCAGCCACGTCGGCGACAACGCCGGCTCCGCCCAGGCCCGCAGCGCCCAGCAGTCGTTGCAGATGGACCAGGTGGCCACGGCCGTCAATGAAGTCACCTACGCCGTGCACGATGTGGCCAAGCATGCCGAGCAGGCCGCCAGCGAGATGCGCAACGCCCAGCAGCAGGTTGGCCATGGCCAGCAGGCGATCCATGGCAGCCTGCAGCAGATCGACCGACTTTCGGCGACCATCGACCAGGCCGTCCACGTCATCCGCGAACTGGCCAGCCACAGCACCAAGATCGGCGGTGTGCTCGAAGTGATCCGTTCGATCGCCGAACAGACCAACCTGCTCGCCCTTAACGCTGCCATCGAGGCGGCCCGGGCTGGCGAACAAGGTCGCGGCTTCGCCGTGGTCGCCGACGAGGTGCGCCTGCTGGCCCAGCGCACCGCGCAGTCGACCGCCGAAATCCAGACCATGATCGAACACCTGCAGGGGCAATCCGAGGCCGCCGTGAGGGCCATCGACACCAGCAGCGAGGCTTCGCGCCAGACAGTCGAACAGGCGCGTGAAGCCGGCACCAGCCTCGACGCCATCAGCCAGGCCCTGGGCAACCTGGGCGCGCTGAACGCCTCGATCGCCAGCGCCACCCTGCAACAGTCGCATGTGGTGGAGGAAATCAACCGCAACGTGACCGAGACCGCCGACCTGTCTCAGCAGACCGCCGAGGCGGCGCGCCAGTCCAGCGATGCCGGCGCGGCCTTGACGCGATTGAGCGAGGAGCTTGAACAATTGCTGCGTCAGTTCCGCGTTTAGCTACTAACAAACCGTGACCCATTAACTGGCACGACCTCTGTAGGAGCGGCTTCAGCCGCGATTCCCCGCAGCACCGCGTTGCCTGCATCGCGGCTAAAGCCGCTCCTACACAGAGAGCTGATTTCGAAGCCCAAGGGACTGGGCAATCTCCTACTTTTTCTCGGTATAGGGGTTGCACTTCTTATCTAATGCCTCCTGCTGACTAACGTAGGGCCTCGCCGGTTCCAGGTTCCACTTCGGTTTTTTACGTACCGGTTGGCCATCGAATGTTGCAGCCAGGTGGCAGACCAGCTGCCGGCGCAGGGATCCACCATTGACGCTGTACTGCCGCCATTGCTCGTCGTCTTTGTGCTTGTTGTACAACTCGGCGAACATCCTGTCGGTTTCATCGTCCTGGATTTCCCGTCCGCACGCGGTAGGCACCACCTCAAGCGTCCAGGTTTTCGGGCCAAGCTTCGGATCATCGCGCTGCTCCCAGGTGCTCGATTGGATGTACTTGTCGCAATACTGCTTCGCCGGAGGCGTGGGCGCCGTGCTGGTGCACGAGAACGTGGCTTTACCGTCGGGCGCTTTGGGAAAGTCGATCTTGACGATGTTGCGTTCCTTGCCTGTCTTCGCCTTGTAGTCCGCCGCGTTTTTCTTGGCATCCTCAAGGCCTCGTGCGTCGCTGTAGAAAAAAGCCAGTATCGGCAGTTCGTCAGTTTTCGGATTGCCCAGGCGCAGTTCGGTCTGGGTCTCGAACTGGCGCGTGTTGATGACTCTCCGCGCCTCGATGAACTGCTGGAACGCGGCAGCGCGCTTCTCGTTGTCCTCGGCACTTCGGCCGCGCATGTTGAAGCCGCATTGCCGTTGGTCTTGTTTCTTGTCCTTCTCGTACTTGTTGAACAGTGCCAACCATGCCTGGGAATTACTGATAGGCGGTTTCATGGATTGACACACGGGTTCTTGCGTCGAGGTGGTGTTCTTGTTGTCACCGCAGCCTTGGTCATCCCGGTAATCCGTCCAGGCGTCGTTCGGAAAGGCGCAGTACACATGCACGGGATTCTCCGGTTTCTTGACCAGATCAAACGGTGCAATGAGATAACCATTGTGGGTGCGCATGCCTGGGTCTTCGTAACTGATCCCGTCGGCACGCATCCAGGAAGCGGCAAAGGTCCCCAGTTTCTGCGCTGTCGGGCTGGGGTTCCACACGTGATATTCGCCTTTGGGCGCCCGGTGCGTCCCCCTGATCAGCAACCCTGAACAGTTCGATGCCGGGCCAGAGTCACATCGATTAACGTTGTTGTTGTACAACGTCTCCACGGTCTTGAGCGTTTCCGCGCATGTCTCGGCACTGGCGACCAGGGGCTGTAACAGCCAGGGGGCTAACAGGCAAGGCAACAGCGTGTCGAATCGCTTAGTCATAATGACCTCATCAAGTCTGGTAATTGATGTTCAGTCCTTTGGACGCAAAAACGACTCGGTGCGGCCGCCCTACGCCACAGCCGCAAAGCTGCCAGCTTCCACAGGTGCGGGAAACTGGCAAAAATGACAGGCGAAGGCTTGCACCGGGCTACTGGAACTTGGCGTGCCACAAGGTACAATCGCTGCCCTACCCTCGCCCCTCCAAGGAACGCCGATGTCCGGCCTCGAACTCTTCGCCGCCGTACTCGGCGTCATCGCCGTCTGGCTCACCGTCAAGCAAAACCCCTGGTGCTGGCCGATCGGCCTGGTGATGGTGGTGCTCTACAGCTGGATCTTCTATGAGGTGAAGCTGTACTCGGACATGCTCCTGCAGCTGGTCTACGCGGTGTTGCAACTCTATGGCTGGTGGCAGTGGACCCGCCCCGACCGTGTCGAGGACGCCCGCCAGGTTTCCAGCCTCGGGCTTGCCCAGGTGTGCGGCGGGCTGGGTGTGGGCCTGCTGGGTAGCCTGCTGCTGGGGGCGGTCATGGCTCACTGGACCGATGCCGCGCAACCCTGGCTGGATGCGGCACTGACGGGTTTCAGTCTGGTGGCGCAGCTGTGGATGGCACAAAAACGCCTGCAATGCTGGGCGCTGTGGGTAGTGGTGGATGTGATCTTTGTCGGCCTGTTCCTGTACAAGGGCCTGTACCTGACTGCGGCCTTGTACGCCCTGTTCACCCTGATCGCCGTACGCGGCTGGCTGGAGTGGCGCCGTGACCCAGCGCTGGCCGGCGCATGAAGGTCCTGGTGCTGTGTGGCCCTGAGTCCAGCGGCAAGAGCTGGCTCAGTGGCGAGATCCAGGCGCACTTCGGCGGCGAACTGGTCGGTGAGTACGTTCGTCACTTCATCGACGAGCAAGGCCGCGATACCTGTTACGCCGACATCCCCGCCATCGCCCGCGGCCAGCTGGCCTGGGAAGACAACGCCCGCGCCCGCCAGCCGGAACTGCTGATTCTCGACACTCACCTGCTGAGCAACCTGCTGTGGAGCCGGGCGCTGTTCGGCGATTGTCCGGCGTGGATCGAGCAGGCACTGCTCGCACGACGATATGACCTGCACCTGCTGCTCGACCCGATGGGTGTCGACTGGGTGGGCGATGGCCAGCGTTGCCAGCCCGAGTTGAGTCAGCGCCAGGCGTTCTTCGACGACAGCCTTCATTGGTTGCAACGCCACCAGCAATCTCACCAGGTCATAGGCGGTGATTGGCCACGCCGCAGCGTAGCTGCCTTGAGCGCCGTGCAACGCCTGCTCGACGGGAAAACGCCGGATTGCGCCACCGAGTGTTAAGTCGCTGACACACTCCATGCACCTAAGTGCCCGTTACTGGGCGTCGCTCGCCCGCCCGGGGGCGGAGTGTCACGCCGGTGAAACAGCCCCGCAAGCCCGTTTGAGGGGGTAAACACTCCCCGAGGCTCGCATTGCCCGAGCGTCTGTCTCATCGCTGAAACAGCGGATTCCTGGCGCCCTCACCTTTGCAACGCAACCCATTGATTCTCAAGAATTAACAAAAACCGGCACATCTTCTGCTTTCTTCCCGGCAACGCTGAGCAGGGCCAGCGACCTGAAGAAGGAATTGCCATCGTGAGGACACCGAAAAAAGGCATCAATAGCCTCCTGCTGGTCGGTTGCGCACTGGCCTGCGGCGTGAGCGTGCCCGTGTACGCCGACAACGGCATCATCGTCATCACCCGCGATGTGCAACCGCGCATCGCCACGACCCGCCCCCTTGCCCCCGACCCTTACCCGACCACCGCCAATGCCAACCCGTCGGCGCATATCCTCACCCAGACCAACGAGCTGAGTGATGGTGACTTCGCCGGCATCAGCAGCGGTTCGGGCATCAGCACCCTGATCACCCAGCAGACCAACAACATGGGCGCCAACATCAGCACCCAGAGCCAATTGCCGAACCTGGCCGGTGGGCGCGGTGCCGGGTCCGGCGGCAACGGCATCTCCAACATGGTCAACTCCGGCGTGCAAAAGGGCATGGGCGCGCTGAATATCCTGACCCGAGGCCAGTGACATGAAGCACACCATGTTGCTTCTGGCCGCGCTGTGCAGTGCGTCGGCCTTTGCCCAGGGCCCAGTGGTCAACAACGCCAATATCGACAACTCCGGGGCCCAGTACCAGGGCAACGTCGGTGTCAACCAGGCCGCCGGCGACCAGCAGCAACAGGCCAACGCCCGGGCCTTCGCCATTGGCCATGACGCCAATGCCAGCACCCAGATCCGCCAGCGGCTGCGCAGCCAGGTCGACCCCACAGTCGACGCCCAGGCCAGTATCAAGGGTGATTCGTTCAGCCACGGCAGTGGCGCACTGGGTGTCAACCAGAGCGCCGGTGCCGCCAACCAGCAAGCCAACGCACTGCGCATCAGCATCAGTGCCCAGCCGCAAAGCATCGACGACAGCGTCCTTCTGCAACAGAACGTGGCGCTGATCAACAGCTCCGATCCGACTGACCTCACACCCGGCCATCGCCAGGTCACTACCAGTGACCAGGCATTCACCGGTAGCCGTGGGGTGGTTCAGTTGAATCAGAGCGCCGGGGTGGGGAACCAGACGGCTAACACCCTGAGCGTACGGGTCGCCAATTGACCCAAACAGGTAAGAACAACACTTAACCTAAAATAAAGTACGGAGAATCACCATGAAACCCTCGATGGCACTCAAGCCTCTGGTTTTCGCAATTGCTGCGGTCATGGCTGTTGCTGTACAAGCTGGGCAGAATGATCGGCGTGGCAACCACCACGGTCACTATGACCCACCTCCAACCAAGGTAAGCGTCACCGCCACCGCCAAGGCGACTGACGTGCAAAGAAGTACCAACAACAAGATCAAGAACGAAGGCACCATCAACAATGCCGAGATGAGCAGCTCCGCCGCCGGTGCGAGTGGCAACGTCGGGGTCAACGTGGCGGCCGGTAACGGCAACCAACAAGACAACGCCGCCGCCATCGCCAACGCCGGCTCCGATCTCGGTGACCGGGACAATGCCTTCGTCTTCGGCAATGCCACTGCAACCGCCAAGGTCGACCAGACCAGCACCAACAACAAGGTCTATAACTGGTCGACCCAGAACTCCGCCGTCATGAGTGGTTCGGGTGATGGCAGCAGCGGCAACGTGGGTATCAACATTGCCGGTGGTGATCTCAACCAGCAAAAAAACACCATGGCCATTGCCAACAGCAACGCGCCACTGGGTAATGCGACCGCCACTGCCTCCGCCAACCAGAATGGCCCTGGCCTGGTAGTGGAAAACAACGCCGACCGCACCTACCGTGTGGACACGCTGACCTTCACTACCACGAAGAGCGGTTCGTCCTCGCGTAGCGGTTCGTTCGACGCCAGTGTCGACAAGAGCTCCAGCTCCAGCTTCAGCGTAGCGGGCAACAGCAGCAGCAGTGCCAGCGGCTCCCACAGCAGCAGCTCAAGTGGTTCGAGCAGCAGCAGCGCCAGTGGCTCGCACAGCAGCAGCGCCAGCGGCTCCAACGACTGGACTGCCAATGGTTCCAGCAGCTCGAATGCCAGTGGTTCGTCGAGCCGCGACCACAGCTCGTCGTCTAGCGCTTCGCTGAACGCCTCGCTGGATGCCAGCGCTTCGGGCAGTGCTTCTTCGTCCGAAACCGCCGGTCGCTTCACCCGCTCTCGCAGCGCCGAGTTCGATGCTTCTCTGAACGCCTCGCTCGATGCGTCGATCGACAAGTCGCACGAGTCGTCCAGCAACTCGTCCTACGACAAGTCCCGTGACTCGTCGTTCGACAAGTCGTTCAGCTCTTCGTATGACCGCAGCCGTGACTCGTCGTATGACAAGTCTCGCGATTCTTCGTACGAAAAAGCACACGAATCGGCGTGGGAAAAAGCCAACGCTTCGGCCTTCGAGAAATCCGGCGAGAAATCTTCGGAGTCTTCGGACAGCATCTCGAAGAGCTACAACGAAGCCAGCGATTTCTCGCTTAGCAACTCCGTCTCGTTCCAAGTGCTGACCCCGACCGGCTGGGCCAACCCTGTGACCAACACCGCAACCCTGAGTGGTTCGGTCAACGGTGGCAGCGGCAACCTGGGCGTCAACGTGGCAGCCGGTGTGGGCAACCAGCAGAGCAACTCGCTGGCCATCTCCAACACCTCGATGTAACAGCCGTGGCCTGGAGGCCCCCCTCGGGGGGCCTTCTTCACGAGGGAACCAGGGGGGACAGGGAAAATGCGCATTATCGCCTTGGTATTTTTGCTGTGCGTGGCCAGTGTGAGCGAGGCCGCCCAGATGCCGCTGTCCGTATTGCCGGGTGGCGCAATGATCTACAAGCCAGTGCAAAGCATCCGCGAGCGTAAATTCGTCGACCTGGTGCAACAGAAGACCGACTTCAGCTGCGGCGCCGCGGCGCTGGCAACCATCCTGCGTCAGGCCTACTGGCTCGACGTCGATGAAGAACACATCATCAAGGGCATGCTCGAACATGCCGACCAGGACCTGGTGCGGGTCCAGGGCTTCTCCATGCTCGACATGAAGCGCTACGTGGAAAGCCTCGGCATGCGCGCCCGCGGTTACCGGGTGGCCCCCGAGACCTTGAACAGCATCCGCATCCCCGTGGTGGTGCTGATGGACATCCGCGGCTACAAGCACTTCGTGGTCATGCAGCGGGTCGACAAAGGCTGGGTCTATATCGGTGACCCGGTGCTCGGCCACAAACGCTTCACGGTCGAGGACTTCGTCAAGGGCTGGAACGGCATCATCTTCGCCGTCATCGGCCAGGGCTACGACAAGAGCAACGCCTTGCTCGACCCACCGCTGCCGCTGTCCGCCAAGAACCGCATCAATAACTTCACCCCGGTGCAAGACGCTGAGCTGATCGATTTCGGCTTCATCCGCAGCGACTTCTTCTGATGAAAAGGAGCACCACGCTCCGGGAGCATCCCATGAATACGCGAACCTGGCTGGCACTGGCGTGCCTGGCCGCCAGCCTGTCGACTCAGGCAGAGACCTTCAAGCCCATCGAACTGAAAGACCAGGAACTGGCCAACCTGCGCGGCCGCTACGTGTTGCCGGGGCGCATCGTCAGTTTCGGCATCGTCATGACCAGCACCTGGCAGAACGCCAATGGCGAGGTGATCGGCGCCACGTCCTCGATGCAGATCCAGCATTCGACCATCACGCCGCAGTTCTATGTGTCGATGATCAATGAAAAAGGCAATGGTTCCTCCTCTTCGCAGAGCACTGGAACCGGCACAGTGACGGGTGGTTCCGGCCTCGGCACCACCCAGGGCGTCACCCAGGTCGTGCGCGCGGCCGGTGACTTCAACGCGGCCCAGAACAATGTCGACATCAACGTCTCCAAGGGCAACGAGGCGAGCACGACGCAGCCACAGGGGCAAGTTCTGGCTGCCGGCTCGACGGTGATGGGTAGCAACGGTGCCGGCACACTGAGCGTTTCCGCCAGTAATTCGGGGCTGCAGCTCAATATCGACGCCGGCAACAACCAGGGCAGCAGCCTGCAGCGCCTGGCCCAGGGCGGCCTGATGCAGAACACCACCTTGCTCGGCTCCGGCAACCGGGTGAACAACCTCACCTCCCTGAATATCGTGCTGCGCGACGGTGCGGCGGCAGCCGGATCGGTCGGTACCAATCTTGACCAGCTCAAAGGCCTACGCACTTCCGGATACTGATCTACGCTCAGTCTCATCTTTTGGTAGTCAGAAGGGACGGCTAACTCATGCACCGATTGTCGACACTCCGCGCTATTGTCTGTTTGAGTACCCTGGCCCCGGCCGGTTTGCTACACGCGGCAACGGACCCGCAGGTCGAAGCGCTGAAACAGGAACTCATCCAGTTGAAGCAGCGCTACGAGGCACAACAGAACGCGCTGATGGTGTTGGAGCAACGTCTTCGCCAGGTCGAGGAAGCGCCGCAGGCCGCGCCACCCAAGCGCCTGGTTCGGTCCCCCGCGGAGAAGGTCAAGGGCGCGCAGACCGTGGCTTCAGGGGCGCCGGGCGCCTCTGGCAGCTCGTATGGCCAGTCGCTCAAGGACGACTCTGAACCCGCGCAGAGCGTGTCCAACCTGTATGACGAGGCCAGCGGTTTCTTCGGTGGCGGCAAGTTCAGCGTCGAAACCGGCCTGACCTACTCGCGCTACGACACCCAGGCACTGGTGCTCAACGGTTTCCTGGCGCTGGACTCGATCTTCCTCGGCAACATCAACATCGACCGCATCAAGGCGGATGTCTGGACACTGGACCTGACCGCACGCTACAACGTCGACCAGCGCTGGCAATTCGACGTCAACGTTCCGATCGTCTATCGCGAGTCCACTTACTCCTCCGGCGGCGTTCAGGGCTCCGGCAAGAATGCCTCCGACGCGAGCGTTACCCGCGACCCTGAGATCGGCGATGTCAACTTCGGCGTGGCCTACAAGTTCATCGATGAATCGGAAAACTGGCCCGACGCCGTCGCGACGCTACGGGTGAAAGCCCCGACCGGCAAGGACCCCTACGGTATCAAGCTGGTCCAGGCCGACCCTTCCAACGACAACCTGTTCGTGCCCGAAAGCCTGCCCACCGGCAATGGTGTCTGGGCGATCACGCCAGGCATCTCGCTGGTCAAGACCTTCGACCCGGCCGTGCTGTTCGGCAGCCTGTCCTACACCTACAACATGCAGGACTCGTTCAGCGACATAAGCCCCACGGTCAACACCAAGGTGGGGGGTGATGTGAAACTGGGTGATTCCTGGCAGATCGGCGGCGGTATCGCATTCGCCCTGAACGAGAAAATGAGCATGTCGTTCTCGGTCACCGACCAGTTCGCCCGCAAGAGCAAGATCAAGCAGGACGGCGGTGACTGGCAGTCGATCACCAACAGCGACTACAACGCCGCGAACTTCAACGTCGGCCTGACCTTCGCCGCCTCGAACAACCTGACCATCGTGCCCAACCTGTCCATCGGCCTCACCGAGGACGCGCCGGACTTCGCCTTCAGCCTGAAATTCCCCTACTACTTCTGACCTTGCCAGTTGAATGGGCCCGCCGTGCGGGCCCATCATTTGGTAACCAGCCTTGTCCTACAGACGCTGCGTATGCGTGGCCTGATATCATTCGGCACATTTATGTGACGATTTGATGGCAAGAAGGAACGCTTACGTGAGAAACATGCTTGGCCACCCCCGCGCCCGGTTGCTCGCCCTGGCCACGCTGGTGCTGGCCATTCCCCTGGCAGCACGCGCCCTGCTGGGCTGGTCCGACCCGCTGGGGTACCTGTCCGACCTGGCAATCGGCAGCCTGCTGGTGTTGCTGTTGCAGCGTGCGCCACTGTGGCTGGCGCTGCCCGTGGTGCTGGCCTGGGCCGGCCTGCTGGTGGCTTCGGCGGAGCTGGTCAGCGCGGTCGGGCGCCTGCCCAACCAGACGGACCTCACCTACCTGTTCGATCCGCAGTTCATGGAGAATTCCACCGGTGGCACCCTGGCCAGGCCTTGGTTGCCGTGGCTGCTGGTAGGCGCCCTGCTCGCCTGGCTGGCGACAGCCTGCTTCGGGAAGCGTCAAGGCGCAGCCCTGCCGCGCAAGGCATGGGCCGTGCCGGCGGTCTTGCTGGCGATGCATTGGGGCAGCCAACAGCTCGCGCCGTCGGAGGCCGATCAATGGCGCCAATACAACCTGCCACACCAACTGCTGTCGGCGGCAGCGGGCCAGTTGCAGCAGCGGGCCCAGGTGCTGGTCGTGGGGGAAACACCCGTCACACCGCTGCCCATTGCCGGCCTCACCCAGGCCGACCTGCACGGCCAGCGGTTGTTCGACGGCCCGGGCGCGGCGCGCAACCTGCTGATCATCACCGTCGAAGGCATCCCGGGCACCTATATTCGAGCGAACCGTCAGGCCGTGGGTGGCCCGTTCGATGAAGAGCTCATGCCCAACCTCAGCCGCTGGGCCGAACGCGGCATGAACACGCCCGACTACGTGTTGCACACCCACCAGACCATTCGCGGCCTGTACGCCATGCTCTGTGGTGACTACGACAAGCTGGCCAACGGCACCCCAAAAGGTGTCGAACTGCTGACCCAGAACGTTCGCAATCAAGCCTGCCTGCCCGCGCAATTGCGCCAGGCCGGTTTCAGCACCCACTACCTGCAAGGGGCCGGGCTTCGCTTCATGGCCAAGGACCGGATCATGCCGCACATCGGTTTCGACCAGGTGCACGGCCTCGAGTGGTTCAGCAACGCGAACTACCTGGAGTTCCCTTGGGGCAAGGACGATCGTGCGTTCTTCGAAGGCGCCCTGGATTACGTGGGCCAGCTGCGCAGGCAGCCACAACCCTGGATGCTCACCTTGCTGACCGTGGGCACCCACCAGCCCTACTCCGCACCTGACGACTACCTACAGCGCCATGCCACCGCCAAACAGGCCGCCGTCGCCTATCTCGACGACGCCCTGGGCAGTTTTCTCGACGCACTGGAACGCGAAGGGGTGCTGAAAGACACCCTGGTGGTCGTCACCTCGGACGAGTCCCACGGCATCGATGGCGTGCGACTGGCCTCATCGTGGGGCTTCAACCTTACCCTGGCGCCTGAGCAAGCACAGCTGCCCAGACTCAACAGAGGCACCTACGGCCATGTAGACCTGACTGCCTCGCTGCTCGACTACTTCACCCTGCCGATCCCGGCGGCGCTGGCGGGGCGTTCGTTGTACCGTGATTACGCTACCGGCCGCGAAATGATCGCCTACACCAACGGTGTGCTGCGCTACCACGACGGCCAAGGCACGTTCAGCGAATGTGATTTCCAGCAACGCTGCCGGCGCTACGCCAGCGAAGGTTTCATCACTCGCCAGGCCCGCTTTCTGGGCCATGGCGAGCACACCCTCGGCCCGCAGATCAACTTGCTGGCCGCCACCCTCGACCAGTCGCTGCTGAACACCCCGCTCAACCTGCGCTACCAGTTCGGCGGCCCTGCGCCCATCGCGCTGCAGGACCGCATTCGTGACGACTGGGCGGACAACCTGATTGGTGCGCAATACCTGGAAATGCCCGAGGGCTCGCGTACCCGGGTACGCGTCAAGATCCGGGCGCTCGACCCGAAACACGAAGCCTATATCCAGTTGAAGGCCAAGGAGCGTGAGCAGGATGTCGCGCTGGGGCTGCCCGAAGAAGTACGGGTAACGGCCGACCAGCCACTGGAAATGGAGTTCGACTTCGACAACCCGAGCGAGCGCAAGGCGTTCTCCTTCCACCTGCTGGGCTATGGTGGTGGTGAAGTCGAGGTGAGTGATTTCAGCGTGATTACCGCACTGCCAGGCGAAGAAGAAACCCTGGAGGAGCGCGTGGACGGACATATCGCCCAATCCACCTGACAGCGATTGCCTTGCGGCGTTCTCGAGATCGGGCGCCGCTGCGCGCCGCATCGCGGATGAATCCGCTCCTACAGGCGATCGAGGCGACGGCAAGTCGCGTCGAGAAAACCGGTCCTGTCAGGCATGGCCACGTTGTAGGAGCGGATTCATCCGCGATGCGCCGCGCGCGCGGCGCTCGGTCTCACAGGCGCTAGTAGTAAGAACGCTTCTGCGGCTCCGCCTTGTTCAGCACCGCGCCGATCAGGTTGGCCGTGGCCAGGTGATACAGGCAGTCCTCGATCTCCTTCTTGCTGTTAACGCCGTTGGCAACCACCAGCAACACGCAGTCGAATTTGGGCAGCACAGTGATCGCATCGTCGGAACTGAGCAGCGGCGGCAAGTCGAAAATGCAGATACGCGACTCGTAACGTTCGCGCAGATCGCTGATCAGGTTGCTCACTTTCGGGGAAGACAGCATCTCCGTGGACAACGGGATCGGCTCACGCGTTGGCAGTACCACGAAACGCGGCAAGGTCGGGTTGACCATGACCTCTTCGAGCCCGGACTTGCCGGCCAGCAGCTCATTGAGTGCCTTGTCCATCGGCAGCCCCAAGGCACTACCGACTCTCGGGCGACGCAAGTCGAAATCCACCAGCAGCGCCGTCTTGGTCGTGTGGTGAGCGATGCTCATGGCCAGGTTGATCGACAGCACCGTCTTGCCGGCCTCGGGCGTCGGCGATGTAATCGCCAGGGTACGCCACCCCTTCTCTTCCATGGTCTGCAGGATCTGCGTGCGCAGCAGGTCGAACGCCCAGCTCATGTTCGAGTTCTTGTTGTAAGCCACGATTCGATTGCGCTCCAGATGCTCGGCGCGCAGAGGCACGACCTTGGTCTGCACATAATCGAAGGGACCCAGCAGTTCATGCTGCTCCACCAGTGGCACGGGCTGCGGCGTCTCCGAGGCACCCGGTGAAACCTGATGGAGGTTCTTTCCAACAACTGGCGTAATCCTGTCCATCGTGACCTTCCCTATGCAAACCGAGCCATGGCTTTGAACAGCAGAACATCCAGCGGCATATAGAACAGGTGGACGACCACCAGCAGGATAGCCACCAGCAGGATACCCACGCTGACCAGCATCACCCGCCATTTCCTGCGCCGAGCCAGATCCGCCTGAGTGGAGATGTAGGGAACAGCAACCAGCACACGTTTACCCAGGACGCTCTCCAAGGCCCCCACACCGCGTATGCGCTGGTTCAGCAACTCCAGCAGCATGACCAATGCACCACCACCAGCCGGTGCCAGCACCAGGCCAAGGGCGACGATTTTCTTGCGATTGGGCTTGACCGGCTTCTCGGGCATCAGCGGGGGTTCGAGCAGCACGAAGCGTTCAGCCTTGTTTTCCTGCTCCAGGCTCTCGGTGATCTTGGCGCCCATTTCCTTGGCGCGGATCTCCTCGTACTTCTTGCGTGCGTTGTCGTGATCGCGCATCAAGGTGACCAGGCCACGTTCGACCTGTGGCGCTTCGAGGATCTGCGCCTCGTAGCTCTCCATCTTCTTGGTCAGCTCGCGCTTCTGCTGGGCCAACGAAGCGATCGTGTCCTGCGCAGCGACAATCTTGGCCCGGGCGCGGGCCACGTCGAGGCTGACCGATGCCGCCGCCAGGCCCTTGCCGTCGGTGGCACCCTCAAGCGCTTGGATCTTGCGCTGAATCGCGACTACGTCTGGGTGTGCCGGGGTGTATTTGGTCAGCAACCGGGTGTACTCGGCCTTGAGGCTGCCCAGATCCTGCGGCTGCTCGGCGGCCGAGGGGCGAGTGCCGTCGGGGCGAGTGGCCAGACCCGCGTTCGCCGCCGAGAGTTCGAGTTCCAGGTAGCGCAGCTCTTCCTGGGCATTCTTGTAGTCGCGATCCACTTCCCGGAACTCCAGCTCCGAGCGTGACAACATGCTCATGCGCAGTGACTGATTCTCGGGCAAGGCATTGGCGTGAGCCTGTTTGAAGTCCGCCAGCTGGTTTTCCAGCGTGGCCAACTCGCTACCCAGCTTGTCGGCTTCCTGAGTCAGGAATTCGGTGGTTTCACTGGCGCGCTCGGTACGCTGCTTCATGTTCTCGTTGAGGAACAGCGTCACCAGCTCGTTGGCCACTTCCTTGGCGACTTCCGGACGCTTGTGCTCGAACGACACGCTGAACGCCACGGTGGTCTCGCCCCGCCCCTTGACGAAGGTGCTGAGGGTGGTCACGACGATGGCGTTGCGCATCTGGTCGATCTTGTCGGCTTCGCTGAATTGCCGGCCCTTGTCAGCGAACAGGTTGTACTTGTCGATGATCTGCAGCAGGTTCTCGCGGGTCATGACCCGTTGGCGAATGACCTCGATGCGCTCATCGGCGAAGCTGTTGTTGTTGGCCGACACCAGCTCCGGCGAGATCTGCTGCGACTCGACCAGGATGGTGCCGGTCGATTGATAGACCGGCGGCACGGTGACCGCCACACCCACCGTCGCCGCCAGTATGACCACCGCCGTTACCCCCAGTAGCAGGGCCCGGTCCTTGATGATGGCGATGTAGTCTTTCAGGGACAGTTCGTATTCAGATTTCATGGCGGCCACCCAACTGAGGATTCAGAGGTCGGGAAATCTATAAGTCAGCGTCAGTCCAGCGATCGTAGCTTGGGCATCGGGCGAGCCATTTTGTTGGCGCTCCTTGTACATCAACGATAGGCGCAGATCCCAAAAAGGCGAGAATTGTCGACTACCCCAGATGCTGTAAGTCTGCAGCGTGTTCGGCGTCTGCCCCTTGCTGTCCTGCCAGGCTGCGTCGACACCCACGCGGTTGAGCTCGCTGAGCGCGTAGCTCCAACTGCCCCGGATCATGTCCAGTTCGGCGAAACCGCCCTCGGCGCTGGCGACGGTGCTGCGCTCGGCACTGAGGCTGGCATCGGTGCGCAGGCCCCGGTAATTGAGCAACACACCACCTTCTCCGCGGCGCTGGCCAGAGCCGGATACCTGGCTGACGCCAAGATGAACGACGGTTTCCAGTTGATCGGAGAACTGATACTTCATGCCGATGGTCGGCGTGTAACTGTTGGTGGCCACAGCCCCCGCGCTGGTCTGCTCCGGCTCATAGCGCCGTACCCGCATGCTGGTGAAGACGTCGGTGCGTTCGCTCCAGGCATAGGTGTACTTGAGCGTGTTCGCGTACTCGTCGAAACCGGTCAGTGACGGGATGTCATAGCGTGCGTGGTTGTAGGTGGTTTCGTTGTCCAGGGTGCCCCGCTCGCTGAGCGCATAGCTCCAGTCCGCAGTTAGCGTGCTCAGCTTCTGCGTGCCATCGGTGGTGACCACGCCGGTATCCAGCACGGTGCCGGAGAGTGTCGAGCTCTCGATGTACTGCCCACTCAAGCCGAAATGCCCGCGCTCGGTCTCCCGCCGCCAGCCCAGGCTGAGGTCGGGGTCCTCGCGATTGCCCAGCACGCTGGTGTCGGAGGAATGCAGCACGTGCGCCCCCAGCCCCAACCGCCACTCATCGCGGTCGAAGGTGCCGACCAGGCTATAACGTGGCTCGATGATCGTTCGCATCACACCCTTCTCGTCCGAGGTCAGGAGCAATGGGTTGCTGTCGTACTCGACGGTCGTGGGGACCACGACCGAGGATTGCCAGATGGACGCTTGGGCCAAGCCCGTGTACGGCAACATCAGTAACGCTGTTGCAACACTTGTTGTTCGAATAATAGGCACTATGCGGTCTTAATAAGTCGAGCAGGCTCATGGGACGACCAAGGTGTCGCCCGCCTGGAGTTGAAAGTTGGTGGAAAGGTCACGGCCGGAAACCAGGTCCTTGTAACGTACCGGCAGCACTTTTTGGTCGTTGCCCTGGATGCGGATAACCTTGATGTCGCTTACGTCCGCGAATTTGTCCAGTCCGCCCGACAGGCTCAACGCCTGGAGCACGGCGGTCGGCCCAGCCATCGGTACAGGGCCCGGTTTGATGACTTTGCCCTGGACATAGACGACATTGCCGGCCGGGTTGATGATGTCGACACTGACATTCGGCTCGGCAAGGTAGGTTTTAAGCTTGACGCTGATCTTCTGTGCGGCCGTTGCAGCATCCAGCCCGGCTACATCGACTCGGCCAGCCAATGGGAAGGTGATGCTGCCATCGGGAAGCACGGTGGTTTCCCGCCGCAGGGTATCCTCCTGCCAGACGGAAATCAGCACCTTATCACCGGGGCTCAACAGGTAAGGGGTTGTCGGTTCGTTGGCGCCAGATGCACCAGACCACAGCATCAGCACGCCCAGCAGGGTAAGCAGCAAACGCACCATGAGGGGTCCCTCCGGCCAACGGGTGGCCATGCAAAAGAGCACTGAACGAGAACAGCACACTACCTCTTCGCTCCGCTTCGCAGCCACACGGCTCGCTGCGGTGACCCCGATCATCCTGGAGGTCCGCTTGCCAGTTCAGCCACCACCCGAAAGTTATGGTGATGGCTGTTGATGCTGGCTAGTGGAATATAGCAATCGCCCGGGAATTCTCAAGCGCTTGACAGTACTGTCGGTCAGCCTTGACCGTCGATTTGCTGACACCAGCCTGGGAAGGTGCTTGGATCGGGTCAAGCTCAAGCCTTCCAGGCAGGCCGTCAGATCCGTTTTCTATTCGCTACCGCGACAAAACCGATGACGGCGAAGCCAAACAGCCAACCTGCCGTCGCCAGAGGAATGACACTGGACTGATTGATATAAGAATCGGCCGCTCGCGCTGCGCCACTAATAAGCACCAACAGGAAAATCGACTTGATGAACAGTGTCGAGCGCATATTCCCCTCCTGGAAAGAGGACAACCGTTGTAAGTGAGCGGTAGTTTCCATCGCTGGTAAATTGAGCTTATGGGCACAATGACATTACGTCAACGATCCGGCACCATAATAAAAATCAATCGGACATCATCGCGCTCGTCAAAATCCCGCCAACAAATAATGCAACTGTCTTTCCACACATTCAACGCATGAGTCTTTTGATGAATACCAAAGCAATTAAGCATTCAAACACTTTTGCGTAGCAATCCTGCCAAAGGTATGTCGTTATGATCCTTGCTTGCCGCCGTACAGAACACAACACAGTGTTTCATCGGCGAGCATCCAGCGAGAATGATTTTGCTTTCCGCTCATTATTTGACACGTTGCTGCCGCCATTGAAACACGTGCAAGAATCCGGCCTGTTCATGCTTCAGGCGCTAACAACACAAGCGTCTCAGGATGGCAAAAGGTCCAATGTGCGTTCGACCTCGTCGATATCGATCCTGAAACCTTCGCCTTCCGGTACGCCGACCACGAAGGCATAGTGCTGATGGTCCCGGTCGGTCAGGTACTTGTAGTAACTGACAAAACGGTTGGGGGGCTGCAACGCCAGCAAGGTGCAGCCTGCCTGCATGACGTTGACGCCATGGACCAGCTGGCTCCCTTCGACGCCGATCACCACCCGCGCCCCCGCACAGGCCGCGATGATGGTCGGGACATCGTTCTTCATCGGATCGATGACCCGAAAACCCCGGTGTTTGCGCAGGTGCTCGGCAATCTCCAGCTCGTTGCGCAGCAAACGCAGGTCACCGTCACTACCGCGCAGGATGAATACGCCGGGATGCGGCGCATGCGCCACATGCGACAGCAGTTTGTCGCCCATGGCCCGGTAGCGCAGGTGTCGACTGCAGTTATTGCTCAGGTCGTCGAACAACACCAGTTCGCGGATGAACGCGCTGCGCAGCCGCAGTGGCTGCATCCCCAGCCAGTCTTCGTAGGCCGGCCCTTGGGTGAACAGTGGAAATCGCTTGGATGGCGCGGTAGTGATCGGAACACCCTCCTCGCATGCAAGGGCGTAGGTCGGGCAGTCTTCCATCAGCCAGGTACCGAACCAGGTATTGCCGTTCTGCGTGCAGTAGGCCGCCGCCCGTTCAAGCTCATGCTCGACGATGATCCGCGGGAACGTGCTCGGTTTCAGCGACAGCCAGTGGCTGGCTTCACCCTTGTACAGGGCGCCGTCGACCAACCAGACATCCTTGATCAGGTAGCCCCGTGTCGGGCCTTGCTCCGTGGTGATGCCCCCTTCCATGGTGCGCCCGGGGTGCACATAGGGGTAGAAGCGCTTGCCCTCCCAACCGGTCACCCGCTCCATCTGGTTGGGCAGGTAGAACGCCGGGGGCGAGAGCGTGGTTTCGCCCGGGGCAATGTCCCAGCTTTTAGCCGCCACGCGCTTGATGTCCAGGTCCGCCTTGCGTGCGAGGCGCTTCCTCGCCATGTACCTGTAGGCAGCGAGGGTCCAGGCCTGCCGACTGGCTACGGGCACTTCGCCGAGCTTCGTGATATCGCTTTCCATGAGGCGTCCTCCCTTGAGGATGGCGTCGGTGTGCCGGCGCTGGGCTCAGTTGGAAAAGATGCGTTCCATCGAGGGGGGCGACTGCAAATTGGCGTAACGCGTGCGCAGGGTCTCGAGGAACTGCTCGCCAGCGCGACCCGCGCCGTAGAGGTAGATCTTGTGCAGGCCGCCAAAGACCATTTCGTGATAACGGTCGGCGACTTCCTCGTCACTGGCTTCATCCGGCAACCCCAGGTGAAGTGTCAACTTGCTGCCTTCCACGGCGAACAGCGGCGTGTCCCAGAGGAACTGCGCCACGCCGGTCTTGGGCAGGCGCACGAACATGTAGGCGTGATTGCCCAGTGAGTCGATGTCGCCACCACGCCTTCTCTTCCACTTCAACAAGCCATCATCCGGCCGGGCCAGGCATAGGCCAATGTCGTAGTAGTCGAAACCGTGCTCCAAAGCCCACTCCAGCGCCATGAAGGTGGTGATGGAGTTGACCTCGCGCAAGCGCTTGGCATCCGAAAACACCGCCTCGCAATAGCCGAAGCGTAAGGTGCTCCAGTACCGTTTGCCGCCCCGGGTGATCTCGCACCCCAGGTGGCAGGCCACCACCGCCCCCTCGAAGGTGATCAGGTCCAACCGCCCTACCCCCTTGGCCAGGCGAAATACGTCGTCGGTGGGAAACTGCGCCGCATGGATACCCTGGCGTGCCGTGGCATAAGGCCGCAGCAGTTCCCTGTCGGCCATGGCGATCTCTTCATCGTCAAGGGTCTGGCGCATCTGGTACAGCGGCCGGTGCTTGCGAATGCTGCGACGCAGTTCGCTGTCGTAACGGGCGGTTATCTCGTCGAGGGAACGCCCCAGGGGCACCACGGCACTCAGGTAATGAGGCACGTTCAACGCCCCTGACGTGGGCATTTCACTGACCACGACCACATGACCGGATGCAGTCGAGCGACTTTCGCCTTCCGCGACCGGCACATCCCCATGGGATTTGCCGCCAATCAGCAACTTGGCCATGGCCCGTTGTTGTTTTCTACCGATGTAGAGAATCTCGTAGGGGCTTTCCTGCTGCAACTTGAACCTGGCGACTTCCCAACGCCAGAAGCAGGCGCGACTGAGCAGATCCCGCAGTTTGTTAGAAGCATTTCTTATTTCGTAGCGCAGGGAAGGTGATAGAAGTGTCCGGGCAATGGCCGCCAAGTGCGCTTTCATGTCTTCTCCGATGTCCATGCATGCTGCCGGTGGGGCAGATCAGAAAAAGTGGCTTACCCTTGGATATCGCACGTAATTCTTTGATAAACATGACAAACACTTAGCAAGCTGCTCACATCCAGTAACAAGTAAAGATGCGCGACTCGACCTTGGCAAGCGGCCAATTGACATCAATGCTGGTTTTTTAATGACGTCAATTTTTTTATCAGAGCGCTCGTGATTGTAAAACCACCGCTTATAACTACTGCTTCGGTAGAGGTAACGTTTCCCTTATCACGTCCAAGACTGAAAACACCCAGCGTTATGTGCTGCGGGTACACGAGGCGGATGGTGTCTGCTTGCCGCTTCCTTTTACAGGAGCAGCACAATGCCGAACGACATCCCCCATCAGTTGCTGTTGCAGCAACGTTTGCCCACCTGGGCACACCAGGCCACCGCCAAGCAGTGGCGGCTCCTCACGAATGCCCTGGCACCCGTGCAGGGCACCACCGAACAACCCCCAGGCTGGTTCGCCAACGCGGCCCCGGACCTGCGCGAGCAGTTACAGGCCAGCCAATCCCGTCTCGTCCGATCCCAGCAAGCCCTGGCACGGGCGATCAAACCTCTGCGTCAGATCAGCGAGTTCGCCGAGCCGCTGCTTGCAGACCGCTTGCACACGGAGCACGGTTTCGACCACCCACTGCGCAATACCGAGCTGATCCGCATCCATCACCGCTGGACCCACCAGGTGGATGTCGCTCACCACGAGCGCAGCACGCTGCTCGAAGCCGCCCTGCACAACTTTGCCGACAACCTCACCTTCAGCCGTGACAGCGCACTGGCACCCAGCGAAGGCATCCAGGTGCACAAGACCACCGTGACCGGCCAGACCACGCTCGGTGACAGCGAAACCTGGGTGGACGTCGCCATGGCGTCGGAAACCTACACGATTGCCGCCCTGGGGCTGTCACCGGAGGACTTCGCCCGGACGTGCCGCGAGCTGGACCTGGGTCAACGCTACCAGGATCACCTGGCGTCTGTGTTCGCGCCATCCAAGGTTGCCAAGCTCTCTAAGCAGGTCTACAGGGACCAACTGCGCCTTGCAGCGGACATCGGCTTCCTGCGCCATCGCCTGACAGGGGCCGCGCTGGACACGCTCAAGACGCTGCTCGACAGCGGCACCTCCCTGCCTTGTACCCGGCTGAGCCTGTTCGACATCCCCCTGCATGAAGTCCTGATCATGGATGCCGGCGAATCCGGCCTGCTGGTCAGCCTCCCCGGACAGGACCAGGCGCTTCGCCAGTTCACCGGCATGGACAGCGTACACGAGCAACTGTGCAATGACCTGCTCGATGCGGCGTTCCGCCAACGGTTCCTGGACTACGTGCCCCGCCTGCAGCAGGCCACGTTTCTCGACCGCCTGCGGCAGAACCTCGATGCCAACGGCAAATCGCCAACCGACCAGCATTGGCCACGTCGCGCCCAGGCAGACCTGCATATGGCGCAGCTACCGGTAACAGGGGAGATTTTCGATTTTCTGCACAATGACCATGTAGCCCGTCTTCAGGCCGAGGCCCGGCTGTTTGCCGTACCCACCGCAGACGCGGATGAGCGGGAACGCAAGCGGCGCCTGGCGTTGTGGGAAAGCGCGGGCCTGGATGCGCTGATGATTGCCGGCTTCTTCGTTCCCGCCGTGGGTACGTTCATGCTGGCGGTCACCGCCTTCCAACTGCTTGATGAAGCCTACGAAGGCTACGAAGCCTGGCACGCAGGCGACCGCCATCTGGCCTTGCGCCATCTTGAAGCGGTGGGCCTGAACCTCGGCCTGATGGCCGGGCTGCATGTGGCCGGCAAGGTCTTGCCCAGGCTTTTCAACAGCCCGTTGCTCGAAGGCCTGGACCCGATAACCCTGGATGACGGCAGTCAGCGGCTGCGCAAACCCGATCTGGTCGCCTATCAAAGCCCGGTCGAGCTCCCTGACACGGTGCGGCCCAACGCCAAGGGGCAGTACCTGCACCAAGGCCAGCATTTCATTCGTATCGAAGGAAGCACCTATCGCCAGGCGCTGGACAGCACTACGGGACGCTGGCGAATCGTCCATCCGCAACAGGACGACGCCTACCGCCCCTGGCTCGAACACAACGATGAAGGTGCCTGGCACGTCGATCAGGAGGAACCTCAGCGCTGGAGTGATATCCAGTTACTCCGCCGCCTGGGGCCCGGACTTGGCCTGGAGGCATTCGACGACGCCGAACTGCTGGCGGCCCTGGACATCAGTGGCGTCGACCGCGCTCGACTTCAGGAAGTTTACTTGGCGAACCAGCCGACACCCGCTCTGCTGGCTGACACCCTGGTGCGAATGGAAATGGCCAGAGGCTTGCCCGAGCTGGGATCCGAAGCCCTTGAAAGCCTGTATGCAAGCCAGGCTGCAAGCACAATGGAACAGCAACTGATGCAGGCTTGTCCGCGCCTGACCACCCCATTGGCTCGAAGATTGGTGGCACGCCTGTCGGCGCAGGAACGCAGTGCCTGGGTCACGGGGGATCAACTGCCCCCATGGTTACTCACCCAGGCAGCCGAGACGCAAGGACAGCTACCGATCGTCCGCGCGATGGAAGGCCTTTACTACCCGGCCCTGACCAGCCCCGACAGCGAGCGCCTCATGCTGGATTGCCTGGAACGATTGCCTGGCAACGCTGGCGAACTGCGCATTGAACTGCGCCAATCCCGACCGGACGGGAACCTGCTCGCCAGCACCGGGCCTGAGCAGGCGCGCTGGCGGCGCGTACTGATCAAGTCCGCCGACGGCTTCGAAGTCTACACAGGCGATCGGCCTGTCGCCGGCCGCCCACACCGTTCGCTGCTCGATGCGTTGCATGAAACCCTTCCCGAGGCCAAGCGCGAGTCATTGCAAGCGGACAGTTCCGAGGTCCTGGGCGGGCTGCTCAGGCAGCAGGCCGTGCAAGCGCGCGGTGACTGGCCACACCGTCTCTGGGGGCTGAAACGTCCATCGCCGCGCCCTGGCCTGCGCGGCGGAAAACCGCTGACGGCTCAACCGGTGCTGCAATCTCCACGCAATGCATTGTTCGCCCGTTACCGCCGTCTTTACCCCAGGGTCAGCGACCGGCAGATCAGCCAGGTGTTTGCCAACTGGCGACAGCGGCTGATCGCGCCGCAAGCCGAACTGCTTGTCCGTGAACGCTCACTGCGCGACTTGCGTGAGCGATTGGGCGCCTGGGCAGGCGAGATACCGCGCCGCCGCCGCGCGGCACGTGCCATCCTCAACGCCTGGCGGCGCAATACCTTTGCCTGGTTGATCGACGGACGGGCGCTGCATAGCCTCGACCTGTCCGGGCTGGCGCTTGAAAACCGTGACATCGCCGACCTCATGCTTTCCGAGGGCTTCACCCATATCGAGGACCTGAACCTGAGTGACAATGCGGCACTCAGCCATCTGCCCGAGCCACTGCTCAGCGCCTTCCCGCGCCTCACACGCTTGAGCCTTGGCAATTGCCGGTTCACCCACCCTCCGCATGTCGCTGAACCTTCGCAATTGACCTGGCTGGACATGGAGTCCAATCGCGTGACCTGGGATGATCGCGCCCAGGCCGCGCTCGACCGCCTACCCAACCTGGCACTGCTGGACCTGAGCGGTAATCCGTTGTTGCGCGCACCCGCACTCGACCGTCTGCCAGGCTTGCGATCGTTGATGCTCAATAACGCGCACTTGAGTGAACTGCCCAGCGGCCTCGGGCAATTGCGCCAGGCCCTGTTGCTGGACCTTTCGAGCAATACGTTCGAGCGCCTGCCGACAGGCTTCGAGGTCCCTCCCGACGTCGGCAATCCCCTGGCGTTGGAAAGTGACTGGCTGAACCCGGTGATACGCGAGCAGATCGAGAACTATTACCAACAACACGGTATCGACCTGCTGGTCAGTGACTTCGACTACCAGGAACTGTTGCACGACGCCAGCCCTGCCCGCCTGGGCTTATGGCAAAAGCTGCCTTTGCACTATCGCCGGGACTTGCGCGCCATCCTGGACTCCACGCCGTTCGATCGCGATCCGGCCGCGACCCGCGAGGCGCTCTGGCAGCGGATAATCCGCATGGACAACGACCCGGCTTTCCTGCAATACGCCCTTGACCGGCCAGCGGCCGAGCTGCTCGACCTCTGACCGTCATGCACCACGGCGGCGGCTTTCATTGGCCGCCAGCCAACGCGCCAGGTCGGCGGCGGGCATCGGACGCCCGAACAGGAAGCCCTGGCCCTGATCGCACCCGGCATTGCGCAGGAAGTCAAACTGGGCCTGGGTTTCGATACCCTCGGCGGTGATCCTGAAACCCAGGGCATGCCCCAGGTCGATGATTGCCCTGGCCACGGCCACGGCGTCGTCGTCCTCGGGCAAGTCCTTGATGAAGGCCCGATCGATCTTCAGGTGGTCGATCGGCAGGGCTCGCAGGTAGGCGAGCGACGAGTAGCCGGTGCCAAAGTCGTCCACTGCGGTGGCCACGCCCATGGCCTGCAACTGGGCGAGCACCGCACAGGCTTGCTGCTGGCTCTCCATCAACAGGCTTTCGGTGATTTCCACTTCCAGCAGGTTGGCCGGCAGGCCGTGGCGCTCCAGCGCCGACGCCAGGCTGGTGACATAGTCGCTGCGCTCGATCTGCAAGGCCGCCACATTGATCGCCAGCGGCCCGGGCAAGCCATCGCCGGCACGCCAGGCGGCCAGTTGGGCACAGGCCAGCTCCAGCACCCGCTCGCCCAGCGGAATGATCAGGCCGGTGCGCTCGGCCAACGGAATGAATTCGGCCGGAGACACCAGGCCATGGTGCGGATCACGCCAGCGCAGCAGTGCCTCGACACCTTCCAGTTGCCCACTGAACAGGTCGACCTTGGGCTGGTACCACAGCTCGAACTCGTTGTGCTCCAGCGCCCTGCGCAGGTTGCGTTCCAGCTCGAGACGTTGCTGCAGGCGCTCGGTCATGTCCGGGTGGTACGGGCGCCAGGCGTTGCGCCCGCTCTCCTTGGCCGCGTACATGGCGGTGTCGGCGTGGCGCAGCAGGCTGTCGGCGTCTTCACCGTGCTGGGGGCTCCAGGCCAGGCCGATGCTACCGGTGACCAGGGTGGCATTGCCGTTGAGGTCGAACGGCCGCTGCAGGCAACGCAGCAAGGCGCGGATCTGGTGCTGCACCTGCCCCTGGGCACCCTGCAGCATGAACACGAACTCGTCGCCCCCCAAGCGGCATACCCGATCCTGGCTATGCAGTTCCTGCAGGAAGCGCGCGGTGGCCTGCTGCAGCAACAGGTCGCCCATGGGATGGCCGAGGCTGTCGTTGACTTGCTTGAAGCCGTCGATATCGAGCATCAGTACCGCCAGGCCATGGTCCCGCAGGATGGCCTCGGTCAACTGTTGCTGGAACAGCACACGGTTGGGCAACCCGGTGATGGTGTCGTAATGGGCCAGACGTTCCAGTTGCGCCTGATACTGGCGCAACTCGCGGTTACGCAGTTCAAGCAAACGCTGCTTGCGGTTGAGCTGGGCGACGAACAGGCTGAACAACCCGGTGCAGCTCAAGGCGAACAGAAACAGCGGCGAGGCGAACAGGTCCAGCCCCGCCGCGCTCGCCCGAGGCGCGGCCACCAACTGCCAGACACCGCCGGGCACATCGACGGTCATCTTCACCTGGGACGCTTCGAACAACCGGGGGTCGCCCCAGATCAGCGCGCCATCGGCACCCTTGCCGTCGACACCGCGCACGGCCAGTTCAAACTCGGTGTCCGGGCGCAACCCGGCGGTCAGCAGCAGCCGGTCGATATCGGCCACGATCGACACATTGCCCCAGTAGAACTGCACGCCACGCTTGCCCGTGATGAACACCGGGCGTCGGTAGATCAGCGCCCTGCCGCCCTGGTACAGCTGCAGGGGGCCAGCCAATACGGGCCGTGCCTGGTTGCGCGCCGATTGCAGGAGCGGGAATTGATCCGGCAACTGGCGATAGTCCAGCCCGATCAAGCGCTCATTGCCCTGCATCGGGTAGACATCGAAGATCACATCCCCCGGCGCCAGCGCGATATGACGCATGTAGGGCACCGACTGCAAGGCATCGCGGGCCATGCCATGGAAATGCGCCGGGCTGATGCCGCCATCGGCGGCGATCAACTGGGCAATGCCTTCGGCTTCACCGAACGCGGCGCCCAGCTGAGCCTCCAGCGCCCCGCGCATCCCGGCCAGGCGCGCGGCAAGGTTGCCCAGTTGTTCGTTGCGTTCGCGCTGCGCATCGAGGTAGCCGAGGGCAACCGACAGGCCGATGCCGATCAGGGCGAAGCCGACCGGCAGCAGGCGGTTAAGCGTTTGGCGCAGCGCACCCGGGGTGGGCGGCGGCGCTTCATGGGAGAGTTGGGAAAGGGTCATAGTCAGGCGACGAAAGGCTATTGAGCGGTTATCGGCGCGGCGCGAACGAAATTGAGGTTTCTTTTGCCACTCGGCCGGCGCCAGACCTATGTACGACCTGCGGCGCCGCCACGGCGGGTCTGATGGGCCTTTTGCAAGGAACCGCACATGGACGCGAACACGCTCACCCCACACCAGGCTCTCCTCGAACGCCAACTACCCACCTGGACACAGGACGCGACTGCCGAACACTGGCAGCGGCTAGGTGACGCTATCACGCCGGCACAAGGCCTGCCCGGCGCCGAAGCCGACTGGTTCGCCGGTGCAGCGCCCCATCTGCGCGAAGCCGTGGAGGCCAGCCAAGCACGCCTGATGGGCTCGCAGCGCTTGCTGGCCAGACAACTACGCGGCCTTATGAGCATCAACGCGTTCGCCGAGCCCCTGCTCGCCGAACGCTTGCGCAATACCCACGGTTTCAGCGCCCCACTGCGCAAGGCCGGCCTGGTATGGCTGAAGCACTTCTACACCTTCCAGGTGTATGTCACCCATCATGAGCACCGTAACCTGCTTGAAGCGGCCCTGCAGAACTTCAGCGACCAGGTCACGTTCAGTTGGGACAGTGCCCTTGCCCTGGACACTGACTGGACAGCGCTCAAGACCACCGTGATGGGCAAGACGACGCTGGGGGACAGCGAAACCGAGGTGGACATCGCCCTGCCTTCGGAGCAGGTGACCATCAAGCCGCTGGCGCTCTCGCCCACCGCGTTCGCCAGGACCTGTCGCGAGCTTGATATTGGCCAACGTTACCAGGACCATCTCGATACCCTGTTCGCGCCCTCGGCCGTTCGCCAGGCGGCGGTCAGCGTCTACCGTGACAGTCTGCGCCTGGCGGCTGATCTTGCGAGCATACGCCGTCAACTCGATGGTTCGGCATTGGATGCCGTGCGATCACTGCTGAGCGACGGTAGCGCGTCCCCCTGCAGGCAGCTGAGCCTGTTCGGCGTGACCTTGCACGAAGCCGTCATCATCGAAACCGTCGCGCCTGGCCTGCTGCTCCTTTTGCCCGGGCAACAGCAAACGCTGCGCGCCTTCGCCAACCTTGATGCGCTGCATGGGCAATTGCGCTCGGACCTGTTGGATGCCACGTTCCGTCGACGCTTCATGGATTTCGTGCCGAGCGCGCAACGCGTCCAGTTTTCCAGCCGGCTTCGGCAGAACCTCGATGCAAGCGGTGACACACCCGATGATCAAGCCTGGCTGTTGCGCAACGGTGCCGACTTGCACCTGGAGACCTCACCCATCACGGGTGACCTGTACGATTTCCTGCACGATGACCACCTGGCGCGCCTCAAGCGCGAGGCCAGGCAGGTGGCCGTACCCACGGCCGATGCCGACGAGCTGGCCTACAAGGCGCGCAAGGCCCTGTGGAACCGTGTGGGTCTCGATGCACTGATGATCGCAGGCATGTTCGTACCGGCCTTGGGCACGCTCATGACCGCGGTGATTGCCTACCAATTGCTGGATGAGGCCTATGAAGGCTACGAAGCCTGGCAGGTCGGTGACCGCCACGAGGCCCTCGGCCACCTCGAGTCGGTCGCGCTCAACCTGGCGATGATCGGCGGCCTGCACCTCGCGGGTAAAGCCGTGAACAAACTTGGTTCGAGCGCATTGATGGAAAGCCTCGCTCCGGTCACCCTCGACGACGGCAGCCAGCGCCTGTGGCGACCGCTGCCAGGGCGTCTTCTTCAGGACTACCCGCGACTGCAAACACCCATGGCCAGGCGCCTGCAGACCGAAGGGCAACTGCCGTCGAAAGCCACTTCATCGGTGCAGGCCGACTCGACCCGCCAGTTCCTGAACAGCGCGCTGGAAGGCCTTTACCTGCCCGAACAGGCCAGCGCCGACAGCGAGCGCCTGATCATCAATGCCCTGCCCCAGCTCCCCGGCTGGCCTGCGCAACTGCGCCTCGAGCTGCGTGCCGCCTCGCCCCGAGGTACGGTGCTGATGGCCTCGGGCGCCGAGCCGGGCAGCCGTGCCTGCGTGGTGATCAAGTCCGCAGAAGGTTACGAGGCCTACCTCGAGGAGCGACCGGCGCCGCAGCCTCGGGACCATGACCTTGCCAGGGTTGCCCTCCATGCACTGTCCCGCAGCGACCGTCAGGCTATGGGGCTGGCGCACGATGATATCGATAGCCTGCGTGGGGCGATCCATCGCCTGGTGGCGTCTGATAATACGCGTGCGATGCGCCTGCTCGAACCCTCTGCGGTGGGCTGGGCACCGCGCGGCGGGCTGTCGGGCGGAATGGAAGAGGCGGCCCCGCGCATCGACATCGGTGCGGCGTTCCGACGCTACCGGCAGCTCTATCCCGAGGCCGCTGACTTCCAGATCAACGAACAACTGACGCAATGGGTGGAGGCTGGCCTGGACCCTATGCAACAGATGGCCGACCTGGAGCGCCAGCTCATGGACTTTCGCGCAGCACTGCGCGCCTGGGCAGGCGATAGTCCGTTGCGTCATGCCGCCGTCCGCAGACTGGTGAGCAACTGGCAGCGTGTTGCGGAGTTCACCGAGGAGGAAGGGTACGCCGTACACTTGCTCAGCCTGTCCGACCTGGCGTTGACCGATGACGACCTGGCCGCGCTGGCGTTGCCGGACCGTTTCGAGCATATCCGGCGCGTGGACCTCTCCGGCAACCGCGACTTGACCGAGCTGCCTGCTGAGTTCCTCGAACGATTTACCCGGCTGGAGCGCCTGCACCTGATGGACTGCGGGCTGACACAGATCCCCAACATCGCTGTGCCGGAGTCGCTGCAGTGGCTCGACATGCAGGGCAACCGGATCGCCTGGAGCGATTCCAACCAAGCGGCACTCGATCGCCTGAGCGGCCTGCAGCTGCTGGACCTGTCGCACAACCCTCTGGTCCGAAGCCCCGACCTCAGCCAGTTGAACAACCTCGACATGCTCAACCTAAACCACAGTGAGCTGGTGCAATGGCCTGCGGGCATGCGCAGTGACGACGGCTGGCAACCCACGGTGTTCGACCTGCGCGACAACCGCTTCGCGAGCCTGCCACAAGACTTGCAACTGTCTCGCGTTGCCGCCCAGAACCTGTGGTTGGAGAGCGACGAGCTGAGCGAACAGGTCAGCCAGCAGATCCAGGCCTACTACGACCTGCACGGCATCGACCTGCTGGTTGCCGACGTCGACTATGAGGAAATACTCGAAGACACCGACGTCGCCGACTGGGGCATCTGGAACGATTTGCCACTGCCCTATCGCCGTGAGCTCCGAGGCCTGCAGCAATTGCCCGACTACAGCCAGCCACAATTGTGGGAACGGCTGCGCACCTTTACCGATCCTCGGGTAAGAGACTATGCCTTGTCGATCGGCGCAATGAGACTGCTGGAGGACGAGGTGTTCCCTCCGCCCTTCGAGGAGTGACCCCAAGGCCGGTGCTACCCGCCGCTTCATGAGCCAGACTGGTGTTTTTAAGCCGGTGAGCGCATGCTCACTGGCTGAAGCGTTTCATCATCTGGATTAGAGAGGTGCAGTGCCCATGGACCGTCTGCTCGATTCGTTGTTTCCCGCCCCTGAAGATGTTCCCGAAGCCTGGCGCCTGGGCGAACCTCTGGAACAACGTGATTACCTCGTCGCCGGTGAACTCAGGCGCTGGGACGGCCCGCTGGCCACGGTACGCAGCCCGGTCTGGCTGAAAGACGGCGACGGTGAGCGCCAGGTGATCCTCGGCAGCGCCCCGCTGCTCGATGCCGACACCGCGCTCACCGCCCTGGACGCCGCCGTCGCCGCCTATGACAAAGGCCGTGGTGCCTGGCCGAACATGCGCGTGGCCGAACGCATCCAACATGTCGAGTCATTCCTGGCACGTATGCGTGAGCAGCGCACGGCCGTGGTCAAGCTGCTGATGTGGGAGATCGGCAAGAACCTCAAGGATTCGGAAAAAGAATTCGACCGCACCTGCGACTACATCGTCGACACCATCAATGCACTCAAGGACCTCGACCGCCGCTCCAGCCGCTTCGAACTGGAGCAAGGCACCCTTGGCCAGATCCGCCGGGCACCGCTGGGCGTGGCGCTGTGCATGGGCCCCTACAACTACCCGCTTAACGAAACCTTTACCACGCTGATCCCGGCGCTGATCATGGGCAACACCGTGGTGTTCAAGCCGGCCAAGTTCGGCGTGCTGCTGATCCGCCCGCTGCTCGAGGCGTTCCGCGACAGTTTCCCGGCCGGGGTGATCAACGTCATCTACGGTCGTGGCCGCGAGACGGTCAGCGCCCTGATGGCGAGCGGCAAGGTCGACGTGTTCGCCTTCATCGGCACTCATAAGGCCGCCAGCGACCTGAAGAAACTGCACCCGCGCCCGCACCGCCTGCGCGCAGCCCTCGGCCTTGACGCCAAGAACCCCGGCATCGTCCTGCCGCAGGTCGACCTGGACAACGCCGTGGAAGAGGCCGTCACCGGCGCGCTGTCGTTCAACGGCCAGCGCTGCACCGCCTTGAAGATCCTCTTCGTGCACGAGGATGTGGTCGAGCCGTTCCTCGACAAGTTCCAGCGCAAGCTGGCCGCGCTCAAGCCCGGCATGCCCTGGGAACCGGGGGTGGCCCTGACGCCGCTGCCGGAGCCTGGCAAGGTCGACTACCTCGATGGCCTGGTGGCCGACGCCACCGCCAAAGGCGCCAGGGTACTCAACGAAGGGGGCGGCCAGAGCCGTGGTTCGTTCTTCTACCCCGCCCTGCTCTACCCGGTCAGCCGTGACATGCGGGTATACCACGAGGAACAGTTCGGCCCGCTGGTGCCAGTCGTGCCCTACCGTGACCTGCAGACGGTGATCGACGATGTGCTCGACTCCGACTACGGCCAGCAATTGAGCCTGTTCGGCAACGACCCCGAGACCATCGGCGCACTGGTCGACATCTTCGCCAACCAAGTGGGGCGCATCAACCTCAATGCCCAGTGCCAACGTGGCCCGGACACTTACCCGTTCAACGGCCGCAAGAACAGCGCCGAAGGCACGTTGTCGGTGCACGACGCACTGCGGGTGTTTTCCATCCGCACCTTGGTGGCAACCAAGTTCCAGGAATCAAACAAGCAACTGATCAGCGAAATCATCCGCAACCGGCAGTCGAGTTTCCTGACCACCGACTACATCTTCTGACGACCCGTTCGCCAGCAAGCCGCTTCGCACGCTCCTGTAGGAGCCGGCTTGCCGGCGAACCGCCCTTTTTATAGACAAACGATCTAAGGCGACTGTCGATTTCCTGCGCGTTTGAACGACTCTAAATCACCCAGGTGTTGCAACCCACCCACGTGAAAGGAGCTTACGAAAATGGCAGTCAAACCTATCCCCGAAGGCCAGCACAGCATCACCCCCTACCTCGGTATCGAGGGTGCCGCCAAGGCCATCGAGTTCTATAAGAAGGCCTTCAACGCCGTCGAGATGTTCCGCCTGGAAGGCCCGGATGGCCGGGTCGGCCATGCGGAACTGAAAATCGGTGACTCCTCGCTGATGCTCGCCGACCCGTGCGACATGCCGGACAGCCTCAAGGCCACCCAGAGTATCAAGGACCCCGCCGTCGGCCTGCACCTCTATGTCGAGGATTGCGACAAGACCTACGCCCAGGCCATCGCCGCTGGCGCCAAGCAGGTCACTGAACTGAAGGACCAGTTCTACGGCGACCGCAGCGGCGCCCTGAAGGACCCGTTCGGCAACGTGTGGTTCGTCTCCACGCACAAGGAGGACCTCAGCGTCGAGGAGATCCGTGCCCGCGCCGCGAAGATGTTCGCCGGCCAGTAAGCCCCAGGCCCCAAGCCTCAAGCCACGGTTGAAAGCATCGCCGCTTTGCTTGAAGCTTGGGGCTCGTAGCTTGGAGCTGCTTCTCAATGCGTATCATCGAAAAATCCGGCGCGCAGGTGCGCAGCCTGACCCTGGCCGAAGAGGAACTGTTGGCCGGTTTTTCCGCCGGCACCCTGTCCGGCCCCCGCCTGCTGCAAGCCAATCAACTGCTCATGAAGGTGCGCGGCGCCAACCAGTGGCTGGCCTGCGACTGCCGCAAGGATGCCCTGCCGGTGCTCAACGTCACCCTCAACGGCAACACCGGCACACTGTTCCTGCGCAACAACCCCGACACCCCGGAGCATGCCACAGGCTGCCCGTTCACCAAGGATCCGCGGGAAGCCGGCGAGCACAGTGATGAAATCACCCAGCCCGCCGCCTGGCTGGCACCGGATACCCCCCTGCGCCTGCTCGGCGACTACCGACGTGCCAATGACAGCGAAACGACCGCTTCCCCTCGCGAACCGGGTGAGCGCCGTGAGCAGCAGCGCTTGTTGTCCTTGCTGCTGACCTGGATCGAGGCCAGCGGGCTTAACGTCTACGCCACCCATTTGAAGAAAGACCTCACCGCACAGTTCGCCGAACTGCGCGGCGTTGCCAGCCGCTATCCGTTGCTGGAGCGGGTGCCGGCCAGCAACTACCTGGAAACCCGCCTGGACATGAAGCACATGATGATGCTCAAGGCCAAGCTGCGGGAAGCCACGGTGTTCGGCAACCACCGCCGCCATGGCCTGCTGCTCGACTGCGTCGAGCAGATCAAGGGGCGCAAGGTCGTCACGGCTCGCAGCGAGGACGGCTTCGATTTCCAGGGTAATCACCAGTACTGGGGAGGCAGCCGGACCGACGGTCCGTTGCTGGCGCTGGCGCTGTACTCGCCGGCCACCGCGGGCAGCCATTTCTATGAACTGATCCATGTGGCCAGCGTGCCAGTGTTGTCACGGGCGCATCTGTTCCCGGTCTACCGCGATGAAGAACGCGAGCCGCTCAAGGCATTGGTGTCTTTGATCGACTGGATGGCGGGCAAAGGCGTGAAGGTATTGATGCGCCGGCCGGTGATCGGTGGCCAGGTGATGGATGAGCTGGTGCTGACCTCGGACCAGGACCGCGTGCTGTCGGTGTCGTTGCTCGAGCAGCCGCTGGGCCCGGAGCCGGACGCCGAGAACTTCAAGCGCTACGCCGACTTCAAGAGCCTGGAGACCTTCCGCAAATATGTGGCGGGGTTCTTCATGCGCGAGCGATAGGGTGCCGGCCTGTAGGAGCGGCTTTAGCCGCGATCACCCGCGAAGCGGGTGGTGGACACCGCGGTGCCTGCATCGCGGCTGAAGCCGCTCCTACAAGCTAGAACGCCGCCTTGAAGATCGCCTCGATCTCCACCTGGCTCGCCACCCGTGGGTTGGTCAACCCGCAGGCATCTTTCAGCGCATTGGCCGCCAGCACCGGCACATCCTCGACCTTCACCCCCAGCTCCGCCAACCCGTCCGGGATACCAATCGCCGCCGCCAGGTGCTCGATGGCCGAGATCGCCGCGCCAGCGCCCTGCTCCGCATCCAACCCGCACACCTTGGTGCCCATCGCCTTGGCCACATCGCGCAGGCGCGCCGCGCTGACCTTGGCGTTGAAGCGCTGCACATGGGGCAGCAGCACAGCGTTGCACACACCATGGGGCAGGTCGTAGAAACCACCCAACTGGTGCGCCATGGCATGCACGTAGCCGAGCGAGGCGTTGTTGAACGCCATGCCCGCCAGGAACTGTGCATACGCCATGTTCTCCCTTGCCTGCAGGTTGCTGCCGTCCGCTACTGCCTGGCGCAGGTTGTCGCTGATCAGGCTGATGGCCTTGAGCGCGCAGGCGTCGGTGATCGGCGTGGCCGCCGTCGAGACATACGCCTCGATGGCGTGGGTCAGGGCATCCATGCCGGTGGCGGCGGTCAGCCCCTTGGGCATCCCGACCATCAGCGCCGGGTCGTTGACCGAGAGAATCGGTGTGACGTTGCGGTCGACGATGGCCATTTTCACATGGCGTGCCTCGTCGGTGATGATGCAGAAGCGCGTCATCTCGCTGGCCGTGCCAGCGGTGGTGTTGATGGCGATCAGCGGCAACTGCGGCTTGCTGGAGCGATCCACACCTTCGTAATCGCTGATATGACCGCCGTTGGTGGCGCACAAGGCGATGCCCTTGGCGCAATCGTGGGGCGAGCCGCCGCCCAGCGAAACAACGCAGTCGCAGCGCGATTGCCGAAGCAGGGCCAGGCCTGCCTCGACATTGGCGATGCTCGGGTTGGGCTTGGCGCCGTCGAACACCACCGAATCGATGTCACGCATCGCCAGCATGCCGGCGATACGTTCGGCCACGCCGGCCTTGGCCAGGCCCTGGTCGGTGACGATCAAAGCCTTGCGCAGGCCGTAGCCGGCAATGGCGGTCATCGCCTCGTCCAGGCAATCGATGCCCATGATGTTCACGGCGGGAATGAAGAAGGTGCTGCTCATGGCCGGGTCCTCTCACGCTGACGGTTTGCCTTGAGCATCCGCCTGAACGGCAACAGGCATCTTGACCCAGGACAATGCGCCACGCCTGTCCGGCACGCATGGCTCTTTGTAGGAGCCGGCTTGCCGGCGAACGACACCCTCCACATCACCCCAGGAACAACTGATACGCCGGATTCTGCGTCTCATCCCAATACCGATATCCCATCTCGTCCAGCGCCCTGGGCAACCCCTCCAGTTCATCGTCCGGCACTTCCAGCGCGGCAAACACCCGCGCCTCCGCCGCACCATGGTTGCGGTAATGGAACAGGCTGATGTTCCAACGCTTGCCCAGCCGTTCAAGGAAACCGAGCAAAGCACCCGGCCGCTCCGGAAACTCGAAGCGCAGCACCCGCTCATTGACACCCGGTGCCGCGTGCCCGCCCACGGTATGGCGCACGTGCAGCTTGGCCAGCTCGTTGTCGGTCAGGTCGAGTACCTGGTACCCCTGCTCGCCCAGGCTGGCCAGCAGCTGCTGGCGCGGATCGTGTTGCGGATGGGTCTGCACCCCAACGAACAACCGCGCTTCCTTGCCCGGGTAATAGCGGTAGTTGAACTCGGTGATCTGGCGCTTGCCCAGGGCCTGGCAAAAAGCGCGGAAGCTGCCGGGCTGTTCGGGGATGGTCACGGCAATCACCGCTTCGCGCTGCTCGCCCAGCTCGGCACGCTCGGCGACATGGCGCAGGCGATCGAAGTTGACGTTGGCGCCAGAGTCGATGGCCACCAGCGCCTGCCCCTGCACACCCTCGCGGGCCACGTACTTCTTGATCCCGGCCACCGCCAGGGCGCCGGATGGCTCGGTGATCGAACGGGTGTCGTCATAGATGTCCTTGATCGCCGCACACAGCTCGTCGCTGCTGACCGTCACCACCTCGTCAACGAAGTGGCGGCACAGCTCGAAGCAGTGGGCGCCGATCTGGGCCACCGCCACACCGTCGGCGAAGGTGCCCACCTGCGGCAGGATCACCCGCTCACCCGCCGCCATGGCGGCCTGCAGGCAGTTGGAGTCTTCCGGTTCGACACCAATCACCTTCACCTCGGGGCGCAGGTACTTGACGTAGGCGGCGATGCCAGCGATCAGCCCGCCGCCGCCAACCGGCACGAAGATCGCGTGCAGCGCACCGGGGTGCTGGCGCAGGATCTCCATGGCCACGGTGCCCTGCCCGGCGATCACGTCCGGGTCGTCGAACGGCGGCACGAAGGTCGCGCCGTCGCTGTCGGCCAACGCCAGCGCGTGGGCCAAGGCATGGGGGAAGCTCTCGCCATGCAGCACCACATGCCCGCCACGGGAGCGAACGCCCTCGACCTTGAGCGAGGGCGTGGTGGTGGGCATGACGATGGTGGCCTTGATGCCCAGGTGTGCGGCGGCCAGGGCCACGCCCTGGGCGTGGTTGCCGGCCGAGGCAGTGATGACCCCGCGCTCGCGCTGGGCGGTCGTCAGGCGTGACAGGCGGGTGTAGGCACCGCGGATCTTGAACGAGAACGTCGGTTGCAAGTCTTCGCGCTTGAGCAGCACTTGGTTGCCCAGCGCCGCGGACAGCGCGGGCGCCACTTGCAAGGGCGTCTCGATGGCCAGGTCGTACACGGGCGCAGCGAGGATGCGGCGTACCTGCTCGGACAGCAGTTGCTGGGGCGTTACGGGGGTACGGGGGCTGACGCTCAGATTGGTCATCGGTGACTCCTGGTTCTTGTTTGAAGTGCCCAGGAGTCAGAGAGAAAAAACCCGCCTCCAGGGCGGGTTCGGTGCACGTACGCGCTAGCCCGCCAAACCGATAATGGCGGTAATAATAATGCTGGCGGCGAATGGGTGCGGGAATGTGTTCATGGGTCGGGAACTTAGCGTGGGCGATAGCGGCGCGTCAACACCCTTTCGCGGCCTCCTGTGCAGACACGGGCACATCGAACACCTTGTCGAACCCCCACTGGAACACGAAGGCATAGACGAAGAAGAACACGAACAACGCCAGGTTGGTCACCAACGCTGCCCACAGGCTGATGCCCAGCCAGTAGGCCACCAACGGCAGCAGGATCAATACCAGCCCGCCCTCGAAACCCAAGGCATGCAGCAGGCGGCGCATGAAGGTGCGGCTGCGTTTGTGCTGGCGTGCCTCCCAGCGCTCGAAGAGCCAGTTGTAGGCCATGTTCCAGCCCATGGCGATGGCCGACATGAGGATCGACAGCACCGTCGACTGGGCCATGCCGGCGCCAAACGCCAGCTCCAGCGCCGGCGCCACGCAGGCCACGGCGATGGCTTCGTAAAGGATGGCCTGGACGACCTTGCGTGCCTTGCCTTGCATGTGCGGCTCCCTGAAGAAAAGACCTACAAATTTACTAGAAGCAGCCTGTAGGAAAAAGCCTGAAATACATTGTTAACTGATCATTCAGTCAAGATTCGCTAGCATAAACGTTTCCGCACCACCCTTCTCCCTGGCACACGAACGATCGCCGGGCCTCTTCGGCCCTGGCCTTCAGACACGTTCGGCACTGGCCTATCGCCACAGTCTGCGACGGCCCCCGCATTGGACAACCCCGCATTCGGCTGCTTGTATCTATGACTTGCAAACAGCGGCAAGTCTTACCCCTTCGTCCAGGGAATCGTACGAGGAATTAGACGATGGCTCACACCGTCATGATGGTATTCGGTACCCGCCCTGAAGCAATCAAGATGGCCCCACTGGCCCGTGTGCTACGCACCTGGCCCGGGATCGACCTGCACATCTGCTCCACCGGCCAGCACCGGGAAATGCTCGAGCAGGTACTCACCGCGTTTGGCCTGAAGGTTGACCAGGACCTGCAGGTGATGACCCAGAACCAGACCCTCAACGGCCTGTCCCGCGACCTGCTGGACAAGCTCGACCAGGCCTACGAGCAGGTCAAGCCCGAGATCGTGCTGGTGCACGGCGACACCACCACCAGCTTCATCGCCTCGCTGGCCGCCTTCCACCGGCACATCCCCATCGGCCATGTCGAGGCCGGCCTGCGCACCGGCAACCTGCAGCAGCCCTGGCCCGAGGAGGCCAACCGGCGCCTGACCGGGGTGCTCGCCGACCTGCACTTCACCCCCACCCGTGATTCCGATGCCAACCTGATTCGCGAAGGCGTACCACCCGAGCACATCGAGGTGACCGGCAACACGGTGATCGACGCCCTGCTGTGGATGCGCGACAAGCTCAAGCACGACAACTGGCGCCCCGCCGCCGATTCGCCGCTCAATGTGCTGCGCGACGACCAGCGCATGGTGCTGATCACCGGCCACCGCCGCGAGAACTTCGGCAGCGGCTTCGAGCGCATCTGCCTGGCCCTGGCCGAACTGGCCCTGCGTTATCCGGACGTGCAGTTCCTCTACCCGGTGCACCTCAACCCGCAGGTGCAGCATGCCGTGTACAGCGTGCTGTCCGGGCGCGAGAACATCCACCTGGTGGCGCCCCAGGACTATCCGCACTTCGTCTGGCTGATGAACCGTGCCCACGTGATCCTCACCGACTCCGGTGGTGTGCAGGAAGAGGCGCCCGCGCTGGGCAAACCGGTGCTTGTGCTGCGCAAGGTCACCGAGCGCCCCGCCGTGCTCAAGGGCGGCACGGTCAAGCTGGTCGGCACCCTGACCGAACGCATCGTCCATGAAACCAGCCAACTGCTCGACGACCCGGCCGCCTATGCACGCATGGCGCGGGTATTCACCCCGTTCGGCGACGGCCACGCCAGCGAACGCATCGCCGAGCGCCTGACCCGCTGGTTCGCCGACCAATCCGCCACACGGGACAACGCATGAGCCTGGCTTTCATCGACTTCCTCACCTATGTCCTGTTCGGCCTGAAGATCCTCGCCATCGTCCTGGCCACGCTGATGTTCGTGCTGGGCCTGGACGACCTGTTCATCGACCTGTGCTACTGGGGCCGCAAGCTGATCCGGCGCTTCCGCATTTACGACAAGTTCGAAAAGGCCGACGAGAAACGCCTGTTCGAGGTGCCGGAAAAACCCCTGGCGATCATGGTCCCGGCCTGGAACGAGGTGGGCGTGGTCGGCGAGATGGCGCGCCTGGCGGCCTCGACTATCGACTACGAGAACTACCAGATCTTCGTCGGCACCTACCCCAACGACCCACAAACGCAGGCCGACGTCGACGCCGTGTGCCTGCACTACCCCAACGTGCACAAGGTGGTCTGCGCCCGCCCCGGCCCCACCAGCAAGGCCGACTGCCTGAACAACATCATCGACGCCATCCTGCGCTTCCAGCAGGACGCGCGCATCGAGTTCGCAGGTTTCATCCTGCATGACGCCGAAGATGTCATCTCGCCCATGGAACTGCGGCTGTTCAACTACCTGTTGCCGAACAAGGACATGATCCAGATCCCGGTGTACCCCTATGCGCCGGAGTGGAAGGGCTTCACCGCCGGGCACTACGTCGACGAGTTCGCCGAGAACCACGGCAAGGACGTCATCGTGCGCGAGGCGCTCACCGGCCAGGTGCCCAGCGCGGGGGTCGGCACCTGCTTCAGCCGCCGGGCAATCAGCGCGCTGCTGGAGGATGGCGACGGCATCGCCTTCGATGTGCAGAGCCTTACCGAGGACTACGACATCGGTTTCCGCCTGAAGCAGAAAGGCATGAAGTGCATCTTCGCCCGCTACTCGATCACCGACCCGGCGCTGGCCCTCAAGCAGGACTGGCGCCCCGGCATGAGCCGCGAATTCTCCCAGGTGATCTGCGTGCGCGAGCACTTCCCCCGGGACTGGCAGCACGCCATCCGGCAGAAGTCGCGGTGGATCGTCGGCATCGTGTTCCAGGGCACCAGCAACCTCGGCTGGAGCCGCAAGGGCGCGCTGAACTACTTCCTCTGGCGCGACCGCCGCGGGCTGTTCGCCTACCTGCTGAGCTTTTTGGTCAACCTGTTGCTGCTGGTGCTGCTGGCGATGTGGCTGGTCACGGTGATCGCGCCGGAGTCGTGGCGCTTCATGTCGATCCTCGGCGACAGCAAGCTGCTCTCCACCCTGCTCTGGCTCAATGGCCTGCTGCTGGTCAACCGCCTGTTCCAGCGTGGCTGGTTCGTGACCCGCTACTACGGCATCTTCGAAGGATTGCTGTCGGCGCCGCGGATGATGTGGAGCAACTTCGTCAACTTCTTCGCCAACCTGCGCGCGCTGCGCCAGGTCATGGAGATGGGCGACTCGCGCCGGGTGGCCTGGGACAAGACCACCCACGAGTTCCCCGCCCTCGCTTCGCCGGCGCGCACGCCCCTGGGCCAGCGCCTGGTGGAGAAAGGCCTGATCAACGAAGAACAACTGCACCAGGCGATCACCAGCCCGGTGCGCCGGCGCCTGGGCCGCGAGCTGCTGCTGCGCGGCTGGCTGAACAGCGAGCAACTGGCCGAGGCCCTGGCCGAACAGCTGGACTTGCCGTGGGCGCCACTCAACCCGTTCAAGATTTCACCGGTGCTGATCAAGCAACTGCCACGCAAGCTCGCGACCCACTACGGTGTGCTACCGGTGGACGAAGACGGCGATACCCTGGTGCTGGCCAGCGAAAGCCCGGTCAGCCAAGTGTCGCTGGGGGTCATCAGCCGCCAGCTCAAGCGTCCGGTGCGCGCCCGACTGGCGCCTCAGGGGCGGGTAACGCTCGGCCTGCGCTACCACTACCCGAGCGAATGGCAAAAACCCGAGACCCGCGAGATGCTCGCCGTGCTCGAACGCCGCCAGGACGACGCCAGGCTGCTCGAAGACGTCAGCACCCACCAGGTGATGCTTGGCACCCTGCTGCAGGTGCGCGGCATGGTTCCGGCGACCCTGTTCAACCAGGCGCTGATCGACTTCGACCCCGAGCGCCAGAGCCTGGGCGAACACCTGATCAGCCGCGGCATCATCACCGAAGAGATCCTGCAGCAGGCTCTCGCCGAACAGGCCAGCGAACAGCAGGCCGCCTATGACCTGACCCGGGAGGTGGCATGAAGCCCCGTCTTTCCCTGACGATCGCCAGCCTGCTGCTGTGTTCTTCCGCCCTCGCCGCCCCGACGGCCCCCATGACCGACTTCCAGCGCTTCACCAGTTTCCCGTTCATGGAGCGCGGTTACCGTGAAGCGCAGAAGGACAACTGGCCCGAGGTCGAGCGCCTGACCCGCCATGTGCTCAAGCGCGTGCCCAACAACAACGAGGCCCGCGCCCTGCTGGCCGAATCGCTCGCGCACCAGCGCCGCTACAAGGAAGCCGAGGCGATCGCCGAGGACCTCGACGATAACCCCGAGCATGCCGATGCCCTGCTCGAACTGCGCCTGACCTGGATCGAGCAGGATCCGCCGCCGGCCAGCCAGGTCGAGGGCTGGATCGCCAGCAGCAACAGCAACCAGCGCATCCGCCTGTGGCAGGCCTATAGCCTGAGCCTGGCCAAGTTCGGCGGTGCGCGCCGTGCCCTGGACTGGCTCAACCAGTTGCCACCGCGCGACGACGGCATGGTGCTGCGCCTGGCCCGGGGCAACTTTTCCGAACAGTTGCGCAACTGGGGCGAAACCATCGACCAGTTGCAACCGCTGGCCGACAAGGGTCAATTGCCGCCGGAGGACTGGCAGCGCCTGGCCAACGCCTATATCCAGCAGGTCGATGAAAAAGGCCTGAACAAGCTGCTGGCCAGTGCGCCTTCGCAAGAGGCCGCCACCCGTGCCCGCCTGGCCATGGCCGACCGCGCCATCGCCATGGGCCACAACCAGCAGGCCGAACGCTGGCTGCACAGCGTGCCGGCCGATCAACTTCAGCGGCCCGAACAGCGCAAGCAGTTGTGGGAATTGGCCCGCGAAGGCGACGACGCACCGCTGGTGCAACACCTGAGCAACGAGTTGCAGCGCCCCTGCCTGGAAACCGTCGACTGGCTGTCGCGCAAGGACCTGGCCCTGGCCCGCGAACAGCTCAAGGGCTGCCAGGCCAGCGACAACCCACGCTCGTACGCCATCCTCAAGCAGCGCCTGTATGGTGACCCGCCCCAACCTGCGCAGCCACGCACGGCGGCGCAGTGGGAGCAGCGCTACCGCCAGACCGGCGACCTCGCCGCTTTGGAACAAGCCAGCTTCATGCTGCTCGACCAAGGCCACGGCGAGCGCGTCCGACAACTGTTGGCACAAGCCTATGACCGCCGCCAGGGGCGCCTGACGCCCTCGCTGCTGCAGCGCCTGGGCAATCTCTATGCGCGCAACGACAGCCCGCTGGACACCCGACGCATGCTTGCCCTGATGCCCCGGGTCGATGCCGCCACCCGGGGCCTGCTGCTCGGCCGCCTGGCCGAGGCCGGTGAGTGCGAGGCCGTGCGTGGCGCGATACCGGCCAACCCGACCGAAGCCGGCCAGTACCGTGCGCTGGGCCGCTGCGCGATGCCCGACCAACCCGGCGAAGCGGTGGTCTACTACCAGGCCGCTGACCGCCTCGGCGACCCAGGCAGCCGCCTGCCCTTGGCCTACGCCCTGGAGGCCTCCGGTGATTCGCAAGCGGCCTTGCCGATCTGGAACAGCCTGCCCGCCAGCGCCTGGACCGACAATGCCCGCCTGACCGCCGCGCGGGGCGCGCTGAACACTGGCGATGCCAGCAGCGCCCGTCGCCACTGGGACGCGGCCGCGCACAACAGCGCCGACGACTGGGCGCTGGGCGCCGCGATTGCCCAACGCCAGGGCGACCTGCCACAAGCCTTGGCCTTTCAACGCGAAGCCCTGCGCCATAACCCACGCGCCGACCACTACTACGCTGCCGCTGGCACCGCCCAGCAGGCCGGTGACACCGCCCAGAGCACCGCTTGGCTGGCTGAGGCCGTGCGCATGGCCCCGGACCAGCCGCGCTACCGCGCCGACTACGGCATGCGCCTGGCCGGCGCCGAGGACAAGGCCCAGCGTCGCCAGTCGATCCCCTACCTGGAGCAAGCCACCCGCGACTTCCCCGAGGACTACCGCCTCGGCGAAACCCTCGCCCTGCGCTACGACGAGGTCGAGAACAGCGCGGCGGCCCGCCGCGAACTGCGCCGAGTGCTGGATGTGGAGCAGAACCTGGTCGACGGCGATGACGAATACGGCAGCCTGGAAGCGCGCAAGTATCGCCAGCGTCGTGCCCACGAAACCCTGTCGCGGCGCGACAGCGTCACCCTGGCCAGCACCTGGTCGCCTGCCGGCACTTCCACCAACGACCGCTTCCTCGACAACGGCACCCGCAGCGGCAGCTCGCGCAAGGCGCAGTCGCAGAACGTGCAACTGGCAATGTGGGACCACGCCCTGGGCGAAGAGCCCAGCCGCAACGGCAGCACCCTGTCGGTGTACGGCCGGGTGTTGTTCGGCGGCCAGAGCCGCACCGACTACGCCCAGAGCATGGGCACCGGCGTCGGCCTGCGCTACAAGCCGCTGGGCCAGGCCAACCTCAACCTGTATGCCGAGCTCTACCACCAGCGCCAGGTCGACAGTGACCACTACAGCGGCCTGAGCCTGGGCGAGCTGCTCAGCCCGGCCAAGGTCGGCGGCAACTGGGGCGACCTGCGCCACCATGCGGAATCGAGCAACGACCTGCTGCTGCGCGCCACCGCCTCGTTCCTCGACCAGGGCAGGTACCGCAACGACTGGCGCATCGACGAAGACGACTGGGATGAACGCTTCCTTTATCTGGACGCCGCCTGGTGGACCCGCGCCGGCGACCATGCCTGGCTGTCGCGCTTGCAGCAGGGCCATGCCTGGAAGCTGCCCAGCCAGTCGCCGCAGACGATCATGCCCTACGGTTTCCTCGAGTTCTCCAGCCAAGACCCCAGCAACGACTGGCGCCAGGATGCCCGCGCCGGTGTTGGCGTGCGCTGGCAGTGGTGGTTCGACGACGACCGCTACAACGCGTACCGCGGCTCGTTGAAAGTGCGCGCCGAGTACCAGCAGGCGCTGGGCGGCAACCTCTATGAACGCGCCAACGGAGTGCTGCTGGGTGTGGAGATGAACTTCTGATGCGTACCTTCCTGGCCATCTGCCTGCTCGCCCTGTGCCTGCCCGCCCAAGCCGACCAGCGCCTGTTCTACCAACCGCTGAACCGCGACGCGGACGTTACTCCGGCGCAATGGCAACAGCTGTGGCGCGCCACCGTGGCCCAAGGCGGCAAGACCCTGATCGTGCAGTGGAGCGCCTATGGCGACAGCGACTTCGGCGCCGCCCGGGGCTGGCTGGCCAACAGCCTGCGCGAGGCCCGCGCCCAAGGGCTGGAGCTGGTACTCGGGCTATACATGGACCCGGCGTACTACCAGCGCCTGCAGGAACTCGACGGTGAAGGCCTGAACAGCTACTTCAAGGCCCAGCTGGGCCGCTCGCTCACCCAATACCAGCAACTGCGCACACGTTGGGAACTGCCAGTCAGCGGCTGGTACCTTCCGCTTGAGCTGGACGACCTGCATTTTCGCGACCCGGCTAGACGTGATGCGCTGCGCACACAGCTGCAAGCCTTCAATCGGCAACTGGACAAACCCCTGCATATCAGCGCCTTCAGCGCAGGCCAGCTGTCACCACGGGTCAATGGCGCGTGGCTCGATCAACTGGCAAGCCTTGGCCTGAGTGTCTGGTGGCAGGACGGCGCGGGGACCGGGCGCTTGGCGCCGATGGTGCGCCAGGGCTATGAACAGGCGCTGCCCTGCCGGGTGGGAATTGTGCGCGAAGCGTTCCGTCAGGTCAGCCATCCAGGCCAACCTTTCCGTGCGGAGCCGGCACAGCCCGCCCTCAACGGAGGCTGCCATGCCGAAGCGGTGTTCGCCCTCAGGTACAGGCCCTGGGCCAAGGGCGTGCTTTCCTACCCCTAGGCACAGCGATGCATGGCACCGGCGCTGCCGGTGTTCGCGGGTAAACCCGCTCCTACAGGGGTCGCACCGTATCTGTAGGAGCCGGCTTTGCCGGCGAAAGGGCCAGACCGATCAACACCAAACTGTCGCCTTCACACAAGCCGTGAAAGCGACAATAAACCTGAAGGACCTTGCCGGCCCACCATGTACAAGACCCTGGAAGCCCACATCCGCCAGCAGGTCGCCCCCGCCGCCCTGCGCGCCGAGTTCCGTCAGCACGAATTCGAGGCGATGCGCCGCTTCTGCCTGCTGATCTTCTGCATCGGCATCGCCATCTGGCTGGTCTTCGACCTGATCGTCAGCTACCTGGGCGGCCAGGGCTTCACCTGGTTGTCGGGCCTGTTCATCGCCCTGCTGTGCAGCCTCACCGTGGTCCTGGGCTTCACTCGCAAGAGCCAGCACTTCGACGTGCTCAACCTATTGTTCGTGGCGGTGATCACCCTGGCCATGCGCCTGGTGATCGAGGGCATCCCCATCGTCCTGCGCCCAGTGTGGCTGGTGCTCGGGGTGTCGACTGTGCTGTACACCGTATCGGTGTTGCCGGTGCGGCGCTGGTCGTTCTTCTGCGCCATGGGCATCACCTGGCTCATGCTCAACCCCTTCTTCCACACGCGTATCGCATTGCTGGAACTCGAGGGGGCGATGCTGTTCAGTTATGCGCTGTGCCTCAGCGGCCTGGTGACCTACAGCTACCTGCGCCTGCGCCAGGCCAAGCTGCACAATTTCTACCTGACCAAGGTGCTGCTGGAGCAAGCCTATGTCGACGCCCTGACCGAGATCCCCAACCGCCGCTCGTTCATGGCCAAAGCCGAGAAGCAGCTGCAGCAAGCTGGCCCTGGGCAGTTTTTGGCGATGATCGATATCGACAACTTCAAGAAGGTCAACGACCGCTTCGGGCATGACATCGGCGATGAAGTGCTCAAGCGCGTGGCGGGGCATATCAAGGCGGCGATGGTTGGTTTCGAGATCGCAAGGCTGGGTGGTGAGGAGTTCGCGATCTTTTTCCAGGGGCTGAATGAGCAAGGGGCCGAGGAGCAGGTCGGGGCCCTGTGCCAGCGAGTGCGCGAGGATGCAGCGGAGCATCCGGTGACCATCAGCATCGGGCTGACCCGGGTCGACAGCGGGGATACCCTGACCCTGGCGCTGATCCGTGCGGACCAGGCGTTATATGAGGCCAAGCACACGGGCAAGGACCGATTCGTGGTGTGGGACCACCGTCTTGCGGATGCCTGACGTGCGCTGTTCGCCAGCAAGGCTGGCTCCTACAGGCTGATCGGTGTCAGCCCGCCGGCAGTCGAATCCTGAATTGTGCGCCCCCCAACGCCGACTGCGCCACGGTCAGCGTCCCCCCCTGCCCCTCGATGGCCCGGCGACTGATCGCCAACCCCAACCCAAACCCGCCGGTATTGCGATCACGGCTACGGTCCAAGCGATAGAACGGCTGGAAGATCCGCTCGCGTTCTTCGGTCGGGATACCGATGCCATCGTCCTCCACCGTCAGCAGGCAGGCACCATCTGCTTCCAGGCGCAAGCGCAGCAGCAGGCTCTCGTCACAATAACGCATGGCATTGCGCACCAGGTTTTGCACCGCACGCGCGGTCAGGCGAGGGTCGAGCACGAAGCGCGGCAGGTTCGCGTCGGCGCGCACCTCCCACTGGATGCCACGGCTGTCGAGCTCCTCGGCGAACCCTCCCAACACACTGTCCACCAGCTCCAGCAACGACACCTCGACCCGCTCGCGGGCCTGGTCGAGGCTTTCCATGCGGCTGTAGGACAGCAGTTCGAGCACCAGCTCGTCCAGCTCACGCACATGGCCCACCAGTTCCAACAGGCGCTTGCGGCTGGGCGGCGGCACTTCGTCGAACAGCAGCACCAGGCCGAAATCCAGGCGGGTCAAGGGGGTGCGCAACTCGTGGGATACCGCATTGAGCAGTTCGCGCTGCTGGTTCACATGGCGCTCCAGGTCACTGGCCATGGTGTCGAACACTCCGGCCAGTTCGCCGATGTTCGAGCGCGGCGAGATATGCGTGCGCTCCGACATTTCGCCATGCCCCAGGCGCCGGGCGGTTTCCTTCAGCCTTTCCAGATCGCGCCAGTGCGGCCATACCCACAACAGCAGGCAGCCGAGCATGGCCGCACCGATCAGCACGGTCACGCCCCAGGACAGCACGTTGATGTCCAGCGGGTCGTCCGGTGAATGCAGGCGCACCATCCACTCCCCGTCCAACGCCGCCAGCGCCGTTTCGTAGTAACCCCAGTCGGCCAACCGCACCACGAACAGGCCATGCTCGATCCGGGCTTTCTCCTCGGGGCTCAGGTCGGCGTCAGCAATGCGCTCCAAACGCACCTCCAGCGGCTTGAACACCGTGGCGAGGTCTTTTTCCACCACCGGCCACTGCTCCCGTGGCACCTGCTGGAACTGGCGCACGATCAAGGTCTGTACGCCCTTGGCCTGCTCGAGGTTGTAGGCCACGAAGCGGTCATGGAACAGCCCGACGATGGTGTCGGGAATCAACGCGATAGCGCCGGCATAGGCGACGATGATCACCAGGTACAGCCGCACCAGGATCTTGAGCATGGCCTGTCAGTACTCCCACTCGACCCGGCTGAACAGGTAGCCCTTGCCCCACACGGTCTTGATCTTGCGCGCTTCGCCGGCGTTGTCGTCGAAGCGCCGGCGCAGCTTGGAGATGGCCACGTCCACCGAACGGTCGGTGCCGTTGAACTCGATGCCGCGCAATTGCTGGAGAATGCGGTCGCGGCTCATCACCTCGCCGGCATTGCGCGCCAGCACCACCAGCAGGTTGTACTCGCCGCTGGACAGCTCCACCTCCTCGCCGCGCCAGCTGACGCTACGCTCGGCCAGGTCGATGCGCAGGCCGCCGACCTGGATCAGGTCGCTGTCCAGGCGCGGCTCGTTGACGCTGCTGCGGCGCAGCAGGGTGCGCACGCGGGCCAGCAAAACCCGGGGCTCGCAGGGCTTGGTGACGTAGTCATCGGCGCCCATTTCCAGGCCCAGCACCTGGTCGTGGCTGTCGTCGCGGGCGGTCAGCATCAGGATCGGCAGGCACTGCGTCTCCTGGCGCAGCAGGCGGCACACCTGCAGGCCATCCAGGCCCGGGAGCATGAGGTCGAGGATCACCAGGTCCGGTTTCTGCCGACGGAATTCGTCCAGCACATGGTCGCCCCGGGCAATCACCCGGACATGGAAATCGTTGCGTTGCAGGTAGCTGGCGATCAGCTCGGACAGCGCGCTGTCGTCTTCGACCAGGAGAATGTTGGGCATAAAGTGAATTTGACGAAAGATTGAAGTCAGGCAGGATATAGAATCCTGCGCCAGGCGCCGCCAACGCTTCACACTTTTTCACATACCGCCTACACAGCTTAACAGCGGTCACGCGAACGGCTGCCTTAACATACGCTCGATCAATTCCGGAAGATCTGTATGTCCACTCCACGCTCCCTGCGCCTGCGCCCCTTGGCGCTGCTGGCGCTGATGACCCTTTCCCTGGCCGGCTGCAATGACGCCACCGAACAGGAAGAACAGGCCCCCGCCCCCCAGGTGCGGGTCGAAACCCTCGCCGTCCAGCCGCTGGCCATCAGCACCGAGCTCAGCGGCCGGATCCTCGCGCCACGCACCGCCGAAGTTCGTGCCCGGGTGGCCGGCGTGGTGCTCAAGCGGGTGTACCGCGAAGGCAGCGACGTCAAACAGGGCGATGTGCTGTTCCTGATCGACCCGGCGCCGTTCAAGGCCGACTTCGACAGCGCCCGCGCCACCCTGGCCAAGGCCGAGGCGACCTTGTACCAGGCACGCCTGCAGGAGCAGCGCTACCGCGAGCTGGTCGACGACAAGGCGGTCAGCCGCCAGGAATATGACAACGCCCGCGCCGCCTTCCTCCAGGCCGATGCCGAAGTCGCCGAGTCCAAGGCAGCCTTGGAACGCACGCGCCTGAACCTGGGCTATGCCACCGTTACCGCACCGATTTCCGGGCGCATCGGTCGCGCCTTGGTAACCGAGGGTGCCCTGGTCGGCCAGAGCGAAACCACGCCGCTGGCCACTATCCAGCAACTGAACCCGATCCACGCCGACGTCAGCCAGTCGACCCGCGAGCTCAACGCCCTGCGCCGGGCGTTGCGTGCCGGCGAGCTGCAACAGGTCGGCCAGGACCAGGTCAAGGCCACCCTGGTGCAGGATGACGGCAGCGCCTATCCGCTGCCCGGCAAGCTGCTGTTCTCCGACATCAGCGTCGACCCGAGCACCAACCAGATCACCCTGCGCAGCGAGTTCCCCAACCCCGACCTCGACCTGCTGCCCGGCAGCTACGTGCGCGTGCGCCTGGAACAGGCCGTGCAGCCCCAGGGCATCAGCGTGCCGCAGCGGGCCATCCTGCGTGACAGCGCCGGCGTGCCCAAGGTGCTGGTGGTCGATCACCAGGACCGCGTCAGCGAACGCCCGGTGACCCTGGGCAGCGTCCAGGGCGACCGCTGGATCGTCAGCGAGGGCCTGGCCCCGGGTGATCGCGTGGTGGTCGAGGGCCTGCAACACGTCAAGGCCGGCGACCAGGTGCAGGTCGACGAGCAACCGGGCGCCACCGCCGTCGCCCAACACAACGGCCAATGAGGGCCTGATCCATGCCGCAGTTCTTCATCGACCGCCCGGTGTTCGCCTGGGTGGTCGCCCTGTTCATCCTCCTGGTCGGCGCCCTGGCCATCCCGCAACTGCCGGTGGCCCAGTACCCCGACGTGGCGCCGCCGCAGGTGGAAATCTACGCCGTCTACCCCGGCGCCTCGGCGGCGACCATGGACGAGAGCGTGGTCAGCATCATCGAGCAGGAGCTCAACGGTGCCGATAACCTGCTCTATTTCGAGTCGCAGAGCAGCCTGGGCAACGCCACCATCACCGCCAGCTTCCAGCCCGGCACCAACCCGGACATGGCCCAGGTGGACGTGCAGAACCGCCTGAAGGTGATCGAGTCGCGCCTGCCGCGCCCGGTGACGCAACAGGGCCTGCAGGTGGAGAAGGTGTCCACCGGCTTCCTGCTGCTGGCCACCCTCACCTCCGAGGACGGCAGCCTTGACGAGATCGCCCTGTCGGACATCCTCGCGCGCAACGTGATGAACGAGATCCGCCGTATCAAGGGCGTCGGCAAGGCGCAGCTGTACGGCTCGGAACGGGCCATGCGCATCTGGATCGACCCGGCCAAGCTGGTCGGGTTCAAGCTCACCCCCAACGACGTGGCCGAGGCCATCGCCGCGCAGAACGCCCAGGTTGCCCCTGGCAGCATCGGCGACCTGCCCAGCCGCCCGACCCAGGAAATAACCGCCAACGTGGTGGTCAAGGGCCAGCTGAGCACCCCTGAAGAGTTTGCCGCCATCGTCCTGCGCGCCAACGCCGACGGCTCGACGGTCACCGTGGGCGATGTCGCCAGGGTCGAGATCGGGGCCCAGGAATACCAGTACGGCACCCGCCTCAACGGCAAGGCCACCAGTGCTTTCAGCGTCAAGCTGTCGCCGGGTGCCAACGCCATGGAAACCGCGGCCCTGGTCAAGCAGAAGCTCGACGAACTGTCGCGCTACTTCCCGGCCGGCGTGAAGTACGACATCCCCTACGACACTTCGCCATTCGTGAAAGTGTCGATCAAGCAGGTGATCAGCACCCTGGTCGAGGCCATGGTGCTGGTGTTCGCGGTGATGTTCCTGTTCCTGCAGAACTTCCGTTACACCCTGATCCCGACCCTGGTGGTGCCGGTGGCGCTGATGGGCACCTTCGCGGTGATGAACGCACTGGGCTTCTCGATCAACGTGCTGACCTTGTTCGGCATGGTGCTGGCCATCGGCATCCTGGTGGACGACGCCATCGTGGTGGTGGAGAACGTCGAGCGGATCATGGCCGAGGAAGGCCTGCCGCCGAAGGAAGCCACGCGCAAGGCCATGGGCCAGATCAGCGGTGCCATCGTCGGGATCACCCTGGTGCTGGTGGCGGTGTTCCTGCCGATGGCCTTCATGCAGGGCTCGGTGGGGGTGATCTACCAGCAGTTCTCGGTGTCGATGGCGGTATCGATCCTGTTCTCGGCGTTCCTCGCCCTGAGCCTCACGCCAGCCCTGTGCGCCACCCTGCTCAAACCGCTGGAGAAAGGCGAGCACCATGAGCGCAAGGGTTTCTTCGGCTGGTTCAACCGCCGCTTCGAGGGCATGAGCAACGGCTACCAGCGCTGGGTGACCCACGCCCTGGCCCGCAGCGGTCGCTACCTGCTGGTCTACGCCGCACTGGTGGCGGTGCTGGGCTACGGCTTCAGCCAGCTGCCCACCGCCTTCCTGCCCACCGAGGACCAGGGCTACACCATCACCGACATCCAGCTGCCGCCAGGCGCCAGCCAGGCGCGCACCATCGAGGTGGCGCGGCAGATCGAAGCGCACAACACAGAGGAGCCCGGTGTGGCCAACACCACGCTGATCCTTGGTTTCAGCTTCTCCGGCAGTGGGCAAAACGCGGCCCTGGCCTTCACCACGCTCAAGGACTGGTCCGAGCGCGGTGCTGATGACAGCGCCCAGTCCATCGCCGACCGCGCCACGATGGCCTTCACCCAGTTGAAGGACGCCATTGCCTATGCAGTGCTGCCACCGCCGGTGGATGGCCTGGGCGAGTCGACCGGTTTCGAGTTCCGCCTGCAGGACCGTGGCGGCATGGGCCACACGGCGCTGATGGCAGCCCGTGACCAACTGCTGGAACAGGCGCGCAAGAGCAAGGTGCTGGTCAACGTACGTGAAGCCTCGCTGGCGGAAAGCCCGCAGGTGGAACTGGAGGTGGACCGCCGCCAGGCCAATGCGCTGGGGGTGTCGTTCGCCGACATCGGCGCCGTACTGGACACCGCAGTGGGCTCCAACTACGTCAACGACTTCCCCAACCAGGGCCGCATGCAGCGGGTGGTGGTGCAGGCCGAGGGCGACCAGCGCAGCCAGGTCAAGGACCTGCTGAAGATCCATGTGCGCAATAGCGGCGGCAAAATGGTCCCGCTGGGCGCCTTCGTCAGCGCCCACTGGCGCAGCGGGCCGGTGCAGCTGACCCGCTACAACGGCTACCCGGCGGTGTCGATCTCCGGCGAACCGGCGGCGGGCCACAGCTCGGGCGAGGCGATGGCCGAGATCGAACGCCTGGTGGCGCAGTTGCCGGCCGGCGCGGGCCTGGAATGGACCGGCCTGTCGTTGCAGGAGCGCCTGTCCGGCAGCCAGGCGCCGCTGCTGATGGCCTTGTCGCTGCTGGTGGTGTTCCTGTGCCTGGCCGCACTGTACGAAAGCTGGTCGATTCCGACCGCGGTGTTGCTGGTGGTACCCCTGGGCGTCTTGGGCGCGGTGCTGGCGGTGACCCTGCGCGGCCTGCCCAACGACGTGTTCTTCAAAGTCGGCCTGATCACCCTGATCGGTCTGTCGGCGAAGAACGCCATCCTGATCATCGAGTTCGCCAAGGACCTGGTGGACCAGGGGCACGACGCGGTGGACGCCGCGATCCAGGCCGCACGCCTGCGCCTGCGGCCGATCGTCATGACCTCGCTGGCGTTCATTCTCGGCGTGGTGCCCCTGGCCATCGCCAGCGGCGCCAGTTCGGCCAGCCAGCAGGCGATCGGCACCGGGGTGATCGGCGGCATGCTCAGCGCCACCTTTGCCGTGGTGTTCGTGCCGGTGTTCTTCGTGGTGGTGATGCGGTTGGCTGGGCGCAAGTCCGCTAAGGACGCAGTGGTCACCGCTCGCGAAGCCTGACTGGACAAGCGCCCCGTTGAGTGAGAGGGTTCCCGGCATCGACTGCCCGGAACCCTTTTTCATGTCCACTGCCCTGCCCCTCTGCTCCATCCTCATCCTCGCCGGTGGCCGTGGCCAGCGCATGGGCGGCCGCGACAAAGGCCTGGTGTCCTGGCATGGCGAGCCGCTGGTGGCCCACGTGCAACACGTGGTACGCGAGTTCTCCGACGATGTGGTGATTTCCTGCAATCGCAACCAGGAGCGCTACGCCCTCTACGCAGACCAGTTGGTATCGGATGCCGAGGTGGATTTTCCCGGGCCGCTGGCCGGGGTGATCACCGGGCTCAAGGTGGCACGGCATGAGTGGGTGGTGATGCTGGCGTGCGATGCACCGTTGATTGACCAGGCGCTGATCGAGGGGCTGTTGAGGTTGGCCGTCGAGCATGACAGTGCGGCCATGGTGCGCCAGGGTGGGTACTGGCAGCCGATGTTCAGCGTGCTGCCGCGCCGGGTGCTGCCGATGCTGGAGCATGCGTGGGCAGCCGGTGAGCGCAGCCTACAGAAAGCCTTGCTGGGGGCGGTGCCGGTACAGGCGCTGGAATGCGCGGAAAATGACCAACGCCTGAGCAACTTCAATAGCCCGGAACTTCTGCTGTGATCACCACCATGGCCGACGCGAACCTGTAGGAGCGGGCTTGCCGGCGAACAAGCCGTGACACGTCGGTTGCCTGTAACGGCCCTTTCGCCGGCAAGCCGGCTCCTACAGGACTGTGCGACCTAACGCGCAAGCTCCGCGATGCTGATCTCGCGCATCCTGAACTTCTGCACCTTCCCCGTCACCGTCATCGGGAACTCGTCGACGAAACGGAAATGGCGCGGCACCTTGAAGTGCGCGATCCGCGCCTTCGCCCATTCGCGCAGCTCATCCTCGCTGGCGGCATGCCCGGGGTGCAAGCGCACCCAGGCGACGATCTCCTCGCCGTACTTGCTGCACGGAACGCCAATCACCTGCACATCGGCCACCGCCGGATGGGTGAAGAAAAACTCCTCCAGCTCACGCGGATAGATGTTCTCCCCGCCGCGGATGATCATGTCCTTGCTGCGACCAACGATGCGCACATAGCCCTGCTCATCCATCACCGCCAGGTCGCCAGTGTGCATCCAGCCATCGCTGTCGATGCTCTCGGCCGTGGCCTTGGGGTTGTTCCAGTAGCCGATCATCACGCTGTAGCCTCGGGTGCACAGTTCACCGACCTCACCGCGTGGCAGCGTGGCGCCCTCACTGTCGATGACCTTGGTTTCCAGGCGCGGCTGGGTGCGACCGACGCTGGTCACGCGGCGCTCGAGATCATCGGCGGCGCCCGTTTGCAGCGATACCGGGCTGGTCTCGGTCATACCGTAGGCGATCTGCACCTCACCCATGTGCATCTCGTCGATCACCCGGCGCATCACCTCGATCGGGCAGGTAGCACCGGCCATGATCCCGGTGCGCAGGCTGGACAGGTCGAATTCGCCCCGGCGCGGGTGGTCCAGCTCGGCGATGAACATGGTCGGCACGCCGTAGAGCGCGGTGGCGCGCTCCTCGGCGACCGCCTGTAACGTGAGCAGCGGGTCGAAGGCGTCATTGGGGTAGATCAGGGTGCTGCCATGGGTCATGCAGCCGAGGTTGGCCATGACCATGCCGAAGCAGTGGTACAGCGGCACCGGTACTACAAGACGGTCGTGCTCGGTGAGGCCCAGGCTTTCGCCGACCATGTAACCGTTGTTGAGGATGTTGTGGTGGCTCAGTGTCGCGCCCTTGGGGAAGCCGGTGGTGCCGGAGGTGTACTGGATGTTGATCGGTTCGTGGCGGTGCAGGCTGGCCTGGCGTGTGGCCAGTGCCTGCGGGTTGACCGCTTCGGCCCGTGCCTGAAGCGCGGTCCAGGCCAGGAAGCCCTTGGGCGGCTCGGCGGCCAGGCTCACCACCCCGCGCAATTCGGGAAGGCGCGCGCAGGCGAGCTCGCCGCAGCCGCTGTCGACAAGCGAGGGTGCCAGTTCCAGCACCATGGCGTGGTAGTCGGAGGTTTTGAACGCATCGGCACAGATCAGCCACTTGCAGCCAGACTGGCTGAGGGCATATTCCAGCTCGCTGGTGCGGTAGGCCGGGTTGATATTGACCAGGATAGCGCCGACCTTGGCGCTGGCGAATTGGGTGATGCACCATTCGGCGCCGTTCGGCGCCCAGATCCCCAGGCGTTCGCCAGCTTGCACGCCCAAGGCCATCAGGGCACGGGCATGGCGGTCGACAGCCTCGGCCAGTTGCCGCCAGGTGAAGCGCAGCTGCTGATGGCGGACCACCAGTGCCTCGCGGTCGGGGAAACGGGCGACGGTGGTATCGAAGGCGTCGCCGATGCACTGGGTCAGCAGCGGTTTGTCCGGGTTGCCCTGGGTGTGGCTTGGCTGGGTCATGGGCTGCTCTTGTTGTTCTTGTGGTGGGTGATGCGGACATAACCCATTGATTTGACGCGACCTCTGTAGGAGCGGCTTTAGCCGCGATCACCAGCAACGCTGGTGCCAGGCACCGCGGTGTCTGCATCGCGGCTGAAGCCGCTCCTACACAGCGAAGGCCGCGACACCGAACTAACGGACGAACACCTGCGGCGTGGTGGTCGACATGTCGCCACCCGGCAGCTTGATGTTCCCGACTTTCTCCAATGTATTCGGGTCGAACACCGCCAGGTCGTTGAACGTGCCGCCCAGATACAACTTGTCACCGGCCTTGTCGAAGGTCACGCAGTAGTAGGTATGGTCCAGGTTGGCGGCCTTGACCAGCTTCTTCTGCTGGATGTCGTAGCGGGCCAGGCGGTTGAGCACCCCGTACATCTGGTTCGGGTCCTTCGGCGAACGCAGGCCGGTGAAGTACAGCTCGGTGAGTTCGGCAAACTCCTGGGTGTGCGCCTTGCCGGTCTTCAGGTCGATGCTCAGGTAGCCGTACAGGGGCTCGGCGGTGGCCGGGTCCTGCTTGGCATCCTTGAACTTGGCGATGGTGTAGAGCATCGAGAACTCGTGCCGGGCGCTCTGGTGCGGCCAGAAGTACAGCACGTCCGGCGCGCTGTAGCCGGGGCGGTTCCAGGTACGCAACGGCAGCGCCACGCTGTACTGGCCAGTCTTCACGTCCATCTTGTAGATGTCCGGCCCGGCCACGTACAGGCTGCCGTCGTCGGCCGCGCGCATCAGGTAGACCTGGCGCGGCATCGGGAAGGTGCGCACCGGTTTGGCATCCAGGCCATCGGCGGTACTGAACACTTCAAGGCGCGGCGGCTTGACCACATAGTGGTCGTTCAGGCGCTGGCTGGGGTTGACCGTGGCATACACCTCCTTGCCGTCGGGGCTGATGGCGAACGAGTACATCGCCTTGCCCACCTCGCCCGGCACGCTGGACAAGTTGGCGTGGAAGGTGGTCTTGCAGCTGTCCAGGTCGATGCCGTAGATATCGGCGAAATGGTTGTTGAGCACATAGGCGGTGCGGTTGTCCGGCGCCATCATCGCCGTGCCGGGGCCAAATGAATCGGGCATGCGGCAGGTCTTGTACAGCGTGTCGCTGGCCACCTCGACCACGTGCAGGTTGTTCGGGTAGTTGGTGGCGATCAGGTACTCATGGCCGGCCTTCAAGGCCTTGCCGGCGTCATCTGCCTGGGCTGCCCAGGTGCAGGCCGAAGCGACGACGGTGAGCGCGAGCTGCGCGCAAAGTCCAGGTTTCATGCGGTTTCCCCTTGTCGTTCTATTTGTCTTTCGGGAATACGGTGCCCAGGTTGCGCCAGTCTTCCTGGGAGTTGGTCGCCTGGGCGTTCCAGTCCTGGTAGGTGCTCATCATGTCCGGCACCTGGGCCGGCCACCAGCAGGGGTCGGAACAGCCGTACAGGTCGGCTTCCATCGGCTGGCACAGCGAGCTGACGCCACCGAAGGCGTCCACCTCCCAACCCGGGTCGGTGGTGGCGGTGCAGCCGGCCACGGCACTCATGGCCAGCACTTCTTCGACGCGGTCTTCGGCGGCGGCCTGTTCGAGGATGCGCGCCTTGTTGTTCAGCGGTTTGAGGTGCTTCATGTCAGTGCGCCTTCCGGGGAGTGATGTAGCGATCGATGAAGGCCGGGTTGGTGGCCATGATGCGGCTGTAGACCTCGATGCCGAAATCGACCCAGTCGCGCATCAGCTCGCAGTAGTGGTAGGTCGGGTGCTGCGGGTCGCCGTAGCGGGCGTAGCTCTCGTGGTAGCAGCCGCCGGAACACAGGTTGCGGATGCGGCAGCTGTCGCAGCCGGTACCGCTGCGGTCCAGGCGCTGTGAGAGGAAGTCGTTGAGCTGTGCCTGCTTCACACCCTGGTGCACGTTGCCGAAGGTCGGCAGGCTGGAGCCGGTGAAGCGATGGCAGAGGTTCAGCTCGCCTTCGTGGTCCACGGCCAGCATCTTCAAGCCGGCACCACACGGCAGGGCCTTCTTGTGGCCTTCGTGGATATCAGTGATCAGTTGGTGCAGGTTGGAGAAGCCGATGTTGCGGTGCTCCAGCGCTGCTTCCAGATAGTGCCGGCCCAAGGCCTTCATGTTGGCGAACACCTGCACCAGTTCGTCACCGGTCAGGTTGAAGTCGGCCATGTCGCCGGAGGTCACTGGGGCGAAGCCCACTTCAGCGAAACCCAGCTCGTTGAACAGATGGTTCCAGATGGTCTCGACATCGGTGATGCCGCGGGTCAGGGTGACCCTCGCGCCCACCGGCCGGCTGCGGTAGCGCGACAGCAGCATGTCGGCCTTGCGTCGCACCACGTCGTAGGTGCCCTGCCCACCCACGGTGATGCGGTTGCGGTCGTGCACGGTCTTCGGCCCGTCGATGCTGACGGACAAGCCGAAACGATGGGCGTCGAGCCAGTCGACGATCTCCTCGGTGAGCAGCGTGGCGTTGGTGGTCATGATGAACTCGACCTGCTTGCCTGCCTCGGCGAAGCGCCGCTCGCAGTAGGCGACCATGTGCTCGATCAGTGCCCGGTTGGACAGCGGCTCGCCGCCGAAGAACACCACGCTGTAGCGCGCTTCATCGGGGGACTCCCTGAGCAGCATTTCCACCGAGGCCTCGGCGGTGGCACTGTTCATCTTGCGGCCTGCCGAAGGCTTGTCGAGGTCTTCCTTGTAGCAGTAGGTGCAGCTCAGGTTGCAGCCGGTGTTGACGTTGAGCACCACGGTGTTCAACGCGGTGCGCTCGACCCGCTGGAGCGCGATCTCCGGCGTCAGTGGCGAGCCGTCGCTGACCACTTCCAGGGCAATCAGCTCGCGCAGGGTTTCCTCGATGTCCTGCCCGCTGAACTGCTGGCCGAGGTGCTGCATCAGTTCCTCGGCGGAGCAGCCCTGGCGGCGCAGGGTGTCGATGATGCCGCCGGTCACCGCGTCGGCGGCGAACAGCGAACTGCTGGGGATATGGAACAGCATGCGGTCGGCATCCACCTGCACTTCATGCAGGTTGCGTTCGACCAGGTTCAGTAGTGCGCCCATGGCGACCTCCCGATAATCGATTCGTCAGGTTGATGCCTACGGCAGCGGCGGATTGTTCCAGCGCTGCACGGTGACGATCAGATGCCCCTCGCCCTGCTGGCCGCCATCGGCGAGCGTGGCGATCACCTTCAGGTTGCCGGCGTTGTTGGTCATCATCTTGCGCTCGGGGTTCGGCCCCGCACCGCCCGGCACGAACACGCCGTCGGGTTGCATCTGCCCGGCGAACTTGAGGTCTTCGTCCTCGACGGCCCGCTCGTTGAACGGCTCGACCTTCCAGGTGGCAGGCAGGTAGCCGATGCGCAGTGGCTGGCCATTGGCATCCTTGCCCCAGGCCTCTGCCTCGAAGCGGCCCTGGACCTTGGGCACCGAGGCACCGTTCTCGCCGATGCGGGCGATGGAGAACGCCGGCACCACCTTGACCTCATCGACCTTGTCGTACACCGCCAGCTGCACGCCCTTGAGCGCGCCCAGCGCCACTTCGCGCTGGCCCACGGCGGCATCCTGGGCGGCGCGCGCCTTGACCCGGATCAGCGTCGGGGTCGACTCCAGCACCTCGGTCACCTCCACGCCCGCCCCCAGCACCGGCGTGCCCGACAGGTCGCTGCCCACCAATGAGATCTCGCTGTCGCTACCGGCCTTGATGAACGCCGGCTGCACCGCCAGCAAACGGGCCTGGCCAGCCTTGGAGGCACTGAAGTCCAGGCCGCGTTCATCGTGCTCGGCCTCGAACATGCGGCCTTTCATCTGGCCGTCGATGGCCGCGAACACCTGGCGCAGGTTGGCTTCGCCGACCTTGACGTTGCCGCGCCACTCGTAGCCGTTGTAGAGGATCGCCGAACCGTTGCCGTTGAACGGCGTGCCGTCGGCATAGGTGCCCTTGACCTCGACCTTGAAGGTGTCGCCCTGGCCGGCGCTGACGCTCATCACCCCGCGCACATCGCCCTTGGCCAGCATATGGCCGCTGAACGCCCACTGCCCGGCCAGGGCCTCGGCCTTGGGCCGGTCCTTGAGCCACTCGGCCCAGGCCGGGTTGTCGAGGGGGAAGCGCTTGGCCAGTTCCGGCACCATCTGCTTGAGGGCGATATCCAGCCAATCACGGTCGCGGGCTTGGGCCTGGTATTCGAGGGACGGCCACTGGCTGAGGTGGAAGTTGACCAGGTGTTCCCACTCCTGGGCCGGACGTCGTTGCAGGGCGACCCGGGCTCCGGAGTGGCAGCGCCCGCACATCTGGCTGAGTTGATCGTCGAAGTGCTCGACGGTGTTCAGCCGCCGCTCCATGGCGTAGCGCACGCCCTCGGTCTCGCTGGGCGCCAGGCCCTGCTTGTCGGCCAGGTACTTGACCAGGGTGCGGCGGTCGTCGTCGCTGATCGAAAGGCCGTGCATCACCTGCATGCGGGCGATGCTCATCAGCCAGCCTTCCGGGGTCTTGCGCTGGTGGCTGATGCGGCTGTAGCTGTCATTGCCCTCGGGGATATGGCACCCCATGCACTTGCTCTGCAACAGGCTCGGGCCCTGCTCGGCCGCCATGGCCTGGGCGGACAGCAGTGCGGTGGCGACCAGCGCCAGTGTGCCCGCCCGCCGCCGGAGTCGAGTCGTCTTCAAGATCAGACCTCCACGGTGTTGTTCTTATCGTTTTTCGCACGCTTGGGTACTGCGGTGTGCATCTGACAGTGGCGATACAGGAAGTGTGCCAACTGACGCAAAAATCTTGTGGATCAATCAGTTGAGAAGATTTTGAGCGACATTCGACAGGCCACGGGGCGCTGGTGAACGTTCCATTTCGCGACTGAGTGTTTCACCTTGAGACACCGGCCCCGACCGATGGGCGAGATCCCTGTAGGAGCCAGCCTTGCTGGCGAAATGGCCGCCACGGTCACCTGTTCCATCGCTGTCTCAACGGTGTCTCAATGTGCAACAGACCGGTTGCCTCACTGCCTCCACTCCCGCCCTGAAAGTATCGAACTATCAAATGCTTGCATGGCCCAGCGGGTATTGGCACGGCCATTGCCGATAGCTGTGCACACCCAATGACAAGAGGCACCGCCCCATGCATTCCGAACTGCCCACCCTCCCCGCCACCCGCGCCTTCCTCGCGCGCAAGCTGAAGATGCGCATCGGCGCCGACTGGCAGGACGCCGCCAGCGGCCGCACCATGGCCTTGCGCAACCCGGCCACCGGCGAGGTGCTTGGCGAGGTGCCGGCCGCCGCCTCCGAGGACGTGGACCGGGCGGTGCAGGCAGCGCGCCAGGCCTTCGACGCCTCGCCCTGGAGCCGCCTGCGTCCGCGGGAGCGGCAGAACCTGCTGTGGCGCCTGGCCGACCTGATGCAGCGCGACGCCCAGGAGCTGGCCGAACTCGAATGCCTGAACAACGGCAAGAGCGCCGCCGTTGCACAAGTGATGGACGTGCAACTGGCGATCGACTTCCTGCGCTACATGGCCGGCTGGGCGACCAAGCTCGAGGGCAGCACCGTCGAGCCGTCGCTGCCGCTGATGCCCAACGACGAATTCCACGGTTTCATCCGCCGTGAGGCGGTGGGCGTGGTGGGTGCCATCGTCGCCTGGAACTTCCCCCTGCTGCTGGCCTGCTGGAAACTCGGCCCGGCCCTGGCCACCGGTTGTACCCTGGTGCTCAAACCCGCCGACGAGACGCCGCTGACCGCCCTCAAGCTGGCGGAGCTGATCGACGAAGCCGGCTACCCGGCCGGGGTGTTCAACGTGGTCACCGGCACCGGCCTCGAAGCCGGCGCCGCCCTCAGCCGCCACCCCGGTGTCGACAAGCTGACTTTCACCGGCTCCACCGAGGTCGGCAAGCTGATCGGCAAGGCCGCCATGGACAACATGACCCGCGTCACCCTCGAGCTGGGCGGCAAGTCGCCAACCATCGTCCTGCCCGACGCCAACCTGCAGGAGGCCGCCGCCGGCGCCGCCACGGCGATTTTCTTCAACCAGGGCCAGGTGTGTTGCGCCGGGTCAAGGCTGTACGTGCACCGCAAGCACTTCGACAACGTGGTCGCCGATATCGCCGGCATCGCCAACGGCATGAAACTGGGTAACGGCCTGGACCCTTCGGTGCAGATGGGGCCGCTGATTTCGGCCCGGCAGCAGGAGCGGGTGACCGGCTACATCGACCTGGGCCGGGAGCTGGGCGCCACCATTGCCTGCGGTGGCGAGGGCTACGGCCCGGGCTACTTCGTCAAGCCGACGGTGATCGTCGATGTCGACCAGCGCCACCGCCTGGTGCAGGAAGAGATCTTCGGCCCGGTGCTGGTGGCCATGCCGTTCGACGATATCGACGAAGTGCTGCGCATGGCCAATGACAACCCTTATGGCCTTGGCGCGAGCATCTGGTCCAACGACCTGGCGGCGGTGCACCGGATGATTCCGCGTATCAAGTCCGGCTCGGTATGGGTCAACTGCCATAGCGCACTGGACCCGGCGCTGCCGTTTGGTGGCTACAAGCTGTCCGGTGTCGGCCGCGAGATGGGCGCGGCGGCGATCGAGCATTACACCGAGTTGAAATCGGTGCTGATCAAACTCTGAATCCGCATTGTCTTTGCGATCAAGCGCCGCCGCGCGGCGCATCGCGGATGAATCCGCTCCTACAGGTTTGTTTCGGGCCATGCGCCGCGGTACGTTGCAACCTGTGTAGGAGCGGATTCATCCGCGATGCACGCGTGAGCGGCGCTCGACTTCGAGACCACTGCATGTTGCTCGCCTGGCAGTTGGTCGCGGTGATCCAACCCTCTACCGAGCCTCACTCCTGATGCTGCTGTTGCTTCCACAACGCCAGGTTCTGCGCCAGCCACTGCTCGGGCAACGGGCTGGCGACGATCTCCTGCATCTTTTCCGCCATTTGCTTGCGCAACGCCGGCTGGTTGCAGGGCGCATTGCGCGACAGCGCCAGGTACAGGCCCTCGCTGGAAACCGGCGGCTCGAGTACTTCAAGGCGCTTATCCATGCCCTGGGTCTCGGCCAGCGCCATGCCAGGGTAACGCTCGTAGATCACATAGTCGTTGCGCTTGAGCAGCAGCTTCTGGAACGCCTGCGCCGCGCTGGGTACCGCCTCGAGGTTGAGGTTGGCCCGGGCGTAGTCATCGAACTGCTGGCCGTAACTGTTGTTGACCAGCGTCCCCCCGCTGCGCCCTTTCAGGTCCGCCCACCACGAATAGGCAAAGCCATCGCCCTGACGCACCCAGACCACACTGGGGGTGTTCAGGAAGGCGGGCTTGATGAAATCCATGACCTGCTGCCGCGCCCGGGTGAGGAAATACCCGGCCAGCATGTCGATGCGCCCGGTGCGCACCTCTTCCTGGGCCCGAGACCAGGGACCTGCATACACCACATCGACCACCAGCCCCAGTTCTTCTGCCAGGTGCTTGAGCAAGTCGGCGTTGGCGCCGATCAGTTGCTCAGGATTATGCGGATCTCGCCAGAGATACGGAGGGTACTCGGGGTTGCCCGTCGCCTTCAGATGCCGGCAGTCATCCGCCGCCTGCACGCCCATGGCCATCAGCGCCAGGACCAGGCACAAGGACTGGCACACATTACGTCCGCTCATTTGCGACCCTCGGCTCATTGGACATTCGGTGGAAGTGAGTGGACGGGGTCCGGTGCCGCTCAGGGCACAAATGGCACATTCTGCACGACAAATGGCCACTAGCCACTCCCCACTGGAGCCTCTGTGCTGCGGTACATCGTCACGCTGCGCCGCAGTGGCGAAACGGCTAAGCTGAACAGGCCAATTTCACACAGGCCTGGGGCCTGTCCAGCAAGAGCTTTGACATGACCGACAGACCTGCCTCCTGGCTATTGCTCTGCACCCTCGCCCTGGGCTTGGCCATTGGCGCGGGCTGCTCCAGCAAAGCCCGTTACGCAACCGCCAACGCTGGCTCCAACTGCTATGCCAAGGCCATGCCCAGCAATGGTGAAGGGGGCCTGGCCTTCGGTAACACCCTGGCCATGGCACGCAAGAAGTCCATGGACAGTTGCATCCGCTACGCCGGCCGCTCCGGCGGCACACCCGGCACCTGCCAGGTGGTGCTCGCCCAGTGCAAGCGCTAGCTGAGCGCCTTCACCGCCTCGTCGATCAGGTTCGCCACATCGGCCGCCCTTGACGCCAGGGAGGCATGGCTGGCATCCAGCGTGATGACCTTCTTCGCGTTCAATCGATCAGCCATCTTGCGTTGGTTGTCCGGGTGGATCATGTGGTCGGCGCTGGAAATCTGGTACCAACTCGGCTTGTCCTTCCAGGCCGGGTTGGCGATGGTGTCGCCAAAGGTGCTGGCCAGCGGCGCCTTTTGTGTTACCCCCATGACCAGTCCATCCTCCTTCGGCAGATCCTGGCAGAAGCTTTCATGGAACTTGTCGGCCTTGAGCCATAGATAGCCATCGCTGTCCGGCGCCAGGTTGGGTGCTGCGGCGGGAAGATGCTCCTGTGTGATGGCACCAGGGCTTTCGCCCGCGTCCGGCGCGAACGCGGCAATGTAGACAAGCCCCTTAACATTGCTCGCATTGCCTGCCTCGGTGATGACCGCACCGCCATAGGAGTGCCCCACCAGCACCACTGGCCCCTCGATCTGCGCGACCACCTTGCGAGTGCGTTCGACATCGTCGGCCAGCGACGTCAGTGGCATTTCCACGGCCCGCAGGCCTGTGTGGCCCTTGCGGTCCAGCTCGACGATAACCCGCCCCCAATGGGCGGCGCCGCCCCAGAAACCGTGGACCAGAACAACTGTGGGCTTACTGCTCATGAAGGCATTCCCTCGTAAGGTGGCATGGCTGGAAAACGGGTGCGTCACACCCGTCGGAACAGCATAGGTGAGTGGTGCAATGGCGATAGATCAAAGCCATTGGCCGCCGCCCGCGCTCATTCCCAAAGCCACTGGATTCGTGCGATTCAATCGCGAGCTTGACGTATACGTAAACCTGGCTTTAGGTTATCCCCATTCCTCCCGCCGAGCCCCAGCATGACCAGCCAGACCTACAGCATCTCCGACCTCTCCCGCGAACTGGACATCACCACCCGCGCCATTCGCTTCTATGAGGAGCAGGGCTTGCTCAGCCCTGAGCGCCGCGGCCTGGAACGCATCTATTCGGCACGCGACAAAGTGACCCTCAAGCTGATCCTGCGCGGCAAGCGCATCGGCTTCTCGCTGGCCGAATGCCGCGAGCTGATCGGCCTGTACGACCCTACCGGTGGCAACCTCAAGCAGCTCAACAGCATGCTCGCCAAGATCGCCGAACGCCGTGCCCAACTGGAGCAGCAGATGCTCGATATCCAGCAGATGCACCTGGAACTGGACACCGCCCAGGAGCGCTGCGAGCAGGCGCTGGCCGCCACCCTGAACCAGCAGCACCCCAACCGTTGATCAGCCACAGGAACCCCGCCATGTCATTGCCAGAAAAAGTCCGCCTGGTCGAAGTCGGCCCGCGCGACGGCCTGCAGAACGAAGCCCAGCCCATCAGCGTCGCCGACAAGGTGCGGCTGGTGGACGACCTTACCGATGCAGGGCTCGGCTACATAGAAGTGGGCAGCTTCGTTTCGCCCAAGTGGGTGCCGCAGATGGCCGGCTCCGCCGAGGTGTTCGCCGGTATCCGGCAACGTCCAGGTGTAACCTATGCGGCGCTGGCGCCCAACCTGCGCGGTTTCGAGGATGCGTTGGCGGCCGGCGTGAAGGAAGTGGCGGTGTTCGCCGCCGCCTCCGAGGCGTTCTCCCAGCGCAATATCAACTGTTCGATCAGTGAGAGCCTCAAGCGCTTCGAGCCGATCATGGAGGCCGCAGGCAACCACGGTGTACGGGTGCGCGGCTATGTGTCCTGCGTGCTCGGCTGCCCTTATGAAGGTGCGGTCAAGGCCGAGCAGGTCGCCCCGGTCGCTCGCGCCTTGCACGACATGGGCTGCTACGAAGTGTCGCTCGGCGACACCATCGGCACCGGCACCGCCGGCGCTGCCCGCCGCCTGTTCGAGGTGGTCGCGGCCCAGGTGCCCCGTGGGCAACTGGCCGGGCACTTCCACGACACCTACGGCCAGGCCCTGGCCAATGTCTATGCCGGCCTACTCGAAGGGATCGCGGTGTTCGACAGCTCTGTGGCCGGCCTGGGCGGCTGCCCTTATGCCAAGGGTGCCACCGGTAACGTGGCCACCGAGGATGTGGTGTACCTGATGCAAGGCTTGGGTATCGACACTGGCATCGACCTCGACCGCCTGATCGGTGCGGGGTTGCGAATCAGTGAAGTGCTCGGCCGTGCCACCGGTTCGCGGGTGGCGCGGGCGCGCGGCGCGCGCTGAGTCACACGGATGTCACGCAACTGTGGGTGGAGTGTTACCGCCCACAGATCGCATAGGGAAAATTCGGGTAACAGGGAAACAATTCGACAGAATTTCACTGGCTCGAATTTTCAGCAATTCTATCAAGTCATTGATTTTAAAGGATTTTAAAAAGTTGGCACGGCACCTGCTTTATCTCTGGCATAACAAGAACAAAAAACGCGACACCCAATAAGAACAATAGAGAACGGCTCTGACATAACAAGAACAACACGGCAGAGGCGTAGCAAGCAGATTTTTTTGGAGTCGACGTGCTTTTCAGGGGTTCGCCCCGCAACCTGACACAGAACAATAAAACTACCTGCAAGGTAGCGGCAGTCACGGTTGGATCACGTTGGATGAACGCAGGTCAGCGCTCAAAAAAATACGTTTGCTCTTGGCCCCGGGTAGGGGCCCTGCGGTACCGAGGCAACGGCTGACAAAAACAACAACAGGCCCGTCTCCAATAATAATAAAAGAGCAGGCAACAACGCTTTGAGGGGAGCTTCGGCTCCCCTCAGTGCTTCCTGCCCTCGTCCTTCTCGTGCTCCCCCTCGCGTTCACCTTCCACCTTCTCCACCAGCACCGGCATGCTGCACAGCACCAGCAGCGCCAGTACCGTGCTGATCAATGCCGTTGCCTCGCGCCCCATGCCTGCGGCGGTGCCGATAGCGGCGGTCATCCAGAGCCCGGCGGCGGTGGTCAGGCCTTTCACATGACTGGTGTCCTGGCCATGCCCCTTGAGAATGGTGCCGGCCCCCAAGAACCCGATACCGGCAACGATGCCCTGGATGATCCGGCTCAGCGCTTGCTCGTCCGCGCCAGCCATGCCCGGGGCAAGCACGAACAGCGCCGCCCCCATGCACACCAGCATGTGCGTGCGCACACCGGCCGCCTTGCCCTTGCTCTCGCGCTCGAAGCCCAGTACGGCACCCAGCAATGCCGCCATCAGCAGGCGCAGGAGCACCTGTGTCACTTCGTGCTCATCGGTGATATCGGCGAATTCGGCTTGCAGCGTCGTCCAGATGGCTTCCCAGGTCTGCATGGTCACACCTCCCCCTCTTTGGCTTACCCAGCCCTTGTAGGAGCCGGCCTTGCCGGCGAAGCAGGCACCGCGGTGCCTGGCACCGGCCATCGGTGTTCGCCGGCAAGGCCGGCTCCTACAAGGGCCCATGTTGCTGTAGACCCCTGTCCATCCGCTGAGTGCACCGCAGTCCGTCCAGTGACCGGCGCAGGTGCGGTAGATAGCCGCAGGTACCTGCTGATAAACCCTCAAGGTTGTGTAATTCGAGGGGTTGACGCTGCACGCCACGCATCTGATATGGTTTTTATCGTGATACCTGAGTCTGTGCTGCAAACAGATCGGGCGCCATAGTGCCCAGGCCTGATCGAGGCCTGATGAGCGATGAACCATGAGCGATAGAATCCCCTTCCGAGTCATCGAGATTGCCCCCGCCGCCGCCAACAAGAGCAAAAGCCAAGCGGACGGCAGCATTCACACCCGCAGCTTCACTGGCTTCTACCGCACCCTGCGGGTCGCCTTCGCGGGCCTGTTGTTCGCCCTGTTCTTCGGCACGGCGTGGTTGCAGTGGAATGGCCGCCAGGCCGTGCTCTGGGACCTGGCCGAAAGCAAGTTCCACATCTTCGGCGCGACCTTCTGGCCCCAGGACTTCATCCTGCTCTCCGCGCTGCTGATCATCTGCGCATTCGGCCTGTTCGCCATCACCGTATTCGCCGGCCGTGTCTGGTGCGGCTATAGCTGCCCACAGAGCACCTGGACCTGGCTGTTCATGTGGTGCGAAAAAGTCACCGAGGGTGACCGCAACCAGCGCATCAAGCTGGACGCCGCCCCCTGGGGCCTGAACAAATTGGCCCGGCGCGGTCTCAAGCACGGATTGTGGCTGGCCATTGGCGTGGCCACCGGGCTGACCTTCGTCGGTTACTTCACGCCGATCCGCCCACTGGCCCAGGAGCTGTTCACCTTCGAGCTCGGTGGCGTGGCGCTGTTCTGGGTGCTGTTCTTCACCGGCGCCACCTACATCAACGCCGGCTGGCTGCGTGAGGCGGTGTGCATGCACATGTGCCCCTATGCCCGCTTCCAGAGCGTGATGTTCGACAAGGACACCCTGGCGGTGGCCTACGACCCGAGCCGCGGCGAATCCCGCGGGCCGCGCAAGAAAGGCAGCGACCCACGCAGCCAGGGCCTGGGCGACTGCATCGACTGCACCTTGTGCGTGCAAGTCTGCCCCACCGGCATCGACATTCGCGACGGCCTGCAGATGGCCTGCATCGGCTGCGCCGCCTGTATCGATGCTTGCGACGGGGTGATGGACAAGATGGGTTACGCCCGTGGCCTGGTTGGCTACAAGTCCGAACACAACCTGCAGGGTGGCAAGACCCACTGGCTGCGCCCTCGCCTGCTGGGCTACGCCACCGCCCTGGTGGTGATGATCGGCGCGCTGGTGGTGGCCCTGCAGATGCGCCCGATGGTGTCGATGGATGTGATCAAGGACCGCGGCCTGTTCCGTGAGAATGCCCTGGGCCAGATCGAGAACATCTACTTGCTCAAGATCATCAACAAGACCCCGCAACCCCAGCACTATCGCCTACGCCTGGTGGATGCCGACGGCTTCGAATTGCACGGACGCACCGAATTCACTATCGCGCCCGGCGAGATGAGCGAACTGCCGGTGTCGGTGGCGATGCTGGCCGACCGCCCAGCCAGCAGCTCCCAGGAGCTGGCCTTCGAAATCCAAGACAGCGATCAACCTGGCGTGCGCAGCGTCGCGACGAGCCGCTTCGTGGCGCCGATGAACCGTTGATCCCTTACACTGCCCCTCACCTTGCCTGCAGGTTGCGACAGATCATTACAATGAAACGCTACGAACGATTCGCCGACGACATTGCCGAACTGATCCGCTCCGGGGTGCTCGGCCCCGGCCAGCGCGTGCCCTCGGTACGTTATGCCAGCCAGACCCACGGCGTCAGCCCGTCCACGGTGTTCCAGGCCTATTACCTGCTGGAGCGCCGTGGCCTGATCCGCGCCCGGCCGCGCTCGGGCTACTTCGTCAATGCCCACGCCCCACGCCCATTCAACGAACCCCAGGCGCAGGCGCCGGCCAGCGAATCCACTGACGTGGATGTCAGCGGCCTGGTGTTCTCCATCCTCGATTCGATCAAGGATCCGCACACCGTTCCGTTCGGCTCGGCCTTCCCCAGCCCCACCCTGTTCCCCCTGCAACGCCTGTCGCGCTCGCTGGCCAGCGCCAGCCGGGCGATGGACCCGCGCATGGTGGTCACCGACCTGTCGCCGGGCAACCCGCAACTGCGTCGGCAAATTGCCCTGCGCTACATGGTCGGCGGGCTGATGCTGCCGATGGAAGAACTGCTGATCACCAACGGTGCGCTGGAGGCGCTGAACCTGTGCCTGCAGGCGGTGACCCAGCCCGGCGACCTGGTGGCCATCGAGGCGCCGGCCTTCTATGCCTGCCTGCAGGTGCTCGAGCGCCTCAAGCTCAAGGCCGTGGAAATCCCGGTGCATCCGCGCGAAGGCATGGACCTTGGCGTGCTCGCCAAAACCCTGGAAAAGCACCCGGTCAAGGCCGTGTGGTGCATGACCAATTTCCAGAACCCGGTTGGCGCCAGCATGCCGGAGGCGAAGAAACAGCAACTGGTCGAGCTGCTGCGCCGCCATCAGGTGCCGCTGATCGAAGACGACGTCTACGCCGAGCTGTACTACTCGCAGCAAGCACCGAAGCCGGCCAAGGCCTTCGATACCGAGGGGCTGGTGATGCACTGCGGCTCGTTCGCCAAGAGCCTGGCCCCGGGCTACCGCATCGGCTGGGTCGCCGCCGGGCGCTTCGCGCAGAAGATCGAACGGCTCAAGCTGATGACCTCGCTCTGCGCCTCGATGCCGGCCCAGGCCGCCATCGCCGACTACCTGCAGCACGGCGGCTATGACCGCCACCTGCGCAAGCTGCGTTATGCGCTGGAAGGCCAGCAGGCCAACATGCTCGCCGCCATCGCCCGCCACTTCCCGGCGCAGACCCGCGTCAGCCAGCCTTCCGGCGGCTATTTCCTGTGGCTCGAACTGCCCGAGCAGATGGATGCGCTGAAGCTGTTCCACATGGCCCTGGCCCAAGGCATCAGCATCGCGCCGGGGCCGATCTTCTCGCCGACCCGACGCTTCGGCAACTGCATCCGCCTGAACTACGGCAGCCCCTGGGGCGATGGCCCCGAACAGGCCATGGAGACCCTCGGGCGGATCGTGCGCTCGTTCTAGCCGCCGACGGGCCGGCAGGCTACAGTGGGGCCTCGCCCTCCTGCGGACACTCGCATGCCCGAACGTGAACTCCATGAGCTGCGCCAGCGCAATGCCGAGCTTGAGGCTCAGCTGGCGCAGCTGCAAGGTATCGATAACAGCCTGTACCGTTTCTTGTTCGACACCATGGACGAAGGTTTCTGCGTCATCGAGTTCTTCGATGGCCCCCATGGCCCGCTCAGCGACTACATCCACGTCATCGCCAACGCCGCCTACGCCCGCCATGCCGGCATCCCCAATGTGGTCGGGCAGAAGCTGCGGGAGATGGTGCCCGACGAAGCCGACGACTGGGTGGCTCGCTACGGCGAGGTGCTACGTACTGGCCAGCCGTTGCAGTTCGAACAGGAACTGGTAGCCACCGGGCGGGTACTGTCGGTCACCACCTTTCGCATCGAGCCCGCCGAAAGGAACCAGGTCGCCGTGCTGTTCAAGGATGTCACCGAAAAACGCCGCGCAGAGACCGCGCTGCAGCAGCTCAACGATCATCTCGAGCAACGCGTTGTCGCGGCGCTGGCTGAACGCCGCCTGTTCGCCGAACTGGTTGAACGAAGCGTGGCGCGTGTGCAGGTGCTGGACACTTCGCTGTGCTTCCTGGCCGTCAACGCGCGGGCGGTAAAGGACTTCGAGTTCCTGTTCGGTCGCAGTGTCAAGGCAGGTGACAGCCTGGTCGAATGCCTGTCCGGTTTTCCCGAGGAGTGCGAACGCTCGGTGACGCTCTGGCGGCGGGCACTGGCCGGAGAAAGCTTCATCGAAGTGATCCAGTACGGGAGAGGAGAACGACAGCGGCATTTCGAGCTGCGTTTCAACCCACTGCGTGATGCCAGCGACGCGATTGTCGGTGCTTACCTGTTCGTCTACGACATCAGCCGCCAGGTCAGCGAGCAGCAACGTCTGCTGGAGGCCGAGGATGCATTGCGTCAAGCGCAGAAGATGGAGGCTGTCGGCCAGCTTACCGGTGGTATCGCCCACGACTTCAACAACCTGCTTGGGGGCATCCTGGGCGCCCAGGAGCTGGTTCGCCAACGCCTGGAACAGGCACGTCTGGACGATATTCCGGCCTTGCTCGACACTGCAGGCGATTCCGCGCGACGGGCCGCGGCCCTGGTGCATCGATTGCTGGCGTTCTCCCGTCGCCAGACCCTGTTGCCACAGGCCACCTCGGTCGGTGCGCTGATCCTCGACATCGAGGAACTGATCCGCCGCAGCGTGGGCCCGGCCATCGCCGTCCATGTCGGTTGCGCCCCAGGCCTGTGGTCGACGTTCATCGATCCACCGCAACTGGAAAGCGCCCTGCTCAACCTGTGCATCAATGCCCGCGACGCCTTGCCCGATGGAGGGCGAATCGAGATCCGTTGTGAAAACCTGTCGCTCGACACAGAACGCGCCACTGCATTGGACCTCGCGGCAGGCGAGTACCTGCAACTGAGCGTCGAAGACAACGGTCGCGGGATGCCAGCAGAGGTCGTCGAACGGGCCATCGACCCGTTCTTCACCACCAAGCCGCTCGGCCAGGGCACGGGGCTTGGGCTGTCGATGGCCTTCGGTTTCGTGCGCCAGTCGGGTGGCCAGTTGCAGATCCAGTCGACGCCGGGAGCAGGCACGCGGATCGATCTCTACCTGCCCCGCCACCCTGAAGCGCCCAAGGCACCGGAGGCCCGCCCGGTGGCCGAACGGCTGGCGCACCCTGGCCGGGCGCGGATCCTGCTGGTCGAGGACCAGGCGGCGCTACGCCTGGTCATTGGCGAGGTACTCGATGAATTCGGGCATGACGTGGAAGGCGTCGAGCACGGCCCGGCCGCTCTGGCGCTATTGGCGCACGGCTTCGTGCCGGACCTGCTGATCAGCGATATCGGCCTGCCGGGCGGCCTCAACGGGCGCCAGGTCGCCGAGGCCTGCAGAGCCCGGCATCCTGACCTGCCGGTGCTGTTCATCACCGGCTATGACGAGAGCGCGGCACTCAGCGACGGGCAGTTACCGGCGCGCACCGCTGTGCTGCGCAAACCGTTCGAGCTGCCAGCGATCGCCGACCTGGTCGCGCAGCTGCTGAGCGCCGGGTAACCGGCGTCAGCGCCCGCCACTCAGGTCGATGAAGGTGCCCGTCGAGTAGGACGCCTTGTCCGACAGCAGCCAGAGGATCGCCTCGGCCACTTCCTCGGGGCGCCCGCCGCGCCCCATGGGCAGGCCTGGCTCGAGCTTGGCGACGCGCTCGGGGTCACCGCTCAAGGCGTGGAAGCCGGTATGGATATAGCCCGGCCGTACGCCATTGACGCGCACGCCCTCGCTCGCCACTTCCTTGGCCAGGCCAATGGTGAAGGTATCCAGCGCCCCTTTGGAGGCGGCGTAGTCGACATACTCGTTGGGCGAGCCCAGGCGCGCGGCCATGGACGAGACGTTGACGATCGCCCCGCCCTGCCCGCCATGGCGCCGCGCCATGCGCAGCAGGGCGTGCTTGGCGCAGAGCATCGGGCCGACCACGTTGGTCTTCATGACCTTGAGCAGACGGAACTCCGACATCTCTTCCACCCGGCCCTGCTGGCCGATAGTGCCCGCATTGTTGACCAGCGCGGTGACCGGCCCCAGCTCATGGTCGACACGCTGGAACAACTGCACCACCTCGTCCTCGACGCTGGCGTCGGCGCGCACGGCAATGGCCGTGGCACCTAGCTCGCGAACCTGGGCCAGCACCGTTTCGGCGGCCTCGTCGTTGGCGTGGTAGTTGATGCAGATGCGATAACCCTGTTGCGCCGCCAGCAAGGCGGTGGCGGCGCCGATGCCCCGGCTGGCGCCGGTGATGACGATGACCTTGTCCATGGATATGCCAAATTGCTCGGAAAAGACCTGCAAGATTAGGGGAAACCCACCGCCTTGATCAATGCCACGCCATCCCCTGTAGGAGCCAGCTTGCTGGCGAACCGCTTCAACACCGTGTGGCCTGGTTCGCCAGCAAGCTGGCTCCTACGGTTTTTTTTATGTCAGTGCCCTGCCGACGCGGGCCCGGCCTTGGCGGTGAAAGGCGGCTTGGCCAGCCACACCAACAGGATCAGCCCGGCGAACACCCAGGTCAGCAAGGTGAAATAATCCACCGTCGACATCATGTAGGCCTGACTGTTAAGGATCTGCTCCAGTTTCGCAAAACTTTGCGGGCTGGCCCCACCCAACTGCTCCAGGGAATGCCGGGTGGCCGGGTCGAAGGTGCTGATGTGCTCGCTCAGGTACGCATGGTGCTGGTCGGCGCGGCGAATCCAGATCCAAGTGGTCAGCGACGCGGCGAAGCTGCCGCCCAACGTGCGCAGGAAGGTGGCCAGCCCCGAACCATCGGCGATCTGGTGTGGCGGCAGGTCAGACAGCAGGATGCTCAGGGTCGGCATGAAAAACAGCGCCACACCGATGCCCATGAACAACTGCACCAAGGCGATATGGGTGAAGTCCACCTCGCTGGTGAAACCGGCGCGCATGTAGCAGCTGGTGCCGATGGCCAAGAACGCGATGCCGGCCAGAACGCGCAGGTCGAAGCGGTGCGCATACTTGCCGACGAAGGGCGACATCAGTACCGGCAACAAGCCGATCGGTGCCACCGCCAGCCCCGCCCAGGTCGCCGTGTAGCCCATCTGCGTCTGCAACCACTGGGGCAGGATCAGGTTGATGCCGAAGAACCCGGCATAGCCGCCCACCAGCACCAGCGTGCCGATGCGGAAATTGCGGTGCACGAACAAGCGCAGGTTGACCACCGGGTGGCGGTCGGTCAATTCCCAGATGATGAAGATCGCCAGGAACACCACCGAGATCAACGTGCCGACGACGATGAACGACGACTCGAACCAGTCCAGGTCGTTGCCCTTGTCCAGCACCACCTGCAACGCGCCGACACCGACGATCAGGGTCAGCAAGCCGATGTAGTCCATCGGCTGGCGGCTGGTGACCACCGGCCGCGCGCGCATCTGCTGGCGCACCACGGCGGCGGCGAACAGCCCGATGGGAATGTTGATGAAGAAGATCCACGGCCAGCTGTAGCTGTCGGTGATCCAGCCGCCCAGGATCGGCCCGGCGATCGGCGCCACCACGGTGACCATCGCCAGCAACGCCAGGGCCATGCCTCGCTTCGCGGGTGGGTACACGGCAATCAGCAGGGTTTGCGTCATCGGGTACAACGGCCCGGCCACCACCCCCTGCAGCACCCGGAAACCAACCAGTTCGGGCATCGACTGGGCGACGCCGCAGAGGAACGAGGCCAGCACGAACAGCAGCGTGGCCCAGATGAACAGTTTCACCTCGCCGAAACGCCGGCTCAGCCAGCCGGTCAGCGGCAAGGCGATGGCGTTGCTCACCGCGAACGAGGTGATCACCCAGGTGCCCTGCTCGTAGCTGACCCCCAGGTTGCCGGAGATGGTCGGCAAGGCGACGTTGGCGATGGTGGTGTCGAGCACCTGCATGAAGGTCGCCAGCGACAGGCCGATGGTGGTCAACAGCAGGCTCGGCGGGGTGAACTGCGCGGGGGCCGCCTGGCTCATCGCTGGGCCGTCTTGCCGGCGGCGCTGTTATCGTGGATCAGCCGGGCGATCAGGTTGTCGGCCTCGACCAGCTGGCGGTCATACACTTGGGTGGTGTAGCTGGCCTGTTGGGGTGGCTGCTGGGCCAGGGCCGGGCCGCTCTGGTCGTGCAAGTCGACTTCGGCGATGGTCGACAGGCCGATGCGCAGGGGGTGGTCTTTGAGCTGGTCAGGGTTCAGGTGGATGCGCACCGGCACACGCTGGACGATCTTGATCCAGTTGCCGGTGGCGTTCTGCGCCGGCAGCAGGGCAAAAGCGCTGCCGGTGCCGGCCCCCAGGCTGTCGACGGTGCCGTTGTACTTCACCTCGCTGCCGTACAGGTCGGCGCTGATCTCCACTGGCTGGCCGATGCGCATGTCGCGCAGCTGGGTTTCCTTGAAGTTGGCGTCTATCCATACCTCGTCCAGCGGGATCACCGCCATGGTCGCGGTGCCCGGTTGCAGGCGCTGGCCCAGTTGCACCGTGCGCTTGGCCACGTAGCCGGTGACCGGCGCCACCAGGGTGGTGCGGGCATGGTCGAGGTAGGCCTGGCGCAGGTCGGCGGCGGCGGCCATCACTTCCGGGTGCGAGGACACCACCGTGTCGTCGACCAGCGCGGTACTGGTGTTGAGTTGCTGGCGCGCGCTGTTGAGCGCGGCCTGGGCGACGGCCAGGTCGTCGCGAGAGTGGGCGATTTCTTCCTGGGCGATGGCGCCGCTGTCGGCCAGCACCTTGCGTCGGTTGTAGTTCTGCTGGGCCTTCTGCAGCTCGGCCTGGCGGGTTTCCAGCTGGGCCTTGAGCGAATCGACATTGCTGTACAGCCCGCGCACCTGGCGCACGGTGCGCGCCAGCTTGGCCTCGGCAGCCTGCAGGACCACCTCGCTGTCTGCCGGGTCGAACTGCAGCAGCACCTGGCCGGCGTGCACCAGGTCGCCGTCATCGGCACCGATGCTGGTGACTGTGCCGGTGATCAGCGGGGTGATCTCCACCACGTTGCCATTGACGTAGGCGTCGTCGGTGCTTTCGTGCCAGCGCCCGACCAGGCTGTACCAGGCCCAGGTGCCGGCACCGGCGAGGATCAGCAACAGCAACAGGGCGAGCAGCCAGGCCTTGCGCTTGCGTGTGTTGTCAGGCGCGACGGCGGGTGTGGAGGTGTCTGCGGGAGTGGCCATGGCGGTACCTTGGAGAATGCGTGACAGGGATCAACGATCGCCGAAGCGGCGGATCGTCAGGGGGTCGCCGGCACTGATCAACACCTTGGCCAGCAAGCCTTCGAGGGTCTTGAGTTCTTCGGGCTGCAGCACCCCGACCAACTCGTTCATCGCCGCCGCGCCCACCTGCGGCAGGCGGTCGGCCAGGCGCTGGCCGTCGGCGGTCAGGGCCAGGCGCACCTGGCGACGGTCGTCCGCGCAGCGATGGCGCAGGATCAGGCCCTTCTGCTCGAGGCGGTCGAGCATGCGGGTCATCGAGCCGCTGTCCAGGCCCAGGTAGCGGCACAGTTCTGCGGGGGTATCGACCTGGTACTGGGTAACGATGATCAGCACCTTGAACTGCGCGGCGGTGACGCCGTCGGCTTCGAGGTGCCAGTCGAGGATGCGATCCTTCAGCAGCGCCGCACGACCCAGCAGCATGCCGATGGTGCAGGTCTGGAAATTATCCGGGGTGAAATGGGACATCGGGGGTCTGCTCGGGCAATTGTATGAAAATATTACTGCCTAGGCAGTGAATGTCAAAGCCTTGATTAGCTGGCTAACAAAAAATTCATGGATGGAGCAAAAACCACGGCTTTGACGCGGCTTCTGTAGGAGCGGCTTCAGCCGCGATCACCTGCGAAGCGGGTGCCAGAAACCGCGTTGCCTTCATCGCGGCTGAAGCCGCTCCTACGCCCGCAACCCCAACCCGTTCACCGTCCTCGGACTCGACCTCGCTGATCGCCCGCCCCTGGCCCAGATACGACCCATCCTCATATGCGACGATTTTTCCTACAATTGATAGTCATTCGCCATTAACACGTTCTCGACAGGCCCGCCCGGAGGTAGAATGCCGCAAAACCGGGAGCCGCAATGAACCAGGACCGCCACATTCCCAGCGAAGACGATGCCATCACCGATGCCGCCGCGCACTGGTGCATGCGCCTGCACGCCGACGATTGCACGGCGCTCGAGCGCCAGGCGTTCAGCCAGTGGCTGGCCGCCGACCCACGGCATGCCGAGGAATACCAGGCGATGCTGGAGATCTGGCAGACCGCTGATCTGCTGCCGCGCACGGCCACGGTCGTCGAGCTCAAGCCCTCGAGACCACGGCAGGCGCCAGCGCGCCATTGGCGCCCTTTCGCCTCCGCGGCGGCAATTGCCCTGCTCGCCCTGCCCCTGGCCGGCTGGGTTGGCTGGGAGCAAGGCTGGCTACCCAATAGCTACCAGCACTTCGAAACCACCGGCCAGTTGCAGCAGGTGCGCCTGAGCGACGGCAGCAGCGTCGAGCTGAACCTGCACAGCGAACTGCGCTACCTGAACTTCAAGGACGAGCGCCGTGCCACCCTGGTCAAGGGCGAGGCATTCTTCAAGGTCGCGCACGACAGCAGCCACCCGTTCATCGTCCGCGCCGGCAACGGCCAGACCCGAGTGACCGGCACCCAGTTCAACGTGTGGAAGTACGAGGATCAGGTCAAGGTGACCCTGGTGGAAGGTTCGGTGCTGGTGAGCAGTGCCGGCAACGCTGGTGGCTACCGGCTTGGCCCGGGCATGCAGGCCAGCTACGACAAGGGCGATTTCGAGCCCCAGCTGGCCCAGAGCGACGACTACGGCAACAACCTGGCCTGGCGCAACGGCAAGCTGGTGCTGGACAACCTGAGCCTTGCCCAGGCGCTGCCGCTGATCAACCGCTACCTCGACAAGCCGCTGCTGCTGGCTGACGACAGCACCGCTGGCATTCGCATCAGCGGTATCTACAGCACCACGGAAGTCGAACGCCTGGTCGACACCCTGCCCAAGGTGCTGCCGATCTACCTCACTCGCAGCAAGGACGGCAGCACCGTCCTCAACCGCATCGTCCCGGTCCCCAGCCGCAGCTGAGGCCCTGCTTCAGAGGATCATCGCAGCCAGCCAGCCGAAGGCCAGCAATGGCAGGTTGTAGTGGATGAAGGTGGGCACCACGGTGTCCCAGATATGGTGATGCTGGCCATCCACGTTAAGGCCTGCGGTCGGCCCCAACGTCGTATCCGAAGCGGGTGAACCAGCGTCGCCCAACGCACCCGCAGTACCAACGATACACACGATGGCGAGCGGGTCGAACCCCAACTGGACACACAGTGGCACGAAGATCGTGGCCAGGATGGGCACGGTCGAGAACGACGACCCAATGCCCATGGTCACCAACAAGCCGACCAGCAGCATCAACAGCGCCCCGACGCCCTTGCTGTGCCCGATCCATTGCGCCGCAGCCGAGACCAGCATCTTCACCTCGCCCGTGGCCTTCAGCACCTCGGCGAACCCTGCCGCGGCAATCATGATGAAGCCAATCATCGCCATCATCTTCATGCCTTCGGTGAAGACGTCGTCGCTGTCCTTCCAGCGCACGATGCCCGACAGGGTGAAGATCAGGAATCCGACCATCGAGCCGATGATCATCGACGACAACCACAATTGCACGACGAATGCCGCGGCCACGGCGAAGACAGCGACCAGCAAGGTCTTCGGGTTGTAGCTTACTTCGACCTGTTCGACCTGCTCGATTCGCGCCAGGTCGTAGTCACGCTTCTTGCGATAGCTGAAGAACACCGCCAGCAGCAATCCCACCACCATGCCGGCTGCCGGAATGGCCATCGCCCGGCTGACATTGATACCGCTCACGTCAACCCCTGCACGGCTGACGTTGGCCAGCAGGATTTCATTGAGGAAGATGTTGCCGAACCCCACCGGAAGGAACATGTACGGCGTGACCAGGCCAAAGGTGATCACACAGGCGATCAGCCGTCGATCGATACGCAGGCGAGTCAACACATACAGAAGCGGTGGCAGGAGCATGGGAATGAAAGCGATGTGAATCGGCAACAGGTTCTGCGAACAAATGGAGACGAGCAGGATCAAGTAGATCAGTGCCCACTTGACCCGGCCTCCCTCCGCGCGACCCTGGTGGTTCACCATCGCCAGCGCGCGGTCCGCCAAGGCATGGGCCAGCCCGGACTTGGCAATGGCCACAGCGAACGCTCCCAGCAACGCGTATGACAGTGCCACCGTGGCGCCACCACCCAGGCCACCATTGAAAGCTACAAGCGTTCCCTCAACACCCAGTCCACCGACCAGCCCCCCCGCCAAGGCGCCGATGGTCAGCGCAATGACGACATGCACGCGGCAGAGACTCAGGACCAGCATGAGCCCGACCGCGGCGATAACAGCATTCATGGTATGCAAACCTCTTTACTACAGACAAAAAGTGGGTATTCCGGCAGCAAGCGGCGGCCAGACCCAGGCATGTTGTATGAAAGGCGCACACTCTGAAGCACGAATTAACAGAAGTCAAAGGCGTCTGTTTCGCGCCATGGCGTAGGAATAGGTCCAGGCCTTACACTTTAAATTGAACGTTTGAATAAAGAAAAAACTTACCCCGCCGATACAGCCTGCAGCATCAAACCTATTAGAACGGAATTGCCCCAATGCCTTCGCTGCGACAACTCTCGATTCAATGGAAGATCACCCTGCTGGCAGGCCTGTGCCTGGCGGCTATCGTCACTCTGCTGGTCGGCCTTTCGCTGTACCGCATGGACCACAGTTCGGACCTGGTCAAGGCCAGCAGCATGAAGATGCTCACCGAGGCGGCCCAGTCGCGCATCGAGTCCCAGGGCGAAGTGCAGGCCCTTAACATTCGCCGCCAGTTCATGGACGCCTACCAGTACGGCGCCGGCTTCGCCCGCCAGGTGCTGTTCCTGCGCGAGCAGGCGGAAAAGCGCTTCCTCGACGCCTACGACCTGCGCCAGGACATGACCGCCCAGGTGCGCGCGGCCCTGCAGGCCAACCCCGACCTGCTGGGGCTGTCGCTGGTGTTCGAGCCGGGTGCGCTGGACGGCAAGGACAAGCTGTTCGCCGGCCAGAGCGAGCTGGGCAGCAACGAAACCGGGCGTTTTGCCCTGTACTGGTCGCAGCCCCGTGCCGGCCAGTTGACCTCGATGGCCCTGCCCGAGCACGACATGGCCAACACCGAGATCGGCCCCAGCGGCCAGCCGGCCAACACCTGGTGGGTGTGCCCGCGCAGCAGCGGCCAGGTCTGCGTGGTGGAGCCGTACTTCTATGACATCGACGGCCAGCGCGTGCTGATGACCAGCATCGTCTTCCCGCTCAAGGCCAACGGTAAAGTGATCGCCACGCTGTCCATCGACATCAACCTCAACAGCCTGCAGGCCCTCAGCCAGACAGCCAGCCGCAGCCTGTACGAAGGCCGCACCACGGTCGGCATCCTCAGCCCGGTCGGTTTGCTGGCCGGCTACAGCGCCGACGCCACCAAGCTGGCCCAGCGCTTTGACCAGGTTGACCGCGCCCAGGGCGCCGAGATGGTACGCAAGCTCGGTGAAGGCAAACTGCAGATCCTCCACGACCAGCAACGCCTGAAAGTACTGGCCGCATTCGAGCCGATCCCTGGCGGCAAGCCCTGGGGCGTGCTGCTCGACGTCCCGGAAAGCGCCCTCACCGGCCCGGCCGAAACCCTCAAGGTGGAACTCGACGCCCTCAACACCAGCGGCACCCTGCTGGAGCTGGGCCTGGGCCTGGCCGCCGCCATCGCCGGCCTGCTGCTAGTGTGGCTGATGGCCCGTGGCGTGACCCGGCCGATCCTCGGCGTGGCGAGCATGCTCAAGGATATCGCCAGCGGTGAAGGTGACCTGACCCGCCGCCTGCAGTACGCCAAGCAGGACGAACTGGGCGAGCTGGCCGGCTGGTTCAACCGTTTCCTCGACAAGCTGCAACCGACCATCGCCGAGGTAAAGCGCTCGGTGCAGGCCGCCCGTGGCACCGCCGACCAGTCGGCGGCCATCGCCGCCGAGACCAGCGCCGGCATGGAACAGCAATACCGCCAGGTCGACCAGGTGGCCACCGCCTCCCATGAAATGAGCGCCACCGCCCAGGACGTCGCCCGCAGTGCCGCCCAGGCCGCCCAGGCCGCGCGCGAGGCCGACCAGGCCACCCGCGAAGGCCTGGCGGTGATCGACCGCACCACCACCAGCATCGACACCCTGGCCGCCGACATGAGCAGCGCCATGGCCCAGGTCGAAGGGTTGGCGCAGAACAGCGAGAAGATCGGTTCGGTGCTGGAGGTGATCCGCTCGATCGCCGAGCAGACCAACCTGCTGGCGCTAAACGCCGCCATCGAGGCCGCCCGCGCCGGTGAAGCCGGCCGTGGCTTCGCGGTGGTCGCCGACGAAGTGCGCAACCTGGCCCGCCGCACCCAGGAATCGGTGGAGGAAACCCGCCAGGTGATCGAAGCCCTGCAGGCCGGCACCCAGGTAGTGGTGGGCGCCATGGACAGCAGCCATCGCCAGGCCCAGGGCGGTGTCGAACAGGTCGGCCAAGCCGTCACCGCGCTGCAACGCATCGGCCAGGCCGTGACGGTGATCACCGACATGAACCTGCAGATCGCCAGCGCCGCGGAAGAGCAAAGCGCGGTGGCCGAGGAAATCAACAGCAACGTCGCCACCATCCGCGACGTCACCGAGTCGCTGTCGGGGCAGGCCAACGAATCGGCGCGGGTCAGCCAGTCGCTCAACAGCCTGGCCAACCAGCAGCAAGGCTTGATGGACCAGTTCCGCGTCTAACCCTCACCCCTTGGCAGGCTGGCCCCCCTGTAGGAGCCAGCCTTGCTGGCGAACACCAGCAAAGCCGGTGCCAGAACTGCCCCTCAATAGTCGAACCGCTCCACCGCCCGCCGCCGCTCATTGTCATCCCGCCGGTCGTACCCCGCCGTGGTCTGGATGTTGGCGTGGTGCGCCAGCTTCTGGGCGATCGACAGGTCGTGTTCCTCGATCACCCGGGTGATGAACGCGCGGCGAAAATCATGGGGCATGATCTTCGCCCCCACCTGCGCCCCACGCTGGCGTGCGATGTAGTAGATGGCGTGCTTGGTAATTCGTGCACGGGTGATGTGGCTGCCCCGTCGAATACGGTTGAACAAGAACGCATCGTCGCACTCCCCCGCCGGCAGGTGCTGGCGGCGCAGGTCGAGCCAGGCCTGCAGCTTGTCGAACGCCCAGCCCGGGGCGTACTTGATCAGTTCGCGATTGCCCTTGCCCAGCACCTGCACGCTGCGCTCGTCGAAGTCGACCTGGTCCAGGTTCACATCCACCGATTCCGACTTGCGCATGCCGGTGCCATACAGCAGCGCCAGGATCGCCGCATCGCGCACGCCCTGCGGTCGCGGGTCGGCAGCACAGACATCCATCAGTTCACGAATCAGGCTGCGCCGCAAATTGCGCCCTGCCGGCAGGCGACTGCCGCTGGCCGGCTTGATTTCACGGATCTTCAGCAGATGCTCGTGCTCGACCAAGCCCTGGCGCCAAGCCTCGTTCATGACCCCGCGCACCGCGTTCACATACAGCGAGGAAGTATTCGGGGCATAGCCATCCGTGCGCAGGGCCGCCACCAGGGCGATCACATGGCCGGGCTCGAGATGGTGCCAGGGCACATCGGCGATATCGCAATCGACGAAACCCAGGCGATCGGCGGCATCCTGGAGGATGTAGCGCATGGTCAACTGGCTGGACGGCGCCAGGCGGGCGAGGTACTGCAGCAGCGGGTTGCGCAGGAGGTCGGTCACAACGGGAATCCTGTAGCGGAGCTTCGGCGCGGGAAGGCAGCGTAAAGCAAAAACAAGTCTCAATGACCACGATGGAAGTCAATATGACAACAAAATCGCAAGGTCATTATGACAACAAAACTGCCATCATCTTGATATTCAAGGGTTTCAGCGATGGCACGAATCGTGATGGTACCCCATTCACTTACGCTGATCGAACCAAGGCGCTTGCTCATGCTCATACAGCCGATCACCGCTCGCCCACGCCAGGCCCTCTGGGCCCTGGGTTTTCGCCCGTTCTTCCTTGGCGGCAGCCTGTTCGCCTTGCTTGCCCTGTTGCTATGGGCCGGGACACTGACCGGCACGCTGCAAGTTTCACCTGCGGGGGGCATGCTGGCCTGGCACCGCCATGAAATGCTCTATGGCTTTGCCGCGGCCATCGTAGCCGGCTTTCTGCTGACAGCCGTGCAGAACTGGAGCGGCATCCCCGGCCTGAGCGGCCGCCCCTTGGCGGGCTTGTTCCTGCTCTGGCTGCTGGCGCGGGCAAGCTGGTTCCTGCCCTTGCCGCCGGCGCTGCTGATCGTGCTCCAAGGCGCCTTCCTGCCCCTGGTGGCCGTGGCGTTGGCACGGCCGATCATCCAGCGCCGCCTGCGCAACAATTACCCCATCGTGGTACTGATCCTGCTGTTGTCGGCCTGCCAATGGCTGGCACTGGCCGGCTGGCTCAACCACGACGAGCGCTGGCAACGGCGTGGCGTGCTCGCCGGGCTTTGGCTGGTGGCGGCAATGATGAGTGTGATCGGTGGCCGGGTGATCCCTTTCTTCACCCGTCGCGGCCTGGGCAACATGGCCCCGGCGCCGACGCGGCCCTGGCTAGATCGCACCTGCCTGGCGGCCAGCGTGGCACTGCCCGTCAGTTACCTGGCAGGGGCCAACGATACGCCACAATCCTTGATGGCTTTGCTGTTCGGCGCCCTGGCCATGCTGCACGGAGTACGCCTGGTACTCTGGCACGACCGCGGCATCTGGCGTGTGCCGCTGCTGTGGTCGCTGCACCTGGCCTATGCCTGGCTGGTACCGGCCTGCCTGGGGCTGGCGGCGTGGCATGCCGGGGTGGCTATCAACCCGAGCCTGGCGGCCCATGCACTCACGGTCGGCGCCATGACCGGACTGATCGTGGCCATGATGGCGCGGGTCAGCCTTGGGCACACCGGGCGGCCATTGCAGGTGCCACGCAGCATCGGCTGGGCATTCGCGCTGATCCAGTTCGCGGCACTGGCCCGGGTGGCACTGGTGCCGTTCACGTCGCTGGGGCTGGGCCTGTCGGTGCTTTTGGGTTGTGCGGCGTTGCTGCTGTTCCTGTGGCATTACCTGCCGATCCTGACGCGCCCCAGGATAGATGGCATGCCGGGATAGCGAAACACCTGCGATGCTTACATGTTGTAGGAGCGGCTTCAGCCGCGATCACCCGCGAAGCGGGTGCCAGACACCGCGTTGTCTGTATCGCGGCTAAAGCCGCTCCTACAAAATATTTGTTCCAGGGGGAGCAAGTGGGCATTGCTCGTCGTGTGGTCTACAGTTGCAGCGCACCCCTCCAACGCCGAGACAGCATGGCCTTCCACCACCTCACCCGCACTCACCCGCGCCTCAGCATCGCCATCCTGGCCGGCCTTCTCGGCGCCTGGTTGATCCCCGCCGACGATACCGTGCAACACATCCTCGCCGGCTGGAATCTGGGCGTGTGGCTTTATCTGCTCATGGTCCTGTGGCTCAGCCTGCGGGCGACGGCGGCCAAAGTGCGCCAGGTGGCCAGCATCGAGGACGAGAACGCAGGCCTGGTGCTGGTCACCGTCATCGTGGCGGCCATCGCCAGCCTCGCCGCAGTGACCTTGCAACTGGTGTCCAGCCGTGGCCTGGAGGGCGGCGCGCTGGCCCTGCACTACCTGTACACCGGCCTGACCGTAGCCGGGTCATGGCTGCTGATCGGCTGCATCTTCAGCCTGCACTACGCGAGGCTGTTCTACACCGGCGATCGCCACGAGCCGCCGCTGCGCTTCCCCGACAACGAGCGCAATCCGGACTACTGGGACTTCCACTACTTCTCGTTCACCATCAGCGTCGCCGTGCAGACTTCGGATATCGGTGTCGGCGGGCGCGCCATGCGCAAGGCGGTGCTGGCCCATTCACTGGTAGGCTTCGTGTTCAACACGGCGATCCTGGGCTTCACCATCAACATCGCCGCCGGCCTGCTCGGCTAGCACTCGCCGGGCACAGGCGACGATGCGCCGGCAAGCCTCCTCCAGCACCTCGGCATCCAGCACCAGCCCCAACCGCACATGCCCCGCCGCGCTTGGGCCGAAGGCATCCCCCGGCAACAGCGTCACGCCCTCCTCCAGCAGCAGGCGCTGAGCGAAGATCTGGGCGCTGAGCCCGCTGCCACGAATATCGAGCATGACGAACATGCCGCCCGCTGGACGATGTACACGCACCCCCGGGCAGCCTTCCAGCGCCGCGCAGACCCGGTCCCGCCGCTGGCGGTAGGCCTCGCGCATCCGCCGTACCTCCGGCAAGTCGCGTTCCAGCGCCAGGCGAGTGGCCTGCATGACGAACTCAGGCAGGCCGAACAGCATGGCCATGGCCAGGTTGCCCAGATGCGCCGCCAGCGCCTTGGGCCCGATCACCCAGCCCACTCGCCAGCCGCTCATGGCATGGGACTTGGACAGGCTGTCAATCACCACGCAGCGTTCGGCCATGCCCGGCAAGCTGAGCGGGCTTGGCGCCGGGCCGTCATAACTCAGGTTGCGATACACCTCGTCGCACACCAGCCACAGGTCATGCTCGCGGCACAGTTGCGCAAGGCTCGCCATGTCGGCCGCATCGATGATCGCGCCGGTAGGGTTGTGCGGGCTGTTGAGCAGCACGCCGCGGGTACGCGGGGTGATGGCCCGGGCCACGGCGCCTGGGTCAAGCCGAAAGCCTTCTTCCGAGCTTACCGCCACGGGTACCGCCTGCGCGCCGCAAGCACCGAATACACCGTGGTAGGTGACATACATCGGCTCAGCGACGATCACCTCGTCGCCGGCCTCGAACAGGCACTGGAAAGTCGCGTACAAGGCGCACTGGGCGCCGGCGGTGACGACCACTTGGTCCGGGTCGAGGGGCAACTGGCGGTCGCGCACGATGGCCTCGCGCAACGCCAGGCTGCCGCGCACATCGCTGTAGTGGGTGTCACCCTGCCGCAAGCTGGCCACCGCCGCCTCGACCACTGCTGACGGTGTGTCGAAATCCGGGTCGCCCATCGACAGCAGAAAGATCTCGCGCCCCTGTCGGCGCAGGGCCAGGGCCTGGTAGTGGATATCCCAGGCGGCGGCCGCCTCGCCGGCGATGCGTTGGGTGAGCGTGGAAAACCGCATGGCTACCTCCCTGTCTGCCCGACCCGCACCGCTGGTCCGAAATTGCTGCCAGTAAACATAGCAGAGCCGGGCGCCTCGCCAGCGCCCGGCCCATAGGACAAACGTTTGCCCCGGTGGACGCCCGCCGACCGGTCACGATGACAGCAGTGTGACCACCGTCATGCATTAGCACATTTGCCATATTTTCCAGGGAACACTGCCATGGCAGGTGCTATGGTTAATTCCCGACGGCCAGGCACGGCCATTTCAATCACCGCGTTCAGGTACGAACAAGGAGGCTGGCATGAACAAGATGACGTTCCCCAACGCCTGCCAGGTGATGCGTTGGCATTTTCACCCGCTTGGGTTCGAAGCCAGCATGGATGCACCTCGCAGCATGATTGCCCGGCTCTTCGATCGGGCCACGGGCGTGACACTGCTGGCCATCGCCGGCATCCCCTGCACGGCGATCATGGCCGCCGCCGATGTCGAGCGCATCATCGAGGCCGTGGAAGCCGAGCTGGAAACCTTCGACCTGGTCGGCAACGCGCTGCACGACGCGGTCTGATTTCAATCCCCGCTTGCGAATGACTGGAACGGCCGTGGTATCCCGCTGGCCAAATACCTGGCAACGTCTTTAATTGCTGTTACGCCCCTTCACCCTGGTGTGAGCCTATGAAGATCGTGGTCACCAGCATTCTCGTCGACGACCAGGCCAAGGCCCAGGCGTTCTATCATCACGTACTGGGTTTCCAACCCAAGCATGACATTCCGATGGGCAAGCACCGCTGGCTCACCTTCACTTCCCCCAACGACCCCAACGGCGTCGAGCTGTTGCTCGAACCGGATGCCCACCCAGCGGCAAAAGCCTACAAGACCGCCCTCAAGCAGGACGGCATCCCCGCCACCTCATTCGGCGTGCGCGATATCCAGGCCGAGTACGTCCGCCTGTGCGCCGCAGGCGTACACTTCACCCAGCCACCGACGGTGGCGGGACCGGTGACGGTCGCGGTGTTCGACGACACCTGCGGCAACCTGATCCAGATCGCCCAGCGTCACTGAGGAAGTGGTTGGCGACCTACGCTCAGCCCATCTACATTGCTGACTTCACCCAGCGCAGTCACAACAAGGAAAACCCATGCGCTACGAGTTCAGCGAAGTCCTCAACGACCTGGTCGACTACTTTCTTCTCGGCGACATCCAACTGCTCGAACACTTCAAGGAGCAACACGACCTTCCCGACGACCTGGCCCGGGCTTTCACCCAGGGCGACAGCGGCGACCAAGCGGTACGGGAAGGCGTGATCCTGCCCCTGGCCGGTATCGACAACCTGCCCTACCGCATCGTCTTCAGCCTCGACAGTGAAACACCGGCCTTGCTCGCGCCCGGCAGCCGCCTCAAGCACCAACGCAAAGGCCATGTGCTGCGGGTTGAGAACCGCGCGCTGATGCTGTTTACCTGGCGCGTGCTGCAGCATTTCACCCGCAAGACCATGGGCGACCTGCTGGCGCGCTACCAGGAGCCGGGGCGGCCGATCATCGAGCTGGACAATGGCTGGTACGACGTCGAGGTGCTGGCGGGTGCCTTGGTGCGGGACGGGCTGTACGAGCCGGCATTCGAGTTCGTGTTGACGAAAACCCTCGGTCCTCGCGCCGAGGCCGAGGTAGACACCGGTTACCGCTATGGCCTGCGTGGGTACTTCGACTGAGCACAGGGACGTAGGAGCGGCTTTAGCCGCGATGCAGACAACGCGGTGCCTGGCAGCCGCTTTGCGGGTGATCGCGGCTGAAGCCGCTCCTACTGGTCCTGCCAAATAAATGGATATCAGGTGTGTTGAATGTCCCTGTCCTTGGTCTCCGGCAGGAAAAAGATCCCCAACACCGCCGTCATCACCGCGATCACGATCGGGTACCACAAGCCGTAGTAGATATCCCCGGTCGCCGCCACCATGGCGAACGCCACGGTGGGCAGGAAGCCGCCGAACCAGCCGTTGCCGATGTGGTACGGCAACGACATCGAGGTGTAGCGGATACGCGCCGGGAACAACTCCACCAGCCAGGCGGCGATCGGGCCGTAGACCATGGTCACGTAGATCACCAGGATGGTCAGCAGCAACAGCACCATCGGGTAGTGGATCTTCGCCGGGTCGGCTTTTTCCGGGTAACCGGCTTCCTTCAACGCAGCCCCGAGACTGGCCGTGAAGGCATCACTCTGCGCCTTGAAATCGGCCGCCGCCAGGCTGCGACCATCGAAGCTCGACAACACCCGCTCACCGATGCGCACCTGGGCGACGCTGCCGGGCTCGGCCGCCTGGTTCTCGTAGGGGATGGCGCGCTTGGCCAGCAGGCTCTTGGCGATGTCGCAGGAGCTGGTGAAGCGGGCCTTGCCCACCGGGTCGAACTGGAACGCGCATTGCCCGGGGTCGGCCACTACCACCACCGGGTTCTGTTCCTGGGCGACGAACACGTCCGGGTTGCCGTACTCGGTGAGCCCCTTGAAGATCGGGAAGTAAGTCAGCGCCGCGATAATGCAGCCGGCCATGATGATCGGCTTGCGCCCGATACGGTCGGACAGGCTGCCGAAGATGATGAAGAAGGGTGTGCCGATCAACAGCGAGCCAGCAATCAGCAGGTTGGCGGTCTGCGGATCGATCTTGAGCATCTGCAGCAGGAAGAACAGTGCATAGAACTGCCCCGTGTACCACACCACCGCCTGCCCAGCGGTGCCGCCCAACAGCGACATGATCACCACCTTCAGGTTGTCCCAGCGTGCGAACGACTCGGTGAGCGGCGCTTTCGACGCCTTGCCCTCGGCTTTCATCTTCATGAACACCGGCGATTCGTTGAGTTGCATGCGGATATACACCGAGATCGCCAGCAGCAGGATCGACAGCAGGAACGGGATGCGCCAGCCCCAGGCCTCGAACGCCTCGGTGCCCATCGCCGTGCGGCAGGCCAGGATCACCAGCAATGACAGGAACAACCCGAGCGTGGCGGTGGTCTGGATCCACGCGGTGAAGAAACCGCGCCGGCCCTTGGGTGCATGCTCGGCCACATAGGTGGCCGCGCCGCCATACTCGCCGCCCAGCGCCAGCCCCTGCAGCAGGCGCAAGGTGATGAGGATCACCGGTGCAGCCACACCAATGGCCGCGTAACTGGGCAGGATACCCACCACTGCGGTGGACAGGCCCATGATCACGATGGTGATGAGGAAGGTGTACTTGCGCCCGATCATGTCGCCCAGGCGACCGAACACGATGGCGCCGAACGGCCGCACCGCAAAGCCTGCGGCAAACGCCAGCAAAGCGAAAATGAACGCAGTGGTTTCGTTGACGCCGGCGAAGAAGTGCTTGGCGATGATCGCCGCCAGCGAGCCGTACAAGTAGAAGTCATACCATTCGAACACGGTCCCCAATGAAGAGGCGAAGATGACCTTGCGCTCCTCCCGGGTGATGCCACGTTGGGGCGCGCTACTGCCCGTGGATGCGCTGTCGAGGACCGCCATGGGTCGCCTCCGTCTGGTTGTCGCGGGCCGGAGTGTCCCAATCAGATGAAGCGCACGCACCCAGGCCCCAGGGCTTTACCGGTTGCGCGAAGCACGACGAGGCAGGCCTCGGATCGCGGCAAGGTCACCTGAAGCATAATCGGCTTTGTCGGGATAGCCAGCGTGCCCTACGTTCACGCCAGGAAACGGACGACCTCGTCAAGCACCCGAGGCATCTGCTCGCGGTGCGGCACATGCCCGCAACCCGCCAGGATCGTCTTTCGACTTGGCCCTGCGGCCAATCGAACGAGACGTTCGGGATGGGCAAGGCTGCCGAACTCGTCGTTGTCGCCATGCAGGCAGAGCAACGGGCTACGCACCTGCGCCAGCACGCCGTCGAGGTTCCAACTGGCAAAGTCCGCCGACAGCCAGTTGTCGATCCAGGCACGCAGCACCCACTCGGCCTTGTCACCGTGGTAGCGCTGCAACCGCTGCAGTTGCCCAGGCTCGGCGAACTGCCGTGCAGCCGCGCGAATACCTTCGAGCGTGCGCGCCTCGGCGAACGCCTGGGCTGACTCGGTGATCAGGCCCAGGCAGTACTCAGCATGGGCCGCGGCACACGCGATGGCCATGCCGCCACCGACACTGTGGCCGAACACCAGGAACTGCTCGATGCCCAACTGCCGGCGCACCGCGGCGAACCCCTGGCAAGCTTCTGCCTCGACAAACCCCACGCGCAGTTGCCCCGGGTGAGTGTCGGAGTAGCCGAAGCCCAAGCGGTCGTAGGCGATGACTCTGCAACCGGTGGCCTGGGCAAGGCAGGCGGGGAAGTCACGCCAAAGTGCCACGCAACCGAGTGAATCGTGCAACAGGATGATTGGCGCGCCCTGCTCCACCGCCGGTAGCCAGCTCTGGGCATACAGCCGCCCTTCAGGCAGGTCGATCCAGTGTTGCTGCACTGTGATGTCGGTCATTCGGGCTCCCGTGCCGGGTGATGGACGAGCCGCCATCCTAAACCGCAAACAGCGCACAAGCCCATCGAACATTGCCACAGAGGGGCGCTGCCCCGGTTGGAATATGCACCACCCCAGCCAGGACCTGCTGCCGTTGAATGGTCGCCCACCTCTCACGGAGTACGACCATGCACGGTATCGATCCCCCCTACCACCAGCGGCAGATCCTGCGCAGCTTGCCCGGCTGGAGCAAACACCTTCACCACACGCACGCCAGCAGACTGCTGAAGCATGCCCACGGGATACCTGTCGACGAAGAAGGCCAGTTCCCGGACTGGTTCACCCAGGCCACTGCCGACCAGCAAGCCAACCTGCGCGATGCCATCAGCCACCGGGCCGCCAGCCACAAGGCATTGGCCAAGGCGCTGAAAGACCTGCGCGGCATTACCGAGTTCTGCGAGCCCTTGCTGCAGGCGCGACTGGGCATTACGGCCTCGCTGACAGAAGCACAGTTTCGCTTCCAGCCCTTCACGCCTGGCCTGGAAGGCGAGTTTCCCGATCCGGATGGCTCGCACGATACCCCCCATCCGCCGTCCTTGACCGAACAACCGACCGGCGACGCGACCCTCACCAGCCTGCTGGAAGCTGCCCTGCACAACTTCGAGGGCATGGCCGAAGTCGGTCCGTTCAGCACGCTCCAGGCCAGCGCCACGGACAGCGCCGAGCTGCCTGGGCTAACCGCCAGCCAGTTCGTCGCGCACTGCCGTGCGCTTGACCTGGGCAAGCGCTACCAGGCGCATCTGCAAAGCGTCTACGGCGGTGACCGCGCAGCCCTGGTAAAACCATCATGGATCCAGGCGCAGCGCGACGAACTGACCGTGAAGTGCGTCATCGCGAACCTGCGCGGCAAACTCACCGACACTGGCTACCAGGCGCTGCGCCAGTTCTGCGTCGCCGATACCGCCCCCCACTACGGCAACCACCCCATCGTGGCGAAGACCCTGACCATGCTCGGTGTCCAGCTGCACGATCTGATACTGCTAGCCCCCGAGGGCATGACGACGCCCCCCTACATCGCCTACCTGCCCTTCGATGACGAGCATCCAGTGCAAGAGTTCGCCAACTTGCTGGCGCTGGGCAGGCACATCCGCCAGCGCCTGCTGGAGCCCGCCTACCGTGAACGCTTCCTGGAGCATGTCGCGCTGGAGGATCGCCCGACACTGTCCAGGAAACTGATGGCCAGGCTATTCGACAGCACCCATCCCGATGTGATCCCCCTCGAGCCGCCTTCACCCGCTCTCGGCGAGACCGAGCCCGGTACACATCCCTGGCAAGGGCAGGTGGCCGACGAGGGGCAAGAAGAAGATGGCGCGCTGCGCCCCACCCGCTTCCCGGCGCTGGCGGTGCATGAAGTGCCGATTGCCTTCCCCGTCTGGCCCAAACTCTTCAATGCCCATGTCCAGCGCCTGCAGGCTGATGCCCGCGGGGTGGCGGTGCCAACGGCGGACATGGATGCCAAGGCACGGGCCGAACGCCTGGAGCATTGGGCCGAAAGGGGGCTGACGCTGCTCAATGTCGCCGCCATGTTCGTTCCCGGCCTGGACGCGGTCATGCTGGCCGTGGGCGCCGCGCAGGTCATGGCCAGCATTTTCCATGGTTTCGAGGCCTGGTCCGAAGGTGACAACGCCGAAGCGGTGACGCAGGTCGAATCGTTGCTCGTCAACCTCGGCAGCGTCATCGCCATCGCTGGTGTCGCCAAGCTGGCCAAGGCCTCCGGTTTCGTCGACTGGATGGACAGCATCTGGCTCGACGGCGAGGAGCGCCTGTGGCACCCAAACCTGGAGCAGTATCGCAGCCCGGTCGAACTGCCCGCAGACCTGCAACCAGACGACGAAGGCATCCTCAACCATGGCGCGCGACACTTCATCGAACGGGGTAACGACCTTCACGAAGTAGCAAAGGATGCCCAAGGGCATTGGCGCATCGTTCATCCGAACGACCCGCAGGCCTACAGGCCACGCCTCGAGGGCTATGGCGATGGCGCATGGCGCGCGGAACACGAGCGCCCCCAGGACTGGAGCCGCGTCGAGCTGATGCGCCGCCTAGGCCCGCTCGGTAAAGGGTTGAAGGATGAAGACCTGCTGGCTGCGCTGGACAGCACGGCGCTGGACCGCGGCGTGCTGGAGCGGGCGCATGCCGATGGCAGGCGCGCCCCGGCGCTGCTCGAGGATACCCTGAAGCGACTGAAAGCCGACATGACGGCCGACGACATCATCACCCGTACCCGTGAGGGCAGCCCGCTGGCTGCCTACAAGCAATTCGCCGCGACCGTGCTGGGCGAACTACCTGGCTGGCCTGACGATGTAGTGCTGGAGGTGTTCGACGGTACCGAGACAATGGGCAGTGCGACGCGCTATGGACGCAACCAGCTGGGTGACACACTGATTCAGCTGACCCGCACCGACCTGGACAACGGCGACTTGGCGCGCGTCGTCCTCGAGCATCTGGACGAAAGCACGATCAACGCATTGTTGCCTGAGGCTACCGACACCACGCAGCGCCAGCAGGCCCTGCGCACGCTGATGGCTGACCACCTCACGACCAAGCGCCAGTCGCTGTTCGACAGCCTCTACGCCAGCCCATCCGTGGCCACACTTCCCTCGGTCGAGGCCATTGGCCGACAGTTCCCATCATTGCCCAGGCGAGCACTGGAGGAATTGGTCGGACACGCCAACACCCTCGAGCGGGAAGCCCTGCTTGCTGGCCGCGTCCCCCTGCGCATTGCCGAGGAAGCTCGTCTGATGCAGGCTCGAGTGCGCCTTGACCGTGCCATTGTGGGCCTGCACCGAAACACCCTGGCCAACGCCGACAGCCAACTCATCCGTGCCGGCCTGCTTGCCGAACATCCACAGTGGACCGCCGAACAGTGTTATCACGCCGCATTGGCCGATCGCCCGCGCGCTGCTCGCCTGATCGGCCAGCAACCCGTACGCGTGGGCTTTCGCTCGCCGCTGCGCCTGAGCGATGGACGTTATGGCTACCCCTTGAGCCCCGGCATATTTGCCTCCCGGGCCGAGCGTGAACTGCACGCGTTGTATCCAGGCCTGAGCGACCGCGCACTGCGACAACTACTCAACACCCTGCGTGCCAGGGGGAATGTGAGCGAGCAGATTCAGGCACTGCGCATGCAATTGGACGGGCTGCGCAAGCAACTCGCCGAGTGGGCGAGAACCGGTGCAAGCGACTGGGGCGAGGAAGTCGGGCAGTACTACACACGAGCCGCCGATCGGCTGATACGCGCTTGGCAGAGAATGGAAGGCGAGACACTCAGCCTGGAGAGCCTGGCACTCGATGCGCTGCCGTCGCTTTCAGCGCGTTTCGACCATATCACCGCATTGGAGCTGGAAAATCTCAATGTGACCGAGATGCCTGCCGACTTCCTGCAAGCGTTTCCGTCACTCCAGCGAATCGACGTCAGAAGCAGCCCGCAGATGAGCGTTGCCTCGGTGATAAACGCCTTGCGCCATGCGCCACAGTTGCGCGAACTGTACTTGAGCGGCACGCGCCTGGCGCAGTTGCCCGCCGAGGCAGGTGAAGTCCTGCCGGGCCTGGGCCAGCTGCGCAGCCTCTGCCTGCCACGCAACAGGCTGACACTCGTGGCGGACGATATGCAATTACTGACAAGTCTACGCCTGGAAACCCTCGACCTGCGTTCCAACCGCATAACACTGGACGCGGCCAGCGCAGGTCGCTTCCGCGAGCTGGGCGAGCTTCGTCGCCTGCGCCTGAGCAACAACCCGTTGGTCATCAGCCCCAACCTGACCGGCCTCGACAACCTCGCCACCCTGCTTTTGGACAACTGCCGGCTCGAGCAATGGCCCACGGGGCTCACCGGCTTGATGCAGCGCACACCGTGCATGCTGCGCGAGCTCGACCTGAGCGTGAACCGTATCGCGCAGGTGCCCGACATGCAGCCCCTGCTGGCATCGCCATATCTGGACCTCTTGATGGCAAGACGCGGCCCTTACCGCTGGCGCTTCAACTACAACCCCCTGGAGGAGCACGTCCGCCAAACCCTCGAGGTGGTCGGTGTATACGCCGAGCCGCTGCCTGAGGTCACGGACCAGCCGCCCGCGCCCACTGCGGCGACAGTGCCACGCATCAACTGGCTGGACCACGCGACCGCCCCCCAGCAAACAACCTGGAAGGCATTGTTCGATGAGGACAGGCACCCCAGCCTGCGGCAAGTCGTCGAACAGGCCGGCATGTCCGCCAGCGCCTGGCGTCAGCCCAAGGCATTCGCCCGCCAAGTCTGGACGCTGCTGGAGCGAGCTGCTGCCAGCACCCGCTTGCGCAAACGCCTGGAGCAGATCGCCGGCGAGTTTCCAGTATCCTGCGGCGACGCCGGGGCCGATGCGTTCGGCACCCTGCAGATCGAAATCATGGCCTATGACGAAGCCGGCGGCGCACAGGTGGCCACACCAGCGCTGTTCCAGTTCTTCCGTCGCCTGTTCCGTCGCGATCAGGTCAACGCACTGGCCCAGTCGCTGTTCAACGCCCGCTTGGCCAGGCGCAATGCCATGCGGGCCGTGGACGCCTGGCGCGTCCTGCCACTGGGAGAACGCGGCGTGAAGCCGACGGTGCCGCCCCTTCACTCTCTCGACACCCTGTCGGACGAGGTGCTGCTCAATGGTCTGGGCCAGGGTCTCGATCTGATCGAAATACGCCTGGCCCTACGCACGGGCTTGTCACAGAGACTCGACTTCCCCGAACTCCAGCAGGACATGCTGTACCGGGACACCGCCGACATCTCAGCCTGGACCGAGGAGGCGATAGGCGACGAAGTCGAGACACGGGACCTTGATGCCCAGTCGCGGCGCCAATGGATTTCGCGGCAACCAACCTGGCGGCGCCTGCTGCACGCAGAATACCGCGCCAGGTTCGATGCCCTCAGGAAACCCTGGGACGTAGGCATGGACTATCTGGAAGGGAACGAACTGGAAGAATTGCTCGAGGCGCCGGTGGTGGATGCGCTCTCGAAAGCACTGCAGCGCAGCCCGCTGGGCGATGATGGCTTGCCACTGCGACTGGAGATCGCCAGCGACCAGTACCTCGAGGGCATGAACCGCATGGCGCTGGGCCTGGAAGAGGACGAAGACGCCCTCTACCTGAAGCTGACCGCGCGCCGCGACCCCAACGACTGACCTACAGGCCGCGCAGGTCTTCGAAGAAGGCCTGCCGCCCCTGCACCTGGCTCGACGCCCGAGGCTGACCAGCGGCCTCGCCGTTGGGCTTCTCCACATGCCAATAGCAGTGCCTGACCGCACGCGTGACCGCGACGTAGGCCAGGCGCTGCACTTCTTCTTTTTGCGCCGTGTCGAATGCCTGGGCATCCCCCGGCTTGCCCAGGCCGGCCAGCCGGTACACCTGGTTCTTGTAGGGCGAGCTGGTCTGGTACTGGCAGTCCCCAAGCATGAACACGGCATCAGCCTGCAGCCCCTTGGCACTGTGGTAGGTCAGCTGACGAAGACGGCGCTGCGCTGGCGGCAAGCTAGAATCAACGTTAAGTACTGAACTTAATTCTTTTTCAATCAATAGCTTATCGCTACTTTTTCGAAACAACATCATCACTGTTTCGCCGCGTTCGTAATGCTCGATCAAGGTTTGCGCCAACGCCGCCTCGTCCCGCTCGAAGACCTTCACCGGCGACAACGGCAACGTGGCCGCCAGCCCGCTCGCCCGGGCCTTCTTGCCGGCAATCGCCGGCGCGCCCTTCACCAGGTGTTCTGCGGCATCGATGATGTGCTGCTGGCTACGGTAGTTCTCCACCAGCATCACTCGGGTGTTCGAAGGCGACGGGAACGCCTTGGTGAATTCCATGAAGTACTTCGGCGAGCTGCCACGCCAGCCATAGATCGACTGCCAGTCGTCACCCACGCACATCAGCGAGGAATGCTGCGCCGCCCGCCCGACATGCCTGTCCGGGCCACGACGACGAATCTCCGCCAGGCTGGCACGCAGCCAACTGACGATCTGCGGCGAGACGTCCTGGAACTCGTCGATCATCAGGTGCGCCAGCGGGCGCAGCAGCGGGTCGGGTAATAGCGCCAGGTTTTCCGGATTGTTTTCGCCGAACAAGGCGAACATGCGGTTATAGGTCATCACCGGCGGCGACTGCGCCATCAGGTGCGCCTCCAGGGCTTTCCAGTACAGCGCCAGGGCCTCGAAGAATGCCGCGTCGCTGTCCCCTGCGGGGAAACTCATGGCGGTCACGGCGACGTTGACATCCAGGCCGAGGTTCTCAATGAAGCTGGCGGCGGTGACAAAGGCATCGAGCAGCGGGGCCGGTGCCAGTTCACCCTTGACCTTGTACTCGAAGCCCGGCCCGGCCATGGCATCGCCAGCGAGCGATGCCGCCAAGCGCTTTGCCGAAGCATAATTATCCAACCATATCAGAGGCTTGTCGCAGAAAGCTTGAAGCAGTGTGCGCTTCACCGCCCACTCCGCCCGCACCGTCAGCTTGGCGCCAGGCCGCTGGTACTGGGGGCTCTCGGACGGATCGAAGCCCAGGACCACCCAGGCATCTAACCCCTCCAGGCGACCTTGCACATGGAAACGACTACCGCGGATCTGCACCGTGTCGCGGCAGGGCTCGATGCCCTTGATCGGCCAGGCGCCGGCGGCGAACCACAGGTCCTCGATCACATCGCACAGTTCCTCGTCGCGCTGGGCCGCCAGTTGCGTGACCTGTGCGCGCTTCTGCACATCCGGGTGCTCCGGGTCCAGCGGCTTGAGCAGCAGGGCTTCCTGGCGCAGCAGGCCGATCAACTCGGCGAAGCGAGGGCTTTCGGCCAGCAACGCGCTATAGCAGAGATTGAGCTGCTGGCGCTGGGCGTCGTTCAATCGCAGGTCGAACGGGTTGCTCTCGGCGTTGGCTTCACCACCGGCGGGCATTTCATTGCCCAGTGCCTCGAACGCGCGAACCTGGGCGAACCCCGGCAAACTGCGCACCAGCGGCAGGATACGCGAATGGAAGGTGCGCACCAGCTCACGACCTTGAGCCGGCGACAGTTCGATCTGCCATAGCGCGAACACCTGCAGCAAGCGCTGGATGAAGTCCTTGCGCGACTCGCGGGTGAAGGTCACCACGGTCATGGCATCCAGTTCGAAGCCCAGGTAATGGCGCAACAGCAGGATCCGCAGCACCAGGGAAGTCGACTTGCCGGCGCCGGCCCCTGCCACCACGCAGGTGGACGGCGTGTCGCTGAAGATCAGCTTCCACTGCGCCGCGCTGGGTTGGGCCGAGGCTGGCAGGCGCTGGGCCACGTCGGCCTTGAAGCGCTTCTTCAGCTCGGCCGTCAACGGCAGGCGCCAGTCGTCGAACAGGTTGTCGTCCTGGCCCGGCACGCCCGAACCGTCGGGCCGGCTATCGCGAATCACCAGCACCTGACGCCCGGCTTCGTAGCCCTCCACTCGCCCGCGCTCGTAGCCGTCACGCAGGCCATCGGCATGGCCGTTGCGCAAGCCATCGGCATGGCCGAGGAACCACGAGTCGCGGTGCTGAGCCCGCAGGCGGCTCAAGCCACGCCCCAGCAAGCGTGCAGCGAGGCGGCGCAGCCAGGGCAGTTGGGCGGGCGGGGTCAGGTCGGCCGGAGCCTGGGGATGCTCGTGAGACACGGTCACTCCATTGAAAATTGAAACAGCAGGCATGTTCGCCTCATCCGCAGCAAAGCGCCAGCGAATGCTTATGGATCAGTGAATTAGGCGATGAATCGCATGCGCTACAGCACCTTTATCATTCAATAATCTGATAATAACAAGCCGATATTTACGCTTTTTTTCGATCTTTAGGCCGCGCATCATGGCCCCATTCCACCGAATCAGAGGAGCATCATCATGCTGCAACTGCGACCGTTCGAAAGCCTGGGCCATGCCAACCACGGCTGGCTCGATGCCCACCACCACTTCTCGTTCGCCGAGTACCACGACCCGGCACGGGTGCACTGGGGCAACCTGCGGGTGTGGAACGACGACCTCATTGCCGCTGGCAGCGGTTTCCCGCCGCACCCGCACCGCGACATGGAAATCATCACCTATGTCCGCGAAGGCGCCATCACCCACCAGGACAGCCTCGGCAACAAAGGCCGCACCGAAGCGGGCGACGTGCAGGTGATGAGTGCCGGCAGCGGCATCGTCCACAGCGAGTACAACCTGGAGAAGGTCGATACGCGCATCTTCCAGATCTGGATCATCCCGGAGAATGTGGGCGAGGCGCCGTCCTGGGGCACCCGGCCATTCCCCAAGGGCGAGCGTGGCGAAGGTTTCGTGACCCTGGCCAGCGGCCGCGAAGGCGATGAAGAGAGCCTGCGCATCCGCACCGATGCCCGCTTGGTGGCCGCTACCTTGCGTGCCGGGGAAAGCGCCGAGTACCGCTTCGACGCCGGACGCCGTGGCTACCTGGTGCCCGCCAAGGGCTTGATCGAGGTGAATGGGCTGCAGGCCAAGGCCCGCGATGGCGTGGCGATCGAGCAGGAAAGCGTGCTGAGGGTGACTGCGCTCGAGGACAGCGAAATCGTGCTGGTGGACGTGGCCTGACTCAGCGAGATCTGACGCGAACTCTGTAGGAGCGGCTTCAGCCGCGATGCAGGCACCGCGGTGTCCGGATCGCGGCTGAAGCCGCTCCTACAGATCCGTCGTTCTCGGCGAACACGCGTCATTCGCGCCGCCTGAAGGTCTCCGACGGCAGCTCGCCAAACTGCTGCCGGTAGCTTTCCGAGAAACGCCCCAGGTGCAGGAAGCCGTAGTCCAGCGCCAGCTCGGTCACACTGCGCACACCGCAGCTGGCATCGCCCAGGCACGCCCTCACCCGCTCCAGCTTGCGCTGGCGGACGTACTGCTTGGGTGTGGTCCCCAAGTGGCGATCGAACAACCCGTACAACGACCGCAAGCTCAGGTTCGCCTGCTCTGCCAGCGTTTCGGCGCTTAGCTCGAACTTCAGGTTGTCTTCGATATACCCCAGGATCCTTTCCAGGCCCGCCCCGCCCAACGACTCCCGGCGCACATTGGTGCTCATCAGCGTCAGCAGCTTGCTGGCGACGATCTGGCTGTAGTGCCCCTGCACCCGAGGCAACGAGTCGCGGACCTCGGCTTCGTTGCAGACCATCCCCAGCAGGCCGAGAAAGCCTTCAAGCTCTTCCAGCCGGTAGTGATTGCGCAGAAAGCGCACGCCACCGCTGGGCCGCTGCCAGCGCTGCTCGTCGCAGATCGAGTCGAGCAGACGCACCGGCACCTTGAGAATGAACTTCTCGCAGTCTTCGGAGTAGGTCAGGTCCACCGGGTCGTCCGGGTTGATCAGCAGCAGCTCGCCCGGCACCAGGTAGTGCTCGCGCTGGCGACCGCGCCAGAGGCAATTGCCGTTGAGCAGCACCTGCAGGTGGTAGATGGTTTCCAGCGCCGGCGAGGTGACACGCACGCTGCCGCCATAGCTGATACGGCACAGGTCCAGCTCGGCGAACTTACGGTGGCTCAGGCTGGCCTGGGGGTGGGTGGTGCGGGACAGGCCTATATGATGCTGGCCCACATGCTGGTTGACGTAGTCGGACACCGCATAGGGGTCGGCGCGGTGGAACACGCAGCTTTGCTCGCTCAACAGGCGGCTTTCCATGGGCAAGGCACTCGCCATCGTTATTGTTATGGGCGCCGTATCCTGCGGCCCGGGCGGGCTGCGAACGCGGTCGGTCACGGTTATTCTATCCAGCCGCCACAGGCGTGTCGGGGCAGACGACGGTCGGCTGATAGCGCTCACACTAAGCAAAAAGCCCGGTTATGGGCAATGCGACCGGAGCAAACGATGGGCGGATAGCGAACGGCGGCCCAGGTCACGAAGTTCGATTATCGGACAGTGCCTGGGCCGCTTGCTGGCGGGTGCTCAGCAGGCCGGCATCACATGGCGTGACGCAGCATCTGCACCACCTGCGCATGCAGCGCCTTGTCACCACAGGCCACCACGCAGCCACCGTTTTGCGCCGAGCTACCGTCCCATGCCGTGATCACCCCGCCCGCCCCTTCGATGATCGGCATCAATGCCTGCACGTCATAGGGCTGCAGGCTCGCCTCGACGATCACGTCGACGAAGCCCGACGCCAGCATGCAGTAGGCGTAGCAGTCGCCGCCGTAGCGCATCAGCCGGGCCTGGCCAGCCACCTTGTGGAAGGCCGCTTGGCGCGCCTCGGTGTCGAACATGTCGGGGGTGGTGCACATCAACGTGGCCGAGGCCAGGTCGGTGCAGGCGCGGGTTCTCAGGGGGGTGCCACTGCGCCAGGCACCGTCCGGCGTTCCGACGAACCGTTCACCGGTGAACGGCTGGTTCATCACACCGATCACTGGGCGGGTACCGTCGTTGAGGGCAATCAGCGTGCCCCAGAGCGGCAGGCCGGTGATGAAGGCGCGGGTGCCGTCGATCGGGTCGAGCACCCAGGTCAGCGGGCTGCTGCCCACGGCCTCGCCCTGCTCCTCACCGAGAATGCCATGGTCCGGGTAGCGTGCCTGGATCAGCCCGCGCATGGCATCCTCGGCGGCTTTGTCGGCCACGGTCACCGGGTCGTACAAGCGCCCGCCCTTGTCCTCGACCCCCAGGCTTGCGCGAAAATACGGCTGGATCGCGGCGGCAGCGGCATCGGCCAGCTGTTCGGCGAAGCTGCGGAATTCGCCAATCTGTTCTGCGCTCAGGGACATGGAACGGGCCTCGTTGTGTGCAAAGGGCTTGCATCATACCCGACTGCCTGCGGAACCGAAGCCGCCCGACAACAACCGATGTTGTCATGCCATTATTGCCGCTTCATTTAACCGTCACTGAATCGTTGTACTAGGATAGCAAGCAGCTCCAACGGCCGTGCCGCCAACCAAGGATGCTGGTTACTGGCGTGCACGGGCCTTCGTTCCACAGCACATCATGGATGACACGATGAATTCGCACCTGCTTTTTCCGCAGATCGGCAAAGTCATAGCCAGTACCGGCAGCCGTCACTTCCCCCAGCGGTTGCACGACCTGATCCAGACCCACTTGACCATCGATGCCACGCTTATCCGCCAGATGCGGGTGGCCTCTTCCTGCTCTTCGCGCCCTGACGCCACCTTGCTCAGCGAGGCCGTGTTCAGTGCAGGCGAATCGGGCAATGCCTTCGATGACCCGGCACGCCTGCACCTGGCACGGCGAAAGGATGGCTACCGCTACGAGATCACTGTCCTGCGGGCCGACCCACGCTACGGGTTTTCCGCCGTCGAACGCAGCCGCCTAGAAGAAATCTCCCCGCTGCTGCTGCCGATGCTCGAAAAGCACATCGATGCCCTGCAGCCCACGCCACCTGAGGTTGGCGAACCAGAAAGCCTGGAGCAGCGCTTCATCGAACGCCTGCGCCAGGCCGACATCACCTTGTCGGAGCGGGAGATGCAGGTATGCAAGGGGCTGCTCGCCGGGCGCACGGCACCACAGCAGGCCGAGCATCTGCAATTGAAGGTCAACACCGTCGAAAGCTATCTGCGAAGGGCGGCGATCAAGCTGGGGATCAGTGGCCGGAATTCGTTGATGCGCTGGATGTATGCACAGAGCGATTGAGTCGAGTTAACCCATTGATCTGACGTGATCTTTGTAGGAGTGGCTTCAGCCGCGATCACCTGCGAAGCGGGTGCCCTCATCGCGGCTGAAGCCGCTCCTGCAGAGAACGCGGCTCCCGCCGCGCACAACTGAAACGTTTCACAACCACCCACCGGTTGCGGCTAGAATCCCCTGGACCACCCACTGTGCAATCGCCTCGCCAGGATACCCGATGCTGACCGCCCTGCTGTTCGACCTCGATGGGACCCTCACCGATACCGACACCCTGCACCTGCAGGCTTTCCGCAAGCTGCTGCACGACCATGACGGCCGCGCCCTGACCCAGGAGCAGTTCGACACGCAGGTCAGCGGGCGCTCCAACGGCCTGCTGTTCGCTGACCTGTTCCCGCAGGCGGACACCGCGGAACGCCAGAGGCTGGCGGAGCGCAAAGAGGCGCTGTTCCGCGAGCTGTCACCGAGCCTGTCGCCGCTGCCCGGCCTGCTCGACCTGCTGGCGCACGCCGAACAGCACGGTATCGGCATGTGCGTGGTGACCAACGCACCGCGCCTGAACGCTGAGCACATGCTGGGCGCCATGGGCCTGGACGAGCGCTTCAAGCATGTGCTGGTCGCGGACGAGCTGGAACGCCCCAAGCCCGACCCGCTGCCCTACCTCACCGGCCTGCAACGTCTGGGGGCCAACGCTGGCCAGGCACTGGCCTTCGAGGACTCGCTGCCAGGCGTCAAGGCGGCCGTCGATGCCGGGATCTTCACCGTGGGGCTGGCGACCACCCAGCCTGCCGAGCGGCTGCTCGAAGCCGGGGCGCAGCTGGTGATCGCGGACTACGATGATCCACGCTTGTGGGCGCTGATCGAGCAGATGCAAACGCAAGTGCGCGATGTTCTGTAGGAGCGGCTTCAGCCGCGATGCGGGCATCGCGGTATTGGGCACCCGCTTTGCGGGTGATCGCGGCTGAAGCCGCTCCTACAACGGTCGTATCAGGCCAACGGGGCACGGGGCACCGCCCCTCACCATTCGTCGGCCACGTACAGGCCACTGTCGATTCCATCGCCATCCCATTCGACCACAGGTTGAACCCCTCAACCTGGAGTCGCCCCCATGACCCACCCCAAGCACGCCGTGGTCTCGCGCAGCCAATGGCTCGCCGCCCGGCAGCAACTATGGCTGCACGAAAAGGCCTTCACCCACCAGCGCGACGAACTGGCCGCCGCCCGCCGCGCCTTGCCTTGGGTGAAGGTCGAGCAGGATTACCGCTTCCACGGCCCTGACGGCGAGCTCGGCCTCGATGGGCTGTTCGCCGGCCGCAGCCAACTGCTGGTCTACCATTTCATGTTCGCCGAAGGCTGGCAGGAAGGCTGCCCGGGCTGTTCCTTCCTGGCCGACCATTTCGACGGCGCCAACCTGCATCTGGCGCATCACGACGTGTCGTTGGTCGCGGTGTCCCGCGCGCCTTATGCCGAGTTCCAGGCGTTTCGCCAGCGCATGGGCTGGCGCTTCCCTTGGTTCTCGTCCCACGGCAGCCGCTTCAACCAGGACTTCGGCGTGAGCGTCGCCACCGATGGCACAGCCCAGTACAACTACGAGCCCTACACGGGCAGCGAAAATGAGCTGCCCGGGCTGAGCGCCTTCTATCGCGACCCGGATGGCAGCCTCTACCACACCTACTCCACCTATGCCCGTGGCCTGGACATCCTGGTCAACGCCTACAACTTCCTCGACCTGGCGCCAATGGGCCGCAACGAAGCTGGCACGATGGACTGGGTGCGCCACCACGACCGCTACGAAGGCGCCGACGCCAAGCCGCACTGCTGCGCGAAATGAGTCAGGACGCCACCGCCTCGTTGCGGGCCTCGTCCCGCGCCGCGTAGCGCTGGGCCAGCACCGCGCAGACCATCAGCTGGATCTGGTGGAACAGCATCAACGGCAGGATCATCGCCCCGATGCCCCCGCCGACGAACAACACCTGGGCCATCGGCACGCCGGTGGCCAGGCTTTTCTTGGAGCCCGCGAACAGGATGGTGATGCGATCCTCGACGTTGAACCCGAACACGCGCCCGAGCAAGCGCGTGCCCAGCAGCACCACCGCCAGCAGGATGCCGCACACCGCGAACAGCCCCGCCAGATGCTGCGCCGAGACGCTGTGCCACAGCCCGGTGACCACCGCTTCGCTGAAAGCGGTGTAGACCACCAGCAGGATCGAACCCTGGTCGACCATTTTCAACCAGCGGGCATTGCGCCGGACCCAATCGCCGATCCAGCGGCGGGCGATCTGCCCGGCGACGAAGGGCACCAGCAGCTGGAGGGTGATCTTGAGCACGGCATCCAGCCCCGACCCGGTGTCACCGGAGGCACCGAGCAGCATCATCACCAGCAGCGGCGTGAGGAAGATCCCCAGCAGGCTGGATGCCGCGGCGCTGCAAATGGCCGCCGGCACGTTGCCACGGGCCAGCGAGGTGAAGGCGATCGCCGACTGCACCGTGGCCGGCAGCGCACACAGGTACAACACCCCCAGGTACAGCTCGTTGCCCACCAATGGCACGAACAGCGGCTTGAACGCCATGCCGAGCAAGGGGAACAGCACGAAGGTGCAGGCGAATACCAGCAGGTGCAGGCGCCAATGGCCGGCGCCGGCGATGATGGCCTCGCGCGACAGCTTGGCGCCGTGCAGGAAGAACAGCAGGCCGATGGCCAGGTTGGTCAGCCAGCCGAACAGCACCGCGCCCTCGCCCGAGCAAGGCAGCACGGTGGCGATGAACACCACCCCGAGCAACGCCAGGGTGAAGTTGTCGAAAAGCATGCGCAAATACTTCATCACGTATTCCGTCTTGTCATTGTGCAAGCCCGGACGATAAGGTCTGCGCTTTTCCCGCGCTAACGCCGGAACCCCTGGCAATGTCGCCCAACGGACACCGGGGCAGGCCACAGGCCACCGATGTTCGGTACTTTCCCGCAGCGCAATTCGACAAGGACTGCTTTCCCATGAAACACACCCGCCACCTCTGCCTCACCGCCACCCTGGCGCTGGTCAGCCTGCCCACCCTGGCCGACAGCCTGCAATCGACGGTCGATGGCGTCATCCAGCCACTGATGCGCGAGCAAGGCATCGCCGGCATGGCCGTGGCCCTCTACGTCAATGGCGAGTCGCACTACTTCAACTACGGCTACGCGAACAAGCAGGAAAAACAAGCGGTGACCCGCGACACACTGTTCGAAGTCGGTTCGGTGAGCAAGACCTACACCGCCACCCTGGCCGCCCTGGCCGGCGCCGAAGGCAAGCTCGACCTCGCCGCGCCCGCCAGCCGCTACCAGCCGGCCCTGGCCGGTACGCCCATCGGCAGCGCCAGCGTGCTGGAACTGGGGGCCTACAGCGGCGACTGCCTGCCGTTGCAATTCCCGGACGAAGTGCAGACCGACGAGCAGGTCCTGGCCTTCTACCAGCACTGGCAGCGCCGGTTCGAACACGGCACCATGCGCTGCTACTCGAACCCCAGCCTGGGCCTGTTCGGCAACCTGGCGGCGCGCGCGCAACAACGTCCGTTTGCCGAAGTGATGACCCAGGATGTGCTGCCACGACTGGGCCTGCATCACACCTACCTGGAGGTGCCGGCCAACGCTCGCGGGCTGTATGCCCAAGGCTACGACGCCGCCGACAAGCCGGTGCGGGTCGGCCCCGGCCCCTTCGCCGACGAAGCCTATGGCATCAAGACCAGCGCCAGCGACATGCTGCGCTACGTCCAACTGCAGGTGCGGCCGAACGAACTCGACCCGGCGCTGCGCAAGGCCATCGCCATCACCCACGCCGGCTACTTCCAGGTCGGCGCCATGACCCAGGGCCTGGGCTGGGAGCGCTACCCGTATCCGGTGGCCCTGGACACCTTGCTGGCGGGCAATGGCGCCAACATGATCCGCGAGCCCCAGGCCACCAAGGCCCTGGTCCCCAGCCTCCCCGCCGAGCCCGCCGCCTGGTACAACAAGACCGGCGCCACCAACGGTTTCGGCGCCTATATCGCCTTCGTGCCCTCGAAGCAGATGGGCATTGTCCTGCTCGCCAACCGCAACTATCCCAACGAGGAACGCGTGCGCGCCGCCCAACGCATCCTCGCCAGCCTGGAGCGCTGAAACATGTTGAGAATCCTCGGCAAGGCTTCATCGATCAATGTGCGCAAGGTGCTGTGGACCTGCACCGAGCTGGGCCTGCCCTATCAACGCGAAGACTGGGGCAGCGGCTTCCAGGCCACCGACACGCCGGAATTCCTGGCCCTGAACCCCAACGCCATGGTGCCGGTGATCGTTGACGGCGACTTCGTGCTGTGGGAGTCGAACAGCATCCTGCGCTACCTGGTCAACGCGCATGGCGGCGCCCACCTCTACCCTGCCGCGCCGCGCGCCCGCGCCGCCGTCGACCAATGGCTGGACTGGCAGGCCACCGACCTCAACGACGCCTGGCGCTATCCGTTCATGTCCCTGGTGCGCCATTCCCCCGCGCACCAGGACCCTGCATTGCTGGCCGCTGCGAGCGCCCAGTGGACCGCGCGGATGCGCCTGCTCGAACAGCGTCTGCAAGCCACCAACGCGTATGTGGCCGGCAGCGACTTCAGCCTGGCCGACGTGGCCATCGGCCTGTCGCTCAACCGCTGGCGCCGTACGCCGCTGGAGCACCCGCCACTGCCAGCGCTGGAGGCGTATCACGCGCGCCTGCGCCAGCGCGCGGGCTTCCTCGAGCACGGCGACAATGGAACCCCATGAACTAAAAGCAGGATTGTCCGACAAGATGTAGTGCTAAAAAATATTCACTACAAAACTGTTGACGCCCTTCCCGGGCCTTGTGCATGATGAGGCCGTCTCCCCGATCGGGAGCGGTGGCAAGGGTGTTCCAGACGGCCTGCGCGGTAACGCAGGCCGTCCGTGGAGAGGGAAACTGCCCAGAAGGCAGCGTGAGAAAGCCCCTGTTGCGATGCTGCTGTAGCAGCCTTGGTTAGTGCGCTACATGGTGTAGCGCCGAATGTGAACTTCACCTGCGAAATTCACCGACGAATAGAGTAATGGGGGCTTTGATATGATGAACCTGAACAACAATCCGACCATCCACCAACTGGCCCAGCTGTTCGCCGCGCGCAAGGACAGCCTCGACGACCACCTGCTGTGGGTCAGCCAGTCCGGCGAGGTCCGCCTGGACCGCCTGCCGCCCAACACGGTCGAAGCCGAATTCGAATCGCACATGCCCAGCATGCGCGCCCGCTTCAAGGTCTACCGCCGTGGCCAGGGCTACGTCGGCAAGAAGGCCGCCGCCGACACTACCTTCGTCGGCCGCGTGCTCCAGACCCTGCAACAAGAATGGCCTGCGGCCCGTGAGCGGCAAGCAATCAAGGTGATCGACTCGCTGAACTGAAACAGGTTCAACCAGTAGTACGCCGCTTCTTGAGCCCGGCCTAACCGCCGGGCTTTTTCATGCCTGCTAGTGTCCTGTCTCGGAAATAAGCTGTTCATTTTTGGCGGCGTCTTGGGCGCCCGGCCGGCGTTGCCACTCGCCAAAAAGTGAACGTATTTCCGAGACAGGGCACTAGAATACTGCTCTTTTCATCAAGGAGCGCCCGATGAACACCCCTGCCTTCGGCACCGATGACGCCTCCTACCAGGCCGCTGGCGGCATCGATGGCCTGCGCCGCTTGGTCGATGACTTCTACCGGCTGATGGAGCAAAACCCGGCAGCCGCCAGCGTGCGCCGCATGCACCCGGACGACCTGTCCGGCTCGCGTGACAAGCTGGCGTGCTTTCTCAGCGGCTGGTTGGGCGGGCCGCGCCTGTACAGCGAACGCTACGGTTCGATCGCCATCCCTTCGTTCCACGCCCAATGGCCGATCAGCGAAGCCCACTCCGCCATCTGGCTCGACTGCATGGCCCAGGCCATTGCCCTGCAACCCTGGTCAGGCGAGTTCGCCGAGTACCTGCTGCGTCAGCTGCGGGTGCCTGCCGAGCGCATCGTCCAGGCCAGCCGCAACCGCCACGCTCAGGCCTGAAGCCGCCGCGGCAGCAGCTCCGGCAGCGGCAACGCGCCGGTGGCCAGCGCACGGGCGCGATCCACACCCCAGACCAGCGCACGGGTCATGGTCTCGCCGGGGCGCGCGGGGTAGTACTCCTCCAGCAAGGCCTTGCCGTTGCTGGCATACAACCCGAGAAACAACTGTGTAGCGCCAAGACGCGACAAACGCACCTGCACATCGAGGCTGGTGCCGTCGCTCAGTTCTTCGTCGTGGCTGCGGCTGTGCAGTTGCGCATCGGCCCACTGCCAGTAGGTCTCTTCCCTGATTCGCATTGAAATCAATACTCCGTTTGGTCAAATGCCGCGCAAGAAAAACACAGTCGCAAGCCTGCGGCGAGGGCGACACACCGATACCATGAGCAGGATCAAGGAATGCAAAAAAAACCCCGCCGTTGGGCGGGGCGTTGTGTGTGTCGGCTTACTTCCTGGCGGGGAAACGAGGCGTGAAGCGACCTTTCTTGGCGCGCTGCAGGTGTGCCGGTGGCAACTGCTCGGTCTCGTCCAGGGTCATGTTGGCGAAGCCCAGGCGCAAGAACGACTGCCCGCAGCGCACCTGGTTGTTGATCGGGAAAGCATCGTTCAGGTCTTCGAAATAGGATTCGCTCATGCCCAGACTCCCTCAAGCGGTGACCGTGCCGACAAACAGCTCGTTTGCCTAGATAAACAGCGGTCCGATGAAGTGAGACTAGTTGGTCATTTGCAGACCTGTCGGACAATCCAGCATTCCCCGACCGATGGCAAACTTACATCACTTCAAGCGCACCGCCGTGCCGGTGGCGAAGACCACGACCATGCCACCTTGCACCGACGGCATGCTGATCTCGAAGTCCACACCCACCACTGCATCGGCTTGCAACTGCCGTGCCCGCGCCTTGAGTTCCTCGGTGGCCTGCTCGCGGGCCTCCTTCAGTGCGCTCTCCAGGGTCTGCGAACGGCCGCCGAAGAAGTCGCGAAAGCGTGCGAAGAAATCGCGCACGAAGTTGATCCCCTGCACCGATTCGGCGCTGACCACGCCGAGGTACTCGGCGACGGGGCGGCCTTCAAGCTGGCTGGTGGTGCTGATGATCATGGGCTTGCTCCTTACAAAAAGAAGGCGATGCTAACAAATTAAACGCACGTAGGAGCCAGCCTTGCTGGCGAACCGCGGCGACGGGGTTCGCCAGCAAGGCTGGCTCCTACGGGAATTGTGGCGTCTTTCAGTGGGCGGTGGCGGCGCGCAGTCGCTGCCCCAGGCGTGGCCCGAACACGTTGATCAACAACCCCAGCATCACCAGCAACGCCCCCCAGCACTGCGCCGTGCTCAGGCGCTCCCCCAGCAGCACGGCGGAAGAACTCAGGCCAATCACCGGCACCAGCAACGAGAACGGCGCCACCTTGCCCGCCGGGTGGCGCGACAGCAATGTGCTCCACAGGCTGTAGCCGACCATGGTGGCGACGAAGGCCAGGTAAAGGAGCGCCAGCACCGAGCTCCAGCTGATATTCACCAGGGCATGGCCAATCCGTTCGGGCCCTTCCAGCCACCAGGACAGTGCGAAGAATGGCAAGGGCGGAATCAAACCGCCCCAGATCACCAGCGCCACCAGGTCGACCTTGCCGAAGCGCCGGGTGATGATGTTGCCCATGCCCCACATGGCGCCGCCACACAGGGTCAGCAGCAAGGCGATCAAGGGCACGTGGCTGCTGTTCTCGCTACCGATCACCGCCAGCCCGCTGGCCGCCACCAGCAACCCCAGCACACTGGCCAGGCGAAGCCGTTCACCGAGGAACAGCGCGGCGAAACCGAGGGTGAAGAACGCCTGGGATTGCAGCACCAGCGAGGCCAGCCCCGGCGGCATGCCGCTGTACATGGCCTGGAAAAGGAAGGCGAACTGGCCCAGGGAGATCGTCGCGCCATACGCGATCAACCAGCGCCAGGGCAGGTTCGGCCGTTTGACCAGCAAGGCTGCCGGGAAGGCCACCAACAGAAAGCGCAATGCCCCCAGCAGCATGGGCGGCAGGCCATCGAGGCCAACCTTGATGACCACGAAGTTGACGCCCCAGGCGATGATCACCACCAGGGCGATCAGCAGGTCCTTGAGTGGCATTGCACGCATTCCTTCTACAGGCTGTTATCGAAATATTTCGTTACAGCATAAGGTCAATCGTCTGCCATAGACCAGCACAGTTGGCCTTCAGCCTTGCGCAACAGTCGGCTGTCATGGCCCCGGAAACGGGGCTGAAATTGACGTCATCCTTCACTTGACCAGACTTGTATATACATGCTCATATCAAACCTCGGTCATCCGCCCTGCGTTGCGCCGATGGCCGCCGCCCCTCACAAAAACAACGAAGCGGAGCCCTCCCCAATGTCCAGCAAACCTGTAATCGAGCGGCGCTCGATCGACTACATCCCCGAGTCTGAACGCCATGGACGGGTGTACAGCCAATTCACCTTGTGGCTGGGAGCCAACCTGCAGATCACCGCGATCGTCACCGGCGCACTGGCCGTGGTGTTGGGCGGCGATGTGTTCTGGTCGCTGATCGGCCTGCTGATCGGGCAACTGGCCGGCGGCACGGTGATGGCCCTGCACGCCGCCCAGGGGCCGCGCCTGGGGCTGCCGCAGATGATTTCCAGCCGGGTGCAGTTCGGTGTCTATGGCGCGGCCATACCCATGGCCTTGGTATGCCTGATGTACCTGGGGTTCACTGCCACCGGCACGGTGCTTTCCGGCCAGGCCATCGGCCAGTTGCTCAGTGTCAGCGACAGCACCGGCATCCTGATCTTCGCCGGGGTGATCGTGCTGGCCACGTTGGCCGGCTACCGGGTGATCCACTGGATCGGGCGCCTGGCCAGCGTGCTGGGGATCATCGCCTTCATCTACCTGTTCAGCCGCATCCTGATGCTCGCCGACATCGGCCAGTTGCTCGACAACCGCCATTTCAGCTGGGGCAGCTTCCTGCTCGCGGTGTCGCTGGCGGCGTCCTGGCAGATCGCCTTCGGCCCCTACGTGGCCGACTACTCGCGCTACCTGCCCAGCAGCACGTCACCGGTCAAGACCTTCCTCGCCGCCGGCCTGGGCTCGGTGATCGGCGCCCAGGCCTCGATGATCCTCGGCGTGTTCGCCGCCGCCATTGCCGGCGGCCAGTTCTCAGGCCGCGAAGTGGCCTATATCGTCGGCCTGGGCGGTGCCGGCACCACCGCGGCGTTGCTGTACTTCTGCATCGCCTTCGGCAAGGTGACCATCTCCACGCTCAACAGCTACGGCAGCTTCATGTGCATCGCCACGATCATCAGCGGTTTCCGTGGCCACCTGCACATCAGCCGCCTGCAGCGCCTGGTGTTCGTGCTGGCGATCGTCGGCGCGGCGACCCTGGTCGCCCTGCTCGGCCAACATTCGTTCCTCAGTGCGTTCAAGTCGTTCATCCTGTTCCTGCTGACCTTCTTCGTGCCCTGGAGCGCGGTCAACCTGGTGGATTACTACTTCATCACCAAAGAGCGCTACGACATTCCGGCGCTGGCCGACCCCAACGGCCGCTACGGGCGCTGGAACTGGCCAGGTATCACTGTCTACACCTTTGGCGTGCTGGTGCAGATGCCCTTCATCGACACCAAGCTGTACACCGGGCCCATGGTCGCGCACCTGGGTGGCGTGGATGTGTCGTGGCTGATCGGGCTGGTGGTGCCGAGCGTGCTGTACTACTGCGTGGCCCGGCGTCGCGCCGGCGAGGCGCCGTTGCACATCATCGTGCCTGAGGCACGCTGATCACTTGTAGAAGCGATGGGGTGCCTCCCGCTCATGGCGCTGAACGCCCCCATCGACTTGACCGCGCCCACGAACCTGTTGCCAGGTTCGTGGGGCAGGTACAACACCTTGTCTATCCGTTGTCGGGGCCTTAGAACGCCCAATCCAGGGTCAGGCCGACCCCGTGGCTGTTGTCGCGGCTACCCAGCAGCCCGTTGTAGTCCAGGTTGACCCGGGCCTGTTGGCCCAGGGCGACCCCCGCCCGCAAGCCGACCACCGCTGCATCACGATCCAGGGACAGCGCCTGGACCTTGTAGGTATCGCCCTGGCCAGCGAAGGCCAGGTGCTGGTCAGCCCCGGTGGAACTCAGGTTGTGCTGCCAGCCCAGGGTGGCGGAAAGCTCGACTGCCTGGCCGCCGGACAGTTGCAGTTGCTTGCCGGCACGCATGCCCAGGGTCGACAGCCAGGCATCGCGGTTGTCCTGCCCACCCTTGAGCGCGGCAGCGCCGCCATGTTCCTTGAAGCTGTCGCTGTCGATATGCACATAGGCCAGGTTGGCGAACGGCTCCAGCGCCATGCCCGGCACGGCCACCTTCCAGGCAGCTTCGCCGAACACCTGGGTGCTCTGGGCATCACGCTTGCTCTTCAGGCGATCGCTGACCTCGTTGTACTGCAGCTCGCGCTTGGTATCGATGCGGTGCCAGCTGTGGCTGCCGCCCAGGCTCAGGCGCACTTGCTCCAGTTCCTTGCCGGCATAGGCACCCAGGTGGTAGCTGTCGACGCTGGCCGAGGAATGACGACCATCGCCCATGCTCAGCGAACTGTCGCTGTAGCCGGTGAAGACGCCAATGCGGGTATCCTCGCTCACCTGCCCATCGGCCCCCAGCAACAGGCCGCCAATGGAGGTGCTGTAGCGCGCGCGGCCGGAATCACCGTCGGCCTTGCCCCAGGCACCCAGGGCCTTGACCCACAAGCCGTTGCCCTGGCCATCCACGGTCGGCGCGGCGAGACGGGTACGCTCGCCCATGGCGTCGCGCAACTGACGGCTGTCGTTGAGCAGCAGGTTGCCCACCGCCGGGTGGATTTCCCCGGACAGTTGGTCGAACGCCTGCCGGGCGCTGGCGGCATCGGTCGACAACAGCAGGCTCTCGTAGACCGGGTTACCCGCGCCGAGTCCATCGGCGGCCGTGGCCACCGCACGCTGGTTGGCGGTCAGGCCAACACTGGCGAAGCTGGCGCTGCGTTGCACCGCCAGTTGCACCCCGTTGCCGCTATAGGCCAAGCCGCCACCGAGGAACAGCAAGTTGGACTGCACGTTGGCGAAACTGCCCTGCACGCCGCCCGCGGCGTCCAGAATGTCGAACTGACGCCCCACCAGGCTCGGCGCCTGCTGGGCTTGCAGCGAAACACCAGGATTCTGCAGGTCCAGGGCCAGGTTCGCACCGCCCAGGGAAACCTGGCCACCGCTGACTAGGCGGTCGCTGCCCGTGGTATCCACCTCCACGGCATAGGTAGAGCCTGGCTGGAAGGTTACGTCGGAACTCACCTGCAAGGTGCCGATGGAGTTGCCTGGCGCGACCACGCCACCGGGGTTGACCACCAGCGCGCCGATCCGGCCATTGCCGCCCAGCACGCCACCGGCATTGACCGCCACCGTCGATTGCAGCGAACCATTGACCGCCAGCCGTCCCTGGTTGACCAGGGTCGGGCCGGAGTAGGTGTTGTTGCCGCTGAGCACCAGGGTGCCGATGCCCTGCTTGGTCAGGCCGCCATGGCCAGAGATGTCGTTGCTCCACAGGTCCAGCCCGCAACCCAGGCTGTTGCAGAGCCGCTGGGTCGGCTTGCCGGCATCCACCACGGCGCCGATGCCCGGCAGGTCGACCACGAATTGGCTCGGGCCGTAGCCACCGGCGATGCGGAACTCCTCGGGAATGTCCTGTTCGGTGACCAGCATGCCCGGGCCACGGATCCCTTTGTCCAGGTTGATCATGCCCCAGCCGTACAAGGCATCGATGCCGGGCGCGCCCATGTCGGTGGCGGTGGTGCGCAGCACGCTGGCGATCTGTGCGCCGTTCATGTAGGGGAAGCGCTCCATCAGCACCGCCGCCGCGCCGGCGGCATGGGGCGCGGCCATCGAGGTACCGTTCTTGTTGGCGTAGCCCTGGGTCAGGTCTGCCAGGCTGGTACCACCAATCACTGCGCTGTAGATCCGGGTGCCGGGGGCTGATACGCAGAAGCTTGCGGTATAGCCGCAACGGGAAGAGAACGTACTGGCCAGGTAGGGGTTGGCGCTGCTGGTGTCAGGGTTCTGCTGCAACGCCGCCACGGTCATCCAGTTCGGGGCGATGTCCGGGACGAAATAGCCCAGCCCGGCAATCGCATCGGGGTTGTTCAGGTTGTAGTCGTTGCCGGCGGCGAAGATCGTCAGGACCCCGCTGCGAGCGGCGGCGATGGCCCCGTCATAGGCGCCGCCGGGCAAGGTGCCCAGCAGCGGCTGGATCTGCGCGAACTGCGCCCGGGCATCATCCACGGTGAAATGCGGGAAGTCCGGGTTGCGGCCGCCCTTGGCGAAGCGATCGGTGATGCCGATGCCCCAGCTGTTGTTGATGATCCGCGCACCGCTGGTCACCAGGCTGTCCCAGCCGGCCTTGTACACCGCGCCGTCGTTGCCCAGGACGATGCCATCCTCGGGGCCGGGGTCGCCGTTGTCGGCGCTGATGATCTGCGCAGCGTAGGCCACGCCGTGCATCGACTCGCCGTCGCGGTTACCGGCGGCGATCCCGCCGACGTGGGTGCCGTGGGAGCCAAGCTTGCCGTCCGAGCCCACCGACGGGCTGCCGTCGTAGCGGAACGCATCGCCGGCCTTCACCGGGATGTAGGGGTCGGTGTATTGGCGGATGCCGCTGGTGACCAGAGTCACGATCTTGTCCTTGCCGGCGAACTCGGGGTGCGGGGCGTAGACCGGCTGGTCGAAGATCCCCAGTTTCACCCCCTTGCCACTGAAGCCGGCGGCATAGGCGCTGTCGGCGTGAATCGCCCCCAGCCCCCAGTCGGCCTTGAACTCGTCACTGCGCCAGCTGCCGATGTCACCGAGGCGGCCACTCTCCACGTAGGGCGCGGCCTGGGCCGTGCCCATCAGCGCCGCCCAGCCCACCAACGCCCGCCCCAGCGGGGCCAGGGCCCAGCCCTGCGCGAACGCGCTGTCATCCTTTCTGACTTGCTTCACTACGACCTTCCTTAGTTGCATTGATGAAAAACCGCGTTGGTAAAACTCCGTATTGCAACGCCCGGCACCACCCGTGCCATGGCGCTTCAGAAACGCCATTGCAGGTTGAGCCCCGCGCCATGCTGTTGCTCACGACTGGCCAGACGCCCCTGGTAGTCCAGGCTCAGGTCCAGGTCGCGGGTCAGCCCCACCCGTGCCTGGAGCCCCACCAGCGCGGCATCGCGCAAAGCTGGCGCAGTCTCCACCCGGAATGCTTGGTCGCTGCCGGCGAAGGCCAGGTGCTCGTGGTCCTGGGTGCCGCTCAGGCGGTGCTGCCAGCCCAGGCTTGCCGCCAGTTGCAGGTCCTGCTGCGGGCCCAGCTGCCATTGCTGGCGCCCACGCAGGCCCAAGGTGCTGAGCCAGGCATCACGCTGCTCGTCACCGGCATGCAGCGCCGCAGCGTCGCCCTTCTCATGGAAGCCGTCGCGGTCCAGGTGCTGGTAGGTCAGGTTGGCGAAAGGCTCCAACTGCAGCGCCGACACAGGCAGGCGATAGGCCGCCTCGGCGAACAGCTGCTGGCTGCGGGCATCGACCCGTGCACGCTGGCGGCCGGACACTTCACCATAGGCCAGGTCGCGCCGGACCTCGGCACGGTGCCAGCTGTAGCTGGCGCCCAGGCTCAAGCGCAACTGGTCCAGGTCGTGGCGGGCATAGGCGCCCAGGTGGTAGCTGTCGACCGTGGCCCGGGAGTGGCTGCCGCCCATGCCCAGGGAGCTGTCGCTGTAGCCTGCGGCCAGGCCGGCCCGGGTCTGCTCGTCGAAGTCACGGTCCAGCCCCAGCAGCATGCCGCCCAGGGAGCTGGTATAGGACTCGGTGCCCTGCACGCCCTCGATCCGTCCCCAACTGCCCAGGCCCTTGAGCCAGAGCTGGGTCGAACCTGGCTCGCCTGCGGTCGTTTCGGACGCATTGGCATTTAGCGCAGCGCCTTGCACACGCTCACCGAATGCATCGCGCAAGACCGAACCCTGGCTTAGCAGCATCGAATCCAGTGCCGGGTAGATTTCCCCGGCCAACTGCCGCAGGCCGTCCCGGGCCTGGTCCGCCGAGGTCGAGAGCAGCAGGCTTTCATACACGGGATTGCCCGGCCCCAGCCGCTCCACGGCGCCGCCGCTGGCGCGCTGGTTGGCCGTGGCAGCGACAGCGTCGAACGTCGTGCCGCTGCGCATTATGTCCAGCTCGATGGCGTTGGCCGAATAATCGAGCACGGTTCCCAGAAACAGGTAAGCGGGCTGGACCTGGGCGAAGCGCCCGTTGACGCCACCCGCAGCCTGCAGGATGTCGAACTGGCGCCCTACCAGGCTGGCTACCGGGCCACCGGCCAACAGGTTCGGCCGCGCCTGGGGCTCCAGGCTCAGGTTGGCGCCACCGACACTGGCCTGGCCGCCCACCACGAGCCGGTCACTGGCCGAGGGCGACAGCTCCACCCGGTAGGTCGAGCCCGGTTGCAAGTCGAGGTTGCCGGCGACATTCAAGGTACCGATGGAGTTACCTGGCGCCACCACGCCCCCGGCGTTGGCCGTCAGGGCACCGATGTGCCCGTTGCCGCCCAGGGTTGCGTCTGTGTTGACTGTTACCGCCGATTGCAGGCTGCCATTGACCACCAGCAACCCGCCATCGACCCGGGTCGGGCCGCGGTAGCTGCTGTCCCCCGTGAGCTCGAGCCACCCGGCCCCGGACTTGACCAGGCTGCCCTGGTAGACCCGCTGCGCGGCAGCTGCGTCGCGGGCCATGCCCACGGCATAGTCGCTGCGGTCCTGCTGGCTGGCGCCCGGGGCCAGGCCATGCTCCCAGCCGCGATCCTTGAGGGTCTGCTGCCAGGCTTGGCGCTCCGCGGCGTCCTCGGCCTGACGCTGCACCAGGGCCTGGTCGGAGATGCCGTTGCTCCAGCTATCGCCCTGCCCGCGCCCCAGGTTGACGTCGAACTCACCCAGCAACTGCCCTGGGCCGTGCAACGCCCGGCCCAGGTCCGGGACACCCCACCCCACCCGGTCGCTGGGCCCCTGGGTCGGCGAACCATCGAGCTGGCGCGAGGTGGTCAGCAGCACTTGCAGGGCCTGCTGGTTGCTCAGGTAGGGGTAGCGCTCCATGACCAGGGCCAAGGCCCCGGTGGCATGGGGCGCGGCCATCGAGGTGCCGTTGTAGGTGGCGTAGCCGCCCCCGGCAATGGTGCTGGTGATCGCCGCCCCCGGAGTCGCCAGGCACCAGTACTTGGCGATGCCGCACTGGTTGTATTTCTGCTGGTTGTTCTTGTCCAGGCCCGACACCGCCAGCCAGTGGCCTTCCAGCTCCGGCTGGAAGTACGGCAGCGCCGAGCGAACGCTGGCATTGGCATAACCGCTGTTGCCGGCGCTGAACACATTGATCACGCCACGGCGCGCCACATCGCCGGCAGCGTCGAGCCAGGTGCCTTGTTGGAAGTGCTGGGCATAGGCTGCGCGCAAGCCACCCAGGGTCTGGTAGCTGACATCCTTGGGCTGGCTGCCCCAGCTGTTGTTGATGGCCCGCGCCCCGGCGTCCACCAGGGCATCGTAGACCGCCTTGAAATACTTCGGGTCGGGGCCGGGGCCGAACAGGAAACTGTCGTTTTTGTTGGTGTTGCCCACGTAGACCTGGGCATTGAAGGCCACGCCCTGCATGCCAGCGCCATCACGCGCCGCGCCCATGGTGCCGGTGACATGGGTGCCATGGTTGTCGTTGGCGCCATTGAGCACCCCGGACACACTGAACGGGGTGCCGTCCAGGTACTGGCCGGTGGCGGTCACCGCGTGAAAACGGCCCGGGCTGGCCTCGGGATGGGCGGCATCGAACCCCGAGTCCAGGGCACCGATGCGGACCCCGGCGCCGGTGATTCCGGCGGCGTAGGCCTGGCTCGCCTGCATGCGCTCCAGACCCCAGTCCTGCTGGTATTCGGTCGAACGCCAGCTGGCGGGATCACCCGGACGGCCGGTTTCTTGATAGGTAGCTGCTGCCGGCAGCGGCAGCCCGGTGGCAAACGCCAGGCACAAGGTGCCGGTCAGCCTCTTGAGCTGATCACATCTCACATCCATGTCGATGACTTCTCTTGTTTTTGTTGTTGGGTCGCCCGTTCCTGGTCGCCCGGTGTGTCACTGCATTGCTCGGCCGCACGCGTGCGGCCCTATCGAACCAGCGGCGGTTGCCCGCGCCCGGTCAGGTTACTTCGGCCTCAGGCCAAAAAGGTAGCCTTCGGTTACAAAAATTGTGAGCTTCTGAAATTGGTCACACTATGTCAATCGGCGTTGATGCATAGACAGCAGCGTCCGCTGTTCAACGCGACGCCCTGTTGTTCAGAATGCGCCCTGAATACCGGTTGCTTTTGGCGCAATTCAGATTCAAGCGAGAAGTCCCGAAATGGTTGATACCACCTCCACACTGAGCGAACAGCCACCCTCCCAGGCTACACGGCGGCCGATCGGCTTGTTCGAAGCCTTCCTGTTTTGGCTCAAGTTGGGGTTCATCAGCTTCGGCGGGCCCGCCGGGCAGATCGCAATCATGCATCAGGAACTGGTCGAGCGGCGGCGGTGGATCAGCGAGAAACGCTTTCTGCATGCGCTGAACTACTGCATGTTGTTGCCTGGCCCCGAGGCTCAACAGCTCGCCACTTACATCGGCTGGCTCATGCACCGCGCCTGGGGCGGTGTGATTGCCGGCGCCTTGTTCGTGCTGCCTTCGCTGTTCATCCTGATCGGGTTGTCCTGGGTCTACGTCGCTTTCGGTGAGGTGCCCGTGGTGGCCGGAATCCTCCATGGCATCAAGCCGGCAGTCACGGCGATCGTCATTCACGCAGCCCACCGGATCGGCTCGCGAGTGCTGAAAAACGGTGTGCTGTGGGCCATGGCCGGGGCCGCGTTCGTTGCCATCTTCGCCCTCAACGTGCCGTTCCCATTGATCGTGTTGGTTGCCGCCATCGTTGGCTATGCAGGAGGCCACTTTGCCCCAGGCAAGTTCTTGATCGGCGGCGGCCATGGGGCGATCAAGGAACGCGTTGGCCCGGCCCTGATCGATGACGACACCCCACCGCCGCCGCATGCACGCTTCAGCTGGGGGCGCCTGCTGCGTCTGCTGCTGGTCGGTGCCGCGCTCTGGGCCCTGCCCATGGGGCTGCTGACGCTGACATTCGGCTGGGGTGGAACCCTGACGCAAATGGGCTGGTTCTTCACCAAGGCCGCCCTCTTGACCTTCGGTGGCGCCTACGCGGTATTGCCCTATGTCTACCAGGGCGCGGTCGGGCATTACGGTTGGCTGACACCGACCCAGATGATCGATGGCCTGGCCTTGGGGGAAACCACGCCAGGCCCCCTGATCATGGTGGTCGCCTTCGTCGGCTTTGCAGGGGGCTACCTGCACCCGATGTTCGGCACTGAACAGCTGTTCCTTGCCGGTGCGGTTGCGGCGAGCCTGGTCACTTGGTTCACGTTCCTGCCGTCGTTCCTCTTCATCCTCGTCGGTGGCCCGTTGGTGGAGTCGACGCACAATGAGATGAGGTTCACCGCACCGCTGACCGGCATCACGGCGGCTGTTGTGGGGGTGATCCTCAATCTGGCCCTGTTCTTCGGCTACCACGTGCTTTGGCCGGAAGGTTTCAGTGGGGCATTCGACTGGCCTTCGGCGGTGATCGCAGTGGCAGCGGCAGTGGCCTTGTTCCGCTTCAAGCGAGGTGTGATCCAGGTGCTGCTTGCCTGCGCCCTGGCCGGGCTGGCAGTCCACCTGTTGCGAGCTTGATACCGGCAGGCCCGTCATCTGACCGTCACTCAACTGTCGTAATCTGCGGTGCAACTCCGTGCCAAAGGTCCCCGGCATGCGTCGCCTGATTCCACTGCTGCTCTGCCTGCTCCCGGTGCTGGCCATGGCCGCCCCCCTGCAACTGCGCATTCAGGGCTCCAACACCATCGGTACCGCGCTGGCCCCGGCACTGGTCGTTGGCCTGCTGGAGAACCAGGGCGCCAGCGCGATCGAGGTGACGCCCGGGCCTGTGCCCAACGAGACGCTCGTCAACGCCCGGGACCGCGACAACCAACCGCTGCGTATCGCCATCGCCGCCCATGGCACCAGCACCGGCTTTGCCGCCCTGGCCAGCGGCGAGGCCGACCTGGCGACTGCCTCGCGGCCGATCAGCAATGCCGAAGCGCAGCAACTGCAGGCCCTGGGGGACATGCGTGGCGCCCGTAGCGAACAGGTCATCGGCCTGGACGGTGTGGCGGTGATCGTCCACCCCGACAACCCGCTGTCGCAGCTGAACACCACGCAACTGGCGCAGGTCTTCTCTGGGCAGGTCCAGCGTTGGGAGCAACTGGGCGTGCCTGGCGGGGCCATCCACCTGTATGCCCGTGACGACCGCTCCGGCACCTTCGAGACCTTCAAGGCCCGGGTACTCGACCCGCAACACGGCGAGCTGTCGCCCCAGGCGCGACGCTTCGAATCGGCCGACGCGCTGGCCGGGCAGGTCCTGGCCGACCGCCAGGCCATCGGCTTCAGCGGCCTGGCCACGGTGCACGGCGCCAAGGTGCTGGCGGTGGCCGAGGGCGACGCGCCCGCCCTGCCCCCCAGCCTCGCCCTGGTGGCGAGCGAGGATTACCCCGTGTCGCGCCGCCTGTTTTTCTACCTGCCCGGCAACGCCAAGCCCCTGGCCCGGGCGCTGGCCGAATTCGCCCAGAGCCCCGCCGGCCAGGCCATCGTCGCCGAGCAGGGCTTCGTCGCCCAGCAGATCAAGGCGCTGCCGGTCACCGTCCAACCCGGCATGCCGCCGCGCTATCGTGCGCTGGCCAGTGAAGCCCGGCGCCTGACCGTGAACTTCCGTTTCCAGGAAGGCAGCGCCAGCCTCGACAACAAGGCCCTGCGTGATGTGCAGCGGGTCGGCGACTACCTGCGCCACGCCGGCAAGTTGCATGAGCAGGCAGTACTGGTAGGTTTCGGCGACCCCAAGGAAACCCCGGGCCGCGCCGCCCTGCTCTCGCGCCTGCGCGCCATGGCGGTGCGCCGTGAACTGGCCCGTGCCGGCGTGGAGGTCAAGGACGTGGCAGGCATGGGCGATGAGCTGCCGGTGGCCGGCAACGACCTGGAACAGGGGCGCTTGCGCAACCGGCGTGTCGAGGTCTGGGTGTACTGACCCGCTCAGCGGTCATCAGGCAGTTCGACCCGGGCCACCAACCCCGCACCACTGCGGTTGCGCAAGGTCAGCTCGCCCCCCTGTTCACGCACGCTGGCCCGGGCGGCCGACAAGCCGAGACCAACACCGCCGGTGTCGCGATTGCGCGACCCCTCCAGCCGGTAGAACGGATCGAACACACGCTCCAGCGCCTCGTCGGGAATGCCCGGCCCCCGGTCACTGACCTCGATGACGATCAGGTGCGCACCGCGACTCAGCGCGATCTGCGGGTCACGCGCATATTTCACGGCATTTTCCAGCAGGTTGACGATCACCCGCTTGGTCGCCAGCGGGCGGCCGTTATGCACCAGGTGCGCAGGGCCGCTGTACTGGACGGCAGCCTGCTGGTCGCGGTAGTCGTCGACGAGGGTCTGCAACAGCTCGGCCAGGTCGTAGGCGGTGCGCTGCTCCAGTTGCGTGCCTTCGCGGAAAAACGCCAGGGCCGCGTTGATCATCGTCTGCATCTCGTCGACATCGCGCACCAGCTTGCGTTGATGGTCGGTGTCCTCCATGAATTCGCTGCGCAGGCGCATGCGCGTCAACGGTGCGCGCAGGTCATGGGAGATGGCCGCGAGCAGGTGGGTGCGCTCGCGCAGGAAGTGCTGGATCTGCGCCTGCATGGTGTTGAAGGCGATGATCGCCTGGCGAATCTCCTCGGGGCCTTCGACCGCGATGGGCGGCGCCTGCAGGTCGCCACCGAAACGCCGCGCCGCGCTGGCGAAGCGCTGCAGCGGGTTGGCCAGTTGGCGGGTGGCCCACCAGGCGACCAGCAGGGTCGCCACCAGCCCCAGGCCGATGACCACCGCCAGCCGCGCCGTCACGCTCAGGCCCCAGCTGCGCTCCGGCGGCACGAACGACAACCAGCTGCCGTCGGCCAGCGCGACCAGCGCCGCGTAGTGCGCCTCGGCGCTGCCCGCTGGCCAGTCACCCGGGTTGTACACCGCGATGGCGCGCTCAGACCCCAGCAATTGCGCCATGGCCGGCACCTCTCGCGAATAGAGCTGCGTGCCCGGGCCAGGCAAGCCGAGGTCACTACGCTGAGTGCTCCAGCGCACCTGCAAGTTGGGTGTGCTCGCCGCCTGTGCCAATTGCAGGCGTAACGAAGCCGGCGCGGTCTCGATCACCCGAGTGGTCACGGCGATCTGCTCGAGCAGGCCGGTGCGTTCGATGGGCGGGCGTGCCCAGTTGCCGGCCACCTGGACGAACAAGGCGTTGAGCGCCAGCGAGGCCAGCAGCGCGATGAAAATGGTCAGGGCGATCCGCCGCCTGAGCGTGTCGCGCCCGAGCAGGCGCCAGATCACGAGCGGGTCACCTTGGCGGTGAACAAATAGCCGCCATTGCGCACGGTGCGGATCAGGTCCGGGCGCTTGCTGTCGGGCTCGATCTTGCGCCGCAGCCGGCTGACCTGCACGTCGATGCTGCGATCGAAAGCGTCATGGCCCTGGCCGCGGGTCAGGTCGATCAGTTGCTCGCGGGTGAGGATGCGCTGGGGGTGCTCGAGAAACACCACCAACAGGTCGAATTCGGCACCGGACAGCGGGATCATCACGTTTTCGGGCGAGCGCAGCTCGCGGCAGGTGATATCCAGGCGCCATCCGGCAAAACCGATCACCGGCCGGGCGGCCTCGCCTCGCGGCACCTGCTCGCCGGCGCGACGCTGCACGGCGCGCAGGCGGGCCAGCAGCTCACGGGGGTCGAAGGGCTTGGTCAGGTAGTCATCGGCGCCCAGCTCCAGGCCGATGATGCGGTCGCTCAGCTCCGCCATGGCGGTGAGCATGATGACCGGCACCCCGACCTGCGCCCGCAGCTTCTGGCACAGGCTCAGGCCGCCCTCGCCCGGCATCATCAGGTCGAGGATGATCGCGTCCGGGCACTGCCGCTCGATCGCCGCCCACATCGACTGGCCCTCGGTGGCCAGGTCCACCTCGTAGCCCTGCTGGACGAAGAACTGCTTCAACAAGGCAAGGATTTCCACGTCGTCATCGACGATCAGCAATCTGCTCACGGTCATACCGGTCCAGGAAAAAGGCGTATCTAAAACCATTGCAAGGCGCAGGTCATATATTTCAATCGCGCAACATTTCATCACGCCCGACATGTTCCAGACATCACCTGGCAAAAATAGTCCTACACCCTGCGGGCCTTCAACTTACACGAGGGCTCATCATGAAGATCACCGACACATGCCAGCGCACCGACCGACACGAGGGCATCGCCCCCCTGGTGCTCAGCGCGCGCACCACGCATCGCGGGCAATCGGGTTCGCTGCTGGTGCAGCAGGTGAGCCTGGACCTTGCGGACGATCAGGGCCGGATCACCCTGCGCCGCTACTTCGAACACTACGGCCCAGAGTCGGGTGAATGGGTCGAGTACTGCCACAGCGTGCCGACCCGGGACCTGGTCAACTGGCTGATGGCCCACGGGCAACTGCACATCCATGAATCGCGGGACGCTGCCCCGCTTCAGGCCGGGCAGGCAACGCCGCAAGAAGGCGCGCGCCCATGAGCCGCCGTCATCTGCTGGCGATGGTGCTGACCAGCACCCTTGGCCTGTCGGCTTGCAGCAGCAAGCCGGCGCCGTCCGGCTTTCTCAGCGACTATAGCCTGCTCACAAGGCAGCAGACGCCGTCGGACCAGACCGTGCTCAGCTGGGTCGACCCAAGATGGCCAAAGGGTCGTTACATCGAGGTTTACCTCCAGCCGAGCCAGTACTACCCCGCCCCCACGCCCAGCACACGCATTCCCCAGGCCACCCTAAGCGCCATCAGCCACTACTACGACGCGACGCTGCGCAGCGAGCTGGGCAAGGTGATGACCGTGGTCGACAAGCCCGGTCCCAACACCTTGGTGGTCAGGCCAGCGATCACCCACGTCAGTGCCTACACCCAGGACCTGCGCTGGTTCGAATGGTTGCCGGTCACCCTGGTTGCCGCAGGGATAAGCAGTGCCACGGGGATGCGTGATCGAGACAGCGACATCGGCACCGAGCTGGTTTTCGAGGCCGGTACCAGCGGCCGGGTCATCGCCGAAGCCATGCTCAGCGGCACCGGGACGCCGCTGCAAAATGACGCGCAGACAATGACCGCCGACAACGTCAAGGCCGTGCTCGACGGCTGGGCGGTCGGTTTGCGCCAAGCGTACGCGGCGAATTACCGGTAATGGACACCCCCTGGAAGCAATGAAATGTAACAGCCTGGTCCAGGCACCTCCGGCATTCACATCTAGTATCAACTCCATGTGATGCCGGGCCCCTCTGACGGTTTGCGCCGCCATGTCGGAATCACTGTTGCCTAGCAACGTCGACAATCAAGGAGGGGCTCATGACAGCTCTGCATACATTCCTCACCGATTCGTTCCTCGGCACCAGCACTTGGTTGTGGCTGGTGTTCATCGTCATCGTCATCGGCTTGCTGGTGCTCGACCTGGGCGTGCTGCACCGCCAGGAGCGCGAGATCGAGATGCGCGAAAGCCTGCTGCTGTATGCCGGCTACTTCAGCGTCGGCGTGCTGTTCGGCGCATGGGTCTGGCATGAACTGGGCGCCCAGGCGGCGCTGGAGTTCTACACCGGCTTCCTGGTCGAGCAGTCGCTGTCGATGGACAACGTGTTCGTCATGGCGATGATCTTCAGCTTCTTCGCCATCCCCCGCCGCTACCAGCACCGCGTATTGTTCTGGGGCATCCTCGGGGTGGTGGTGCTGCGGGCGATCATGATCGGCGTGGGCGCGGCGCTGGTGCAGCACTTTGCCTGGGTGCTGTACATCTTCGGCGCCTTCCTGCTGTTCACCGGCGTGAAGATGGCGCTGGCCAAGGACGATGCCCACCCGGACCTGGCCAACAACCCGGTGCTGCGCTTCGTGCGCCGGCACATGCGGGTCACCGAGCAGATCCATGGTCCGCGCTTCTTCGTGCGCCTGACACCTCCCGGGGCGACCAGGGCGATTCGCTACGCGACGCCGCTGTTCCTGGCCCTGGTGCTGATCGAACTGGCCGACCTGGTGTTCGCCGTCGACAGCGTGCCGGCGATCTTCGCCATCACCCAGGACCCGTTCATCGTCTACACCTCGAACATCTTCGCCATCCTCGGCCTGCGCTCGCTGTATTTCGCCCTGGCGGCCTTGATGCACCGGTTCATCTACCTCAAGTACGCGCTGGCGATGGTGCTGATCTTCATTGGCTGCAAGATCTTCTACCACGGGCTGGTGGGCAAGGTGCCGGCAGCCTTGTCGCTGGGGGTGACGTTCGGGTTGCTGCTGGGTGGAGTGTTGTTGTCGCTGTTACGTACCCGTGGCCAGCGGGCCGATTCAGCCAATGCCGATAAGTGATCCACGGCCTGTTCGCCGGCAAGCCGGCTCCTACGGGTACAACGCAAGCCTTGGTAGGAGCCGGCTTGCCGGCGAACAGGCCGTGGATCAGGGCGCAACGCCCTCGACGATGATCACCCGCGCCTGCGCGACACCCTGGCGATGCCGGCAAGCCGCCTGGTACAGGTCCGAGTGATAGCAGGCCACGGCCTGTTCATACGAATCGAACTCGATCACCACGCTGCGCTGGGGCGCCGCCCCACCTTCCATCGCCTCGCTGCGCCCGCCACGGGCCAGGAACCGCCCGCCAAACGCGGCGAACGCCGCCGGGGCGCGCTGGGTGTACTGCTGGTACTGCTCGGGGTCGGTGACATCCACATGGGCGATCCAGTAGGCCTTCATTCGTCGTGCTCCTGTTGCAAGGTGAATTGTGTATTATGGTATACCATACTTTTCACCCGACCACCGTGAGCGTGCAGCATGGCCTTCAACAGCATCGAAGAACTCCTCGAAGACTACCGCCAAGGCAGGATGGTCCTGCTGGTGGATGACGAGGACCGGGAAAACGAAGGCGACCTGCTGATCGCCGCCGAGCGCTGCGACGCCCTGGCCATCAACTTCATGGCCCGCGAAGCGCGGGGCCTGATCTGCCTGACCCTGACCGACGAGCACTGCCAGCGCCTGGGCCTTGAACAGATGGTGCCCAGCAATGGCAGCGTGTTCAGCACCGCCTTCACGGTGTCGATCGAGGCCGCCAGCGGTGTCACCACCGGCATTTCCGCCGCCGACCGGGCGCGCACCGTGGCCGCGGCCATGGCAGCCGATGCCCGCCCCGAGGACTTGGTGCAGCCCGGCCATATCTTCCCCCTACGCGCCCGCGAAGGCGGCGTGCTGACCCGCGCCGGCCACACCGAGGCCGGCTGCGACCTGGCACGCCTGGCCGGCTTCAGCCCGGCGTCGGTCATCGTCGAGGTGCTCAACGACGACGGCACCATGGCCCGGCGCCCGGACTTGGAAGTGTTCGCCGCCCGCCACGGCATCAAGATCGGCACCATCGCCGACCTGATCCACTACCGCCTGAGCACCGAGCAGACCATCAAGCGTATTGGCGAGCGCGAGCTACCCACCGTGCACGGCACCTTCCGCCTGGTCACCTACGAGGACCACATCGAAGGCGGTGTGCACATGGCCATGGTGATGGGCGATATCCGCCGCGAACAGCCGACCCTGGTGCGGGTGCACGTGATCGACCCGCTGCGCGACCTGGTGGGGGCCGAGTATGCCGGCCCGGCCAACTGGACGCTGTGGGCGGCGTTGCAGAAAGTCGCCGAGGAAGGCGCCGGGGTGGTGGTGATATTGGCCAACCATGAGTCTTCGCAGGCCCTGCTGGAACGGGTGCCGCAGCTCACGCAGCCGATGCGGCCCTACCAGCGCGGGCAGTCGAAGGTGTATTCGGAAGTCGGCACCGGCGCGCAGATCCTCCAGGACCTGGGGGTGGGCAAGCTGCGCCACCTCGGGCCACCGCTGAAATACGCGGGCCTGGCTGGGTATGAGCTGGAAGTGGTGCAGAGTATTCCGTTCGAGGGCAGCTGATAGTTGTGGTGCCTGCAATCGCGGGGCTGGCCAGTGAATGCGACTGGCCGTTGGGCGCAAGGCAATGGTGCGAGTGGCGACGGCCACGTGCCTGGCGATGGCCTGGCAGTGCTCTTGAGATCGAGCGCCGCCCGCGCGGCGCATCGCGGATGAATCCGCTCCTACAGCGGTTGCAACGTGCCTATGCCTGACAGGCCATGGGTTGGTATGACGCGATCTATCCATTGGCGCTACCGCCCTGTAGGAGCGGATTCATCCGCGATGCGCCGCGCGAGCGGCGCTCGGTCTCCAAGGCGCTGCAACGCTGACGCCGAACACCTTGAACCCGCTGGCACCAAAGGTGCGGCTGCTGGCGGGTTCGCCGGCAAGCCGGCTCCTACAAGGGCTAACCGCCATCCTGGGCAATCCGCTGATGGCCGGTCGCGTCGGATGCTTGCGAAAAGTTTGGAATACCATAATATGATATCCCGTACACCTTGATAGCTGCCGGCCACACCTACACTTCAGAAACGGCCATGCATCACCCGTTTGTAGCTGCTCCCCGAACACATTTGGCGGGCGACAGAGCCCGCCTCGAATAACAAAAGCAACGAGGGCGTAACCATGCTGTTGAGCAAACGAGTAACCGCAGTGCTGGCTGCCAGCCTGCTGACCCTGGCCTGCCAGGCCACCCAGGCGGCCGACAGCCTGAACTTCGTCAGCTGGGGCGGCACCACCCAGGACGCGCAGAAACAGGCATGGGCCGAGCCCTTCTCCAAGGCCACCGACATCAAGGTCGTGCAGGACGGCCCCACCGACTACGGCAAACTCAAGGCCATGGTCGAGAGCGGCAACGTGCAGTGGGACGTGGTCGACGTCGAAGCCGACTTCGCCCTGCGCGCCGCCAGCGAGGGCCTGCTCGAACCCCTCGACTTCACCGCCATCCAGCGCGAGCGCATCGACCCGCGCTTCGTCTCCGACCACGGCGTCGGCTCGTTCTTCTTCTCCTTCGTGCTGGGTTACAACGAAGGCAAGCTCGGTACGAACAAGCCGGTGGACTGGAGCGCGCTGTTCGACACCAAGACCTACCCCGGCAAGCGCGCCCTGTACAAATGGCCGAGCCCCGGCGTGCTGGAACTGGCCCTGCTGGCCGATGGCGTGCCGGCCGACAAGCTCTACCCGCTGGACCTGGACCGCGCCTTCAAGAAACTCGACACCATCAAGAAAGACATCGTCTGGTGGGGTGGTGGCGCCCAGTCGCAGCAACTGCTGGCCTCGGGCGAAGCCTCGTTGGGGCAGTTCTGGAACGGCCGCGTGCATGCCCTGCAACAGGACGGCGCGCCAGTCGGGGTGAGCTGGAAACAGAACCTGGTCATGGCCGATTTCCTGGTCATCCCCAAGGGTGCGAAGAACAAGGACGCGGCCATGGAGTTCCTGGCCAACGCCAGCAGCGCCAAGGGCCAGGCCGACTTCGCCAACCTCACCGCCTATGCGCCAGTCAACCTCGACAGCGTCAGCCAGCTGGACCCGAAACTGGCCCCCGACCTGCCCACCGCCCACGCCCCGGACCAAGTGACCCTGGACTTCGCCTACTGGGCGAAGAACGGCCAGGCCATCGCCGCCCGCTGGAATGAGTGGCTTGTCAAATGAAAGTCGCCATCAACGCCCTGCATAACGCGCAAGGTGCCCCCAGCGGCACCGGCGCGCCCACGGCGACCTCGCGCCGCCAGCCGCTGGGCCAGCGCTGGCGCGGCAGTCGCAACCTGCTGCCGGCGCTGCTGTTCCTGGGGCTGTTCTTCTTCGCGCCGCTGATTGGCCTGCTGCTGCGGGGGGTGCTTGAGCCCGTCCCAGGCCTGGGCAACTACGAACAGCTGTTCGCAAACTCGGCCTATGCCCGGGTGCTGTTCAACACCTTCTCGGTGGCCGGCCTGGTCACCCTGATCAGCGTGCTGCTGGGCTTCCCGCTGGCCTGGGCGATCACCCTGGTACCGCGAGGCTGGGGCCGCTGGCTGCTGAACATCGTGCTGCTGTCGATGTGGACCAGCCTGCTGGCGCGCACCTACTCCTGGCTGGTGCTGCTGCAAGCCTCGGGGGTGATCAACAAGGCGCTGATGGCGCTGGGCATCATCGATGCGCCGCTGGAGATGGTGCACAACCTCACCGGCGTGGTGATCGGCATGAGCTACATCATGGTGCCGTTCATCGTCCTGCCGCTGCAGGCGACCATGCAGGCCATCGACCCGATGGTGCTGCAGGCCGGCGCCATCTGTGGCGCCAGCCCGTGGACCAACTTCTGGAAGGTGTTCATACCGCTGTGCCGCTCGGGGTTGTTCTCCGGCGCGCTGATGGTGTTCGTCATGTCGCTGGGTTACTACGTGACCCCGGCGCTGCTGGGCGGCGCGCAGAACATGATGCTGCCGGAGTTCATCGTCCAGCAGGTGCAGTCGTTCCTCAACTGGGGCCTGGCCAGCGCCGCCGCGGCGTTGCTGGTGCTGATCACCCTGGTGCTCTTCTACTTCTACCTGAAGCTGCAACCGGAATCCCCGGTCGGCAACGCGAGGTAAGCCGCCATGCTCCTGACCCCCAACGCCATGGGCCGTCCGCTGCGCACGGGCCTGTACCTGACCACCGGGCTGATCGCGGCCTTCCTGTTGCTGCCGATCCTGTTCATCGTGCTGCTGTCGTTCGGCTCTTCGCAGTGGCTGGTGTTCCCGCCACCGGGCTGGACGCTCAAGTGGTACGGCCAGTTTTTTTCCAACCCCGAGTGGATGGACGCCGCCCTGGCCAGCCTCAAGGTCGCCGTACTGACCACGGTGACCGCCGTGGCCCTGGGCCTGCCCACCGCCTTCGCCCTGGTGCGCGGGCGCTTCCCCGGCCGCGAGCTGCTGTACGGGTTGTTCACCCTGCCGATGATCGTGCCGCTGGTGATCATCGCCGTGGCGGTGTACGCGCTGTTTCTCAAGCTGGGCTACACCGGCACGCTGGTGGCCTTCGTGGTCAGCCACGTGATCGTCGCCCTGCCCTTTACCATCATCTCGATCATCAACTCGCTCAAGCTGTTCGACCAGTCGATCGAGGACGCCGCGGTGATCTGCGGCGCCTCGCGCCTGCAGGCGATCGTCAAGGTGACCTTCCCGGCCATCCGCCCGGGGATGATCGCCGGTGGCCTGTTCGCCTTCCTGGTGTCCTGGGACGAAGTGGTGCTCAGCGTGATGATGGCCAGCCCCGAACTGCAAACCCTGCCCGTGAAGATGTGGACCACCCTGCGCCAGGACCTGACCCCGGTCATCGCCGTCGCCTCGACGCTGCTGATCGGCCTGTCGGTACTGATCATGGTCATCGCCGCCGCCCTGCGCCGGCGCAACGAAGTCAGCGCCTGAGCGCCCGGAGACAACAACAATGAGTGCAGTGATCAAAGACGATGCGCGCGGCTTGCCCCTGGTCAGCCTGCGCAACCTGAACAAGCACTACGGCGACTTCGCCGCGGTGGACAATATCGACCTGGACATCCAGGACGGCGAGTTCCTCACCTTCCTCGGCTCCAGCGGCTCGGGCAAGTCCACCACCCTGTCGATGCTGGCCGGGTTCGAGACCCCGAGCAGCGGCGAGATCCTGGTCCAGGGCCAGTCGCTGGTGAACGTGCCGCCGCACAAGCGCGGCATCGGCATGGTGTTCCAGCGCTACTCGCTGTTCCCGCACCTGAACGTGCGCGACAACATCGCCTTCCCCCTGGCCATCCGCAAGCACAGTGCCAGCGAGATCGCCAAGCGCGTGGACGCCATGCTCAAGCTGGTGCAGTTGGAGCCGTTCGCCCACCGCCGCCCGGCCCAGCTCTCCGGTGGCCAGCAGCAGCGCGTAGCGATTGCCCGGGCGCTGGTGTACGAACCGCGCATCCTGCTGATGGACGAGCCGCTCGGGGCGCTGGACAAGAAGCTGCGCGAGGACCTGCAGGACGAACTGCGCCAACTGCATCGCCGTCTGGGGATCACTATTGTCTACGTGACCCACGACCAGGAAGAGGCGATGCGCCTGTCGCAGCGCATCGCCATCTTCAGCCATGGGCGCATCGTGGGGCTGGGCACGGGCTACGACCTCTACCAGAACCCGCCCAATGCCTTCGTCGCTTCGTTCCTGGGCAATTCCAACTTCCTGCGGATCACGGCCAGCGGTAATGGTGCGGGCCATTTCGAGGGGCAGCCGGTGGCGATTCGCCTGACCCCGGGGCTGGCCAGCGGGCAGGACGCACAGATCATGGTGCGGCCGGAGAAAGCCGTGGCCCTGCCGCTTGAACAAGCGGCACGCGAAGCGCTACCCGGAGGGTGGAACGAAGTGGACGCCCGTGTCGGCGAGGTGCTGTTCCTGGGGGAAAGCCAGACCTGCCATGTAGTGACCCAGGGCGGGACGGAGCTGACGGTCAAGGCGTTGTCCGCCGCCGGCATGCCCATGCAGCCAGGTGATCGGGTCAAGGTGCGCTGGGCGGTGGCGGATGCCTGCGTCTATACCGAGCTGTAACGCAGACCTGCGAAAGCGCAGGTGAATTCACCGACGCTTTCGCCGGCAAGCCGGCTCCTACAGGGTGCGCGGTATCTGTAGGAGCCGGCTTGCCGGCGAGCGGGCCTCAATCCCGCGCCAAGGCCTCGATCGGGTCCAACCGCGCGGCATTCCTCGCCGGCACGAAGCCGAACACGATGCCGATCAGCGTCGAACACACGAACGCCGTCACGATCGACCCCAGCGAGAACACCATCTCCCACTGCTTGACGAACAACGCGAACAGGTAGCCGATCCCGTACGACAGCCCGATCCCGATCACCCCGCCGATCAGGCAGACCATCACCGCCTCCACCAGGAACTGCTGGCGGATATCCGACTGCCGCGCCCCCACCGCCATGCGGATGCCGATTTCGCGGGTGCGCTCGGTGACCGATACCAGCATGATGTTCATCACCCCGATGCCCCCCACCACCAGCGAGATCACCGCGATCAGCGACAGCAGCAGGGTCAGCGAGCGGCTGGTCTTCTGCACCGTCTGCATGATGCTGTCGAGGTTGTTGGTGAAGAAGTCCTTGGTGCCATGGCGCTGCAGCATCAGTTTGTTGACCTCCTCCTCCACCCGCTTGCTCGGCAGGCCGTCCTTGATCCGCACGCTGATGCTGTCCAGGTGGCGCTGGCCAAGCACCCGCCCGGCGGCGGTCTCGTAGGGCATCCACACGTTCAGCGAGTTGCCGGCGACGAACAGGTTCTTGTTCTCGGCGGTCACGCCGATCACCGTGCACGGCAGGCTGCCCACCAGGATCACCTGCCCCAGTGCCTCGACGCCGGGCGCGAACAGGCGCTTGCGGGTGTTGTGGTCGATCACCACCACCTGGGCCTGGCGCCGGGCGTCGTCGGCGCTGAACACGATGCCCTCGGCCAGGGGAATGTTGCGCACCTGGAAGTACTGCTCGCTGACCCCGTTGAGCTGCACGTCGGCGTCGATGTTGCGGTAGCGCACCAGCGAACCCTGGCCGATCACCGGGGTGGCGCTGTCGACGTAGTACAGCTCGTTGAGCGCGGTGACATCGGCCGGTGACAGGGTCTCGATGGCCTTGGCGCGGCTGTCGCCAAAACTTTTGCCCGAGTAGATGTCGATGGTGTTGCTGCCGATCGCCTGGATATCCTTGAGCACATAGCCCTTGGCGCCCTCGCCGATCGCCGAGATCGACACCACCGAGGTGATGCCGATGATGATCCCGAGCATGGTCAGCAAGGTGCGCATGCGGTGCGAAATCAAGGCGATCCAGGCCATCTTGAAAGCCTCGCGGAACAGCCCGAGGCTGGCCACCAGCCGCCGTGGCGCCCGTTCGGCGGCCGGCTGCACCTCTTCAACCGGCTTCGCAACTTCGCGTACCGTGCGCCGATCGTCGACGATCTGTCCGTCACTGACTTCGATGATGCGCTCGGCATGGGCGGCCACCTTGGGGTCGTGGGTCACCAGGATCACCGTGTGCCCGGCGGCGTGCAGCTCTAGCAGGATGTTCATCACTTCCTTGCCGCTGGCGGTGTCCAGGGCCCCAGTGGGCTCGTCGGCGAGGATCACCTCGCCGCCGTTCATCAGCGCCCGGCAGATGCTCACCCGTTGCTGCTGGCCACCGGACAACTGGCTGGGGCGGTTCGCCAGGTGCCCGGCCAGGCCCAGGCGCGTCAACAGTTCGCGAGCCCGTTGGTGGCGCCCGGCCTGGGGCACGCCGGCGTAGACCGCGGGGATCTCCACGTTGCGCAGGGCATCCAGGTGCGGCAGCAGGTGGTAGCGCTGGAAGATGAAACCGAAGTGGTCGCGCCGCAACGCGGCCAGGGCGTCATCGTCCAGGTCGCGGGTTTCCTGGCCGTTGACCTGGTAGCTGCCGCTGCTGGCGTTGTCGAGGCAACCGAGGATGTTCATCAAGGTCGACTTGCCCGAACCCGAGGCGCCGATGATCGCCACCAGTTCGCCGGCACGGATCTGCAGGTTGATGTCCTTGAGCGCCAGGAACTCACGGTCGCCCGCCATGAACCGCCGGCTCACGCCCGCCAGGCGCAACAGCGGCTGGCCTTGCTCTGTCGCCCGCGTTCGCTGCGGCGACCATTCGACAGTCATGTTCATGGTCACGCCCCCGACTCACCGGTAACAGGTTCGCCGATCACCACCCGGTCACCCTCGTCCAGGCCGGCTTTGACCTGCACCTTGACGTTGTTGTTGATCCCGGCCTGCACCTTGCGCACCTGGGCAAAACCCTTGGCGTCGAGCACCCGCACCGCGAAACTGCCGTCCTTGTCGCGCGCCCCCAGCGCCGCCACCGGCACGGTCAGCACCCCTTGCGCGGTGTCGAGGACGATGCGCACCTGGGCAGTCATCGAGATGCGCAGGCGGTGCTCGGGGTTGGGTACCTCGAACAGCGCGTTGTAGAACACCGCGCTGGCCTGGCGGGAAGCACCGCTGCTCTTGTCGCTGCTCTCCAGGTAGTTCTGCGGTGCGGGTTCGGTGCCGCGCAGCTTGGCGTAATACCGCTGGTCGTCGCCGAGGATGGTGAAGTACACCTGCTGGCCGGGGCTGATATGGATTACGTCGGCCTCGGACACCTGCGCCTTGATGGTCATGGTGTCCAGGTCGGCGAGCTTGAGCAGTATCGGCGCCAGCTGGTTGGCGATCACGGTCTGGCCTTCCTGGGTGACGACCCCCACCACATGGCCGTTGATCGGCGCGACGATGCGGGTGTAGCCCAGGTTGACCCTGGCCGTGTCGACCTGAACCTGGGCGCTCTTGATCTGCGCATCCAGCGACAGCAGGTTGGCCTGCTGCACCTCGTACTCCGACTCGGCGTTGTCGAAATCCTGGCGCGAGATCGATTCGTCCTCCTGCAGCACTTCATAGCGCTCATAGACCCGCTTGGCCTGCTTGAGCTTGGCTTGGGTCGAACGCCGTTCGGCCTGCAGCTTTTCCGCGTCCACTTCGGCCTGGCGCAGGGTGTTGCGCAGTACCAGAGGGTCAATCTCGGCCAGCCATTGGCCCTCGGTGACCTTGTCGCCCAGCTTGACCTTCAGTGACTTGAGCTGCCCGGAAACCTGGGCGCCGACATCCACCTGGCGAATGCCTTCCAGGGTGCCGGTGGCCAGCACCGCGTTCTCGATGTCGCCCCGTTCGACCGTGGCGGTGATGTATTGCGGCGGCTTGGCCGGCGCCTGCACCGCGTACAGCACGATACCGGCGACCAGGGCGGCCGCGGCGCCCAGTGTGATCTTGCGAAACTTCGACTTTTCCATGAGTGCCCACTACTGATCAGAGAGGGGCCGCGCTGCGGCCCTTTCGCGACACAAGGCCGCTCCCACAGACAATCCTTCGCCTGGCTTCACGACAACCTCGTCTTCAAGGCCAAGGCCTGGCCGTCATGCCACCACGCCGCCAGGCTGAACACATCCGGCACCTTGAGGATGCTGAAGTGGTTGCCTGGCCCCTGCCATACCTCCAGTTTGGGCATCAGTTGCCGCCAGCCCTCCTCCATGGCCCGATGTTCGTGCTGGTTGCCGGCGGCATCCAGGGCCGGGTCGGTCACCAGCACCAGCCGCGCCAGGCCGTCGAACTGCGCCTGTGGCCGATAGACCGTGCGCAACGCACTGGCGAAGGTACGTACCACGCCCGCCAGGGCCTGGGGGGTGGAGCGCGACGGCAACAGCCCGACCCGCACCATGGCCCCGTGCAGCTGGTTCAATTGCGCCTGGTCATCCGCTTCGGCGAAGGCTTCGGCGGCAATGCCCAGCGACTTGCCGGTGGACAGCTGCAACGACTCGACCAGCCGCTGCAGGGCTTCGGTGAAGGTGTACGGCTTGCCGCAACCGCCACCGCCGCCCGGCGCCTCGCTGTCGATCAGGGTCAGTGATCGCACCTCACGGCCCTTGGCCTGCAGGCGCGCCGCCATGGCATACGCGACCCAGCCGCCAAACGAATGCCCGACCAGGTTCACTGGCCCCTGGGGGTAGAACGCCTCGATGGCCCGCACATGGCAGTCGGCCGCAACCTCCACGCTGCTGTGCGGCACCTCGCCAGCGGCCAGGCCCCGCGCTTGCAGGCCATGCACCGGCCAATCCTGGCCCAGGGCCTCGGCCAGGCCGATGAAGCTGGTGACGCTGTCCCCCGCGCCCGGCACGCAGAACACCGGCACATGCCCGGGCGTGCCGCTCTGGATCGCCAGCAACGGCTGATGGGCTGGCAACGCGTGGCCTTGCGCGGCCGCCATGGCCTGGGCGATGGCCTCGCCGAGCACAGCAGCGTTGGGCGCCTGGATCAGGCTTTGGTGGTCGCCGGGTACCGTCAGGCAATGCAACACCTGCCCCGGCAGCGCTTCGGCCCAGCCCAGGGTCGGGCTGTCGCAGGGGACGCTGTTCTCGCGCTGCTCGGCCTTGAACAGGTGCAACGGCACCGGCAGCGGCGCCAGGTGGTAATGGGCCAGGGCATGACCATGGGCGACATGGCGCTCGAAGAAGTGGCGCAGTTGCTCATCGCTGGCCTGGGCCAGGCCCGGCACCAGCAATTGGCGTTCGCGGCAGTGGGCGAGCAGCGCATCGAACGCCCTGCCGTCGGTTTGCAGCGCCTCGACTTGCGCCAGTTGCGCGGCCCCCGCCTCCCCTTGGTCCTGCCAATGCAACTGGCAATGCTGCAGCAATTGCGCTTCGGCCTGCCGCGGGCCTTGCCAGCGTGCCTTGCCCTGGTCGACCAGGCGCGGCACATAGGTGTCGATCAGGCCGACGAAGGCCACCGCTTCGTCCGCCCCCAGCAACTGGGCGGCCACCTCGTAGGCCAGCACCCCGCCAAACGACCAACCGGCCAGGTGGTACGGGCCGTGGGGCTGCACCGCCCGAATCCGCCGCACCAGGCGCGCCGCCAGGCATTCCAGGGTATACAGCTGCGGCTGGCCGACGGGCACACCGGGCAAGCCGTAGATCGGGAAGTCACCCGGCACATGCCGCCCCAGGACCGGGAAGTACAGGTCCAGGCCGCTGAACTCATGCAGCAGGAACAGCGGCGGTAGGCTGCCCTCGGCACGCACGGTGACCAGGCTGTCGTCGTCACCGCCTGGCTCGCGTTCGTCCAGGCGCTCGGCCAGGGCGGCGATGTTCGGATGCTGGAACAACTCCGCCAGGGTGGTGCGCAACCCGTTGCGCTCCATCTCGCTCACCAGGCGGATCGCCAACAGCGAATGCCCGCCGAGCTCGAAGAAGTTGTCATGCCGACCGACCCGTTCGACCTCCAGCACCTGCGCCCACAATGCCGCCAGGGTGTGTTCCAAGGCGCTGGCAGGCGCTTCGAAGGCGGCCACCAGCATGTCCTGCGCGCCGGGCAGCGGCAGTGCCTTGCGGTCGACCTTGCCATTGTTGGTCAGCGGCAACGCCTCCAGTGCCACGAAGGCCGCCGGCAGCATGTACTCCGGCAGCCGCTCGCGCAGGAACGCCCGCACCTTCAGGCCGTCGAGGGCCGGATCGTGACGGGTGAACCAGGCCACCAGGCGCAGCGGCCCCTGTTCCAGGCGCAAGGCCTGGACCACCCCTTCATCCAGCCCCGGGCATTGGGCCAGGTGCTGCTCGATCTCGCCCAGCTCGATACGGAAGCCACGGATCTTGACCTGGTCGTCGTTACGCCCCAGGCATTCCAGCTGGCCGTCCGGGCGCCAGCGCGCCAGGTCGCCGGTGCGGTACATTCGCGCGCCGGGAACCGGGCTGAACGGGTCGTCGAGGAAACGCTCGGCAGTCAGTTGCGGGCGTTCGAGGTAGCCCAGGGCCACGCCGTCGCCGCCGATGTACAGCTCCCCGGTCACCCCTTCGGGCAGCACCCGGCCCTGGTGATCGAGCACATACACCGTGGTGTTGCCGATGGGGCGGCCAATCGGTACATGCTCGGCGTCCTCGGCCAGCGCCCGCACTTCGTGGGTGGTGGCGAAGGTGGTGGTTTCCGTGGGCCCGTAGCAATGCACCAGGCGCAGGGCCGGCGCCTGGGCCAGCAAGCTGCGGAAGGCACCGGGGTCGCCGCGCTCACCGCCGCACAGCAGGATGCGCAGCCCGGCCAGGGCTTCGGGGATCAGTTGCACGTACTGGTTGAACAGCGCGGTGGTGACGAACAGCACACTGGCGCCGCCCTCGCGCAAGGTGGCGCCGAAGCGTACCGGCTCCAGAAGCGTCTGGTGATCGATCACCAGCACCTGGCCACCGTTGAGCAGCGCGCCCCAGACATCCATGGTGGCAGCGTCGAACGCCGGGTTGGCGGCGAAGGCGATACGGTCCTGGGCATTGAAGTCGGCGTAGCCGTTGTTCAGCACCAGGCGGGTGATGCCGCGATGCGCGACACGCACGCCTTTCGGCGTGCCGGTGGAGCCGGAGGTGTACATCACGTAGGCCACGTCGGCAGCGTCCGAGGCCAGGCCCGGGTTGTGCCCGGGCTGGTCGTCGAGCGCCAGGCAGTCGAGGTCGACGCGCCGCACCCCCAGGTCCCCGGCAATGCCGCCAAGGGTCAGCAACGCCACCGCCTGGCAGTCCTGCACCATGAACGCCTGGCGCTCGGCGGGCGCGTTGATGTCCAGCGGCACATACACCGCGGCGCACTTGAGCACCGCCAGCTGGGCCACCAGCAATGGCAGCGAGCGCGGCAGCAGGATCGCCACATGATCACCCGGCACCACGCCTTCGCTGATCAGCCAGTGGGCCAGCTGGTTGGCCTGCTCGTTGAGCTCGGCGTAGGTCAACTGGCGTTCGTCGTGCACGGCGGCAGGGGCCAGCGGGTGGCGAGCCACGCGCTGTTCGAACAGGCGTTGCACCGGCTCTTCGCGCGGGTAGTCGCGGTCGCTGGCGTTGTACTCGACCAGCAAGCGCTGGCGCTCCTCGGTCGGTACGATACCAAGCCGCTCCAGGCCCTGCTCCGGTGCCGACTCCAGGGCTTGCAGCAGCCCTTGCACCGCGTGTTCGAGATAGCCGCACAGACGGCGGGCGTCGATGCCTGGCGCGCACTGGGCAGAGAGGCAGAACGCCTCGCCCAGGTCGTCGATGCTCAGCACCAGCGGATAGTTGCTGCCTTCATGGGCCTGCAACAGCTGGATGCCGGCCCAGGCCTGCGCGGCCTGCGTATCGGCACGCACCGCCGCGGCGCTGTGACGATAGTTCAACAAGGTACTGAACAGCGGCGCCCCAGGTGGTAGTGCGCTGCAACGCTGGGCCAGGGCGAGCTGGGCGTGTTCATGCACCAATAACCCGGTCAGGCGGCGATGGGTGTCGAGCACCGCCTCGCGCACCGGCAGGCCGCCGACGTTCAGGCGCAGCGGCAAGGTGTTGATGAACATCCCCAGCGCCCGCTCCACGCCCTCGCCACCCTGCAGCCGGCCCAGCAGCACGGTGCCGAAGACCACGCTGTCGCGCCCCGACAGTTGCCCCAGCACCAGCCCCCAGGCCAGGTGCAGCAGGCTGGCGGCGCCGACGCCAAGCTGGCGGGCCTGCTCGCGCAGCCGGCGTGACAGCGCATCGTCCAGCATTTGCCGGACCTCGGCCTCGGCATCCGGATGTGGGTGTGGATGGACGCCGTAGGCCAAGGTCGGCTCGTCGATATCACCCAGCTGTTCGCGGAAGTAGGCCTCATGCTGGGCCTCGTCCGCGCCTTGCAGCACCTGGGCGATGTAGTTGCGGTACGGCACCGGCGCGGGCAGCCGATGGGCTTCGCCGAGCAGGCAGGCCTGCAGTTCGGCGCGCAGCACGTCCTGGGCGACGTGGTCCATGACCATGTGGTGGAACAGCAAGGTCGCCTTGATGGCACCGTTCTCCCCGGCCGGGTGGTGCACCAGGCGCAGCAAGGGCGCGCGGGTCAGGTCCAGGCGCAGGGCCGGCGCTTCGCCGACGCCGATGGCCACGACCTCCAGCGGCGCCTGGCGCCAGACCACCTGCACCGGCTGCGCCAGGCCCTCCCAGTACAACGAGGTGCGCAGGATGTCGTGGCGTGCGATCACCTGATCCAGCGCTTGCTGCAACGCCGCCAGGCGCCCCGCATCGTCCACCAGGAAAGTGACTTGCTGGACATAGGGGTCGGCCCCCTCGCTGGCCAGGTGGTGGAAGTGGATACCTGCCTGCAGGGGGCCCAGGGGGTAGATGTCCTGCACATTGGCGACGCCTCCCGGCACACTGGCGACGATGCGGTCGATGGCCTGTTGCTCCAGCGTGATCAGGGGCAACAGGCCCGGGGTGATGTGGGTGCAGTCGTCGCCAATGCGGTTGGCCGGCACCTCTGCCTCGAACACCTGGCCGAGGGTGGCGGCCAGGGCCGCCACGGTGGGCTTGTCGAACAGCACGCGGATATCCACCGTCATGCCCTGCGCACGCAGGCGCGAGGTCAGGGTCACGGCCAGCAACGAATGGCCGCCCAGTTCGAAGAAGTTGTCGTGCCGCCCTACCCGTTCCACACCCAGCAGCTCGACCCAGAGCTTGGCCAGCAGTTCCTCGGTCGCGCCTTCAGGGGCCTCGTAGGCCCGGCTCTGCACCGCCTCCGGCACTGGCAGCGCCTTGCGGTCGAGCTTGCCGTTGGGGCTCAGCGGCAGCGCGTCCAGATGAATGAACTGCGCCGGTACCATGAACTCCGGCAACCGCGCCAGCAGCGCCGCGCGCAGCACCTCCGTGGGTTGCGGGGTACCGGTGCAGTACGCCACCAGGCGCTGCTCACGGGCCAGCACCACCGCTTCCTTGACCCCCTCGATGGCGGTCAGGCAGGCCTGGATCTCGCCCAGCTCGATGCGCAGGCCACGCAGTTTCACCTGGTCATCGTTGCGCCCCAGGTACTCCAGGTTGCCGTCGGCCAGGTGCCGCGCCAGGTCGCCGGTGCGGTACAGCCGCGCGCCCGGGCGGGTGCCGAACGGGTCGTCGAGGAAGCGCTCGGCGGTCAGTTCGGCACGGTTGAGATAACCGCGGGCCACCTGCACGCCACCGATGTACAGCTCGCCCGCCACGCCTTGCGGTACCGGCTGGCCGTGGCCGTCCAGCACGTACAGCGTGGTATTGGCGATCGGCTTGCCGATCGGCGTGTTGTCCGGCGCCGTCATGCAGTGCCAGGCACTGACGTCCACCGCCGCCTCGGTCGGGCCGTACAGGTTGTGCAGTTCGACTGTCGGCAACTGCGCGTGGAAGCGTCGCACCAGCGCCCCAGGCAGGGCTTCGCCGCTGCACAGCACACGCTTGAGGCGTTCGGGCTGGACCGCGCCATGGGCGAGGAACACGTCCAGCATCGATGGCACGAAGTGCAAGGTGCTGACCTGCTCGGCGCGGATGACCTCGCGCAGGTACTCCGGGTCGCGGTGGCCACCGGGCCGGGCCATGACCAGACGGGCGCCGGTCTGCAGCGGCCAGAGGAATTCCCACACCGACACGTCGAAACTGAACGGGGTCTTCTGCAGCACCACGTCGTCCGCGCCGAGCTGATAGGCGTCCTGCATCCACAGCAGGCGGTTGACCACCCCGGCGTGCTCGTTCATCACGCCCTTGGGCAGGCCGGTGGAGCCGGAGGTGTAGATCACATAGGCCAGGTGGCGTGGGGTCAGCCCCTTCACCACCGGTGCCTGCACCGGTTGCTCCAGCCAGCTTGGGCGGTCGAGGTCGATCAGCGGCACCGTGGCGGCCTCAGGCACGTGGCGCGTGGCCGCGTGCACCAGCACCACCACCGGAGCGCTGTCACTGAGCATGTGGCGGATGCGCTCGGCCGGGTACTCCGGATCTACCGGCACATAGGCGCCACCCGCCTTGAGGATGGCCAGCAGGCCGACCACCATCGCCAGGCCGCGCTCCACGCAGATCGCCACGCGATCGTCAGGTTTCACGCCCAGGGCGATCAGGTGATGGGCCAGGCGGTTGGCCTGTTCGTCGAGCTGGCGGTAAGTCAGCCCGCCCTCTTCGGCTTTCACCGCCACGGCGTCCGGGGTGCGTCGCACCTGGGCTTCGATCATCCCGTGCAGGGTCTGTTCGAGGTCGTAGTCCGCCCGTGTGTCGTTGAAGCCCACCAGCAGTTGCCGACGCTCCGCCGCACCCAGCAATACCGACTCGGACGGGATCACGTCACCCGAAGCAATGAAGCTCCAGAGCAGTTGCTCGAAATAACGGGTATAGCGCTGCACCGTCTCGTGGTCGAACAGCGCCGTCGCGTAGACCAGCGCGCCGACGAAACCGTCGGCACCTTCGCCCATGCTCAGGCTGAGGTCGAACTTGGCCACGCGGGCCTCGGCCTCCAGCAGCGAAAGCGACAACCCTTCAAGGCGCAGCGGCGGCTGGCCGACAGTGCCGTCCCAGTCCAGCGCGGCCTGGTACAGCGGCGTATGGGACAAGCTACGCGGTGGGCGCAGCAATTCCACCACTTGCTCGAACGGCACATCCTGATGGTCCTGGGCGGCGATCACCACCGCCTTGACCCGGGCGAGCAAGGTGCCCAGGTCCGGCGCCCCCGAGGTGTCGATGCGCAAGGCCAGGGAGTTGACGAACAAGCCGATCAAGCCTTCGACCGCAGCTTGCCGACGGTTGGCCACCGGCGTGCCGATCACCACGTCATCCTGGCCCGACAGACGCGCCAGCAGCACCGCCCAGGCGGCGGTGAACAGCATGAATGGCGTGATCCCATGGCGGTGGCAGAGCGCCTTGAGCTCGGTGCTCAGGCGTGGGTCCAGGCTCAGGTCGACACGCTCGCCGGTGTAGTCCTGGTGCGGCGGGCGCGGCCGGTCGCTGGGCAGTGCCAGCAACACCGGCGCACCGGCCAGTGCCTGGCACCAGTAATCGCCCTGGCACTGCAATTCGTCCCCCGTCAGCCAGCGGCGCTGCCAGATGGCATAGTCGCCGTACTGGATCGCCAGGGGTGCCAGCGGGTCTTCGCCACCGGCGGCGAGCGCCGGGTACAAGGCCGCCAGTTCCTGGGTGAGCACGCCCACCGACCAGCCGTCGGCGACGATATGGTGCAGGGTGAGCAGCAGCACGTGGTGATCGGGTGCCAGGCACAGCAGACGGCCACGGATCGGCAGTTGATGCGCCAGGTCGAACGGTAGCGCTGCCTCCTCCTGGGCCAGCGTTCGCAGCAGTTGGGGCTGCCCGCGCAGGTCGTGCCAGGCCAGGGCGAAGTCGCCATGCCCGGGCACCACCCGCACCCGCGCTTCGGCGCCCTCCTGGTTGAACTGGCTGCGCAGGCTCTCGTGGCGCTCGACGATGCGCGCCAGGGCGCGTTCCAGCGCCGTGCGGTCCAGCGGCCCGCGCAACTCCAGGCCCAACGGAATATGGTAGGCGGCGCTGGCATCGCCCATCTGCGCCAGGAACCACAGGCGCTGCTGGGCGAACGACAGTGGCTGGGACTGGCCCCGCGCCGCCGCCTCCAGCAGCGGCAACGCCCGGCCCTGGTTGCCCGCCACTGCCGCCGCGACGGCCTGCAGGCGGTCATCGGCGAACAGCGTGCCCAACGCCAGCTCCAGGCCCAGGCGCTGGCGCAGCTGGCCGACCATGCGCATGGCCAGCAGCGAGTGGCCGCCCAGTTCGAAGAAGCGGTCCTGGCGACCGACCCGCTCGACCTGCAGCAGTTCGCTCCAGAGCTGGGCCAGGGCAACTTCCAGTTCGCCTTCGGCGGCTTCGTACGTTTGCTCGGCCAACGCCTCGCGTTCGGGTGCCGGCAGCGCACGGCGGTCGACCTTGCCGTTGGCGGTCAATGGCCACGCTGTCAGCCGTACCAGCGCCACCGGCACCATGTAGGCCGGCAGGCGTTGCAGCAACACGGCCCGCAACTCGGCGGGCGTCGGCGCCTCGCCCCGGGCGATGAACCAGGCCACCAGCCGTGGCTGGCCCGCTTGCGCCTCGTGGGCCAGTACCAGGGCCTCTTCGATACCCGGCATTTGCAGCAACTGGGCCTCGATCTCGCCGAGTTCGATGCGCCGGCCTTGCACCTTCACCTGGTCATCGTTGCGCCCCAGGTACTCCAGGGTGCCGTCGGCGTTCCAGCGTGCCAGGTCACCGGTGCGGTACATACGCGCCCCCGCTGTTTCGCTGAACGGGTCGGCGAGGAAGCGTGCCTCGGTCAGGTCGGGGCGATTGAGATAGCCCCGCGCCACGCCCGCACCGCCCACATAAAGCTCGCCCGTTGCACCGGATGGCACCAGTTGCAGGGCCTCGTCGAGCAGATAGGCGCGGGCATTGGCGATCGGCCTGCCGATATCCAGCGCGCCGCCCGGCAACACCAGCCCGGACGTGGCGACCACGGTGGTTTCGGTGGGGCCGTAGTTGTTGACCACCACGAAGCCTGGGTCACTGTTGAACTGACGCAGGCGATCGCCACCGATCAGCAGGGTGCGCAGGGTCGGGTGCCGCAACCCTTGGCTGAGGGCGTACTCGGCCACCGGGGTGGGCAGGAAGGCCACCTTCAATGGTTGCGCCAGCCACCAGGCCAGCATCGCGTCGAGCTGCTCGTTGCCCAGCGGCTCAGGGGGCACGTGCAACACCGCGCCGGCGCACAGGGCCGGCCAGACTTCCCAGGCCATGGCGTCGAAACCGAAGCCGGCAACGCTGGCGGTGTGGTCCCCAGCCCTCAGTTCGAAGGCCTTGCGGTGCCAGTGGACGAGGTTGGCCAGGGCCCGGTGTTCGACCATCACCCCCTTGGGCTCACCGGTGGAGCCGGAGGTGTAGATCACATAGGCCAGGTGGTCGGGGGTCAGGCCCGCGACCACGGGGTTGTCGTGACGCGCCGGCCAATCCGGCTGGTCGAGCGCCAGCAAAGGCGCCTCCAGGCCTTCAAGACGCTCGAACAATGCCCGCTGGGCCAGCACGACCACCGGCGCGCTGTCACTCAGCAGGTAGCGCACGCGCGGGTCGGGATGGGCGGGATCCACCGGCACATAGCCGGCCCCGGCCTTGAGCACCGCCAGCAAGGCAACCAAGGTGTCCAGCCCGCGCCGCGCCACCACCGCCACGCGGTCGTCGGGGCGCACACCCAGGTCGATCAGGTGATGGGCCAGGGCATTGGCCTGGCGGTTCAACTCGCCATAGCTCAGGGTTTGCTCGCCGGCCTTGGCCGCCAGGGCTTGCGGTGCCTGGGCCACCTGGGCCTCGATCAGGCCCGGCAGGGTCTGGCCGCGGGGGAAGGCCCGAGTGGTGTTGTTGAAGCCGTGCAGCAGGCGCTTGCGCTCCGTGTCGCCGACCAGCGCGACGGCGGCCAGCGGTTGCCGGTCATTGTCCACCATGGCCTGCAGCAGCGTTTCGAAGTAGCCGGCAAAGCGCTGCACGCTGGCCTGGTCGAACAGCGCGGTGGCGTACTCCAGGCTGCCGACCAGCGCCTCGCCTTGCTCGCCCATGTTCAACGACAGATCGAACTTGGCCACCTGGATGCCCTGTGCCACAGCTTCCAACTGCAGCCCTTCCAACTGCAGGACGGCGCCATCGGCGGCCAGCCAGTTGAGGGTGGTCTGGAACAGTGGCGTATGGCTGAGGCTGCGTGCCGGGCGGACGATCTCCACCACTTGCTCGAACGGCAGGTCCTGGTGCGCCTGGGCCTGGAGCAGGCGCTGCTGCACCTGGGCCAGCAAGGCTTCGGCGGACGGCGCGCCCGCCAGGTCGATGCGTATCGCCAGGGTGTTGACGAACAGCCCGACCAGAGGCTCCAGCTCGGCCCGGCCACGCCCGGCCACCGGGCAGCCCACCACCACGTCGGTTTGGCCGGCCAGGCGGGCCAGGGTCGCGGCCCAGGCACTCATCAGCACCGTGTACAGGGTCACCTGGTGACGCTGGGCCAGGGCACGCAGGCCCACCGCCAACGGCTCGTCCAGCCGCAGCACCAGGCTGGCGCCGCTGAAGTCCTGGCGTGCCGGGCGCGGCCGATCGCCGGGCAGGCTGAGCAGGGTCGGCGCGCCATCCAGGGTTTCACGCCAGTAGTCGGCCTGGCGCTGCAGTTGCTCGCCCGCCAGCCAGCGGCGTTGCCACACGGCATAGTCGCCGTACTGGATCGCCAAGGGTGGCAGCGGGTCTTCCAGGCCTTGGCGCAGGGCCGGGTACAACGCACCGAGCTCGCGGGTCAGCACCCCCAGGGACCAGCCGTCGGCAACGGCATGGTGCACGGTCAGGGCCAGTACATGGTGCTGCTCGCCCAGGCGCAGCAGGCTGGCGCGCAGCAATGGCCCGGCAACCAGGTCGAAGGGCGCGACGGCCTCGCTGCGCAGGCGTGCGGGCAGGTCCTTCGGCGCCAGTGTCTCGCGGCGCAGCCAGCCCGGTTGCGGGGTCGCATCGACCCGCACTTCGGCGCTGTCGCCACAGGGCACGAAGCGGCTGCGCAGGGTTTCATGGCGCTCGACAATACGCAGCAAGGCGCGCTCCAGCGCCGTGGCGTCCAGCGCCCCGCGCAGGCCCAGGGCCAGCGGCATGTTGTAGGCCTGGTTGCCGCCTTCCAGCTGGGCCAGGAACCACAGGCGCTGCTGGGCGAACGACATCGGCAGGGCCTGCTCGCGATCGATCGCCACGATCGCCGGGAGGTCGCTGGCGCTTGCGTTGGCCAGCACCTGGGCCAGCGCGGCCAGTTCGGCATTGGCGAACAGGTCGGCCAGGGCCAGTTCCACGCCAAGGCGCTGGCGCACCTGGGACACCAGGCGCATGGCCAGCAATGAGTGGCCACCCATTTCGAAGAAGTGATCGTGACGCCCGACCCGCTCGACCTTGAGCAGCTCGGCCCAGATCGCCGCCAGGGCGGTTTCCACTTCGCCCGTTGGTGCCTCGAAGCCGCGGCGGATCACATCGTCGTTGCCCGGCTGCGGCAAGGCGCGGCGGTCGAGCTTGCCGTTGGCGGTCAGTGGCAGTACGTCCATTTGTACATAGGCTGACGGCAGCATGTAGTCCGGCAATTGGCCTTGCAGGTGTTGGTGCAGCTCGGCGATGGCCTGCTGCCCGGTGAAGTAGGCCACCAGGCGCTTGTCGCCCGGGCTGTCCTCACGCAGCACCACAGCCACGTCACGCACACCTGCGCACGCTGCCAGGCGTGCCTCGATCTCACCCAGCTCGATCCGGAAACCACGCAGCTTGACCTGCTGGTCGGCACGGCCCAGGTAGCGCAAGGTGCCGTCGGCCTGCCAGCAGGCCAGGTCGCCACTGCGGTACATGCTCCCGCCGTTGAACGGGTCGGCCAGGAAGCGCTCGGCGGTCAGCTCCGGTTGGCCCAGGTAGCCCAGGGCCACGCCGTCACCGGCGATGTACAGCTCACCCACCGCGCCCACCGGCAACAACTGCCGACGGGCATCGAGCACATAGCAGCGGGCGTTGCCGATTGGTTTGCCAATCGGGATGCTGCCCTCGCCCACGCTGACGATCTCGTGGGTGGTGCTGAAGGTGGTGGCTTCGGTCGGGCCGTAGCCGTTGAGCAGGTGCTGCGGCGCGCCATCACGCAGCACGCGAGCAATCACCGCCGGGTCCAGCACATCGCCGCCGACCATCAGGTAGCGCAGCCTGCGGAACGCCGGCAGCAGGTCGTCGGCGAACTGGTGGAACAGTCCGGCCGTCAACCACAGCACCGTCACGCTCTGGGCCAGCAATTCATCGTGCAGGGCCTGGCGCGACAGCACCTGGTCCTGATCGATCACCACCACCGCGCCGCCGTTGAGCAGCGGCGCCCACACCTCCAGGGTACTGGCGTCGAACGCCGGGTTGGAGGCGAACGCTACTCGATCCTGGCTATTGAAGTCGGCGAAACCGTTGTTGATGGCCAGCCGCACGATGGCCCGGTGCGGCACCTGCACCCCTTTCGGTGTGCCGGTGGAGCCGGAGGTGTACATGATGTACGCGGCGCTGCCGGCGTCCACCGCCAGGTTCAGCGGTTCGCTCGCATAGCGGCCCAGGTCGAGCCGGTCCAGCTCGAACCGACGCCCGCCCTCGATTTGCGGCTGGTCGCTGTGGGTCAGCAACACCACGGCCTGGCTGTCCGCGACCATGAACGCCTGGCGCTCGACCGGCGCGTTACCGTCCAGCGGCACGAACACTGCCGCGCATTTGCTCACGGCCAGCTGGGCCGCCAGCAGGTCGAAGGAACGGGGCAGCAGCAAGGCCACCCGGTCGCCGGGTTGCACGCCATGCTCAAGCAGGCAACGGGCCAGGCGATTGGCCTGGGCCTCGAGCTGGGCATAGCGCCAGCGTTGCTGCCCATGCACCACCGCCAGCGCCTCAGGGTTCAGGCTGGCGTGCGCCTCGAACAGCGCATGCACAGCGCTGTCGCGCGGGTAGTCGCGCTGGGTGTCGTTGAACTGCCGCAGCACCCGCTCGCGCTCGCCTGCGGGCAGCGCAACCAGGCTGTGCAGCGATGTTGCCGGCGCGTGCTCCAACGCCTCGGCCAGTTGCTCCAGGACAACCTGCAACAGTTGGCAGACCAGGCGTCCGTCCACACCCGGCACCGCCTGCACGGTCAGCGAGAAGCCGCTGCCCAGGTCATCGACGCTGACCACCAGCGGGTAGTTGGTAGCCTCGGCGGAATGCACGATCTCGATCCCCGCCCAACCGCTGCGCAAGACCTCCGCGCTGCCCGCGTGCACGCTGTGGCGGTAGTTGAGCAAGGTGTTGAACAACGGCGTCGGCGCCGCCACGCCACTGCAGCGCTGGGCCAGGGCCAGCGGCGCGTGCTCGTGGCGCATCAGGGTGCTCAGCCGCTGGTGGGTAGCCTTGACCGCCGTGGGCAGGTCGCCGCTCGCCAGGTCCACGCTGAACGGCAAGGTATTGATGAAGATACCCAGGGCCCGGTCGGCGGCTTCGGCCCCGACCAGGCGGCCCATCAGCACCGTACCGAACACCACGTGGTCACGCCCGGCCAGCACGCCCAGCACCCGCGCCCAGGCCAGGTGGAACAGGCTGGCGACGCTCACCCCCTGGGCCCGCGCCTGGTTGCGCAGGCCTTGGCACAGGGCCGGTTCGAGGGGCTGTACCTGCTCGTCCAGCGCCGCGCCATCGCCCTGCACATCACCCAGGCCGTAGGCCAGGGTCGCCTCGTCGATCGCGCCGAGCATGTCGCGGAAGAACGCTTCGTGCTCGGCTTCGCTCACGCCCAGCAGCGCCTGGGCCACATGGTTGCGGAACGGCACCGGGCGACCCAGTTGCTGAGGCTGGCCCAGCAGGAAGGCGAGCATTTCATGGCGCACCACGTCCAGGGCGCTGTGGTCCAGGGCGACATGGTGGAACTGCAAGGTCGCCCGTACTCGACCATCCACGTCCTCGGGCTGGCATTGCAGGCGGATCAGCGGTGCCTGGGTGAGATCGAAACCGGCCTCGGGCGCCTCGCCTTCAGCCAGTTGTGTCACCCGTAACTCGGCCTTGCGCCACACCACCTGCAACGGCTGGTCGAAATCCTTCCAGTGCACCGAGGTGCGCAGGATGTCGTGACGGTCGATCACCCCTTGCAGGGCTTGGGCAAAGGCTGCCACGCGCTCGCGGCTGGCGAACACGAAGGGCGCCTGCATCACGTAGGGGTCATGCTCGCCGGCACTGGCGTGGTGGAACAGCATGCCTTGTTGCAGGGGCGCCAGCGGGTAGATGTCCTGCACGTTGGCGGCGCCACCGGGGATGGCGGTGACCAGACGATCAATGGTCGCCTGGTCGAGCTCGACCAGGCTGAGCATGGCCGGTGTGATCCGCGTGCAGCCGGGCGGGATGCGGTTTTCCGGCACCTCGACCGCGCCCTGGCGGGTGGCCACGTATTCACCTCGCTCGAGCATCGCCAGCAGCGTCGGCTTGTGCTCGCGCAGTTGCGCCACCAAGGCCGCGTCGGTCAGGGCCTGGCGGTTGCCCTGGACCACCAGCTGGCCATCCTTGAGCGCCAGTTGCACGTTGTTGGCTGTCAGTGTTGCCAGTAGTTCGTTGATGCTCACAGGACGATCTCCATTCTGTCTGTGATGGCGGCATAACCTGCCAGCGTCGGTTGTTCGAACAGGGTGCGCACGTCGGCTTCCAAGCCGGCTTCGCGCAGCCGCGAGATCAGGGTCACGGCCAGCAGCGAGTGGCCACCCAGTTCGAAGAAGTTGTCGTGCCGCCCTACCCGTTCCACACCCAGCAGCTCGGCCCAGAGCTTGGCCAGCAACGCCTCGGTCGCGCCTTCGGGGGCCTCGTAGACGCGGCTCTGCACCGCCTCCGGCACTGGCAGCGCCTTGCGGTCGAGCTTGCCGTTGGGGCTCAGCGGCAGCGCATCCAGGTGGATGAACTGCGCCGGCACCATGAACTCCGGCAGCCGTTCCAGCAGCGCCGCGCGCAGTACCTCCGTGGATTGCGGGGTACCGGTGCAGTACGCCACCAGGCGCTGCTCGCGGGCCAGCACCACCGCCTCCTTGACCCCCTCGATGCCGGTCAGGCAGGCCTGAATCTCGCCCAGCTCGATGCGCAGGCCACGCAGTTTCACCTGGTCATCGTTGCGCCCCAGGTACTCCAGGTTGCCGTCGGCCAGGTGCCGCGCCAGGTCGCCGGTGCGGTACAGCCGCCCGCCCGGGCGGGTGCCGAACGGGTCGTCGAGGAAGCGTTCGGCGGTCAGTTCGGCACGGTTCAGGTAACCACGGGCCACCTGCACGCCGCCGATGTACAGCTCGCCCGCCACACCCTGCGGCACGGGTTGGCCGTGGCCGTCCAGCACGTACAGCGTGGTATTGGCGATCGGTTTGCCGATCGGCGTGTTGTCCGGCGCCGTCACACAGTGCCAGGCACTGACGTCCACCGCCGCCTCGGTCGGGCCGTACAGGTTGTGCAGCTCGACTGTCGGCAGTTGCGCCTGGAAGCGCCGCACCAGCGCGCCGGGCAAGGCTTCGCCGCTGCACAGCACGCGCTTGAGGCGTTCGGGCTGAACCGCGCCATGGGCGAGGAACACGTCCAGCATCGATGGCACGAAGTGCAAGGTGCTGACCTGCTCGGCGCGGATGACCTCGCGCAGGTACTCCGGGTCGCGGTGGCCACCGGGCCGGGCCATGACCAGGCGGGCGCCGGTTTGCAACGGCCAGAGGAATTCCCACACCGACACGTCGAAGCTGAACGGGGTCTTCTGCAGCACCACGTCGTCCGCGCCGAGCTGATAGGCGTCCTGCATCCACAGCAGGCGGTTGACCACCCCGGCGTGCTCGTTCATCACGCCCTTGGGCAGGCCGGTGGAGCCGGAGGTGTAGATCACATAGGCCAGGTGGCGTGGGGTCAGCCCCTTCACCACCGGTGCCTGCACCGGTTGCTCCAGCCAGCTTGGGCGGTCGAGGTCGATCAGCGGCACCGTGGCGGCCTCAGGCACGTGGCGCGTGGCCGCGTGCACCAGCACCACCACCGGAGCGCTGTCACTGAGCATGTGGCGGATGCGCTCGGCCGGGTATTCCGGATCGACCGGCACATAGGCGCCACCCGCCTTGAGGATGGCCAGCAGGCCGACCACCATCGCCAGGCCGCGCTCCACGCAGATCGCCACGCGATCGTCGGGTTTCACGCCCAGGGCGATCAGGTGATGGGCCAGGCGGTTGGCCTGTTCGTCGAGCTGGCGGTAAGTCAGCCCGCCCTCTTCGGCTTTCACCGCCACGGCGTCCGGGGTGCGTCGCACCTGGGCTTCGATCATCCCGTGCAGGGTCTGTTCGAGGTCGTAGTCCACCCGCGTGTCGTTGAAGCCCTGCAGCACTTGCAGGCGCTCGGCCGGGGCCAGTACCGGCAGTTGCAGCAATGGCTGCTCCGGCTGCTCGTCCAGCGCCTGGGCCATACGCTGCAGCACCTGGCTCAACTGCTCGCAGATCCGCACCGCGCCGACCTCGACCGGGGTCATGGCCACCAGGCGGAAACGCTCGCCGATGCTGTCCACGTTCACCCCCAGCGGGTAGTTGCTGCGCTCCTTGCTCTCCAGCGTCTCGATGCCTTGCGCGGCCTGGCGCTGGGCCTCGCTGGCCTGGCTGCCGTGGCGATAGTTGAGCATGGCGCTGAACAGCGGCGTCGGCGCGGCCACGCCACTGCAACGCTGGGCCAGTGCCAGCGAGGCATGCTCGTGGGCCAGCAAGCCGCTCAGGCGTTGCTGGGTGGCCTGCGCCGCCTCGCGCAGGCTCAGGCCGGCCAGGTCCAGGCGCAGGGGCAAGGTGTTGATGAACATGCCCAGGGCCTGCTCGGCCCCTTCACCACCTTCAAGACGGCCCAGCAGCACAGTGCCGAACACCACGCTGTCACGGCCGCTGGCGACGGCCAGCAGGCGTGCATAGGCCAGGTGGAACAGGCTGGCGACGCTGATGCCCAGGCGTCGGGCCTGCTGGTGCAGGTGTGCGGCCAGGTCGTCGTCAAGCCACAGCTGCGCCTCCTCGATGCTTTGCACATCCACCTGCACGTCAACCAGGCCGTAGGGCAGGGTCGGCTCGTCGATATCACCCAGTTGCGCACGGAAGAACGCCTCGTGCTCGGCCTGGCTGACGCCCAGGCGTGCCTGGGCTACATAGTTGCGGTACGGTACACCCGGCTCGCTCGGCACCGGCGCCCCTTGCAGGTAGCCCGCCAGTTCGCGGCCGATCACCTCCATCGCCACATGATCGAGGACGATATGGTGAAGCCGCAGTGCCGACAGCAGGCCAGGCCCATTCGGGTCCTGCCAGTGATACAGGCGCACCAGCGGTGCTTGCTCCAGCGGCAGTGCATGCGCGACTTGCGCCTCGTCAGCCACTTCGAACACCGCCAGCGACGTCCGCCGCCAGACCACCTGCACCGCCTGGGGCAGGCCTTCCCACAGCACCGAGGTGCGCAGCACATCGTGCCGGCTGATGACCTTGTTCAAGGCATCGACAAAGGCCTCCAGTCGCTCACGGCTGGCGAAGGCCATGCGTGAGCCGAGCACATAGGGGTCGTGCTCCGGTGCACTGAGGTGGTGGTAGAGAATGCCTTCCTGCAACGGCGCCAGTGGGTAGATGTCCTGCACGTTGGCCGCGCCGCCCGGCACCGTGGCGACGATACGGTCGATGGCGGCTTGCTCCAGCGCTACCATAGGCAGCATATCCGGCGTGATGTGGGTGCAGTCGGCCGGGATCTGGTTGGCCGGGACCGCAACCTGGCGGCTGTGGCCGAGGGTAGCGGCCAACGCCGCCACCGTCGGCTGGCCGAACAGCGTGCGCACGTCGGCTTGCAGGCCGGCCTGGCGCAGGCGCGCAGTCAGGCTCACGGCCAACAGCGAATGGCCGCCCAGTTCGAAGAAGTTATCGTGCCGGCCTACTTGCTCGACACCCAGCAACTGCGCCCAGATATCGGCCAGCAGTCGCTCGGTCTCGCCCTGTGGTGCTTCGTACTCACGCCCCTGCACATCCGGCACCGGCAGCGCCTTGCGGTCAGGCTTGCCGTTGGGGGTCAATGGCATCGCGTCGAGGTGGATGAACAGCGCCGGCACCATGTATTCCGGCAACTGCGCCAGCAACACTGCGCGCAGGTGATCGGCCGCTTGTGGCTCACCGGTGTGGTACGCCACCAGGCGCGGGCCGCTGTGCGGATGCTCGTGCACCAATACCAGCGCTTCGCGTACACCCGCAATCCGGTTCAGGCAGGTCTCGATCTCACCCGGCTCGATGCGTAGGCCACGCAGCTTGATCTGGTGATCAGTGCGGCCGAGGAATTCCAGCACGCCGTCTGGACGTTGACGTACCAGGTCGCCACTGCGGTACAGACGCTCACCTTCAACGAACGGGCTGGCGATGAAGCGCTCGGCCTGTTGCTCCGCCAAGCCGAAGTAGCCGCGCGTCACCCCGGCACCGCCGATGTGCAGCTGACCGGCCACACCGAATGGCACCGGTTGGTCATGGGCATCCAGTACGTACAAGCGGGTGTTGTCGATGGGTCGACCGATCGGCAGCGGGCCATGTGGCAACGGATCCTGGGGTTCCAGGGTCCAGGCACTGCAATCCACCGTGGCCTCGGTCGGGCCGTAGACGTTGTGCAAGCGCGCCTGCGGCAGGCGCTCGCGCACCTGGCGGGTCAGCGCCTCGGTCAGCTCGCCGCCGCCACAAACGATATCGGTGAGGCTGCTGCAGCGGTTACCGACCTGTTCGAGGAACTGCTGCAACAGCGCCGGCACGAATTGCACCACGCCGACCTGCTGCTGCTCGATCAGCTCGACCAGATACTGCGGGTCGCGCTGCCCATCCGGGCGCGCCAATACCAGGCGCAGCCCGCTGCACAGCGGCCAGAACAGCTCCCACACCGAGGCGTCGAAGCTCACCGGCGTCTTGTGCAGCACTGCACCCGACGTTGGGAACAAGCCCGCACTCCAGTGCACCAGGTTGACCACGTTGCGGTGCTCGACCATCACGCCTTTGGGCACGCCGGTGGAGCCAGAGGTGTAGATCACGTAGGCCAGATGGTTCGAGGTAAGACCTGGCACCTGCGGGTTGCTGGCCGGCAACGCCGCCCAAGTCGGCTGGTCCATGTCGACCAGTGTCACCGGCGAGCCCACCAGGCCACGGGTAGCGCCCTGTACCAGCACTGCCCGCGGCTGGCTGTCGCCGAGCATGTGGCTGATGCGTTCGGCCGGGTAGTCCGGATCGACCGGCACATAGGCGCCACCCGCCTTGAGGATGGCCAGCAGACCCACCACCAGCGACAGGCCGCGCTCGACACAGATCGCCACCCGATCATCAGGTTTCACCCCGAGCGCGATCAGGTGATGGGCCAGGCGGTTGGCCTGCTCGTTGAGCTGGCGATAGCTGAGCTCACCTTGCTCGGCCGTGACCGCTATCGCCTCAGGCGCCTGGGCTTCAATCAGGCCATGGAGTGTCTGCGCAACGTCACGGGATACCTCGGTACGGTTGCAATCGAACAGCAGCCGACGGCGCTCCTCATCCTGCAACACCGGCAATTGCAGCACCGCTAGCCGCTGCGGCTGATCCAGCGCCTCGGCCATGCCGAGCAACACCTGCCCCATCTGCCCGCAGACACGCGCCGCCCCTACGTCGGCCGGGGTCATGGCGACCAGGCGGAAGCGGCCGCCGATATCGTCCACGCTCAGGCTCAGCGGGTAGTTGCTGCGCTCGCTGCTCTCCAGCGTCTCGATGCCCTGCAGGGCCAGGCGCTTGCTCTCGCTCGCCTGGCTGCCGTGGCGGTAGTTGAGCATGGCGCTGAACAGCGGCGCCGGCGCGGCCACGCCACTGCAGCGCTGGGCCAGGGCCAGCGAGGCATGCTCGTGCACCAGCAGGCCGCTCAGGCGTTGCTGGGCGGCCTGGGCCGCCTCGTGCAGGCTCAGGCCCGCCAGGTCCAGGCGCAACGGCAGGGTGTTGATGAACATGCCCAGCGCCTGCTCGGCACCCTCGCCGCCTTCCAGGCGCCCCAACAGCACGGTGCCGAACACCACGCTGTCGCGGCCACTGGCGGCGGCCAGCAGCCGTGCATAGGCCAGGTGGAACAGGCTGGCGACGCTGATGCCCAGCTGCCGGGCCTGACGCCGCAGGCGCGCGGCCAGGGCGTCATCCAGCCACAGCTGCGCCTCTTCGATGGCCTGGCCGTCGATCTGCACATCGCCAAGGCCGAACGGCAGGGTCGGCTCGTCGATATCGCCCAGTTGCGCGCGGAAGAACGCCTCGTGCTCGGCCTGGCTGATGCCCAGGCGCGCCTGGGCCACATAGTTGCGGTACGGCGCGCCGGGTTCGGTCGGCGCCGGCAGCCCTTGCAAGTTGTTCACCAACTCCTGGCCGATCACCTCCAGCGCGGTATGGTCGAGAACGATATGGTGGAACTGCAAGGTCGCCAGCAGGCCTGGCCCCTGTGGGTCCGGCCAGTGGTACAGGCGCACCAGCGGCGCCTGCGCCAGCCCGAGGGCATGGGGCACCGCCTGCGCGTCGGCCACCGCGAACAGCGCCAGCCGAGCCTCGCGCCAGACCACTTGTACGGGTTGCGGCAAACCGTCCCACAGCACCGAGGTGCGCAGTGCGTCATGGCGCGCGATGACCCTATCCAGTGCCTCGGCAAAGGCATTCAGCCGCTCACGGCTGGCGAAGGCCATTTGCGAGACCAGCACATAGGGGTCGTGCTCCGGCGAACTGAGGTGGTGATAAAGGATCCCCTCCTGCAGCGGCGCCAGCGGGTAGATGTCCTGCACGTTGGCCGCGCCACCCGGTACCGTGGCGACGATCCGGTCGATGTCAGGCTGTTCCAGCGCCACCAAGGGCAGCATCGAAGGCGTGATACGCGTGCAGTCGGCCGCAATGACGTTGGCCGGCACCTGCACTCGACGGTTCTGGCCCAGCGTGGCGGCCAGTGCCGCCACGGTCGGCTGGCCGAACAGCGTGCGCACGTCGGCTACCAGGCCCGCCTGGCGCAGGCGCGCGGTGAGGCTCACGGCCAGCAGCGAATGGCCGCCCAGTTCGAAGAAGTTGTCGTGCCGCCCCACCTGCTCGACGCCCAGCACCTCGGCCCAGATCGTCGCCATCGCGGCCTCGGTTTCGCCCACGGGTGCAACATAGGCCTGCTGCGGCTGGATTGACGGTTCCGGCAGAGCCTTGCGGTCGAGTTTGCCGTGAGGCGTCAGCGGCAGCGCCTCCAGGCGCGTGAAGGCCTGCGGCACCAGGTGCGCCGGCAGGCTGGATTGCAGGCCCTGGCGCAAGATTTCGACATCGACCGGCGCCGCCTCGGTGAACCAGGCCAGCAGGCGTTCGTTGCGCACCAGCAGCACGGCGTCGGCGATGCCTGCCTGGGCTTTCAGCGCTGCTTCGATCTCGCCCAACTCCACCCGTACGCCGCGAATCTTCACCTGGTCGTCGTTGCGCCCCTGGTAGTCCAGGGTGCCGTCGGCATTCCAGCGCACCAGGTCGCCGCTGCGGTACATCCGCGCGCCCGGCTCAGTGCTGAACGGATCAGTGAGGAAGCGCTCTTCGGTCAGGTCGGGACGGTTGAGGTAGCCCCGGGCAACCTGGGCACCACCGATGTACAGCTCGCCGATCACCCCCACTGGCACCGGCTGGCGATGTTCGTCCAGCACATAGGCGCGGGTGTTGGCGGTTGGCTTGCCGATATGCAGCGCAGCGCCCGGTTGCAGTTGCCCGGACGTCGCCACGACCGTGGTTTCGGTCGGGCCGTAGTTGTTGACCAGGGCAAAGCCCGGGTCGCGGTCGAACTGGCGCAGGCGATCACCGCCCACCAGCAGCGTGCGCAGGGTCGGGTGCTGCCGCTCGCGGCGCAGCGCCTGCTCGGCCACCGGCGTAGGCAGGAAGCTGACCTGCAACGGCTGCTCCAGCCACCAGTCGAGCAGTTCGTCGACGTGTTCGCCGCCGATAGGGGCAGGCGGCACGTGCAGCACCGCCCCGGCACACAGCGCCGGCCAGGCCTCCCAGGCCATGGCATCGAAACCGAAACCGGCGACGCTGGAGGTATGGCCGCCCGCCCCCAGTTCAAAGGTTTCGCAGTGCCAGTGCACCAGGTTGGCCAGCGTGCGGTGCTCGACCATCACGCCCTTGGGCTGGCCGGTGGACCCCGAGGTGTAGATCACATAGGCCAGCTGACGGTCATCCAGCCCTGCCACGACAGGGTTGCTGTCCGCTTCACCGCGCCAGGCCTTGCCGTCCAGCGCCACGGTCGCCACCTCGCCCACCAACGCTGCGGTCGATGACTCGACCAGCACCAGCGCAGGCGTGCTGTCGCTCAGCAGGTAGGCAATACGCTCGCCCGGATACCCCGGATCGACCGGCACATAGGCGGCACCGGCCTTGAGTGCGGCGAGCATCGCCACCAACCGCTGCGGGCCTCGTTCAAGGCACAGCGCCACCCGGTCGCCACAAAGGACACCGCGCTTGATCAGATGATGGGCCAGGCGGTTGGCGCGCTGGTTCAGCTCGCCATAGCTCAGCCGCTGCTCACCCTGCACCACCGCCAGCGCTTGCGGCGCCGCGATGGCGAAGGCCTCGACCCGCGCATGCACGGTCTGCCCCTGCAGGTAGGCCTTGCCGGTGGCATTGAAGCCCTCCAGCACCCGGTGCTGTTCGGCGGCGTCGAGGATCGGCAATGCATCGACGCGAGCCCCACCGCCTTGCTCCAAGGCCTGGACCAGTTGTGCCACCGCGCCAGTCATCCAGCCCGCGACCCGCTCGGCACCGATGCCGTGCTGGGCCAGCACGCTCAGGCTGAAGCCCTCGCCCAGGTCGTCCACGCTCAAGGTCAGCGGGTAGTTGCTGCGCTCTTCGCCACCGAGCTGGTAGATGCCGTGGAAGCTGTCGACATCGGTCGCCGCACCTGCCGCGCTGTGGCGGTAGTTGAGCAAGGCGCTGAACAACGGCGCCGAGGCCGCCACGCCGCTGCAACGCTGGGCCAGTGCCAGCGATGCATGCTCGTGGCCGAGCAAGGCCGACAGCCGCTGGTGGGTGACAGCGACTGCCTCGCTGGCACCCGCCGCCGTCTCGATGCGCAGCGGCAAGGTGTTGATGAACACGCCCAGTGCCCGGTCGGCGCCCTCGCCGCCTTGCAGGCGGCCCATCAGCACGGTGCCGAACACCACGTCATGTCGCACGGCCAGCACGCCCACCACGCGGGCCCAGGCCAGGTGCATCAGGCTCGCGGCACTGACCCCGCGCTGACGCGCCTGCTCGCGCACCCGGCGCGCCAGCGCCGGATCGAGCAGGTGCCGCGCCTCTTCGATGTCGCCCCCGTCGCCCTGCACATCGGCCAGGCCCATGGGCAGGGTCGGTGCGTCGATATCACCCAGCAAGTCGCGGAAGAACGCCTCGTGCCCTGCCTCGGCGGCGCCCAGGCGCACCTGGGCCACATAGTTACGGTAAGGCACCGGGGCCGTCAGCAGGTGCCCACGACCGGCCAGCAGCGCCTGCATCTCGTGGACGATCACCTCCATCGCCGTGTGGTCCAGGGCCAGGTGATGGAAGTGCAGGATCGCCACCACCCGGCGCTGGGCCGGGTCTGCGGCATAGGTCAGGCGCAGCAGCGGCGCGCGGCTCAGGTCCAGGCGCTGGCGACGGGCATCGAAGTGCGCCTGCAGGCGCTCGACCACGGCGGTCTCGCCCAGCCCGGTCACCTCGTTCACTTCGAGCCTGGCCTGGCGCCAGACCACCTGCACCGGCTCGTCCAACCCGTCCCACACCACCGAAGTGCGCAGGATATCGTGGCGATCGATGATCTGTTGCAGGACAGCGGCGCACGCCTGCAGCCGTGTCAGGTCATCGAACGCCAACCGCGATTGCAACAGGTAGGGATCGCCCTGCTCGGCGCTCAGGTGGTGGTAGAGAATCCCTTCCTGCAACGGCGCCAGCGGGTAGATCTCCTGCACGTTGGCCGCGCCACCCTGCACCGTGGCGACGATGCGGTCGATAGCCACCTGGTCGAGGTCGATCAGGCTGAGCATGTCCGGGGTGATGTGGTTCGCGCCCACCGGTACGCGGTTACCCGGCACCTCGACCTCACGGCCACTGCCCACGGCGGCGGCAAGCGCGGCCAGGGTCGGCTGGGCAAACAGCACGCGCACGTCGGCAGTGAGCCCGGCCTTGCGCATACGTTCGATCAGGCTCACCGCCAGCAGCGAGTGACCGCCCAGTTCGAAGAAGTGATCGTGGCGGCCGACCCGCTCGACCTTGAGCAGCTCGGCCCAGATTGCCGCCAGAGCGATTTCCACCTCACCCTGCGGTGCCTCGAAGGCACGGCTGACCACGGACGCGCTATCCGGCTGTGGCAATGCGCGGCGGTCGAGCTTGCCGTTGGCGGTCAACGGCAGTGCATCCAGTTGCACATAAGCTGACGGCAGCATGTAGTCCGGCAATTGGCCTTGCAGGTGTTGGTGCAGCTCGGCGATGGCCTGCTGCCCGGTGAAGTAGGCCACCAGGCGCTTGTCGCCCGGGCTGTCCTCACGCAGCACCACAGCCACGTCACGCACACCTGCGCACGCTGCCAGGCGTGCCTCGATCTCACCCAGCTCGATCCGGAAACCACGCAGCTTGACCTGCTGATCGGCGCGCCCCAGGTAACGCAGGGTACCGTCGGCCTGCCAGCAGGCCAGGTCGCCGCTGCGGTACATGGTCCCACCGTTGAACGGGTCGATCAGGAAGCGCTCGGCGGTCAGCTCAGGCTGACCTAGGTAACCCAGCGCGACCCCATCGCCGGCGATGTACAACTCACCCACCGCACCTACCGGCAACAGCTGTCGGCGAGCATCGAGCACATAGCAACGGGCGTTGCCGATCGGCTTGCCGATCGGGATGCTGCCCTCGCCCACGCTGACGATCTCGTGGGTGGTGCTGAAGGTGGTGGCTTCGGTCGGGCCGTAGCCGTTGAGCAGGTGTTGCGGCGCGCCGTCACGCAGCACGCGAGTAATCACGGCTGGGTCCAGTACATCGCCGCCGACCATCAGGTAGCGCAGCCTGCGGAACGCCGGTAGCAGGTCGTCGGCGAACTGGTGGAACAGCCCCGCCGTCAGCCACAGCACGGTCACGCCGTGGGTCAGCAGTGTGTCACCGAGGGCCTGGCGCGACAGCACCTGGTCCTGGTCGATCACCACCACCGCGCCGCCATTGAGCAACGGCGCCCACACTTCCAGGGTGCTGGCGTCGAACGCCGGGTTGGAGGCGAACGCCACCCGGTCCTGGCTATTGAAATCAGCGAAACCATTGTTGATGACCAGCCGCACGATGGCCCGGTGCGGCACCTGCACGCCCTTCGGCGTACCGGTGGAGCCGGAGGTGTACATGATGTACGCGGCGCTGCCGGCGTCCACCGCCAGGTTCAGCGGTTCGCTCGCATAGCGGCCCAGGTCGAGCCGGTCCAGCTCGACCCGACGCCCGCCCTCAACCTGCGGCTGGTCACTGTGGGTCAGCAACACCACGGCCTGGCTGTCCGCGACCATGAACGCCTGGCGCTCGACCGGCGCGTTGCCGTCCAGCGGCACGAACACCGCCGCGCACTTGCTCACGGCCAACTGGGCCGCCAACAGATCGAAGGAGCGCGGCAGCAGCAAGGCCACCCGGTCGCCAGCCTGCACGCCCAGCTCCAGCAGGTAACCCGCCAGGCGATTGGCGTGCTGGTCGAGCGCGCGATAGCTCCAGTGGCGCTCGCCATGGATGACTGCCAGCGCCTCGGGGCTGGATTCGGCGTGCGCCTCGAACACCCCATGCAGCGCCCTGTCACGCGGGTAATCGCGTCGGGTGTGGTTGAACTGGCGCAACACCCGTTCGCGCTCAGCTGCAGGCAATGCGACCAGATCGTGCAGTGGCGTCACGGGCGCGTCTTCCAACGCTTGGGCCATCTGTGCCAGGGCGGCCAGCAACAGTTGGCAGACCAATGTGCCGTCCACTTGCGCCACCGCCTGCACGGTCAGGGAGAAACCGCTGCCCAGGTCGTCGACACTGACCACCAGCGGGTAGTTGGTGCGCTCATGGGCAGTCAGCAGCTCGATGCCCACCCAGGCGTCGTGCTGCTCGGTACTGGCGGCGGCGCTGTGACGATAGTTCAGCAGGCTGGTGAACAGCGCCTGCGAGGCCGGCACGCCACTGCAGCGCTGGGCCAGTGCCAGCGACGCCTGCTCATGGGTCAGCAACTGCGCCAGGCGCTGGTGGGTCAGGCGCACGCCGTCGGCCACGCTGGCGGCATTGACGCTGACCCGCAGCGGCAAGGTGTTGATGAACATGCCCAGGGCCTGCTCGGCCCCTTCGCCGCCTTCAAGACGGCCCAGCAGCACGGTGCCGAATACCACCTCTTCGCGGCCGGACAACTGCGCCAGCACCTGGCCCCAGGCCTGGTGCACCAGGCTGGCGACACTGATGCCCAGTACCCTGGCCTGTGTGCGCAAGCGTTGTGCCAGGGTGATATCGAGCACATGGTGATGGTCGTGCACCTGGCCGCCATCGCCGCGCACGTCGCGCAGGCCGAACACCTGCGTCGGTTCGTCGATATCGCCCAGCAGTGTCCGGAACAGCGCTTCCTGCGCTGGAATATCGGCCCCCAGGCAGGCCTGGGCCACATAGTTGCGATACGGCACGCCTGGTTCGGCCGGTACCGGTGCCCCTTGCAGGTAGCCCGTCAGTTCGCGGCCGATCACCTCCATCGCCACATGGTCGAGGACGATATGGTGCAACCTAATTGCAGCCAACAGGCCTGGGCCCTTCGGATCCTGCCAGTGGTACAGGCGCACCAGCGGCGCCTGCGCCAGCGGCAAGCCATGCGCCACTTGCGCCTCGTCGGCCACTTCGAACACCGCCAGCGCCGTCCGCCGCCAGACCACCTGCACCGCCTGGGGCAGGCCTTCCCACAGCACCGAGGTGCGCAGCACGTCATGCCGGCCGATGACCTTGTTCAGCGCATCGACAAACGCATCCAACCGCTCGCGGCTGGCGAAGGCCATGCGCGAACCCAGCACATAGGGGTCGTGCTCTGGTGCGCTGAGGTGGTGATAGAGAATGCCCTCCTGCAACGGCGCCAGCGGGTAGATGTCCTGCACGTTGGCCGCGCCGCCCGGCACCGTGGCGACGATACGGTCGATGGCGGCTTGCTCCAGCGCTACCATAGGCAGCATATCCGGCGTGATGTGGGTGCAGTCGGCCGGGATCTGGTTGGCCGGGACCGCAACCTGGCGGCTGTGGCCGAGGGTAGCGGCCAACGCCGCCACCGTCGGCTGGCCGAACAGCGTGCGCACGTCGGCTTGCAGGCCGGCCTGGCGCAGGCGCGCAGTCAGGCTCACGGCCAACAGCGAATGGCCGCCCAGTTCGAAGAAGTTATCGTGCCGGCCTACTTGCTCGACACCCAGCAACTGCGCCCAGATATCGGCCAGCAGTCGCTCGGTCTCGCCCTGTGGTGCTTCGTACTCACGCCCCTGCACATCCGGCACCGGCAGCGCCTTGCGGTCAGGCTTGCCGTTGGGGGTCAATGGCATCGCGTCGAGGTGGATGAACAGCGCCGGCACCATGTATTCCGGCAACTGCGCCAGCAACACTGCGCGCAGGTGATCGGCCGCTTGTGGCTCACCGGTGTGGTACGCCACCAGGCGCGGGCCGCTGTGCGGATGCTCGTGCACCAATACCAGCGCTTCGCGTACACCCGCAATCCGGTTCAGGCAGGTCTCGATCTCGCCCGGCTCGATGCGCAGGCCGCGCAGCTTGATCTGGTGGTCGGTGCGGCCGAGGAACTCCAGCACGCCATCTGGACGTTGGCGTACCAGGTCGCCACTGCGGTACAGGCGGTCACCTTCAACGAACGGGCTGGCGATAAAGCGCTCGGCCTGTTGCTCCGGCAAACCGAAGTAGCCGCGCGTCACCCCGGCACCGCCGATGTGCAACTGGCCGGCCACACCGAATGGTACGGGGTGGTCATGGGCATCCAGTACGTACAACCGGGTGTTGTCGATCGGTCGACCAATCGGCAGAGCGCCATGTGGCAACGGATCCTGCGGTTCCAGGGTCCAGGCACTGCAATCCACCGTGGCCTCGGTCGGGCCGTAGACGTTGTGCAGCCGCACCTGCGGCAGGCGCTCACGCACCTGGCGGGCCAGCGCCTCGGTCAGTTCGCCACCGCCACAGACGATATCGGTGAGGCTCGTGCAGCGCTTACCGACCTGTTCGAGGAACTGCTGCAACAGCGCCGGCACGAATTGCACCACGCCGACCCGTTGCTGCTCGATCAGCTCGACCAGGTACTGCGGATCGCGCTGGCCATCCGGGCGCGCCAGCACCAGGCGCAGCCCGCTGCACAGCGGCCAGAACAGCTCCCACACCGAGGCGTCGAAGCTCACCGGAGTCTTGTGCAGCACAGCACCCTCGGCCGGGAACAACCCGGCGCTCCAATGTACCAGGTTGACCACGTTGCGGTGCTCGACCATCACGCCCTTGGGCACGCCGGTGGAGCCGGAGGTGTAGATCACATAAGCCAGATGGTCCGAGGTCAGGCCAGGCACCTGCGGGTTGCTGGCCGGCAACGCCGCCCAAGTCGGCTGGTCCATGTCGACCAGTGTCACAGGCGAGCCCACCAGGCCACGGGTAGCACCCTGTACCAGCACCGCTCGTGGCTGGCTGTCACCGAGCATGTGGCTGATGCGCTCGGCCGGGTAGTCCGGATCGACCGGCACATAGGCGCCACCCGCCTTGAGAATGGCCAGCAGACCCACCACCAGCGACAGACCACGCTCGACACAGATCGCCACCCGATCATCGGGTTTCACCCCGAGCGCAATCAGGTGATGGGCCAAGCGATTGGCCTGTTCGTTGAGCTGGCGATAGCTCAGTTGCGCGCCATCCGCCTGCACGCCAATCGCTTCAGGCTGGCGCTCGGCCTGCCGTTCAAACAGCGCATGCAGAGGCTGCGTCAGATCGTGGTCTCGTACGGTCGCGTTGCACGCCCGGTGCAGATGCTCACGCTCCTCGGGCAACAGTACCGGCACTTGCAGCAGTGCTTGCCGGGGCTGCGCGTCCAGGCCTTCGGCCAGGGCCTGCAGCACCTGCCGCAGTTGCGCGCAAATCCGCGCGGCGCCCACCGACGCCGGGGCCATGGCCACCAGGCGCAGCCTTTCACCCATGTCGTCCACGCTCAGGCTCAGCGGGTAGTTGCTGCGCTCCTGGCCATCAAGGAACTCGACCCCCTCCCATTCCAGGCGCCGCGCCTCGTCCACTTCACTGCCGTGGCGGTAGTTGAGCATGGCGCTGAACAACGGCGCCGGCGCGGCCACGCCGCTGCAACGCTGGGCCAGGGCCAGTGAAGCATGCTCGTGCACCAGCAACGCACTGAGGCGTTGCTGGGTCTGGCGCACGGCTTCTTCAAGCGTCAGGCCTGCCAGGTCCAGGCGCAGCGGCAAGGTATTGATGAACATGCCCAGGGCGCGCTCGGCGCCCTCGCCCGCTTCCAGGCGCCCCAGCAGCACGGTGCCGAACACTACGCGGTCGGTGCCGCTGACCGCGGCCAGCAGGCGTGCATAGGCCAGGTGGAACAGGCTGGCGACGCTGATGCCCAGGCGCCGCGCATGCTGCCGCAGGTGCGCGGCCTGGGTGTCATCCAGCCACAGCTGCGCCTCCTCGATGGCCTGGCCATCGCCCTGCACATCGCTCAGGCCGAACGGCAGGGTCGGCTCGTCGATATCGCCCAGCTGCACGCGGAAGAACGCCTCGTGCTCGGCCTGGCTGACGCCCAGGCGCGCCTGGGCCACGTAGTTGCGATAAGGCACCGGTGCCTGGAGCGGCGCGCCAGTGCCTTGCAAGTAGCCCAGCAGCTCCTGGCCGATCACCTCCAATGCGGTGTGGTCGAGGACGATATGGTGGAACTGCAACAGCGCCTCGACACGCTGATCGCCCGTCGCCGGACCATGGAGCAGGCGAATCAGCGGGGCCTGCCCGATGTCGAGTGACTGCCGGTTGCGCTCATCGAGCGGCGCGACCTGCAACGCAGCCTCGCGCCAGACCACCTGTACCGGCTGCGCCAGGCCATCCCACAGCACCGAGGTACGCAGCACGTCATGCCGGGCGATGGCTTGGCGCAGCGCGTCGGCAAATGCGTGCAGGCGCGCCGGGCTGTCGAAGGCGATGCGCGATTGCAGCACGTAGGGGTCGTGCTCCGGCGAACTGAGGTGGTGGTAAAGGATCCCCTCCTGCAACGGCGCCAGTGGGTAGATGTCCTGCACGTTGGCCGCGCCACCCGGCACCGTGGCAACGATCCGCTCGATATCAGATTGTTCCAGCGTCACCAAGGGCAGCATGTCCGGCGTGATCTGCGTGCAACCGGCCGGGATCAGGTTGGCCGGGACCTGCACCTGACGGCTTTGGCCCAATGTGGCCGCCAGTGCCGCCACCGTCGGCTGGCCGAACAAAGTGCGCACGTCGGCGTCCACGCCTGCCTGACGCAAGCGCGCGGTGAGGCTCACGGCCAGCAGCGAATGGCCGCCCAGTTCGAAGAAGTTGTCGTGCCGGCCGACCTGCTCGACGCCCAGCACTTCGGCCCAGATCGCCGCCATTGCGACTTCGGTATCGCCCACTGGCGCGACATAGGCTTGTGGCGCCTGGAGCAACGGTTCCGGCAGTGCCTTGCGGTCGAGCTTGCCGTGAGGGGTCAGCGGCAACGCGTCCATGCGCGTGAAGGCCTGAGGCACCAGGTGCGCCGGCAGACAGGATTGCAGGCCCTGGCGCAAGGTGTCGACATCGACCGATGCCGCCTCGGTGAACCAGGCCAGCAGCCGCTCATCGCGCACCAGCACCACGGCATCGGTAATGCCCGGTTGAGCCTTCAGCGCCGCTTCGATCTCACCCAACTCCACCCGCACACCGCGCACCTTCACCTGGTCGTCGTTGCGCCCTTGGTAATCCAGGGTACCGTCGACGTTCCAGCGCACCAGGTCGCCGCTGCGGTACATCCGCGCGCCCGGTTCACGGCTGAACGGGTCGGCGAGGAAGCGCTCCTCGGTCAGGTCGGGACGGTTGAAGTAGCCCCGGGCGACCTGGGCGCCACCGATGTACAGCTCGCCGATCACCCCTACCGGCACCGGCTGGCGATGCGCGTCCAGCACATAGGCCCGCAGGTTGCCGATGGGTTTGCCGATATGCAGCGCTCCCCCCGCAAGCAACGTACCGGCCGTTGCCACCACCGTGGTCTCGGTCGGCCCGTAGTTGTTGACCAGGGCAAAGCCCGGGTCGCGGTCGAACTGGCGCAGGCGGTCACCGCCCACCAGCAGCGTTTGCAAGGTCGGGTGCTGGCGCTCGCGACGCAGCGCGTGCTCGGCCACCGGCGTGGGCAGGAAGCTGACCTGCAACGGCTGCTCCAGCCACCAGTCGAGCAGTTCGTCGACGTGTTCGCCGCCGATGTGGGCAGGCGGCAAGTGCAGCACCGCCCCGGCGCACAGCGCCGGCCAGACTTCGAAGGCCATGGCGTCGAAACCGAAGCCGGCAACACTGGAGGTATGGCTGCCCGCCTGAAGCGCGAACGCTTCCTGATGCCAGTGCAGCAGGTTGGCCAAGGTATGGTGTTCGACCATCACGCCCTTGGGCTGGCCTGTAGAGCCCGAGGTGTAGATCACATAGGCCAGCTCACGATCATCCAGCCCCTGCACGACGGGGTTGCTGTCCGGCTCATCGCGCCAGGCACCGCCATCCAGGGACACGGCAGGCACCTCGCCCACCAGCGTCGCCGTGGATGCTTCGACCAGCACCAGCGCGGGCAGGCTATCGCTCAGCAAGTAGGCGATACGCTCAGCCGGATACCCCGGATCGACCGGCACATAGGCGGCACCGGCCTTGAGCACGGCGAGCATGGCCACCAAGCGTTGCGGGCCCCGTTCAAGGCATAGCGCCACCCGGTCGCCACAGGCAACGCCGTGTTCGATCAGATAATGGGCCAGGCGGTTGGCGCGCTGGTTCAGCTGGCCATAGCTCATCCGCTGCTCGCCCTGCATCACTGCCAGCGCCTCGGGTGCCGCCACGGCACAGGCCTCGACCAGCGCGTGCACGGTCTGGCCCTGAGGATAGGCCTTGGCGGTAGCGTTGAAGCCCTCCAGTACCTGGCGCGACGCCTTGTCATCGAGCATAGCCAATTGGTCGAGCGCCTGCCCTGGGGCGTGCACCAGCGCCTGTACCAGGCGGGCCAACACATTGACCATCCCGGCCGCGACCTGGGCGGCATCGATGCCTTCGACGGCCAGCACGCTCAGGCTGAAGCCCTCGCCCAGGTCGTCCACGCTCAAGGTCAGCGGGTAGTTGCTGCGCTCCTCGCCGCCCAGCAGCCGCACGCCCTGCCAGATGCCCTCGCCGTCGCGGGCGGTTTCGCCTGCGCTGTGGCGATAGTTGAGCAAGGCGCTGAACAGCGGCGCCGAAGCCGCCACGCCGCTGCAGCGCTGGGCCAGCGCCAACGGCGCGTGCTCATGGCCGAGCAACGCCGACAGCCGCTGGTGGGTGGCCTGCAACGCCTGTTCCAGCGGTTGCGAGGTCTCCACCCGCAGTGGCAGGGTGTTGATGAACATGCCCAGCGCCCGGTCGGCGCCTTCGCCGCCTTGCAGGCGGCCCATCAGCACGGTGCCGAACACCACGTCATGCCGCCCGGCCAATACGCCCACCACGCGGGCCCAGGCCAGGTGCACCAGGCTCGCGGCGCTGACCCCGCGTGCGCGGGCTTGCGCACGCAGCGCCATGGCCAAAGCGGGCTCCAGGGTCAATCCGGCGTGTTCGATGCGACCGCCATCACCCTGGACATCGGCCAGGCCGAACGGCAGGGTCGGCTCGTCGATATCGCCTAGCTGCTCGCGGAAGAACGCCTCATGGCTGGCCGCGTCATCACCGAGGCACACTTGGGCGACGTAGTTGCGATACGGCACCGCGGCCGGCAAGCTGGCGCCCCGGCCATCGAGCAGTGCCTGCATTTCCTCGCCGACCACGGCCATGGCCGCGTGGTCCAGGGTCAGGTGGTGGAACTGCAGGATCGCCACCCATTCGCCGTGGCGTGGGTCCTCGGCATAGACCAGCCGCAACAGCGGTGCCCGCGACAGGTCCAGGCGCTGCTGGCGGGCATCGAAGCGCGCTTGCAGCTGCTCGATCACGGCTTCCTCACCCAGCCCGCTGACCGCGACAGTCTCCAGCCGGGCCTCGCGCCAGACCACCTGCACCGGCTGCGCCAACCCCTCCCACACCACCGACGTGCGCAGGATGTCGTGCCGCGCGATCACCTGTTGCAAAGCCTGCGCCCAGGTTTGCAGACGCGCCAGGCTGTCGAAGGCCAGCCGTGACTGGAGCAGGTACGGGTCGCCCTGCTCGGCACTCAGGTGGTGGTAGAGAATCCCTTCCTGCAACGGCGCCAGCGGGTAGATCTCCTGCACGTTGGCCGCGCCGCCCTGTACCGTGGCGACGATGCGGTCGATAGCCACCTGGTCGAGGTCGATCAGGCTGAGCATGTCCGGGGTAATGTGGGTCGCGCCCACCGGTACGCGGTTGCCCGGCACCTCAACCTCACGGCCACTGCCCACGGCGGCGGCGAGCGCGGCCAGGGTCGGCTGGGCAAACAGCACGCGCACGTCGGCAGTGAGCCCGGCCTTGCGCATACGTTCGATCAGGCTCACCGCCAGCAGCGAGTGGCCGCCCAGCTCGAAGAAGTGGTCGTGACGGCCCACCCGCTCGACCTTGAGCAGCTCGGCCCAGATTGCCGCCAGGGCGGTCTCCACTTCGCCTTGTGGCGCCTCAAAGGCACGGCTGATTACATCTTCGCTGCCTGGCTGCGGCAACGCACGACGGTCGAGCTTGCCGTTGGCGGTCAGCGGCAGTGCGTCCATGTGTACATAGGCCGACGGCAGCATGTAGTCCGGCAGTTGGCCTTGCAGGTGCTGGTGCAGCTCGGCGATTGCTCCATGGCCGGTGAAATAAGCCACCAGGCGCTTGTCGCCCGGGCTGTCCTCACGCAGCACCACGGCCACGTCACGGACACCCGTGCACGCTGCCAGGCGCGCCTCGATCTCGCCCAGCTCGATGCGGAAACCACGCAGCTTGACCTGCTGGTCGGCGCGACCCAGGTAGCGCAAGGTGCCGTCGGCCTGCCAGCAGGCCAGGTCGCCGCTGCGGTACATGGTCCCGCTGTTGAACGGGTCGGCCAGGAAGCGCTCGGCGGTCAGTTCGGGCTGACCCAGGTAACCCAGGGCCACGCCATCGCCGGCGATGTACAACTCACCCACCGCGCCTACCGGCAACAGCTGTCGGCGAGCATCGAGCACATAGCAACGGGCGTTGCCGATCGGCTTGCCGATCGGGATGCTGCCCTCGCCCACGCTGACGATCTCGTGGGTGGTGCTGAAGGTGGTGGCCTCGGTCGGGCCATAGCCGTTGAGCAGGTGTTGCGGCGCGCCGTCACGCAGCACGCGGGCAATCACTGCCGGGTCCAGTACATCACCGCCGACCATCAGGTAGCGCAGCGTACGGAACGCCGGCAGCAGGTCGTCGGCGAACTGGTGGAACAGCCCGGCGGTCAGCCACAACACCGTCACGCCCTGGGCCAGCAGTTCGTCGCGCAGGGCCTGGCGCGACAGCACCTGATCCTGGTCGATCACCACCACCGCACCGCCGTTGAGCAACGGTGCCCACACCTCCAGGGTGCTGGCATCGAACGCCGGGTTGGAGGCGAACGCTACTCGATCCTGGCTATTGAAATCAGCGAAACCGTTGTTGATGGCTAAACGCACGATGGCCCGGTGCGGCACCTGCACACCCTTCGGCGTGCCGGTGGAGCCGGAGGTGTACATGATGTATGCGGCGCTGCCGGCATCCACCGCCAGGTTCAGCGGTTCGCTCGCGTAGCGGGCCAGGTCGAGCCGGTCCAGTTCGACCCGACGCCCGCCCTCGATCTGCGGCTGGTCACTGTGGGTCAGCAACATCACGGCCTGGCTGTCCGCGACCATGAACGCCTGGCGCTCGACCGGCGCGTTACCGTCCAGCGGCACGAACACCGCCGCGCACTTGCTCACGGCCAACTGGGCCGCCAGCAGGTCGAAGGAACGGGGCAGCAGCAAGGCCACCCGATCGCCAGGCTGGACGCCACCTTCGACCAGACAACGGGCCAGCCGATTGGCCTGGGCATCAAGTTGGGCATAGCTCCAGTGTTGCTGACCATGCACCACCGCCAACGCCTGCGGCGTGCGCAGGGCATGCTCTTCGAACAGCCGGTGCACCGGCTGGGCACGCGGATAGTCACGTACCCTGGCATTGAACTGGTGCAACATGCGATCACGCTCGGCTGCCGGTACGCCATGCAGGCTGTGCAAGGCGGTCGAAGGCGCCTGTTCCAACGCTGTGACCACCTGTTCCAGGGCCAGGTGCAGCAGCTGGCACACCTGGTCTCCCGCCACCGGCGTCACCGCCTGAACCGTCAAGCGCAAATCACTGCCGAAGTCATCGACACTGACCACCAAGGGGTAGTTGCTGCGTTCCTGCGCCACCAGCAGCTCGATGCCTTGCCAAACAGGCCCCTGGTTTGGCTGCCCCACGCTGTGGCGGTAGTTCAGCAGGCTAGTGAACAACGCCTGCGAGGCCGGCACGCCACTGCAGCGCTGGGCCAGCGCCAGCGACGCCTGCTCATGGGCCAACAACTGCGCCAGGCGTTCATGGGTCAGGCGCACGCCATCGGCCACGCCGCCGGCACCGACACTGACCCGCAGCGGCAAGGTATTGATGAACATGCCCAGTGCCCGATCGGCGCCCTCGCCCCCCTGCAGGCGGCCGAGCAGCACGGTGCCGAACACCACCTCTTCGCGGCCGGACAACTGCGCCAGCACCTGGCCCCAGGCCTGGTGCACCAGGCTGGCGGCACTGACACCCAGCGCCCTGGCCTGCTCGCGCAGGCGTGCGGCCAGCGTCGATGCCACAGGCAGGCGGCTGTCGCTCACCGGCCGGTTGCCGACCGTGGCCTCGCGCAGGCCGTACACTTCGGTCGGCTCGTCGATATCACCCAGCAGCTCGCCAAACAGGGCTTCATCACCCTCAGGGTCCGCGCCCAGTCGCGCCTGGGCGACGTAGTTGCGGTAGGCAATGCTCGGTGGCAAGTCGTCGCGCCCCTGCAGCAGGGCCCCGACCTCGGCCACCAGTTGCTCCACGGCCGTGTGGTCGAGCAGGATGTGGTGCAGTAACAGGGTGGCCTCCAGACGGCCACCCTCGACCCGGCTGCTCAGGCGCATCAGCGGCGCGCGCCCAAGGTCCAGGCGTGGCACCTCCAGCGCCGGGCTCAGCAGCAGCGGCGCCTCGCGCCAGACCACCTGCACCGCTTCCTCCAGGCCCTGCCAGTGCAAGCTGGTGCGCAGGATGTCGTGACGGGTGATGACTCGGTTCAACGCCGCCAGAAATGCCTCCAGCTCAGCCTGCCCGGCGAAGGCGAAGCGCGCCTGCACCACGTAGGGGTCCGCGCCTTCGCTGGCCAGGTGGTGGTAAAGGATGCCCTGTTGCAGCGGGGCCAGGCCGTAGATGTCCTGGACATTGGCCACGCCACCGGGGATACGCGTCAGCAGCGTGTCGATGGCGTTCTGGTCGAGGCTGGCCAGGGGCAGCATGTCCGGGGAGATGCGTGCGCAGTGTGGGGGGATGAGGTTGGCCGGTACCGTGACAGGCGCCTGCCCGCCCACTGCGGCGGCCAGCGCTGCCACGGTGGGCCGGCCGAACAGGACGCGCACATCGGCATTCAGCGCCTGCTGGCGCATCCGCTCCACCAGTCGAACCGCCAGCAGCGAATGCCCACCCAGCTCGAAGAAATTGTCATGCCGCCCTACGCGTTCCACGCCCAGCAGCTCCGACCAGATGGCCGCCAGCCGCTGCTCGGCCTCGCCCACGGGCGCCTCGTACTGTCGTGGTTGCGCCTCCGGTGCCGGCAATGCCTTGCGGTCGAGCTTGCCGTTGGGGGACAACGGCATGGCGTCGAGGTGCATGAACAGCGCAGGCACCATGTACTCCGGCACGCGTTCCAGCAGTGCGTCACGCAGGTGTTCGGCGGGCTGCTCCACACCGCAGTAATAAGCCACCAGGCGCGGGCCGCTGTGCGGATGCGTATGCACCAGCACCAGCGCTTCGCGCACACCCGCGACGACATTCAGGGCCGTCTCGATCTCGCCGGGTTCGATACGCAGGCCGTGCAGTTTGATCTGCTGGTCGGTGCGGCCAAGGAACTCGAGGACGCCGTCCTCGCGCTGGCGCACCAGGTCGCCACTGCGGTACAGGCGGTCACCCTTGACGAACGGGCTGGCGATGAAGCGCTCGGCCTGTTGCTCCGGCAAGCCGAGGTAACCGCGCGTCACCCCGGCACCACCAATATGTAGGTGCCCCGCAACGCCCCAAGGCAATGGCTGGTCGGCACTGTCCAGCACGTACAGCCGGGTGTTGTCGATCGGTCGACCGATCGGCAGCGGGCCTGGTGGCAGCGGATCCCGTGGTTCCAGGGTCCAGACACTGCAGTCCACCGTGGTCTCGGTCGGGCCGTAGACGTTGTGCAAGCGCGCCTGCGGCAGGCGCTCGCGCACCAGGCGGGCCAGCGCCTCGGTCAACTCGCCGCCGCCGCAGACGATATCGGTGAGGGAAGCGCAACGCGCACTGCCCGCCTGTTCGAGGAACTGCTGCAGCAGCGCCGGCACGAATTGCACCACGCCAACCCGCTGCTGTTCGATCAGCTCGACCAGGTACTGCGGATCGCGCTGCCCATCCGGGCGCGCCAGCACCAGGCGCAGCCCGCTGCACAGCGGCCAGAACAGCTCCCACACCGAAGCGTCGAAGCTCACCGGGGTCTTGTGCAATACCGTGCCTTCGGCCGGGAACAACCCGGCGCTCCAATGCACCAGGTTGACCACGTTGCGGTGCTCGACCATCACGCCCTTGGGCACGCCGGTGGAGCCGGAGGTGTAGATCACGTAGGCCAGGTGGCGCGGGGTCAGCCCAGGCACCAGGGGATTGTGCCTTGGCAATGCGCCCCAGCTCGGCTGATCGAGGTCGACCCTCGGTACCTCGGCGGTCCCTGGAACCGCACGCGTGGCAGCGTGCACCAGCACCGCGACCGGCGCGCTGTCGCCCAGCATGTGGCGGATGCGCTCGCCCGGATAGGCCGGGTCGACCGGCACGTAGGCACCGCCGGCCTTGAGGATGGCCAGCAGGCCGACCAGCAGGGACGGCCCGCGCTCGACACAGATCGCCACGCGGTCGTCCACCTTCACACCCAGCCCGATCAGGTGGTGGGCCAGGCGGTTGGCCTGCTCGTTGAGCTGGCCATAGGTCAGCTGCCCGTCTTCGGTCTGGACCGCGATGGCCTGCGGGTGCGCCTGGGCCCGGCGCTCGAACAACGCGTGCAGCGGCAAGTCCAGGTCATGGGACACTGCCGTGGCATTGCAGTCCGCTACCAGGTGCTGGCGCTCCCCGGATGTCAGTACTGGCAGGCACAGCAATGGCAAGTCCGGCTCGCGCTCCAGCGCCTCGACCAGACCTTCGAAAACCTGCCCCAACTGCTCGCACAGGCGCTCTGCCCCCCAGGCGACAAGCGCCTGGACCGTCAGGCGCAGATCATCGCCAAGGTCATCGACCGCCAGGCTCAACGGGTAGTTGGTCCGCTCCTCGGCACCGACCACATCGATGCCCGGCGCCACCGCGATCACCTCGGCGGCGTCGCCCGCTGCACTGTGCCGGTAGTTGAGCATGCTGTTGAACAACGGTGTCGGCGCGACCACGCCGCTGCAGCGCTGCGCCAGGGCCAGCGGCGCCTGCTCGTGGCCCAGCAGGGCGGTGAGCAGGCGATGGGTGGCCAGCAACCCCTCGCGCACCCCCTGCCCGCCCAGGTCAACGCGCAGCGGCAAGGTATTGATAAACATGCCCAGCGCCTGTTCGCTGCCCTCGCCAGCCGCCATGCGCCCGAGCAGCACGCTGCCGAATACCACCGATTCACGCCCGGACAGCGCCCCGAGCAGGCGCGCCAGGCCCAGGTGCATGACACTGGCCGGGCTCACCCCCAACAGACGTGCCTGGGTACGCAGACGGTGACTGAGCGCGGGCGCCAGGGTCAGCCGTGCTTCTTCCATAGGCTGGTTGCCCACTTCGTGTACAGCGAAAGCAAGGGTCGGCTCATCGATGTCCGCCAGCATCGTCCTGAAGAACGCTTCATGGGCCTGTTCATCGCGGGCCAGGCGGGTCCTGGCCAGCAAGTCGCGGAACGGCACGGGGGCTGGCAGTTGCTCACCTTCACCGGCCAGGCAGGCCTGGATCTCCCGGCGCACGATGTCCAACCCGGTGTGGTCCATCACCGTGTGGTGGAACAACAACAGCGCCACCACCTGCCCGCCCTGCTCGACCGCGTGCACCAGCCGCAGCAGTGGTGCCTGGCCAAGGTCCATGCGGTAGTGGCTGGCGTCATGGCGTGCACGCAGCTGGGCCAGTGTGTCCCCCTGCCCCTCGACGCCGATCCGCTCGCTACTGAGTGGCGCCCGGCGCCAGACCACCTGCAATGGCTCGTCCAGACGTTCCCAGACCAATGCCGTGCGCAGGATGTCGTGGCGCTGGATCACCCAATCCAGCGCCTCGGCGAACGCCTCGAGGTGTGCTTCGCTGGCCAGGCGCAACTGCGCCTGCAGGATGTACGGGTCGCCGTCGTGGCTGGCGAGATGGTGGTAGAGCATGCCCTCCTGCAAGGGGGCCAGGGGGTAGATATCCTGCACGTTGGCCATGCCGCCCGGCACCGTGGCGACGATGCGGTCGATGGCCGCCTGGTCGAGGTCGACCAGTGGCAACATGGCCGGGGTGATGCGCAGCGCCGGGCTCAGCCAATCGTTGTCCTGAGCCGCGAGCATCTCCAGCAAGGCCCGCTTGTGCGCCGCCAGGGCGTCCCACAAGGCGTCGTCGAGCGCATCGTCGTCACCATCGACGATCAGGTCGGCCTCCTCGCGCTGGAGCCTGATTGCACGGGTGGAGAGCGCTGCCATGAGTTCGCTGAAGAGCATCGGTAAGCATCCTGCTTTGCCAGTCGGAAATGCTCGGAACGCTAATGGATCGGGGGTGGGGGGGATGACATGGGAAGGGGGGACAAAGGCCTGCCTTGCCTGGGCGCCTTGCGGCGCATCGCGGATGAATCCGCTCCTACACATACCTCGCAGACCATGGTCGTAAGCCCTGTGCCTACGACTGTAGGAGCGGATTCATCCGCGATGCGCCGCGCGGGCGGCGCTCGATCTCATAGGCGCTGCAACGCTTGCGGCGAACACCTGGAAATGGCTGACGTTCAAAGCGCGTTGACCGCCAGCAGCTGCGTCAGCACATCGGCCAACGCCTTGACCATCACATCCGCCGTCGGCCGATGCACGATCACGATTTCGTAGCTATCGACCTCCGGCAGCCCCTGCGCGCTGCCCAGCACCCGGTGTTCGACGGTTGCCGCCCGCGGCGGCAACAAGCTGATACCCATGCCATCGGCCACCGCAGCCTGGATGCCACTGAGGCTCGAACTGGTGAAACTGATGCGCCAACGCCGCCCCATGCTTTCGATCGCGCTGATCATGTCGTCGCGGTAAAGGCCTCGTGGCGGAAAGGTCACCAGGGGCACCGGGTCGAGGTCAAAGGAGGGGGCTTGCGCGCTGTCGATCCACTGCAGCCGCTCAGGCCAGCAAGCCACGCCTTCCCGGCTGTTGCGTCGCTGCTTGAGCAGCACCAGGTCCAGCTCGCCATTGTCATAGGCCTGGCTCAGGTCGCGGCACAGGCCGCTGGTGACTTCCAGCTTGACCTGCGGGTGACGCCTACTGAACGCCGCCAAGGCGTTGGTGGTACGCCCACCCACGAAATCCTCGGGCACGCCGAGGCGCACGGTGACGCCAACCATCGCCCCGGCCAGGGCCTCGAGCATCTGGTCGTTCAAGGCCAGCATATGGCGGGCGTAACCCAGCAACGTCTGGCCGGCATCGGTGGGCAATACGTCGCGATTGCCACGTACCAGCAAGCGATGCCCGACCATGTCTTCCAGGCGCCGGACCTTCTGGCTGATGGTGGACTGGGTGGAGTGCAGGCGCGCGGCCGCGGTGGTGAAGCTGCCGCAATCGGCGACCACGACGATGGCGCGGAGCAGATCGAGGTCGAACAGCGATCTATTCGGTTTTGCGCTGACGGACATCTCGGTATTCAAGTTCTGAATGACAAGACGGTTTTCTATCACGGCCTCTCGCGCCCGGCAACTGCCGATGCGCCAGGTGATGCTTCCTTGTTACCCAGCGGCTTGAGCACCTTCAACATGCCCTGAACCCATGAACCACTGGATACCGATCGCACCATGGAAATCGAAGATCTCATAGACAACCCGACGCTGCTCGACCTGCTCGCCCGCGTCAAAGAGGACTGCAAAGACAAAGCCTTCAGCGACATCGTCGATGCACAGGGCAACCAATATGTCGACCTGGTCATGGAAGGCGGGGGCATGCTGGGCATTGCCTTGGTGGGCTATACCTATGTCCTCGAACAGGCGGGTATTCGTTTTCTGGGCGTGGGCGGCACCTCGGCCGGCTCGATCAATGCGCTGTTGCTCGCCTCGCTCGACGAGCCGGGGAAACCCAAAGGTGAGAAGTTGCTGGCGGAACTGGCGAACACCAACCTGCGTGACTTTGTCGACGGCGATGCCGATGTGCAGGACTTCATCGAGAGCTGGCTGGGGGGCGCAGGGAAATTCAAGCTGGCCTTCAAGGCCGCGCAAGTCATCGACAATCTGCAGAATGATCTGGGACTGAACCCAGGCACGGCCTTCAGCGTATGGCTAGAGCAGCTAATGGCAAGGGAAGGCGTCCACGATTTCGCCAGCTTGGCGAAACGGATGCAGACCATGCCGGATGGCTTGCGCCTGAGGTCGGGCGTGCCGATCGACAAACCGGTCGAGGCGTTGTTTCGCCTTGCCATCATCGCGACCGATGTCACGACGCAAACCAAAGTCGAGTTCCCACGCATGGCCAGCCTCTACTGGGATGACGTCGACAGTGTCCATCCGGCCATGTTCGCCAGGGCCTCGATGTCGATCCCCTATTTCTTCCACCCGTTGAAGGTCGGAAACATCCCCAGCGACCAGGCGGCAGAAGCACGCTGGCAGGCGTGGGCAGGCTATCACACGGTGGACGAGGGTCGGCTACCGGATGAAGTGCTCTTCATCGACGGAGGGATCATGTCGAATTTCCCCATCGATGTGTTCCATGATTCGAACAAGGTCCCCAACAACCCGACGTTTGGCGTCAAGCTCGGCCTGGACAAACGCCTGAATGACATCAAGGGGCCTTTGAACATGCTGGTCACCCTCTTCAACACCGCACGCAACAGCCGCGACCTCGACTTCATCCAGCGCAACCCCGATTACAGCAAGCTGGTGACCTGGATCCCCACGGAAGGTTTCAATGGCCTCGACTTCAGCATGTCGGACGAAGACAAGATCAGCCTGTTCCTCGAGGGCGCGCGCTGTGCAGCCGAGTTCCTGAGCAACTTCGACTGGCCTGGGTACAAGGCGCTTCGGGCCCGCACCGCGCAGCAAGCCGCCGCCGCAGGGGCATGACTGCCCAACGCGCCCCGGCCAACCTTCAGTGCATCCGCACGTGGTTGGCCGGGGTTGCCTCGGCGCCAATCACCCGGACTACTCCACGGCCTCGAACGGTAACCCCACATAGTTCTCGGCAATGTTCGCCAACCCCGCCGCCGAACTCAGGAAGTACTCGCGGTCAGCCTCCTGCATCTTGCGGTCCCAGTCATCCTGCTGGTCGCCAAAGTCATGCAATAGCTGAGTCATGAACCAGCTGAAGCGCTCCCCCTTCCATACCCGACGCAGGGCCAGGGGTGAGTACTGGGCCAGCAGCTCGGTGCGCCCTTCGCGATACACCTTGACCAGGATCCGGTACAGGTAGTTGACGTCCGAGGCGGCGAGGTTCAGCCCCTTGGCCCCCGTGGGCGGGACGATATGGGCGGCATCGCCGACCAGGAACAGCCGGCCATGCTGCATCGGTTCGACCACCTGGCTGCGCAATGGCGCGATGCTCTTCTCCAGCGCAGGGCCGGTCACCAGGCGCTCTGCCACGTCCTGCGGCAGACGCGCCTTGAGTTCCTCCCAGAAACGCGCATCCGGCCAGTTCTCCACCCGCTCCTCGAGCGGCACCTGCAGGTAATAGCGGCTGCGTGTGTGCGAACGCTGGCTGCACAACACGAAGCCACGGTCATGGTGGGCGTAGATCAGCTCGTGACTGACCGGCGGCGTGTCGGCCAGCAACCCCAGCCAACCGAACGGGTAGACCCGTTCGTACACCTTGAGCACGCCTGGCGGAATGCTCTGCCGGGAGACGCCGTGAAAGCCGTCGCACCCAGCGATGTAGTCGCAGTCGACCCGCTGCGTTCGACCCTCCTTCTCGAAGGTCAGGTACGGCCGCGTCGTGTCGATGTCATGGGGCTGGACCCTGCTGGCCGAGTAGATGATCGGGGCGCCGCTCTGTTCACGGGCCTGCATCAGGTCACGGGTGACCTCGGTCTGGCCGTACACCATGACGCTCTTGCCGCCCGTCAGCGCCTTGAGATCCAGGCGTTGCCGACGGCCAGCCAGCACCAGTTCGACACCTTCATGCACCAGGCCCTCGCGGTCCATGCGCGCTGCCACCCCCGCTTCGCGCAGCAGCTCGACGGTCCCCTGTTCCAGGACCCCTGCGCGAATCCGCCCAAGCACATAGTCCGGCGCCTGGCGTTCGACGATCAAGGTGTCGATACCGGCCTTGTGCAGCAGTTGGCCGAGCAGCAAGCCGGAAGGACCGGCGCCGATGATTGCAACTTGAGTTTTCATTGTTGTTGTCTCTTGCTGTCGATGCCGGCCCTCGCCTGGCATCTGCCATTTGGGTTTCCTCCGCATTTTTAATGGCTTAGCACCTGGAAAAAGTGTGATTTACACTGTAAAAACTGCACTTTTACAAAAAACGTTCGATTAACGAACAGGCTACCCCATGTCGACAGCCCTTCCCGGCGTCCCGCTGTTCCAGCTTTATGGCGAATGCCATAGTCGAGCCGACACCGACCTGCTGCACTGCGAGTCGATTTCCGCGCGCAGTCGCCTGCACCATTGGGAAATCAAGCCGCACCGGCACGCCGAGCTGTTCCAGCTGCTCTATGTGCAACAGGGTGAAGCGCAGGTGGAAATCGAGGGCGCGCACAGCGTCATACGGCAACCGGCCATCCAGGTGGTCCCGCCCCTGACCGTGCATGGCTTTCGCTTCAATGAAGCGATCCAGGGCCATGTGCTGACCTTCGGCATGGCGCTGGTGGCGGAGCTCGAACAGCGCCTCGGCGCGCCATTGAGCGTGCTGGCCGCGCCGGGTTGCTATGCGCTGGGCCAGGCGAGTCGGCGACTGCGCACGCTGGTCGACACCTTGCAGCAGGAATACCAGGGCAACGCCCCGGCGCGCACAGCCATGCTGCAGGCATTGGTCACCACGCTGATGGTGTGGATCAGCCGCCAGCAACCCGACCAACCCCCGCGCAACCGTGGTGAACGTGACCGCCAGTTGCTCAGCCTGTACTTGCGCCAGGTCGAGGCGCATTACCGTGAACACCTGCCTGTCGAGACCTTCGCCACTCGCCTGGGCATCACCAGCCCCCAGCTTAACCAACTGTGCCGTGAACTGACCGGGCAGACCGCGCTGCAGGTCATCCACCAGCGGCTGCTGCTCGAGGCCCGGCGCAACCTGGTGTACACCCGCATGAGCATCGGGCAGCTATCGGACAACCTGGGTTTCAGCGACCCGACCTACTTCGCCCGTTTCTTCAAGCGCCTGAGCGGTCAGACCCCCAACGGCTTCCGGCGCTCGGCGCCCTGCGCATGAGCGCAGGGGTCGCGCAAGCCCGTGTGGTTGCAATTCACGCCGGGCTGTCCCAAGCTCTGCCCTCCCCCACGCCGCAGAACGTCCGATGCCCAGACGCCAGCTCATCTTGATCGCCCTGCTGCTCCTGATCCTGGTGCCAGGCGTGCTCGTCTATTGGTGGCATGCACCGCAACCCTCGCCGCCCAACGTGCCCCCACACAGCTACGCCAAGGCCTTGCGCCAGGCCCATGATGGCCAACCAGGCGCCGCGCGCGTGCTGTACCAGCAACTGCAACGTGACGACCTGGCGCCGATCCGCCGTGCCGCACTGTACGCCGAACTGCCCAACTATCCCTCGCCCCAGGCGCTGAAGCTGGCCCAGCAGGATCTCGAACACGCCGACCCCATGGTCCGCCGAGCCGCTATCGCCAGCATTCGTCGATTGCTGCCTGCGGCCCAGCGCAGCCTGGTGCTCGGGCCACTGTTGGAGGATGACGAGCAAAGTGTGCGCTTCGCCGCGGTCGATGCCCTGCTCGGTCTCGACCCGGATGCCATCGGCCTGTATTTCGGTCCGCTGCAGGATGCGCTGGAACAGTACGAGCAGACACTGGAGCAGCAGCCCGACGATGCTGGCGCGCAGGTTCACCTGGCCAGGCTGTACATGCATGAGCAAGCCTTCGAACCTGCAACCCGAGCCCTGCAACGCAGTCTCGGCCTGGCCCCCGAGGGGTTGGATGCCCTGGCCACCCAGGTGCGCCTGCTCGAGCGTCAAGGCCAGCATGACGCCTCACGCCAGGTGCTGGCCAAGGCCCTGGCCTTGCGCCCGGACTCGGCGTTCCTGCAGTACGAACTGGGGCTGTGGCTCACGCGCCACGAACAACCAGAATATGCCCTGCTGGCACTTGCCAGGGCCGTCGAGTTGGAACCGGACAACAGCGACTACCGCTATACCCTCGCCGTCACCCTGCACCAGCTCGAGCAAATCGATGCTGCGCAAAAGCAACTGGAGGCGGTGCTGAACCACGAACCGGCCAATCGCCGAGCACGAATTCTGCTGATCAAATACTGGAAAGAAACTGGCCAGTTGCAGAACGTCCAGGTACTGCTCGCCGAACTGGAGCGGCAGAACCCGGACGACCCTTACCTGCAGCAAGGCCTGTGAGGTTGAATGCGCGCCCCTGGCTTCACCCCTTCAGAATGCGGTGAACCTGCCCGACCAGGGTCTCCAGGGAAAACGGCTTGAACAGCAGGGCCGTGCCTGGCTCGTCGAGCATGGCCTGCTCCACAGGCTGCTCTGTAAAACCGGTGATGAAAAGGATCTTCTGCTCCGGCCTGATCAGCCGCAACGCCCTGGCGACCTGGCTACCGCTGAAGCCTCCCGGCAAACCGATATCGGTGATCACCAGGTCGAACGGCCCGGCATGACGGAATTGTCCCAATGCGGCGTTGGCGTCGGTCACGTCGCACACCTCGAAGCCGCGCTCCACCAGCACTTCCTTCATCAACGTGCGCAGATTGACTTCATCATCGACCAACAACACCCGCTCGCCCTGCCCCTGCCCAATCTCCAGCGGCAAGGGCTCGGGCAGCGTCCCCTGAAACCTGGGAAACATCAGTACTACCCGGGTACCTTTGTCCTTGGTGGACTCGATCCAGGCCTGCCCCCCCGACTGGCGTACGAAGCCATGGACCATGGGCAAGCCGAGCCCTGCCCCCTGGCCCAGTGGCTTGGTGGTGAAAAACGGTTCGAAAGCGTGCTCCAGGTCCTCTTGCGACATGCCATGGCCGTCATCTTCGACCTGAACCAGCACATAGTCGCCAGCCGGGACCCCGGCCGCCCCTTCAGTGGCGACGACAAGCCGTTCATTGACGGTACGGATCGACAGATTGCCACGGCCCAGGCACGCATCACGCGCATTGGCGCACAGGTGCAGCAGCGCATTGCGCAGTTGGTCAGGGTCGAGCTGGACGGGCCAGGGGGCTGCGTCCAACTGCCACTCCAGGCTCATCTGACCGCCCAGGGCCTGTTGCAGGAAGGGTTGAGCCTCGCGCAGCACACGATTGACATCCATCGCCACGGGGGCAAGTGGCTGGCTGCGGGCAAACGCCAGCAGGTTGTGGGTCAGGCCTATGGCGCGCTGGGCACATTCACGGGCCATCCGCACGTAGCTGTCCAACCGCTCCAGGCGCCCTTGGGAGATACGTCGTTCCAGCAGTTCCAGGCTGCTGCCAACCCCGGACAGCACGTTGTTCATCTCGTGTGCCAGGCCGCCGGCCACGCTGACCACCGACTCCATGCGCTGGCTATCACGCAAGGCCGCCTCGGCAAGGCGCTGGACGGCCTGCCGCTCATGGGTGATATCCCGCCCCACGAGAATCGGGAATTCCTGACCGGGTGTCGCGCTCCACCGAAACGAGCAGTAATGACCTTCACGGTGGCGCATCCGGGCTTCGAAGGCGTTCGTGACAATCCCCTGCTCAAGTGCCATGAGCGCCAGCTGCACCTCGCTGCGATCAGCTGGGTGGAACAGCTCCAGCAAGGGCCCCTCGACCTGCGCTGCCTGCTCCCAGCCCAGCAACCGGGACCAGGCAGGGTTGGCCGTGCGCAAGCGCAGCTCCCCGTCGAGTATCAGCATCACATCCGGAGACAATTGCCAGGTATGTTCAGTATCGGCCAGGTAATGCGCCAGTTGCCCTTCGAAGGACTGCGCCAGATCGCGCCACTCTCGCGTGCTCTGCACGCTCGCCGTAGTGTCGAGCAACGCGTGCAGAAAACCGGCGACTGACCCTTGATCATTGCGGATCGGCGAATAGCAGCAAGTGAACCACGCCTGTGTTTGCTTGCCGCCACGCAATACTGTCAGCGCCGTGTTCTCCACCAGGCTGCCTTGCCCTTCCAGGGCCTTGAACACGACGCCCCCCATGTGGTCCCAGGCGTTGTGCCAAAGCTGGTCGAAGCTGTCACCCTGAGCGGCGCTTTTCTGCCCCAGCAACGCCAGGTAGGCATCGTTGTGGATCACTGTCAGATCCGTCCCCCACACCAGTGCCTTGGGGAAAGGTGACAGCAACAACATGTCGACGGCGATACGCAAGGTCGGTGGCCACTGCGCCACAGGCCCCAGCGGCGTGCGCCCCCAGTCGAAACGGGTAATCGCTTCGCTCATCCGCGCCGCGACCGGGGACGCGGGCGCCAGGTGTATCACCTGGATACCCCCGGGCAGAGACGCTGCATCAGCGGCCAATATCTTCATTCCACAGTTGCGGTTTTTTCTCGATGAACTGCTGCATCAAGGTGCGGCAGGTGTGGTCGTGGCGAACGTCGAGCGCCACGCCTCGGTTTTTGAGCAGTTGCTCTTCGCCCAGGAATGTTTCGTTCTCGCCGATGACCACGCGCTTGATGCCGTAGAGAAGAATCGCGCCACTGCACATGGCACAGGGCGACAAGGTGGTGTATAGCGTCGCCTGCTGGTAGACACTGGCCGGCTGGCGCCCGGCATTTTCCAAGGCGTCCATTTCTCCATGGAGGATGGCGCTGCCCTTCTGCACCCGACGATTATGCCCCCGGCCGATGATCTTGCCGTCGTGCACCAGCACCGAGCCGATGGGGATTCCCCCTTCTTCCAGCCCCTTGCGGGCTTCGTCGATGGCCGCCTGCATGAATGCGGAGGTGTCCTGTTCCATGGTATCGCCCCGAGCTGTGTCTGATGTGCAGCAGCCTAGCACAGCGTCGGGCCACCATGGCGCCTTGCCAATCGACAGCTATGCTCAATAGGCTTTTCTTTCGCCGGTTAATGATTCTCACTGGGCTCAACGGGCATGCGAACATGAACAAGAAGATCCTGATCGTGCTGACCAATACCGCCAAGTACCCCGATCTCAAGCGGGCCACAGGGTTGTGGCTGGGTGAGGCCGTGCACTTCGTCGACAAGGTGCAACAGGCCGGCTATACGGTCGACTATGTCAGCCCGGCGGGTGGCTATGTGCCCATCGACCCGCACAGCCTGCAGATGGCACCAGAACTGGACTGGCAGTGGTACAACGACAAGGCCTTCATGAACCGCCTGGGGGCAACCCTTAATCCCGCTCAGGTAAAGGCCGAGACCTACAGTGCGATCTACTATACCGGCGGGCACGGCGTGATCTGGGATTTTCCCAATAGCCAACCATTGCAGGAGCTGGCACGCCGCATTTATGAGCGCGGTGGCGTGGTCGCCTCGGTGTGCCATGGCGCGGTGGGGTTGCTGAACATCAAGCTCAGCGATAACACCCTGCTGCTAAGAGGACGGGCGGTGACGGGTTTCTCCAACACCGAGGAGAAACTGGCCGAACTGGACAACGTGGTGCCCTTCCTGACCGAGAACGAACTCGGCGCACGCGGCGGCGAGTACAGCAAGGCAGATGATCCGTGGGTCCCCTTCGTGGTCGAAGACGACAGGTTGATCACCGGGCAGAACCCGGCCTCTACCGCTGGAGTGGCCGAGGCGGTCCTGCGCTACCTGGGCGCCAGCAAATAGCCAAAAACATCGCGGGGCCAGCCCGCTCCCACACCCTGAAGGGCGTGAGAGCGGGCTGGCCCCGCGATGGGTATTGCAGGTGAAGCGTCTTACTCGACGTTCAGCACGCCACGGCGTACCTGGTCACGCTCGATCGACTCGAACAGCGCCTTGAAGTTGCCCTCGCCGAAGCCATCGTCGCCCTTGCGCTGGATGAACTCGAAGAACACCGGGCCCAACAAGGTCTCGGAGAAGATCTGCAGCAGCAGGCGCTTGTCACCCGCCTCGGACGCGCCATCCAGCAGGATGCCACGGCTCTTGAGCTGGTCGACCGGCTCGCCATGGCCCGGCAGGCGCTCCTCGAGCATCTCGTAGTAGGTTTGCGGCGGCGGGGTCATGAAGCGCATGCCAAAGCCCTTGAGCGCATCCCAGGTCTTGAGCAGGTCGTCGGTGAGGAAGGCCACGTGCTGGATGCCTTCGCCGTTGAACTGCATCAGGAACTCTTCGATCTGCCCCGAGCCCTTCGACGATTCCTCGTTGAGCGGGATGCGGATCATGCCGTCCGGCGCGGTCATGGCGCGGGAGGTCAGGCCGGTGTACTCGCCCTTGATGTCGAAGTAACGGATCTCGCGGAAGTTGAACAGCTTCTCGTAGAAGCCCGCCCAGTACGACATGCGCCCGCGATAGACGTTGTGGGTCAGGTGGTCGATGATCTTCAGGCCGGCTCCGACCGGGTTACGGTCGACGCCTTCGATGAACTTGAAGTCGATGTCGTAGATCGAGCTGCCTTCCTCATAGCGGTCGATCAGGTACAGCGGCGCGCCACCGATACCCTTGATCGCCGGCAGGCGCAGCTCCATCGGGCCGGTTTCGATTTCCACCGGCTGCGCGCCCAGTTCCAGGGCACGAGCGTAGGCTTCGTGGGCGTTACGCACGCGGAAGGCCATGCCACACACCGACGGGCCGTGCTCGGCGGCGAAGTACGAGGCGATGCCCGGTTCGTTGTTCAGGATCAGGTTGATGCCACCCTGGCGATACAGGTGCACATCCTTGGAGCGGTGGGTCGCCACCTTGGTGAAACCGAGCATCTGGAACACCGGTTCCAGCACGCCAGGGGTCGGCGAGGCGAGCTCGATGAATTCGAAGCCTTCCAGGCCCATCGGGTTGTCGAAGATATCTGCCATTTCTATGTCCTCATCTGCAGCGAAAAACGATTGATCAGTTGCTTTCGATGTAGAACTGGCGTGGTGGTGAACACGGTATCCCGCGCACGCTGCGGGCGAGGAAGTCACCAATGATCAGCTTGAACCCATGGTATGTCATATGGACCCATTCTCGGCGGGTTTGATTCCCCGGGGAGCGGAGAACCTTATTCTTGTATTCGTAACCGGATTCTATAGTGCGTAAATCGGTTTGTCGCGCTTTAGTTCGCAGGGCCGCGCGACAAGCGGCTATCCTCTGCATAAATCACGTCCGTCCGTCCGAAGGTCCCCCGCGCATGCCCCTGACACCTAAACGCCCTGCCCGCTGGAGCTGGCGCATGTTGCTACCCTGGTGCGTGGGCGTGCTGCCGCTGCTGTGCGGGGTGGCGGTGATGCGCTGGCAGACCGAGCGCGAGCTACAGGCCAGCAGCGCGGCTACCGCCCGTGAAGTGGTAAAACACCTCGAGACTGTGCTCGACAGCCTCTCCATCGCCGCCCGTCACCTGCTGCCGAAGGCCGGCCAACCCTGCCAGGACGCGCAACTGGCGCTACGCATCGAGGTAACCCGCAACGCCTTCGTGCGCTCCACCAACCTGTTCGAACGCGACACGCTGTATTGCTCCTCCCTGTTCGGCGATTTCGACGAGCCAGTGGACGCCAGTGACTACACCGGCGGGCAACTGTGGCTGATGGACGGCAACTCGGTCACGCCTGGCCAGCCGCTACTGGCCTACCGCGTCAGCGAGGGTGACCGCGGCGCCATCACCACGGTGGATGGCAATCATCTGCTCACCGCCTTGCGCTTGATCGGCGAGGACGAAGAACTGCAGGTGCAGGTGGGCAACCACTGGATGGGCCGGGACGGCTTGGTACGCAACGGCACCCCGCCCGTCGCGGCCAGTGCGGCGGTAACCTTCTCCTCGACCCGCTACCCGATCAGCGTGCATGGCGGCTATGGGCCGGCCAAGCCAGGCGAACTGATGCGTTCACGCTACCCGGCCCTGCTCAGCCTGCTGCTGGTGCTGGGGATACTGGCCGGCGCCACCTGCCGCTGGCAGATCCGCCGCGCCTCCTCGCCCCGCGCCGAACTGCACCGGGCACTGGAGGCCGGCGAGTTCCTGCCCTACTTCCAGCCGGTGGTGCGCAAGGGCGACTACCACTGGGCCGGCGTCGAAGTGCTGATGCGCTGGCAACATCCGCGCGAAGGCCTGGTGCGCCCCGACCTGTTCATCCCCTACGCCGAGCACAGCGGGCAGATCGTCGCCATGACCCGCAGCCTGATGCTCAACACCGCGCAGGCCCTGGCCCCACACGCCGAGCTGCTGGAGGACGGGTTCCACATCGGCATCAACATCACCGCCGACCATTGCCGCGACCTGGGCCTGCTCGACGACTGCCAGACCTTCCTCCAGCACTTCCCGCCCGGGCGCGTGGTGCTGACCCTGGAGCTGACCGAGCGCAAGCTGATCGAGCCGACCCCCGTCACCCTGGAATTGTTCGAAAAGCTTCACGCGATGGGGGTGATGATCGCCCTCGACGACTTCGGCACCGGCCAGTCCAGCCTCAATTACCTGCGCCAGTTCAAGGTCGACTACCTGAAGATCGACCAGAGCTTCGTTGCCATGATCGGTGGCGATGCGCTCTCCCAGCACATCCTCGACACCATCATCGAACTGTCCGCCAAGCTGGGGCTGGGCATCGTCGCCGAAGGGGTCGAGACCGACATCCAGCGCGATTACCTGGCCCGCCACGGCGTGGACTTCCAGCAGGGCTACCTGTTCGCCCGGCCGATGCCGATCGCCGAGCTGCTCCTGGCCCTGGCCGCGCGCCCCGGCGGCCCGAGGTTGCCGCAAGGCGCGGCCCCTGAGATCATGCGCGGCTGATCCCACCGCTCACTTCCCGTTTTCGAGGCATTCGTGTCAAAAGGCATTGTTTCGTCGGTCATGGCGTCCTGTCTGTTCGCCGTGATGTACTTCTATACCTCCTTCCTCACGCCCCTGGACGGTGAAGAGATCTTCGGCTGGCGAACCTTGCTGACCCTGCCCTGCCTTACCTTGTTCATGCTCGTTTCCAAGGACTGGAAGCGCGTCGGCGAGCTGCTGGGGCGTGTCCGACGCACGCCGCTCCTGCTGCTGGGCATGGTCGGCACTTCCTGGCTGATGGGCGTGCAGCTATGGCTGTTCCTTTGGGCGCCGTTGCACGGGCGCAGCCTGGAAGTTTCGATGGGCTATTTCCTGCTGCCGCTGGCCATGGTCCTGACCGGGCGGCTGGTGTATGGCGAGCGCCTGTCACGCCTGCAGAAAGTGGCGGTGAGCTGCGCGGCCCTGGGCGTGGGCCACGAGCTGTACCAGCATGGCAGCTTCGCCTGGGAGACGCTGCTGGTGATGATCGGCTACCCGATCTATTTCGTCCTGCGCCGCCGCTGCCGCACCGACCACCTCGGTGGCCTGTGGTGCGACATGTGCCTGCTGCTGCCCTGGGCCCTGTACTTCGTGATCCAGGGCCCGCTGTCGGCGGCCGACCTTGCCGAACACCCCGGCCTGTACGGGCTGATCCCAATGCTCGGGGCGATCAGTGCCTGCGCCCTGATCGCCTACGTGCTGGCCAGCCGCCTGTTGCCGTTCAGCCTGTTCGGCCTGCTCAGCTACGTCGAGCCGGTGCTGCTGGTGGGTGTCGCCCTGCTGCTGGGCGAGACCATCGGCCCGGACCAGTGGCTCACCTACCTGCCGATCTGGGCCGCCGTGCTGGTGCTGGTGCTCGAAGGTTTCAAGCACCTGCTGCGCCAGCGTCGGCGCTCGGTGTAAGGCGCACCTGGCGCACCCGCCGCTCCTCCACCGCGACCACGGTCAGGGTCCAGCCGTTCCAGGCCAGCCGGTCGCCGACCACCGGCAAGCGATCCAGCAAGCTCATCACCAGGCCCGCGAGGGTCTGGTAGTCCTCGGTGGCGCGGGCGGCGAAGCCTGTCCGTGCCTGGATCTGGGCCAGGTTGAGGGCGCCACTGACCACGAAGCCGCCGTCCTCCTCGACCACGCCCGGCCCCTCGACCTCGCTGGCATCCGGCAGCTCGCCGGCAATCGACTCGAGGATGTCGGTCATGGTCAGCACGCCGGTGAAATCACCGAACTCGTTGACCACGAAAGCGATGTGCGTGGACTGCCCGCGCATCTGCTCCAGGGCGTTGAGGATACTGAAGCTCTCCAGCAGGTTGAGCGGTGCCCGCGCCAGGCTTTCCAGGTCCGGCTGATTGCCGGCCAGCAGTTCCCTGAGCAGCTCTTTCTTGTGCACGAAGCCCAGCGGCTCTTCGACCCGGCCATCGCGGATCAGCGGCAGGCGCGAGTACGACGAGTTGACCAGCACCTGGGTGATGGCCTCGGCGGGCTGCGACAGGTCGACCATGTCGACCTTGGCGCGCACGGTCATCAGCGTGCGGATCGGCCGCTCGGCCAGGTTCAGCACGCCACTGATCATCACCCGCTCGCGGCGGTCGAAGACCACCTGCTCGTCGCCACCGTCCACCAGGTCGGCGATTTCCTCGCCCAGCTCGTCGGCTTCCACCCGGCGCCCGCCCATCAGGCGCAACACGGCATGGGCGGTGCGCTCACGCAGCGGCCGGTGCTGCTGCAGGCTGCGCTTGCGGCGGGCACGGGCCAGTTGGTTGAACAGTTCGATCAGCAGCGAGAAGCCGATGGCCGCGTACAGGTAGCCTTTCGGGATATGGAAGCCCAGGCCCTCGGCGGTCAGGCTGAAGCCGATCATCATCAGGAAGCCCAGGCACAGCATGATCACCGTCGGGTGGGCGTTGACGAAGCGGGTCAGCGGCTTGCTGGCGACGATCATGATGCCGATGGAGAAGATCACCGCGATCATCATCACCGACAGCTGTTCGACCATGCCCACCGCGGTGATCACCGCATCCAGCGAGAACACCGCGTCGAGCACCACGATCTGCGCCACGATCGGCCAGAACGCGGCATGGCGCGTCACGCCACCGGACTGGGCGACATGCCCTTCCAGGCGCTCGTGCAGCTCCATGGTGGCCTTGAACAACAGGAACACGCCACCGAACAGCATGATCAGGTCACGGCCGGAGAAGGTCTTGCCGAAGATGTCGATCAACGGCGCGGTCAGGGTCACCATCCACGAGATGCTGGCCAGCAAGCCCAGGCGCATGATCAGCGCCAGGGACAGGCCGATCACCCGCGCGCGGTCGCGCTGATGCGGCGGCAGCTTGTCCGCCAGGATGGCAATGAACACCAGGTTGTCGATACCCAGCACCAGCTCGAGGACGATCAGCGTCAACAGGCCCAGCCAGGCCGTGGGGTCGGCTAGCCATTCCATCAGCGGGTACTCACAGGGGATGCGTCACGGGGACGGCGGAAGGTTGGCCGGGACGGCCGGGGACTGGGGGGCTCCGCGAAGGTGCTCATATAGACCTTGTTCGAAAAATGGGATGTCGATCCTACAATCGAAGCAGATTTTTCCGATAGCGCGAAACTATTACAAAAGCTGTAACAACCCTGGGTACGCTGAACCCTGTAGGAGCGGCTTCAGCCGCGATGCAGGCGACGCGGGCTGCCACCCGCTGCGCGGGTGATCGCGGCTAAAGCCGCTCCTACAGAGGTCGTGCCAGATCATCGAGAACCGGCCTCCCGGCAGAGCAAGGATGCTCCCGCGTCAAATCACCGCTACAATGCCCGCCTTACCGTGACAGCCCGACCTATAACGACATGTCCCTTCCAAAGAACCACCTGGAACTGCTCAGCCCTGCCCGTGACGTGAGCATCGCCCGCGAGGCGATCCTGCACGGCGCTGATGCCATCTACATCGGCGGCCCGAGCTTCGGCGCGCGCCACAACGCCTGCAACGACGTCAGCGATATCGCCGAGCTGGTGGAATTCGCCCGCCGCTACCACGCGCGCGTGTTCACCACCATCAACACCATCCTCCACGACAACGAATTGGAGCCCGCGCGCAAGCTGATCCACCAGCTGTACGACGCCGGTGTCGACGCGCTGATCGTCCAGGACCTGGGGGTGATGGAGCTGGATATCCCGCCCATCGAGCTGCACGCCAGCACCCAGACCGACATCCGCACCCTGGAGCGCGCCAGGTTCCTCGACCAGGCCGGTTTCTCGCAGCTGGTGCTGGCCCGCGAGCTGAACCTGCAGCAGATCCGCGCCATCGCCGCCGAAACCGACGCGGCCATCGAGTTCTTCATCCACGGCGCGCTGTGCGTGGCCTTCTCCGGCCAGTGCAACATCTCCCACGCCCAGACCGGGCGCAGCGCCAACCGCGGCGACTGCTCCCAGGCCTGCCGCCTGCCGTACACCCTCAAGGACGACCAGGGCCGCGTGGTGGCCTTCGAGAAACACCTGCTGTCGATGAAGGACAACAACCAGACCGCCAACCTGCGCGACCTGGTCGATGCCGGCGTGCGCTCGTTCAAGATCGAGGGCCGCTACAAGGATGTGGGCTATGTGAAGAACATCACCGCCCACTACCGCAAGGAGCTCGACGCGATTCTCGAAGACCGCCCGGCGCTGGCCCGTGCCTCCAGCGGGCGCACCGAGCACTTCTTCGTGCCGGACCCGGACAAGACCTTCCACCGCGGCAGCACCGACTACTTCGTCAGTGATCGCAAGATCGACATCGGCGCCTTCGACTCCCCCACTTTCACCGGCCTGCCGGTGGGCGTGGTCGAGAAAGTCGGCAAGCGCGACCTGCTGGTAGCCACCGATGTGCCGCTGACCAACGGTGACGGCCTCAACGTGCTGGTCAAGCGCGAAGTGGTCGGCTTCCGCGCCAACATCGCCGAGCTCAAGAGCGAGTCCGAGGAAGACGGCCAGAAGCGCTACCGCTACCGCGTCGAGCCCAACGAGATGCCCGAGGGCCTGCACAAGCTGCGCCCCAACCACCCGTTGTCGCGCAACCTCGACCATAACTGGCAGCAAGCCCTGCAGCGCACCTCCGCCGAGCGCCGCGTCGGTGTCGAGTGGCATGCGGTACTGCGTGAACAGCGCCTGATGCTCACCCTCAGCAGTGAAGAGGGAGTCAGTGTGCAAGTGGCCCTCGATGGGCCATTCGGTGCCGCCAACAAGCCACAGCAGGCGTTGGACCAACTGCACGACCTGCTTGGCCAGCTGGGCACCACGATGTACCACGCCACGGCCATCGAGCTCGACGCGCCGCAGGCCTACTTCATCCCCAACTCGCAGCTCAAGGCATTGCGCCGCGAAGCCATCGAGGCGCTGACCGAAGCGCGGGTCAAGGCGCACCCGCGTGGCGGGCGCAAGGCCGAGACCACGCCGCCGCCGGTGTACCCCGAGTCGCACCTGTCGTTCCTGGCCAACGTCTACAACCAGAAGGCCCGCGACTTCTACCACCGCCATGGCGTGCAGCTGATCGACGCGGCCTACGAGGCCCACGAAGAACATGGCGAAGTGCCAGTGATGATCACCAAGCACTGCCTGCGCTTCTCCTTCAACCTGTGCCCCAAGCAGGCCAAGGGCGTCACCGGCGTGCGTACCAAGGTCGCGCCGATGCAGCTGATCCAGGGCGACGAGGTGCTGACCCTGAAGTTCGACTGCAAGCCGTGCGAGATGCATGTAGTCGGCAAGATGAAGGGCCATATCATCGACCTGCCGCCCCCAGGTAGCGCGGCGGTGGCACAGGTGGTCGGGCATATCAGCCCGGAAGACCTGCTCAAGACCATCCCCCGCGCCCCTCACTAAGCGGGTTGCCCCCTCTGTAGGAGCCGGCTTGCCGGCGAACACCGGCGCAGCCGGTGCCAGACACCGCGTTGTCCGGTTCGCCGGCAAGCCGGCTCCTACAGGTCAATAGAATTAAGAATGGCTCATATGAGCTAATTTCGTCTCATATGTTATAGTCCACGATCTTTCGTCAACCTTCGCCCGCCATCGGAACCTGCGGGCGATCATCGACTCGAGGTCATTCATGCGTAGATCCCTCCAAGAAGAACGCCTGCTCAAGGCGCTGGCCCACGCCATCGTGATCCAGCCGCGCGCCACCCTCAAGGAACTGGCGGAAACCGCCGGCGTCAGCAAGGCCACCCTGCACCGCTTCTGCGGCACCCGTGAAAACCTGGTGAACCTGCTCGAAGACCACGGCGAGCACGTGCTCAACCTGGTCATCCAGGAGGCCGACCTGGAACGCGCCGAACCCCTGGACGCCCTGCGCCACCTGATCGCCGAACACCTCAAGCATCGTGAAATGCTGGTGTTCCTGATGTTCCAGTACCGCCCCGACACGCTGCTCGGCAACGCCGAAGACCGCCGTTGGGAGGCCTACACCCAGGCCATGGATGCGTTCTTCCTGCGCGCCCAGCAGATGGGCGTGCTGCGTATCGACATCAGCGCGGCGGTGTTCACCGAGATGTTCATGACCATGATCTACGGCATGGTCGACGCCGAGCGCCGCGGGCGCGCGGCCAGCGCCAACACCGCCCAGGCGCTGGAGCAACTGTTCCTGAACGGGGCGCGTACGCCTGCCTGAACGTCAGGCCAGCTGTGCCACGATCACCTCGGCGAGCGCCCGCACCCGCCGTGGCTGCACCCGGGTCGGCGGGTAGACGATCTGCAGCGCGATCTCGCCCGCGCCATAGGCCGCCAGCACTTCCACCAACCGGCCGCTGTCCAGGTCGGCCTGCACATCGCGGATCGACTTCAGGCACAGGCCATGCCCGGCCAACGCCCAGCGGCGCACCTGCTCGCCATTGTTGGCCACCCGCCGCCCGCTGACCCGCACGGGGTACGCTTTGCCCTCCAGGCGAAATGGCCAGGTGCGTTCGGCATGGATGCCAAAGCGCATCACAATGCAGTCGTGGCCCGCTAGCTCATCGGGATGGGCCGGAATGCCATGGCGTTGCAGGTACTCCGGCGCGGCACACACCACCCTGCGGTTGTTCCCCAGCGCCCGCGCGCGCAACGAGCTATCGGCCAGGGTGCCGTAGCGAATGGCGAAATCGATGCCCTGCCCCACCAGGTCGATGTAGCCGTCGGTAAGGTCGAGGTCGATGGCCACCTGCGGGTGGTCCGCCAGGAACCGGTCAAGGATCGGCGCGATGACGTTCTGCCCCAGGTCGACCGGCGCGCTCAGGCGGATCAACCCGGCGATGTTCTCGCTGCCATGCCGGATACGCCCCTCCAACTCGTCGGCCTCCGCCAGCAGGCGCCGCGCGCCATCGGCCAATACGCGGCCTTCATCGGTGAGGTTGAGCGAACGCGTGGTACGGGTGAGCAGCGCCACGCCGTAATGGGCCTCCAGGGCCGCCAGGCGTTCGGACACCGTCGCCGGCGACAGCCCCCGTTCACGGCCTGCGGCCGACAGGCTGCCTTTCTCGATGATGGCCAGGAACAGCGCCAGGTTATCCAGCATGGTCTTCGATTTTTCCGAAATATGTATTTGGTTATCGCCTGATTATTGGCGATTTCACCACTAATTACACTGGCGCCTCCCAAACCCACACCATCGGGAGACCATCGATGACCAGCAGAAGAGACTTCGTCAAAGGCACCCTCGTCGGCGGCATCGCCGCAGCGGCCGCAGGCGCGGTGCTGACCAGTGGCGCCGCCACGTCACCGCGCAACAGCCCCGCCCCGGCGGGCGGTGGCGGGCCGTTCTGGCCCAACGGCGCGCAACTGGTGATCTCGATCTCGTTGCAGTTCGAGTCGGGCAGCCAGCCCGCCCACGCCGAAAGCCCGTTCCCGCCACTGGACGCACGCTACCCGGACACCATTGCCCCCAGCTGGTACCGCTATGGCCCGCAGGAAGGCGTGCCACGCCTGCTCGACCTGTTCGACCGGCATGGCATCAAGGTCACCTCGCACATGGTCGGCAAGGCCGTCGAAGCCTACCCGGAGCTTGCCGCCGAAGTGGTGCGTCGCGGCCACGAAGCCGCGGCCCATGGCTTGTACTGGGCACCGCAATACAGCCTGACGCCCGCCGAGGAACGCCGTCACTACGAACAGGCCTCGGCCATCGTCGAACGGGTGACCGGCCAGCGCCCGGTGGGCTTCAACGCGTTCTGGATGCGCCACTCCCGGGACACCCTGAACATCCTCCAGGACCTGGGCTTCCTGTACCACATCGACGACCTGTCGCGGGACGAACCGTCGATTACCCCGGTGCGCGGCAAACCCTTCGTCGTGGTGCCCTACACCCTGCGCAACAACGATATCGGCCGCATCGCCGGTTCCACCGCGATGACCGGCGCCGCCCTGCTGCAGGAGCTCAAGGACGAGTTCGACGTGCTGTATGCCGAAGGCCGCCAACGGCGCCGGCTGATGTCGCTGTCGGCCCACGACCGCATCGGCGGCACGCCAACCGTGGCGCGCGCCCTCGACCAGTTCATCGCCTACGCCAAATCCCATCCAGGCGTGGCCTTCCTGCGCAAGGACGAGATCGCCCGTTGGACCCTGGCCCAGGGCAATGCGCCGCTCAACCCGGCCAGGGTCTTCGATTGATTGAACTCAGTGGGCAGCCAGCCCGGCCTGCTGCAGGAAGGTCAGGTTGTCTTCCAGGTGCCAGTCCTCGGCAATGCGGCCATCGGCAATGCGATAGATGTCCATCGCGATGAAGTCGATGGCTTCGCCCTGCCCCTGGCGCTCGCCCAGCTTGCCGGTGAAATGCCCGGTAAAGCGCAGGGCCGCGGTAACCCGGTCACCGGCGACAATCATCTGCAGCACCTCGCAGCGCAGGTCCGGCACCGCCCCACGGAAGGACTTCGAGGCTTTCAGCGGACCTTCGACACCCTGCGGCCGTCCCGCCGGCAGGGTGTTGTCGCGAAAGTCCACGGCCAGCGCGGCGCGGGCCAGGGCTTCGTCGCCGGTGTTCCAGAACGTGTCGTAGCGCCGGGCGGCGAGGATCTGCTGCTCAAGCTGGGCCTTGGGCAGGCTGTGGTCGACCACCAACACGGCTGGCGCAACCAGTTCGCCGGCATTGGCCAGGTTTGCCGTCGCAGCCAATGCCAGGGCGGTCAACCAACGGCCGGCACGCAGCCCCGAAGCCTTGGATTCGGTGTTCATGTTCATTTCCTTAATGTGTCGTCAGAGAAGGCATGGCGCGGCCGCGAACCATGCAGACAAGCCTATCCAGTCGGCGCCAAGCCCTCAAGAAGGCACTTTTCACTCACCTGGTCACCCTGGAGTAACCCCCGTATGGCCCACTACCGGGAATGCCCCGCCTACGACGTATTCGCCCCCGCCTGCCCCGCGCGGTTGCTGCTCGACCGCCTGGCGGACAAATGGGCACTGCTGCTGATCGACCGCCTCAGCGCCGGTGAACGCATCCGCTTCAACCAACTGCGCCGGGACATGGCCGGGATCTCGCAGAAAATGCTGGCGCAAACCCTGAAGCGCCTGGAGCGCGATGGGCTGATCGAACGTGAAGTACATCCCACCGTGCCGCCCACGGTCGAGTACGCGCTGACCGAACTGGGCGCGACCCTGGGCGACACGGTCGAGCGCCTGGCACGCTGGGCGGAGGCGAACATGCCCGCGATACAGCTGGCCCAGCAGCAATACGACCGCCAGGCTGCGCGTCACCTTGATTGACTCGCCCGCGCATAAATGCTCAGATGCGCCCCTTGTTTCAGGTGTCCCTGGCCGCCGTGCCAGGGGTTAAACGGGAAGCCGGTGCCTCGCTCCACGCGAGAAGTCCGGCGCTGCCCCCGCAACGGTAAGCGAGCAAGGCATTCGACAGACCACTGTGCCGCCGGCATGGGAAGGTGGATGCCCGCCCCTCTCGCAAGCCCGGAGACCGGCCTGCAACCTCTGTTTGGCAACTCCCGCGGTGGGCGGGCGCGTGCCGGTCTTGGGGCGGCCCGCTGCCTGCAATGCCTTCATGCGTCCACCTCGCCGGGCTTCACTTTCTCGCTACGGGCGCGTTTGCATGTCTTCACCCCTCCTGCGCATCGAGCGCCTGCACTGGTCACCGGCTGCCGGCGAGCCGCGCCTGCTCGACGATGTCACGCTCGAAGTGCGCCCCGGCGAGTTCGTCGGCCTGATCGGCCCCAACGGCAGCGGCAAGACCAGCCTGCTGCGCTGCGCCTACCGCTTCAACCGCCCGCAGGCCGGGCGTGTGCTGCTCGATGGCGAGGATGTCTGGCAACGCCCGCCGCGCTGGGTGGCCCAGCGTATCGCGGTGATGCTGCAGGAGTTCCCCGAGGACTTCGGCCTCAGTGTGCGCGACGTCGTCGCCATGGGCCGCACGCCGCACTTGGGCTGGCTCGATGGCGATGGCGACCCGGCGCCCATCGACGCCGCCTTGCGCCAGTTGGGCCTGGAAGACCGCGCCGAGCAAGGCTTCGCCCACCTGTCCGGCGGCGAAAAGCAGCGCGTGCTGCTGGCCCGGGCCCTGGCCCAGCAACCGCGCCTGCTGGTGCTGGACGAGCCGACCAACCACCTTGACCCACGTTACCAGCTGGCGCTGCTGCAGCACCTGCGCGGCACCGGCCTGGGCCTGCTGGCAAGCTTCCACGACCTGAACCTGGCCGCCGCCTTCTGCGACCGCCTGTACGTCATCGAGCAAGGCCGCATCAAAGCCGGCGGCACACCCGCCGAGGTGCTGACCGAGCAGTGCCTGGCCGAGGTCTTCGGCACCCGCGCCCTGGTCGACCGCCACCCCCTGGCCCATCACCCGCGCATCACCTGGATCAGCCCCGCATGAAGCGATCGCTACTTACCCTGCTCGCCGCCCTGCCCCTTATGGCGGCGGCCAGCGACTACCCCGTGAATGTGCGCAGCTGCGACCGCACGGTGACCTTCCAGCAGTCACCGCAACGGGCGGTCAGCCACGACATCAACCTGACCGGCATGCTCCTGGCCCTCGGCCTGCGCGAGCGGATGATCGGCTACAGCGGCATCAGCGGCTGGAAGACCCTCGACCCTACCTTGAGCCAGGCGTTGACGGGCCTGCCGGAACTGGCGCCACGCTACCCATCGGTGGAGAACCTGCTGGACGTGGACGCCGACTTCCTGTTCGCCGGCTGGGGCTATGGCATGGAGGTTGGCGGGACACTCACCCCGCAGCGCCTGGCATCGTTCGGTATCCCGGTGTACGAGCTGAGCGAGTCGTGCTCGCGGATCATGCCCCGGCACCCGGCGAGCCTTGACGACCTCTACACCGACCTCGACAACCTCGGGCGCATCTTCGACGTGGCCCCACGGGCACAAGCGCTGATTACCGAGCTGCGCCAGCGTGTCGCCGGGGTTGCCAAGACCCTCGCCAACGTCCATGAGCGCCCCAAGGTGTTCCTCTACGACAGCGGCGAAGACCGCCCCACCACTTCCGGCAGCCTGGGCATGCCCCAGGCGCTGATCGCGGCGGCCGGTGGCGACAACGTGATGGCCGACGTGCAGGCCAGCTGGACCGAGGTCAGTTGGGAAAGCGTCGTCGAGCGCGACCCCGAGGTCATCGCGATCGTCGACTATGGGCCGACCACCTGGCAGCAGAAGCGCGACTTCCTGCTCCAGCTCCCGGCACTGGCCGACGTCAAAGCCATCCGCGAGCGCCGCTTCGTGGTGCTGTCCTACCTGCAGGTGACGCCCTCGGTGGACAACGCCGATGCCATCGAACGGCTGGCCGGCGCCTTGCACCCGCAACTGTTCGCGCAGGCACGGCCGTGATGCCGCTGCGCAGCCCCTCGGCCTACCGGCTGCTGCTCGTCGGGCTGGTGGCCGCCCTGCTGCTGTCCTGCCTGGTTTCGCTCGGTTTCGGCGCGGCCCAGGTGCCGCTGGCCAACGTGCTGGACATCGCCCTGAAACAGGCAGGGCTCGCCGACGCTGGCGGCTTCAGCCGTGGCCAGGAGCAGATCGTCTGGCAGATCCGCGCGCCACGGGTGCTGCTTGGCGCGCTGGTGGGCGCCGGGCTGGCCATGGTAGGCGCCGCCTTGCAGGCGGTGACGCGCAATCCGCTGGCCGACCCGCATTTGCTGGGGGTCAGCTCCGGGGCCGTGCTCGGCGCCGTGCTGGTGGTGCTGTTCCTCGGCCCCTTCGCCGGCGTGCTGAGCCTGCCGCTGGCGGCGTTCCTCGGCGCCCTGGGCTGCATGCTGCTGGTGCTGGGCGTGGCCAGCCGCCGTGGCCGCCTGGACAGCGAACGGCTGCTGCTGGCCGGCGTGGCGGTGTCGTTCGTGGTGATGGCGCTGGCCAACCTGTTGCTCTACACCGGCGACCCCCATGCCGCCAGTTCGGTGATGTTCTGGATGCTCGGCGGCCTGGGCCTGGCGCAGTGGTCGCTGCTGTGGCTGCCGGCCCTGGCGGTGCTCGCCGGGTTCCTCCTGCTGATGAGCCTGGCCCGGGCGCTCAATGCCCTGATGAGCGGCGAGCAGACCGCCGTGAGCCTGGGCTTCGACACCCGCCGCGTGCGCGCCCAGGTGTTCGTCGGCACCGCGCTGCTCACCGGGGTGCTGGTGTCGCTGTCCGGCGCCATCGGCTTCGTCGGCCTGATGCTGCCGCACATGGCCCGGCGCCTGGTCGGTGCCGAGCATCGCCGGCTGCTGCCGACCTGCGCGTTACTGGGGGCGCTGTTCATGGTCTGGGTCGACATGGGCGCGCGCACTTTGATCGCCCCTCAGGACCTGCCGATCGGCATCGCCACGGCGGCCATCGGCGGGCTGTTCTTCATCGCGCTGCTGCGCCGTCGCGGCTAGGCTCGGGCGTCACCCCTCGCAGCCCGCGCAGCGCCGCGCGCAGCTCGGCGGGGCGCACCGGCTTGGCCAGCACCGCGATGCCCCGCGCCTGCAACGCCGCCTGCAACCGGTCGATATCGTGCCCGGTCATGATCAACGCCGGCACCGCCCAGCCGCGCTGGGCGCGCAGGTAGTCGATGCAATCGATGCCGGTGGCCTTCGGCCCAAGGTCGTAGTCGGCGACGATCACGTCACAGTCACTGGCCAGCCCCTCGGCCGAATCATGCGCCTGCACCGCGCAGCCCCAACGCTGCAACAGCGCGCAGGTGGCCTGCAGGACATTGTGGTCATCCTCCACCAGGCACACGCGCAAGCCGGTGAGCAACCCCGCCTGCAAAGCCGGGTCGATGGCCGGCTTCGGCACTTGCGCCACAGCCCTGGGTAAGCCACTCAGGCAAACGGTGGTGCCGTGGCCAGGCCGTGAACGCAGGCTCACCGTCATCCCCATCAGGCGGCCCAGGCGCTGGACGATGGACAGCCCCAGGCCGACGCCCTCGACGTCCTTGTCGCGGTCCTCGCGCACCCGGTAGAACTCCTCGAACACCTTGCCCTGGTGCTCCTCTGCGATTCCCCGGCCCTGGTCGCAGATAACGATGGCCAGCCCCTCGCCACTGGGCCGTACCCCCACCAGCAACGGCCGACCGGCGGCGTACTTGAAGCTGTTGGACAGCACGTTCTGCACCATGGTCGCCAGCATCCCCGGGTCGGCGCGGGTCCAGTGCCGGCTGGCCACCTGGCGCATCTCCACCCCCGCCCAGCGCGCCGCCTCGGCGTTCTGGCGCAGCAGCTCGCGCAAGAAGCCATCTACCGCAAACGTCTCGAACTTTGGTTGCACCCGGCCGTTGTCCAGCGTGTAGAGGTCGAGGATCGAGCGGAACAGCTGCGAGACGTTGAGCAGCGAGCGGTCGATGCTGTCCACCAGACGCCGCTCTTCGTCGCCCAGGCGCGCCTCGCGCAGGCAGGCGGTGAACAGACCGATGGAGTGGATCGGCTGGCGCAGGTCATGGCTGGCCTGGGCCAGGAAGCGGGATTTCTCGCGGGTGGCGGCCTCGGCCAGGGCCGTGGCCTTGCGCGTGCGCTCCAGCAGCAGGTGGGCGTAGAACGGGATCAGCGTGCTGGTGGTCAGCAGCATCGGCAGCAGGAACGGCTGCTGCTGCCAGTAGGGCGTGAACCACCACACCGCCACCAGCGCGCCCAGGGCCAGCACGGTGGCGATGGCCAGGTAGCGCGAGCCGAAGCGCATGCCGTTGCCCAGGTTGATCCACACCATCACCGCATACAACGGCAATGCGGTCTCGCCACCGACCACCAAACCGAAACAGGTGCCGGTGTAGTCGCCCAGCATGCCGAAGATCCGCCGCGCCGGGTAATGCCCGGGCCAGCGCTTGATGGCCTGGCGCATGGCGACCGAGACCACCACGAAGGCCGCGTAGTAGAGCAGTACCGGCAGGTAGGTGGCGAGCGAGCGGCCCGGCAGGAAGCCCAGCAGGGCCACGTAGCTGATTGCGCATGAGGCGACGATGATGCGCAGGTTGGCCTGGTCCAGTTCGTTGTTCTTCTCGAACTTCATGGGTAACGTCCTTGTGCGCCAGTCGGCATCTTCGCGAACAGCCGGGGGAAACGGCGGTCCAACCCTGCTAAGTTAACATGTGTCGCAAGACAGGGAGTTTCACGACGTGAGTTGCCGCATCATCGTGGCGGATGATCATCCGCTGTTCAGGGACGCCATGGCCAGCACCGTGCGGCGCCTGCTGCCCGAAGCCGAGGTCGAGCAGGCCGGCACCCTCCAGGACGTGCTCCGCCTCGTCGCCCAGGGCGAAGCGCCCGACACCCTGATCCTCGACCTGCGCTTTCCCGGCCTGACCTGCATCGCCCGCCTCGCCGAGTTGCGCCAGCAGCTGCCGCGCACGGCACTGGTGGTGCTCTCCATGGTCGACGATCCCGAGGTCATCAACGCCGTCATGACCGCCGGGGCCGACGGTTTTATCGGCAAGAGCCTCACCCCCGAGGAGATCGGCGCCGCCCTGCTCGCCGTGCGCGAAGGCGAGGTGGTGGTCAGGTATGCGCCGTCGGGCCTGCTGCATCAGGAGGGGGCCGACAGCGAGCTGGAACAGCTGACCCACCGCCAGCACGACGTGCTGCGCCTGATTGCCCAGGGCAAGACCAACAAGGAAATCGCCCGCGAGCTGGATATCTCGCCGTTTACCGTGCGCATCCATGTGTCGTCGCTGCTCAAGACCCTCAACGTACCGACCCGTACGGCGGCGGCCGTGAAATATTCAGGTAACTGAAGTACCTGTAGGAGCCAGCCTTGCTGGCGAAGGCCGCACCACGGTCCCGCGTCGGACCCGGTTCGCCGGCAAGCCGGCTCCTACGCGCGTTCCCCTGTAGGAGCGGCTTCAGCCGCGATCACCCGCGCAGCGGGTGCCGGGCACCGCGTCGCCTGCATCGCGGCTGAAGCCGCTCCTACAGAGACCTCAGGGTTTCCCCCATGGCCGATCCACCCCCGCCTTAGTATCATTTCGCCCTCACGGACCACCCGGGACCTCAAGGTCCCCCGCCTAGGAAGGCCCTTTCACGATGTCTGCCGCACCCGTCGTTGCCGCGCCCACCACGCGCGAAATCCAGATCGCCATTGCCCCCTCGACACCCTCCTCAGCGAAGACCTCGGCGCCACCGCCGCGTCCGTAGACCACTGGCTGCGGGAAATCAGCTACGGCCTGGTCGACCTGCAACTGCTGCGCCAGGCCGCCGAAAGCGTGCCGGTGATGGCCAACGCCCTGTCCTGCATGGACGCGCTGATCGACATCCTCGAACTGGTCGAAAGCCCTTCCCCCGACCCGCTGGTGTGGGTCAGCCTGGGCATCAACCTGATCGGCATCGTCCCCTATCCACCCGGCCTGTCCCGCGCCCGCACGGTGCTGCGCCCGGTGCTGCAACTGACCCGCCAGACCCTGCGTCGCCGCCCCGGCGCGCACATCGGCGCGGTGATCCTGGAAATCATCGACGGCCACCTGCACGCCAATATCCGCGGCGCCCTGGAGCACTACGTGCGCGAGGCCCTGGCCCAGTTGCCGGCCATGCTCAGCGCCGCTGCCGACACCGCGCGCCAGTTGTTCACCAGCCTGGCAAAGACTATTAGCGCCGCCGCCCGTGGCGACCTGGATGCCGCCAGCAGCCACCGCCTGGCCCGCGCGCAGATGGCCCAGGTGGCGCTGTACGACTCGGCCCTGGAGACCGACGCCTGGCGCCTGGCCTTGTCGGCCCTGGCCAATGCCACCGAGGGCAGCCTCAAGGACGGCTACAACAGCGTCGCCCGCCACTTCAGCGGCGAGCTGGACACCCTGCTCGGGCCGCTGGTGCGCACCCTCGAGGACCTGGCCAAAGTCGTGCCCCGGCGCCTGGAAGCGCTGGGCAGCGCGGGTATGGAAAACAGCATCGCCTGGTTGCTGACCCGCCTGCTCGAGACCGTGTTGGCCAACCCGCGCCGCCCGGGCATGGCCGTCGCCATCCGTCCCGGCGTCACTCATCAGGCCCGGCATATCCACCCCGAAGGGCCGACCGAGGTGGTGCGCAGCCAGGTCCGCGCCAACAAGCAGCCCAAGCCCGGAAAGAACGGGCCCTGCGCCTGCACCGGGTTCAGCATCGGCCATGTGCTTGGCGACGAGACGCTGGCCCATCAGGATTTCAGTCTGTCCGGGCCGTTCCCGGTCAACTGGACGCGGGTGTACAACTCGCGGCTGGCGGCCCTCGATCAAGGTTCGCTCGGCGCTCGCTGGATCACCGAATTCACCACCTGCCTCGATGTCGTGGAAAAAGGCGTGGTGTTCCACGACAGCGACGGCCGCAGCCACGATTACCCGCTGCCCAAGGTCGGCAAGCCGCACTACGACCCGATCGAGTACGTCAGCCTGGTGCGCACTGCCGAGCAGCAACTGGTGTTGTTGCGTGGCCTGGACCGTCGCGAAACCTATGCCCGCCAGGGTGACCGCTTCTACCTGACGCACATCCATCTGCGCAGCGGCGCCGGGGCAATGCTGCACTACGAGCACCAGTTCCAGGGCCGGCCAGTGCTGTCGGACATCAACACCTATTCCGACAACGATCCCGAAAAGGTCCACCTGCAACTGGGCACCTTGCTCGACGACCATGGGCATATCCAGGGCCTGTGGCAAGTGGTCGATGGCACGCCATTGCGCCAGCTGTGCGCCTATCACTACGACACCCACGGCGACCTGATCGCCGCCCAGGACGAACACGGCGCCGCCTGGCAGTACCAGTACCGCCAGCACCTGATCACCCGCTACACCGACCGCACCGGGCGCGGCATCAACCTGGAATGGGACGGCAGCGGCCCGCAGGCCAAGGCCATCCACGAGTGGGCCGACGACGGCAGCTTCGAGACCCGCCTGGCCTGGGACCCGAACATCCGCCTGACCTATGTCACCGACGCCCACGGCCAGGAAACCTGGCACTACTACGACGCCCTGGGCTACACCTACCGCCTGATCCACCCGGACGGCCGTGAGGAATGGCTGTTCCGCGATGAACGCAAGAACGTCATCCGCCACGTCCACCCCGACGGCAGCCAGGACCGCTACACCTACGATGAGCGCAGCAACCTGCTGCAGCACATCCGCGCCGACCACAGCACGGTGCACTACGCCTACGACGATCACGACCAGCCGATCAAGCTGCGTGATGCCGAGGGCGGGCTGTGGCTACGCGACTACGACGAGCGCGGCAACCTGGTCGAGAGCATCGATCCGCTGGGCCACAAGACCGAGTTCGCCTACACCCCGGCCGGGTTGGTCAAGGCGATCAAGGATGCGTTGGGCAACGAGAAGACACTCGCCTACAACGCTGCCGGACAACTGCTTGAGTACACCGACTGCTCGGGCAAGACCAGCCAGTGGACGTACAACGCTTTCGGCCAGCTGATCGCCTTCGCCGATGCGGCCGGCCACACGACCGCCTATGAGTACCAGACCGGGCAACTGGCCAAAGTCACCCACCCGGACAAGACCGAGGAGCGTTTCAACTACGACGCCGAAGGGCGTCTGCTGGCGCATGTCGATGCGCTTGATCGCTGTACCACCTGGACCTACAACGCGGTCGGCCTGCTGAGCGAACGCGTCGACGCCAACGAGCACACCCTGCGCTACCGCTGGGACAAGCTCGGCCGCTTGATCGGGCTGGAAAACGAGAACACCAGCAAGGCCACCTTCCTCTACGACCCGGTCGGTCGGCTGCTGCAAGAAACTGGCTTCGATGGCCTGGTCACGCGCTACCAGTACGACCCGTATAGCGGCCGCCTCGCCTCGACCCAAGTCGGCCAGCGCCGTATCGAGCTGACCTTCGACCCGATGGGCCGCCTCGCTGAGCGTACCGCCCGTCTAGGGAACCAAAGCCAGAGCGAAAGCTTCGCCTATGACGGCAACGGCCAACTGATCCAGGCGGTCAACGCCGCCAGCAAGCTGCAATGGTTCCACGACGAAGCCGGCAACCTGACCCGCGAGCACCAGCACTACCTGGCCACGGGCACGCCGATGGTTGCGGTGTGGCAGCACGAATACGATGCGCTCAACCAGCGGGTCAGCACGATTCGCCCGGACGGCCACAAGGTCAGCTGGCTGACCTACGGCAACGGCCACTTGCTCGGCATGACCCTCGACCAGCATGAGATGCTGGCCTACGAGCGCGATGACCTGCACCGCGAGGTGGTGCGGCATCAGGGCAACAAGCTGATGCAGACCCAGGCCTGGGACCCGGCCGGGCGTTTGCAGGAACAACTGCTCGGCAGCCATGACAGCCAGTCCACGCTGCTCAAGCGCCAGTACCGTTATGACGCCGCAGGGCAATTGAGCAACATCCACGACAGCCGTCGGGGGCAGCTGGAGTACCAGTACGATCCCGTCGGTCGCCTGCTCAAGGCCACCAGCCGCCTGGGCGTGGAAACCTTTGCCTTCGACCCAGCCGGCAACCTGCTGGACCAGAAAACCCAGGAACTGAACCGTCCGCTGGAAGCCGATGCACGGCGTAACAAGCTGATGGACAACCTGCTGCGCGAGTACGCCGGCACCCATTACCGCTACGACGAACGCGGCAACCTGATTCACCGCCTGCACAACGGTTCGCACGCGCATTTTACCTGGGACTTGTTCGACCGGCTGGCCAGCTACAACGATGACAAACTCAAGGTCGACTACAGCTACGACGCCTTGGGCCGGCGCCTGCACAAGCATTCGGTGGCGCACTTCTGGGACCGCCCGGAAGCAGGCACCGGCTGGAACCAGCTGCAACGGGCCAAGCGTCAACGCGAACTCGGCTGTGGCTTCACCCTGTTCGGCTGGGATGGCGACACCTTGGCCTGGGAAAGCTCACCGCCACGCGACGAGGGCGACACCGGGCGCACCGTGCATTACCTGTACGAGCCAAACAGCTTTGTGCCGGTCGCCCAGGCTCTGCGCAAGAGTCCGATCCGCCTGCACAAGCAACCAGACTGGAGCCAGCGCGAGTACGACTTCGATCAGGATCCGCTGTGGCACACCGAGGTGAAACCACAGCCGTTCGAGGCGATCGCCTGGTACCACTGCGATCACCTCGGTACGCCGATGGAGCTGACCGATGAACAGGGCAATGTCGCTTGGGCGGGGCAGTACAAGGCCTGGGGTGAAGTCCGTGAAGAGCGCTCGGCGTGGGCCAAACAGCAGGGCCTGGGCAACCCGATTCGCTTCCAGGGTCAATACCACGATCAGGAAACTGGGCTGCACTACAACCGGCATCGATACTACGACCCGAATGTAGGGAGATTTGTTAGCCAAGACCCAATCAGCTACAGAGGCGGCCTCAACCTATTCACGTACACACCCAATCCAACATATTGGGTAGATCCTTATGGACTAAGCCCTACAGAAAACTGCAATAAGTGCGCCTCTAAATCCACAAGCAACAACAACGAGCCCGAAACACTTAGCATAAGCCGTAGACAACTGGATAAAAAATTCAAACACGCACCAGACTTCGGGGTAGTAACAACAAAGAAAAACCCGGAGACTCTCAGCCAGTTTGAATCAGCCATTAACGAGCACATGACCTCAAAATCTACAGTACAGATGGGTACATATGGCTTTGTGAAAGATTCAAAAGTATACTTCAACCCTTCAACAAACAATGCGGTCATAGTTGATAACGGCGGGAGCTTTGTCACCGGATTCAAGCTTGTACCAGGAACGCAGCAATACGACAATTTCTTTAAGAACGGAGTCCTGCGATGAGCCTCACACTACTAGAGTTCGCAAGATCATTTATACACGACCGGCTATCCGCCACAGTATTTTCCGAAGCATATATGGAGCTATGGAAAATCGAAAGAGACAACCAAACTCTTCTAGGAGACGCCTCGGCACTGAGCGAATGCTTATCCAGTATCTTTTGCGCAGCCGATATGTATTGTGAAGACGTCGATTTACGCGAAGACTATGAATATGACCAGGAACAACTAAAGCGTGAAGTAGAAAGGCTTATGGAAGAGCTAAATTCCACAACAACAGACAACCATTAACTGCAAAGATCGCACACCTGTCATGCACTATACCGCATGGAGCGAAAAGGGGACGGATTTGAATGGCACTTACTTAGCAACCAACTCTTTGATCCATAAGAAAAAATGAAGAAGGGCTGATCTTGGTCTACGGTGATAGTTGCGAACACACATCATTAAGCCAAGTACGCAGCCCAGAATGGAGCGTAGGCTCAAGTCCTTCAGCGTCCGGCGTCAGTTGCAACAGGTCAAGCAAAACGACAGTGGGGGCGACGCCTGCCGCCCCGTGAGGTATCGCGTCTTAGGGTAGAGCTGTTCTGGCCTTAGAGCCTCATACCAAGCTCCGCATCATCCATCAGTGCCTTGGCCAGCGCGCTCAGGTAATACGACGCCCAGAGCAGTTGCGGCTTTTCTTCCATGATTCCGGCAATGGTCAGGTCACGCACGCAGCCCATCAGTTCCGAGGCCTGTTCGCGGGCGTGCTGGCAGGGGATGCCGGGTTCGATGCAGAACAGCGGGGCGGTCTGGCCTTCGCCTTGGTAGAACTTGGTTTTGCCTGCTGTGGTGCTGGGGGTGGTGTCGTCTGTGGTCATTGTTTTTCTCCCTGAAGTGGTGGGGGCCTGGGCGGGCCCTGTTCGCCGGCAAGCCGGCTCCTACAGGTGGAGCGTGGCGTTTTTCGTAGGAGCCGGCCTTGCCGGCGAACAGGGCCGGCAAGGGCCTAGTGCAGCGCCTGCGGCTGTGCCGACATCTGCACCTGGATCAACGCCGATTCGAGCAGCACACGCAGCGATTCGACTTCGTGGATCGACGCCATCATCAGAATCGTGGCTGGTGACCTGGGCTGGGCGTGCACGGCCTGATGGGCCACGGTCAGTGCGCACAGGGCGTACTCGGTGGCCTGGATAAGGGTGTCTTCGAGGGAGTGAGGGTGATGGGGTGGATCGGGAACAATCTTCAGCATGGTCATAGCCCTGTTCGTGAATGAGGACTACCACAGCCTGCTGTCAAACAAGAAGGTGGCAGCTGTACATGGGTTGACAGACCGGTGAACAAGACCAGAAACCGGCGCACACGAGGTGCCCCACGCACAGCTGCCATAACGGCAAGGCCATGCGGTCTGTTCAGAGCGGCCTGTCAAAGCCGGTCGCTGATTCAAGCGACCCGCCGAGACTAGAGCCGTGGCAGAACGACCGCAACGGAAAAAAGGCGGCGGGAGTATGTTTGGGAAAGGGAGTACAGGAAAGGGGTTAAATCTTATTTCCAGGCCAGAAAGGCAATCCCATCCAGGATTGCCTGGTTCGATCCAGGGCATTTGCGGTGCCTATGTTCGCCGGCAAGCCGGCTCCTACAGAGCGGCTTGCAAGCGTGCTACAACGCCCCCGCCGGCTTGCTGCCCGACACCCGCCAGCGCACCTCGGTAATGCCATAGCGCTCGGCCATCGGCCGGCTCATTTTCCTGATCTTCTCGCGCCCGAACTTCGGGATGATGCCGATGCCCGCATCGCAACTGGCCCAGTGCCAGGCCTCGGCGTTGTCCAGATGCTCCAGGCGGATGACGAAACTGCGCGGCTGGCTGTGCAGCAAATATTCGATGACGTACAGCTGGGGACTTGGCATTGCTCGCGGCCCTCCTCTTCTCCTTGGATGACGCCTTCATTGATCATCGGTCGCCGGTAAAAATTCAAAAAAATTGTCCGACACGTTCAGGCATGCACGCTCCACTGAGTGGCGTCCGCCTCGATGGGCACGTCGTCGATGGCATGGATCAGCCCGCAAGCCAAGGCTTCCTGCGGGTCGAGGATGCGGGGATGGGCCATCAGGTAGCGCGGCACATCCAGTGCCTCGACGGCGCCTGCGGTGCGCTCGGCGACGATCTGCGCATACAGGCGCAGGTCGTAGTCCAGGCTCATGGCGTACTCCGCCATGCGCGCATGGTCCACCGAGCCGTGCAGGGTCCAGTGGAACGGATGGAACAGGAACTTGCTGCAGGCGCAGGCCGTGCGGTGCGAACCGGCCAGGAACAGGATATTGCCCATCGACTCGACCGTGCCGAGGTTGTGGGTGTGCACCGGCACGGGCAACGACAGCAGGAAGTTGTACAGGGTGAAGCCGTAGCTGCATTCGCCGCCCATGGTGGCAATGTTCAGCTGCAGCAGGTCCGCGCCCTGTTGCAGGGCCCGCGAACAGGTGTTGATCAGGTTGCCGCAGGTCGATGAATTGATCGGGCCGGTGTAGTGGATGATGTGCCTGGCCATGCCGTTCTCCAGAGTCAGTCCTTCGAGGGGTCGTCCACGGACGCGCTGCCGGGTGCCTGCGCACCGTGCTCCCCCATCCGTTGGTACTGCTTGCGCAAGGCATGCAACGCGGCGGGGTCAAGGTCTTCGAGGTCGAGCAAGGCCTTGTGGGCGCGCTGGGTGGTGCGCAACAGCTCGTCGATCTTGATGTGCAGCTCGTCGTTATCGCGGTTCTGGGTGTTCTGGATGAGGAACACCATCAGGAAGGTGATGATGGTGGTCGAGGTGTTGATCACCAGCTGCCAGGTGTCGTTGAAACCGAACAGCGGCCCGCTGACACCCCAGGCCAGGATCAGCGAAACGGCGACGGCGAAGGTCAGCGGGCGCCCGCTCCAGTTGGCCAGCCATTGGGCGAAACGGTCGAATCTCATGGTGTGCCCTCTCTCCATCCCAGCCGACAGCAGGGAGACGGTAAACCCGTGCTCCGTCCTGCGGTGGAGGGGCAATGGCGGGACAAAGTTCCAACCAGCCTGTCGCCCCGTGATGCCGCCCGCTTGTCCGTCACCCTGAACCCGGCCGCCGACCATCGGGTCGCAACCCAAGACACCTGGAAAAATTCGGGAAGACTGCGTGAACAAACCCTTGGCCACCCCCTGCCCCATCGACGACACCCAGGTGCGACGCCTGACGGTGATGACCCTCAACGTGCACAAGGGCTTCACGCCGTTCAATCGGCGCTTCATCCTCCCCGAGCTGCGCGAGGCCGTGCGCGCCACCGGGGCCGACCTGGTGTTCCTCCAGGAAGTGCATGGCAGCCACCAGCGGCATGCCTCGCGCCACCCTGGCTGGCCCGAGGCGCCGCAGTACGAGTTCCTCGCCGACAGCATGTGGCCGCAGTTCGCCTACGGCCGCAACGCGGTCTACCCCCATGGCGACCATGGCAACGCGCTGCTGTCGAAGTTTCCCATCCGCGACCATGTCAACCTGGACGTGTCGGTCCACGGCAACGAGGAGCGTGGCCTGCTGCACTGCGAGCTTGACGTGCCAGACCATGGGCCGGTACACGCGATCTGCGTGCACCTGGGACTGCGCGAAGACCATCGCCAGCGCCAGGTCGGCCTGCTGCTGGCGTTGCTCGACAACCTGCCGCCGGATGAGCCGGTCATCGTCGCCGGCGACTTCAATGACTGGCGTCTGAAAGCGGATGCGCGGCTGTCGGGGCATCTGCTCGAAGCCTTCGGCACGCCGCCGCGCAGCTTCCCGGCCCGCCTGCCGCTGCTGCGCCTGGACCGCATCTACCTGCGCAATGCGTGCGCCGAACAAGCCCGGGTGCTGTCCCGCTACCCGTGGACACATTTGTCCGACCATGCCCCCCTGGTGGCGGAGGTGACCCTGTGAAGCAGGCCTGGAGCGAAGGCAACCATGTCGAACTGCTGATCAACGGCGAGCAGTACTACCCGCGGGTGTTCGAGGCCATGGCCCGGGCGCGCCAGGAAATCCTCCTGGAAACCTTCATCATCTACGACGACAAGGTCGGCCAGGGCTTGCGCCAGGCCCTGATCGACGCCGCCCGGCGCGGGGTGCGGGTCGAGGTGGCGGTGGACGGCTACGGCACCGCGGACCTGCCCGACACTTTCATCGCCTCGATGACCGAGGCCGGGGTGCGCTTTCACGCGTTCGACCCGCAACCACGGCTGGCCGGCATGCGCACCAACCTGTTCCGCCGCCTGCACCGCAAGATCCTGGTGATCGACGGGCAACGCGCGTTCATCGGCGGCCTCAACTACAGCGCCGACCACCTTGCCGACTTCGGCCCGCAGGCCAAGCAGGACTACGCGGTGGAGGTGGTCGGCCCGGTGGTGGCCCAGATGCACGCTTGCTCCTGCCGGCTGCTCGCAGCGGTACTGGATGCCGCCAGCCGGGTCCCGCCGCCCCCCATCGCAGCAGGCCCGGCCAGCGCCATGCTGGTGGAACGCGACAACCGGCGCCATCGCAACGATATCGAGGTCTGTTACCTGCAGGTCATCCGGGAGGCCAAGCAGCGTATCGTCGTGGCCAACGCCTACTTCTTCCCCGGCTACCGGCTGCTGCGCGAACTGCGCAACGCCGCTCGGCGCGGGGTCGAGGTGACCCTGATCCTCCAGGGCCAACCGGACATGCGCTGGGTACGCGCGCTCTCGCGGCTGCTCTACAACTACCTGTTGCGCGACAACGTACGCATCCACGAGTACTGCCAGCGTCCGCTGCACGGCAAGGTGGCGTTGGTGGACGATGACTGGTCCACGGTGGGCTCGAGCAACCTGGACCCACTGAGCCTGTCGTTCAACCTCGAAGCCAACCTGGTGATCCGCGACCGAGCGTTCAACCAAAACCTGCACCGTCACTTGAGCGAACTGACCCGGCAGCACTGCAAGGCCGTGACGCTGGAGCGCATGGTGCGGGGCTACTGGTGGCGGGCACCGTTGATCTTCCTGGGCTTCCACATCACCCGCTATTTCCCGCGTATCGCCGGCTGGTTCCCGGCGCACCGGCAACGCCTGCAATCGCTGCAACCCGAAAGCGAGGCCCCGGCCAACTATCACGGGGGCAAGACCTGATGGCCACGCCACGCTGGAAGACCTGGGGCAAACGCCTGCTGACCGTGCTGTTCCTGGTGCTGATCCCGGTGCTGCTGTTCACCCTGGCCCGTAACCTGGACTGGAACGAAGTGCACCAGTCGCTGCTGGCCTACCGGCCCTCGACCCTGGCCCTGGGGTTGCTGCTGGCCCTGTGCAGCTACCTGGTGTTCGCCAGCTACGACCTGCTGGCCCGCGTCTACACCGGCCATCGCTTGCCGGCGCGCCAGGTACTGCCGGTGGCGTTCGTCTGCTACGCGTTCAACCTCAACTTCACCACCTGGGTTGGCGGCGTGGCCCTGCGTTATCGCTTGTACGGCAGGCTGGGCCTGGATACCGCGACCATCACCCGCATCCTGACCCTGGGCCTGTTGACCAACTGGATGGGCTACCTGCTGCTGGCCGGCACGGTGTTCGCCTTTGGCTTGGTCAGGCTGCCGGAAAGCTGGGCAGTGGGCGCCGGCGGCCTGCGCCTGATCGGCGTACTGATGGTGGCAGTCGCATTGGCTTACCTGTTCGCCTGTGCCTTCGCCAAGCGGCGCACCTGGGACCTGCACGGGCACGAAGTCACCTTGCCAAGCCTACGCCTGGCGTTGTGCCAGGTGGCCCTGGGCGCAAGCAACTGGGCGCTGATGGCGGCGCTGATCCACCTGTTACTCCCCCCTGCGCTGTTCTACCCGTCCGTGCTGGGCGTGTTGCTGATCAGTTGCGTGGCGGGCGTGGTCGCCCATATTCCCGCAGGGCTCGGCGTGCTGGAGGCCGTGTTCCTCGCCCTGCTTCACGGCAAGCTTGGCCAGGGCACGCTGGTCGCCGCGCTGCTGGGCTATCGAACGCTGTACTACCTGATCCCGCTGCTGTTGGCGGTGGTGACCTACCTGATCCTCGAGAAGCGCGCCAGGGCTTTGCGCCGACAAGCCGGGCCGGCCCTCGACAAACACTGACGCAAAGGAGAACCGCCATGGCCCGTGGAGACAAAGACAAATACACCGAAAAGCAGAAACGCAAAGCCGAACATATCGAGCAGAGCTACGAAGCCAAGGGTGTTCCCGAGGACGAAGCCCAAGCACGCGCCTGGGCGACCGTGAACAAGCAGTCAGGCGGTGGCGAGCGCAAGGGTGGCTCGGGGCAACGGAAAAGCCCGGCTGCCAAGGCAAAGGCACGGCAGTCATCGGCGCGCAGGGCTGTGGCGACCCGACACGGCGTGCCCCGACCCGAACAGCGGTTGGAAGACATGACCAAGCGTGAGTTGATGGACCTGGCGCGCAAGCAGGGTATCGCAGGGCGCTCCACCCTGGCCAAGAATGCGTTGCTCGACGCCGTGCGCAAGGGGTGTGAAAGGCTCGATGCCTAGGCATCGAACGGCTGATGGTAGCGCAGGGCGCCACAGCGCTCGCAGCATTGGCATTCAAGCCCGGTGAACTCATGGGTCGAGACACTGCGCCACACACAGCCACGCACCAGACAGACGAGTTTCATCAGGCACCTCCCTGGCCCACGTGAACGGGGGCTCTTACAAGGACTGACTGCGCGGCGCAACGAAGGTTTACTCGATTTCACCCTGTGGCAACCCGGCACCCGGAAAATGCTCGGCCATGACCTGCCTGGCCACCGCTCGCAGCGCCTCGCGGCCGGCTAGCCCGTTCTCCCGCGCCAGCGCATACGCCTCGCGCTGGCGATCGGCACTGGTGCCCTCGCGCAGGATGCGCCGAGCCTGCATGAACGAGCGTTCGGCCTCTGCGCTGTCGGCCGGCAGCCAGGACTGCAATTGCGCCAGCCAGCCCTCGGCGCTCACCGGTTGCTGGTCGACGGCACCGATGAACGTCCCTCGACGGCCGTACCGTGCTGCGCGCCAGTAGTTCTCCTGGGTGATCCAGCGTATTTCGCGGCTGACGGCCATGCCGTCATGGCGCGCCAGGGCATGCTGCACCAGGTGGCGGTACAGGCCTGCGATGGCCAACCCATCCTCCAGCCGCGGGCAGCCATCGCAGATGCGCAGCTCCACCGTCGGGAAACGCCGCGACGGCCGTATCGCCCACCAGAAGTCGCCGTCCTCGGCCAACGCGCCGGTGCGCTGCAACAGCCCCCGGTAGCGCTGGTACGCATGCCAGTCGGCCAGGGGTTCCGGCAGGCCCATGTGCGGCCACTCGCCACAGATCACCCGTCGATAGCTCATGTAGCCGGTGTCCTGCCCGCCCCACAGGGGTGAAGAGGTGCTCAGCACCAGGAACAAGGGCAGCCAGTACAGCACGCGGTTGATCAGTTGCATGCGGTCGGTGCCGGCCGGCACGCCGACGTGCACGTGCAGGCCATTCACAAGGCTGCGGCGGGCGACCAGCCGGTAGTCGTCGAACAGTTGCCTGAAATGCGCGGTACCACGCGGATGCTGGCGCAGCCACTGGGCGCAAGGATGGCTGGCTGCGCCGTACAGGCCGACACCGAAGTCGCCAAGGGCCTCGCCCAGGCGTTGGCGGTTTTCGCCCAGGAAGCTTCGCGCCTGGTGCAGGCTATCGAATACCGGCGAAACCACCTCGATCTGGCTGAGGAACATCTCTTCGGCGAACGTGGCCCCCAGCATCTCCCGGCAACGTCGCGTCACTGCCGGCGAAGGGCTGGCCAGCACTTGCCCGCTGGTCGTGTCGGCCAACAGGTACTCCTCCTCGATGCCGAACGTCCAGGGCCGCGCCATGGCGACATCAACCGTTGCGGGTGACCGTCAGGGCCACCGCCGCGATACGTTCGACCTGCTCGTAGCCAGGCTCGAGCAATTGTTCGCCAAACACATCAGGGTCGAGCTCTTCGTAGACCCAGTTGAACGCAGGCCCCGCCAGGCGCAGGCGGAGCGCGTCGAGCAATGCATCCCGGGCGTCGACAACGGCGACGCCCGTATAGAGCAGCAAGGTGCCACCGGGCACCAGGCGTTCGCAGGCCTGCTCGACGATGCGCAGCGACAGCCCGGCGCCCAACCTGCCGCCGCCATGGCGATAGACGCGCTCGCTGGCGTCAAGCATATAGGGCGGGTTGGCCACTATCAGGTCGAAGTGGCCACTGACGCCGTTCAGCAGGTCGCTGGCTTGCGGCGAGACATTGGCGACGCCGGCCAATGCGGCGTTGACCGCCGTGTAGCGCAAGGCGAGCGGATTGATGTCCACGGCAGTGACCTGGGCCTGCGGGGCCGCCCGGGCAATCGACAAGGCCCCGACACCCGTGCCGCAGCCGATGTCCACGGCATGCCGTAACGGGTGAGGACAGTGTTGAAGATGGCCATGGATGGCCCGGACGAACCGGTAGCTGTCCGGGCCGAAGAACACCGCGTCGTGGCTATCGGTGGGCCAGGCCGAATGAACCAGCAGCAGGTCGTCCAGGCTCGACCAACGCACCGTGCTGCGCAACAGGTCACCTTGCTTCAGCAGCACGCCCGCCGCCGTCGACAGTGCCAACTCGTCGGCACTGATCAGTGAGGGGGCGAACGGCCGGCTCCAGCCGAACACATCACGCAGGTTGCGTGCGTGCTGCGCCTCGGGTCGCCCATTGACCCGGGCCTGGGTGGCCGGGGTCACGCAGGTGAAGCGGTAGCCGTCGGCGCGCAGCCGCCGACCCAGTTGCAGCAAGGCCTGGTCAGCTTGGGCCTGATCCTGGTCGAGCGGCATCAGCCCTGCCCTCCACTGGCCAGTCCCGTGGCGAGGATGTAGGCGCGGGTGGCCTGCAAGCCTTGAGGCAAGGCATGGTGGTTGCCGGCCATCGCCTCGATGGACTGATCGATATCGAACCCTTGCTGTCCTGCAGGCTGCTCATCATCCAGGGCCAGGGCGTTCTCCCATTGGCCCGGCGGCACCCGGCGAATCTCGCGGCCCTGCCAGCTGCCGGCAATCCAGTCATGCCAAAGCTGCTTCTCATAGGCGTTGAACACCCCGAACATGGCGGCGGTGGGGCCCTCGATCAGCGTCCACAGCCGGCTTTGCGTGGGGTCTGCGTCACGCCTCACCCAGCCTTGCGCCTGCAGGGCATCGAGGAACGCGGGGATTGAACCCGGCTCGGCGAGCCACTGGTTGACGGTGCGGCCCTGGAGGCGACAGCGGTCCGAATGCATGAATTGGCCAAACACCCGCTTACGCTCCAAGGCCGCGAGCAGTTCGGCCTGAAGGTCGAACGAGGTGATCAACGTCGGCGTATCGATGCCAAGGTCGTTGAGCCGGTAGCCGTGGCGGACACGCCGGTAGAACGCGCCGTCATCCTCCTTGGGCAGCAGCAGGCGCAAGCTTTCCAGCGCGCGCCGGGCGTGGCCGCTGGCCGCGTTGTCGATGGTGACGTGAAGCTGGAAGTAATGGGCGTCGATACCCAGCTCGGCCAGTTCGTGCGTGGTGATGAGCAAATGCAGCGGCGGTTGCTCATAGCCCAGGTTGTAGCCGATCACTTCGGGCAGGAAGCGTTCGCAGTACTGCCCCAAGGCGAGCTGCACGGCACCTTGCAGGTAACGTTCGCAGGGCAATGGCAGCCCTTGCAGGCAACCCAGACGGCTGAGCAGGCGCTGGTAGACCAGCACATGGTTGCAACGCGCGTCTCCATCACCCAGCTCTTCGAGGTAAGTGCGGATCAGCCCGTGGAAGCGCGGGTCACGCCAATGGCGCAGGGTGCCGTGCAGCCAGGCGCCGTCGACCGCCTTGGTCGGCGCTACCTGCTGCAGGAACCACAAGGCTTGGGCGCGGGTGGCGAAGTAGCGCCGCCCCGCCCCCTGGCACCGCTGCCGCAGATAGGCCGCATGCTCGCGGGCGACTTGCGCGGCACGGGCAGTGGCCCATTCGGGAAACTGGTCGGGGTGCTCAGGCAGGTCGTCGTCCTGTGTGCTGACGTGGCGCAGCAGCGCTTCCAGCCTGGCCTCGGCCTGGGCGTCGTGCCCTTCCAGCAGTGCCTGGTATCGATGCGCCAGTCCATGGTTCGCGTTCGGGGCGGTCACCGTATGGTCGGTGTCGCGGGTCAGCGCCACCATGGCAGGCACCTCGCTTGTCGATTCTGTGGTGGGTCTTTCGGGTGAGGTTGATCAGCGCCAGGCGGCACGTCTTCTTCGGGACTACGCAGTGCCAGGCGAACCCGGCACTGCACGCCCTTGCTTACGAACGGCCGCCTTTGCGACCGGACTCAGTGTCGCGCTGGCCGCCACCCGTGCTCTGGCCGCCCTTGCGGCCTGCCTCGGCGGCTTTCTCGCGGTCGTTGGCGAAATTGCCAGGGTTCTTCGACCCACCCTGGCTGCCGGTTTTGTGGCTGTCCTCGCGACCGGTCATGTTGCTGTCTTTGTTGGCCATGGTTGCAAAAACCTCATATCGCTGAAGGGATGCACGGCGCTGTGCCGTACATGGGTTGGGAGTACGGCAAAAAGTACGGATTCGGTTTATTCCGCGCGGATCGGACCGGTGGCGCTAAACATGCGGCCACGCTGTATTTGGGGCGCAAGTGGACGCCGTCGCGACCGCGCCGGGATTGACCCTTGGAGAAAAGCACCTTACCCTGCACAACCTACCGATAGGTAGGCTGATATTTCGTTTAATGGATACCCTTCGATGCAGTCCTCCAACCTGCGCTTCGCCGCCTCCCTTGCCCTGATCGGCGCCCTCGGCCCCTCGGCCATCGACATGTACCTGGCCAGCCTGCCGGAGATGGCCCGCGACTTCGCCACCGGCTACCCCCAGGTGCAACTCACCCTCACCGTGTTCCTGCTGGCCATGGGCATCGGGCAACTGCTGTTCGGCCCGCTGGTGGACGCGCTGGGGCGCCGCCGGCCCCTGCTGGTCGGCCTGCTGCTGTTCAGTGTCACGGCCTTTGCCGCGGCGGCCGCCCCCACGCTCGAAGCGCTGCTGCTCGCTCGCCTGCTACAGGGCCTGGCCAGCGCCCTCACCCTGGTGGTGATCATGAGCATGGTGCGCGACGTCGCCGAGGGCGCAAGGGCGGCGCAGATCTTCGCCCTGCTGATGACCATCGAGGGCCTGGCGCCGATTCTCGCCCCGGCCCTGGGCGGGGTGGTCGATACCGTCTTTGGCTGGCGGGCGATCATGCTGGTGCTGGGTGCCCTGGGCGTGCTGACGCTGCTCAATTCCAGCCTGGCGCTGGGCGAAACCCTGCCTGCCGAGAAACGGGTACGCCTGGCACCTCGGCAGATCTGGCGTGCCTATGCGCGTATCGCTACCGATGGCGCGTTCCTGCGCCCTGCCCTGGCGCTGTCGGCGGTGTTCTTCTTCCTGTTCGCCTACATCGCAGGCTCTGCGTACGTCTATCAACAGCACTTCGGGCTTTCCAGCGCGCACTTCGGCCTGGTGTTCGGCGCCTGCGGCGTGGCCATCCTGCTGGGTGCGGCATTGTCCGGGCGCTGGGTGACGCGCCACGGCGTGGCCCGGGTGGCCTGGTGGGGCGCGCTGGCCATGGGCGGCGGCGCGCTGCTGGCGGTGGCCGGTGGCGTGGCGGGTGGCGGCCTGGCGCTGCTGCTGGCGGGGGTGGCGCTGGCGTTGTTCGGCTTGGGGATTTGCGAAGCCACGCTGATGGCCTTGGCGATGTCCTCGCAACAACGCGATGTAGGCTCCACGGCGGCGCTGCTGGGTGCCCTGCAGCTGGGCATCGCGTCAAGCGCCACGCCCCTGGCCGGTTACCTGGCGACCCTGGGGCCGTTGCCCTGGGCCTGGCTGCTGGCGGCCGCCGCAGTAGTCATCGTCGGTTTGACCCGCGCCGCCCTGGCACAGACAATCAGCGCCTCGCACTGCAGCGTCAACCCGGAGTGACCGCCTTGAAAACCCTTTCCCCTTCCGCCGCGCGCATCTGCGACCACGCCGTCGAGCATTTCGCCGCGCATGGCTACGACGGCTCGTCGCTGAACGAGATCGCGGCCCGGGCGGGCATGCGCAAGGCGTCGTTGTATGCCCATTTCGCCAACAAGGATGCGCTGTTCGTGCAGGCGTTCGAACGGGCGCTGGCCGATGAGACCGCCTACGTCGAGGCAGGCTTCGTGCACGAGACGGCCGGCAAGGAGGCGCCGGGGCACTGGCACCCGCTGCACCTGGCCGAGCGCTACGCCGCCTCGGCCAACCTGCGCTTCGTGCTGCGCACGGCGTTCCTGCCGCCCGCGTCGATCCACTCGATGGTCACCGGGGGCTTCGAGCAATACCTGGAGCGGATCCGCCTGGGTTTCTGCGAGGCGCTGCAAACGCGCCACGCCTGGGCGCGCAGCGATGGCAACAAGCTGGAGCTGTATGGCGATGCGTACCTGGGGATCATCGACAGCCTGCATGTGGAGTTGTTGTATGCGAACCCGGCGGTGTATGCGCGACGGGCGGCGTCGTTGCTGAAGATTCTCGATGATTCGCTGCAGCTCGCCGCGTGCCCCACGGATTGCGCGCCCCCTCTGTAGGAGCGGCTTCAGCCGCGATCACCAGCAACGCTGGTGCCAGACCGCGGTGTCTGCATCGCGGCTGAAGCCGCTCCTACAGGGGCTGTGCATGGCTTCAGGGCTTGACCTTCTTCAGCTCGTTCAACAACCCCATCAACTGCTCCAGCTTGTCGGCGCCGAACTGGCGCTGGATCTCCTGGTAGTTGCGCTCCATCTCCTCGCTCATCGCCAGGAACGCCTGCTGGCCGCGCACGGTCAGGCTGATGAAGATCCGCCGCTGGTCCTCCGGCGATTTGCGCCGCGCCACCAGGCCATCACGCTCCAGGCGCTTGAGCACGCCGCTCATGCTGGGCTTGAGGATGCAGGCCAGGTCCGCCACCTGGTGGCTTTCCAGCTCACCCTGCTGACGCAGGATACGGATCACCCGCCATTGCTGCTCGGTCAGGTCGTGGGCATTGAGCGCCGGGCGGAAGAACGCCATGGTCGCCTCGCGGGCTTGCAGGAGGGTCAAGGTCAGGGAAGGTCGTGGAGTCGTCATCGGGGCAGATCGAAAGGCCGTTTTATTAAGATATTAATAAAGTGAAAACCATTTCACCCCGCCCTGTCCAGCACCTGTGAAAAGTACAAGCGCCTCCCGCAAAACGCCATTTCCCCGCCTCCGCCACGGTCGCACGATTGGTTTCATGCCTCTGGCCTGGAGCCTGCCGCCCCATGCACCGCTCAACGCAAGGCCGCCTGGCGCTGGCGGTACTCACCCGGCGCCATGCCCGCATGGCGCTGGAAGAAACGGCTGAAGTAGGCCGGGTCCTTGAACCCCAGCTGGTAGCAGATCTCGTTGGCCGAACCGCCGGTGAACAGCAGCAGGCGCCGCGCCTCCTGCATCAGCCGCTCGAACACCAGGCGCTTGGACGGCAGGTCGGCGATACGTCGGCAAATGTCGTTGAGCCGCGCCTCGGTCACGCCCAGCGCGTCGGCGTAGGCCGGCAACGCCCAGTGCTCCAGGTAATGGTGTTCGATCAGCTCGTTGAAGCGGTGGAACACCTGCAGGTCTTCATGCCGCGCCGGCGTCGCCTCCAGCGAATTGGCACACAGGCGCAGCAGGCTGATCATCACCAGGCGCGCCAGGTCTTGTACCGCCGTGCCCTGCCCCGCCTGGCCATGGCCGATTTCGCTGCCCAACAGGTCGAACAGCTGCTCCAGGCGCCGCGCCTCGTCGCGTGCCTGGCCCTGCAAACGCCCCAAGGCGACGCAGGCCGGTGGCAGGCGCGGCCCGGCCATCAGCCCAGGCTCGGCCTGCAACAGTTGCCAGACCAATTGCTGGCGCACGGTGAGCACATGGCCGTCGGCGTCGGCCTCGGTGACGAAGGCATGGGGGACGGTCGGCGGCGTCAGGAAGAACATCGGGCCCGACTCGTGGTAGCGCTGCTCGTCCAGGAAGACCCGCACGCTGCCGGTCTTCACGTAATGCACCTGAAAGAAACGGTCGTGGCGGTGCACCGGCATGTTGCGGCCGAAGAAACCGGCCAGGTTGCCGAGCCGGTCGTAGTGCACCTCGCTGTCGCTGTAGCGCTGGTCGTAGACCTGACCGATGTTGATGTTGGGGATCGGCTGTCGCTCTTTCATTGTTGTTCTCACAGCGGTGAAACGTGCCGGGGAAACCATCGTAGCAGCACCGGACGATGGCGCACGCCTTGACGATCGTTAACATATTAAATATAACGTTAACACATTAACAAAAACACCGCGAAGCACCCCGAGCGCTTCGTCCATCGCAGGAGAAAAGCATGAGCCGTGCCTTGCACGAGGTCGCCAGCGGCAGCCTGTTCGGCGTCGCCCTGAACTATCAGGGCCTGCTGCAGCAGCACCTGGCGTCCTTCCACGAAGCGCCGTACAAGCAGCCACCGGTCAAGCCGGTGCTGTTCATCAAGACCCCGAATACCCGCAACAGCCACGGCCAGGCCGTCACCTACCCTGCGGCAGTCAAACGCCTGCAACCAGGCCCGGCGCTGGGTGTGGTGATGGGCAGGGACGCCAGCCGCGTCAGCGCCGAGAACGCCCTCGAGCACGTGGCCGGCTACACCATCGTCAACGAATTCAGCCTGCCGGAAGACAGCTACTACCGCCCGGCGGTCAAAGCCAAATGCCGCGATGGTTTCTGCCCGCTCGGGCCTCAACTGGTGCCAGCGGCGCAGGTAGCCAACCCCGATGCGCTGGGCATCCGCCTGTGGGTCAACGGTGAGCTGCGCCAGCACAACAACACCGCCAATTGCGTGCGCAGCGTGGCGCAATTGATCGCCGAGATCAGCGAGTTCATGACCCTGCATGCCGGCGACGTGCTGATCACCGGCACCCCGGAAGGCCGCATCGACGTGCTGCCCGGTGACCGGGTGACGGTCGAGATCGACGGCCTCGGCCAGCTGACCAACCCCATCGTCGCCGAACAAGGACTCGCCCCATGAAGCACGCCCGCATCCAGTTCGACGGCCAGGTCCACCCGGTCACTGTCGAAGACGATCATTACCTGCGCATGGCCGACGGCCGCCGTGTGCACGCCGACCAGGTCACCTGGTTGCCGCCCGCCACCGGCACCATGTTCGCCCTGGGCCTGAACTACGCCGACCACGCCGCCGAGCTGGCCTTCACCCCGCCCACCGAACCGCTGGCCTTCATCAAGTCGCCGGGTACCTACACCGGCCACGACCAGGTCACCTGGCGCCCGGACAACGTCCAGTACATGCACTACGAGTGCGAGCTGGTGGCGGTGATCGGCAAGCCCGCGCGCAACGTCAAGCGCGAGGACGCCCTCGACTACCTGGCCGGCTACACGGTGTGCAACGACTACGCCATCCGCGACTTTCTCGAGAACTACTACCGCCCCAACCTGCGGGTGAAGAACCGCGACGCCACCACCCCGGTCGGCCCATGGATCGTCGATGTCGCCGATGTGCCGGACCCGTCGAACCTGACCCTGCGCACCTGGATCAACGGCGAGCTGAAACAGCAAGGCAGCACCGCCGACATGATCTTCGACATCCCTTCTCTCATCGAATACTTCTCCAGCTTCATGACCCTGCAACCCGGCGACATGATCGCCACCGGCACCCCGGAAGGCCTGGCCGACGTGGTGCCGGGCGACGAAGTGGTGGTGGAAGTGGAAGGCGTCGGCCGCCTGGTCAACCGCATCGTCAGTGAAACCGCGTTCTTCGCCCGCAACGCACAAGAGGCAACAGCATGATCAAGCACTGGATCAACGGCCGCGAAGTCGAGAGCCGTGACACCTTCGTCAACTACAACCCGGCCACCGGCGAGGCCATCGGCGAAGTGGCCAGCGGCGGCGCCGATGAAGTCGCCCAGGCCGTGGCCGCGGCCAAGGATGCCTTCCCGAAATGGGCCAACACCCCCGCCAAGGAACGTGCGCGGCTGATGCGTCGCCTGGGCGAGCTGATCGACCAGAACGTGCCGCAACTGGCCGAGCTGGAGACCCTGGACACCGGCCTGCCGATCCACCAGACGCGCAACGTGCTGATCCCCCGCGCCTCGCACAACTTCGATTTCTTCGCCGAAGTGTGCACACGCATGGACGGCCACAGCTACCCGGTCGACGACCAGATGCTCAACTACACCCTGTACCAGCCGGTGGGCGTGTGCGGGCTGGTGTCGCCGTGGAACGTGCCGTTCATGACCGCCACCTGGAAGACCGCGCCGTGCCTGGCGCTGGGCAACACGGCGGTGCTGAAGATGAGCGAGCTGTCGCCGCTCACCGCCAACGAGCTGGGCCGCCTGGCGGTCGAGGCCGGCATCCCCAACGGTGTGCTGAACGTCATCCAGGGCTACGGCGCCACGGCCGGCGACGCGCTGGTGCGCCACCCGGACGTGCGGGCCATCTCCTTCACCGGCGGCACCGCCACCGGCAAGAAGATCATGCAGACCGCGGGCCTGAAGAAGTACTCCATGGAGCTGGGCGGCAAGTCGCCGGTGCTGATCTTCGAGGACGCCGACCTGGACCGCGCGCTGGACGCCGCGCTGTTCACCATCTTCTCGCTCAATGGCGAGCGCTGCACCGCCGGCAGCCGGATCTTCATCCAGCAGAGCGTGTACGCGCAGTTCGTCGCCGAGTTCGCCGCCCGCGCCAAGCGCCTGATCGTGGGCGACCCGACCGACCCGAAGACCCAGGTCGGCTCGATGATCACCCAGCAGCACTACGACAAGGTCACCGGCTACATCCGCATCGGCATCGAGGAAGGCGCGCGCCTGGTCGCGGGCGGCCTTGAGCGGCCCGCCGGCCTGCCGGCGCACCTGGCCAAGGGGCAGTTCATCCAGCCCACCGTGTTCGCCGACGTCGACAACCGCATGCGCATCGCCCAGGAGGAGATCTTCGGCCCGGTGGCCTGCCTGATTCCGTTCAAGGACGAAGCCGAGGCGCTACAGTTGGCCAACGACACCGAATACGGGCTGGCCTCGTACATCTGGACCCAGGACATCGGCAAGGCCCATCGCCTGGCCCGAGGCATCGAAGCCGGGATGGTGTTCATCAACAGCCAGAACGTGCGCGACCTGCGCCAGCCATTTGGAGGGGTGAAGGGCTCGGGCACCGGACGCGAAGGTGGGCAGTACAGCTTCGAGGTGTTCGCCGAGATCAAGAACGTGTGCCTGTCCATGGGCAGTCATCACATCCCGCGCTGGGGCATCTGACGCCGCTGCGACCGGATCGTGGGCGCGCCCCACGCCCCGGTCGCCTGGGACCACAACAACAATCACCGGAGATCCCCATGGGCAAACTCGCACTCGCCGCCAAGATCACCCACGTGCCCTCGATGTACCTGTCCGAACTGCCCGGCCCGCGCCAGGGCTTCCGCCAGGCGGCCATCGACGGCCACCATGAGATCGGCCGCCGCTGCCGCGCCCTGGGCGTGGACACCATCGTGGTGTTCGACACCCACTGGCTGGTCAACGCCAACTACCACATCAACTGCGCCGCGCATTTCGAAGGCCTGTACACCAGCAACGAGCTGCCGCACTTCATCGCCAACATGAACTACGGCTTCCCCGGCAACCCCGAGCTGGGGCGCCTCCTCGCCGAGCAATGCAACCGCCTGGGCGTCGAGACCATGGCCCACGACGCCACCACCCTCGCCCCGGAATACGGCACCCTGGTGCCGATGCGCTACATGAACGCCGACCAGCATTTCAAGGTGATTTCGGTCTCGGCCCTGTGCACTTCGCATTATCTGAACGACAGCGCTCGCCTGGGCTGGGCCATGCGCAAGGCGGTCGAGGAGCACTACGACGGCACCGTCGCCTTCCTCGCCAGTGGCTCGCTGTCGCACCGTTTCGCCCAGAACGGCCAGGCGCCGGATTTCGCCACCCAGGTGTGGAGCCCGTTCCTGGAAACCCTCGACCACCGGGTGGTGCAGATGTGGCAGGACGGCGACTGGGCCGACTTCTGCGCGATGCTGCCGGAGTACGCAGTCAAGGGCCACGGCGAAGGCTTCATGCACGACACCGCCATGCTGCTCGGTGCCCTGGGCTGGTCGAAGTACGACGGCAAGGCCGAAGTGGTCACGCCCTACTTCGGCTCGTCCGGCACCGGCCAGATCAACGCGATCTTCCCGGTCACCCCGCAGGATGGCGCCGCCATCCCCGCCGCCCAGGCCTCGAACCCGGCCGGCGTCGCCTCCACCAGCCGCCTGTAGGGAGCCACGCCATGCCCCATCTGGTTCTGCTCTACAGCCCGGACATCGAAGCCGACGCCGACCTGCCGGGCCTGTGCCGCGCCCTGGCCGACCGCATGCTCGAACAACACGACGAAAACGGCCGCCAGGTGTTCCCCACCGGCGGCACCCGGGTGCTGGCCTACCCTGCCGCCCATGCGGCAATCGCCGATGGCCAGGGTGACTACGGTTTCGTCTACGCCAACCTGCGCATGGGCAGCGGCCGCAGCGCCGCAGTGCACCAGCAAGTCGGCGACCAGTTGCTGGCGGTATTGCGCGCGTACCTGGACCCGCTGCTGGCCCGGCGCCCGGTCGGCGTCACGCTGCAAATCGACGAAAGCCGGGCCCAGGTATACGACGCCAAGCACAGCAGCCTGCACCCCCTGTTCACCCGTCAGCCCTGAGGTTTCCATGCTCGACGCACACATCATCCAGCAAGCCGCCGCCCGCCTCGACCAGGCCGAGCGCTCTCGCGAGCAGGTCGGCCAGTTCTCCCTGGAACACCCGTCGATCAGCATCGACGATGCCTATGCCATCCAGCGCGCCTGGGTGGCGCACAAGCTCAAGGCCGGCCGCCGCCTGGTCGGCCACAAGATCGGCCTGACCTCGCGGGCCATGCAGGTCTCCTCGAACATCACCGAGCCGGACTACGGCGCGCTGCTCGACGACATGTTCTTCGACGAAGGCAGCGACATCCCGTTCGAGCGTTTCATCGTGCCGCGCGTGGAAGTGGAGCTGGCCTTTATCCTCGGCAAGCCGCTCAAGGGCCCCGACGTGAGCCTGTTCGACGTGCTCGAGGCCACCGAGTGGGTGATCCCGGCGCTGGAGATCATCGACGCGCGCATCCAGCAGGTCGACCCGGTCAGCGGCGCCACCCGCAAGGTGTTCGACACCATTTCCGACAATGCCGCCAACGCCGGCGTGGTCCTGGGCGGGCGCGCCGTGCGCCCGGGCGACATCGACCTGCGCAAGGTGCCGGCGGTGCTCTACCGCAACGGTGTGATCGAGGAGTCCGGGGTATCCGCCGCCGTACTCAACCACCCGGCCAAGGGCGTGGCCTGGCTGGCCAACAAGCTGGCGCCTTATGACGTGGGCCTCGAAGCCGGCCAGGTGATCCTCGGTGGCTCGTTCACTCGCCCGGTGGCCGCGCGCCCGGGCGATACCTTCCATGTCGACTATGACCAGCTGGGCTCGATCGCCTGCCGGTTCGTCTGACACCTGCGCCGAGACAACAAAGCACCCTGTGGGAGCGGCCTTGTGTCGCGAAAGGGCCGCAAAGCGGCCCCAGCAACCATTGTATCGACACTGAAATCCTGGGGCCGCTACGCAGCCCTTTCGCGACACAAGGCCGCTCCCACATTTTTCCCGAATCCGCACGTTAAATGAGGCCCGCCCATGCACATGCCCATCAACACCTTCAAGCAACGCCTGCGCAGCGGCCAGGCGCAGATCGGCCTGTGGCTCGGCCTGGCCGACCCGTACTGCGCAGAGCTGGCGGCCAACGCCGGCTTCGACTGGCTGCTGCTCGACGGCGAACATGCGCCCAACGACCTGCGCAGCCTGCTCGGCCAGTTGCAGGCGGTGGCGCCCTACCCGGCCCAGCCGATCGTGCGCCCGGTGATCGGCGATACCGCGCTGATCAAGCAACTGCTCGACATCGGCACGCAGACGCTGCTGGTACCCATGGTCGAGAGCGCCGAGCAGGCGCGTGGGCTGGTGCGTGCCATGCGCTACCCGCCCGAAGGCGTGCGCGGAGTCGGCAGCGCCCTGGCCCGGGCGTCGCGCTGGAACAGCATTCCCGGCTATCTGGACCAGGCCGACGAGCAGATGTGCCTGCTGGTGCAGATCGAGAACCGCGAGGGGTTGGCCAACCTTGATGCGATCTGTGCCGTCGACGGCGTCGATGGCGTGTTCATCGGCCCGGCCGACCTCAGCGCGGCCATGGGGCACCGGGGCAACCCTGGGCATCCCGAGGTGCAGGCCGCCATCGAGGACGCCCTGGTGCGGATCCAGCGGGCCGGCAAGGCGGCGGGGATTCTCAGCGCCGACCAGCCGCTCGCCCGGCGTTATATCGAGCTGGGGGCGGCGTTCGTTGCCGTCGGCGTGGACACCACGGTGCTGATGCGCGGGTTGCAGACGTTGGCCGGGGTGTTCAAGGAAGGCGCGGGGGCAACCGTTCAAGGCGGGGTCTACTGACGGGCGCACCCTCTGTAGGAGCGGCTTCAGCCGCGATCACCCGCAAAGCGGGTGCCAGACACCGCGATCGCGGCTAAAGCCGCTCCTACAGGCGAACCGCCCACTGGCAGCCTCGGTCAAGATCGCGGCAGCCACAGGCAAGACACCTACCGCCCGTTAGGCGCCCAATACCCCGCAACAGCCAGCGCTTGTGCAAGCCCTGCTTTCCAACAATTCCAACTGTCCAGGCTGCGCCATGATCAACATCGAAACGCCCACGTACTACACCGCCACCAAGAAGTACAACCTCAGCTTCCCCACCCTGGAAAGCGACATCGACGCCGATGTCGTGGTGATCGGCGGCGGCTTCTCGGGCATCAACACCGCCCTGGAGCTGGCCGAGCAAGGCATCACCAATGTCGTCGTGCTCGAAGCCCGCTACCTGGGCTTCGGCGGCACCGGCCGCAACGGCGGGCAGATCATGGCCGGCATCGGCCACGACCTGGAGAAGATCAAGGGCAGCGTCGGCGAACAGGGCCTGCGCGAGATCTTCGAGATCAGCGAACTGGGCGCCGGCATCATCAAGGACCGCATCGCCCGTTATCAAATCGACGCCGACTTCTGCCACGGCTACGGCTACATGGGCTTCAACGCCCGCCAGGAAAAGACCCTGCGCGCCTGGGAGAAAGATTTCAAAGCGATCAACAACAAGGACGAAATCCGCTTCCTCGGCGGCTCGGAGGTCAAGCAGATCATCGGCTCCGACGCCTACAGCAGCGCCCTGCTGCACATGGGCGGCGGCCACGTGCATTCGCTGAACCTGCTGCTCGGCGAGGCCCAGGCCCTGGTCAGCCATGGCGCGCGGATCTTCGAGCACAGCCCGGCCCTGGAGGTGCACTACGGCGAGCGCATCACCGTGCGCACCGGGCGTGGTTCGGTCAAGGCCAGCAAGTTGCTGTGGGCCTGCGACAGCTTCCTCAACAAGCTCGAACCCGAACTGCACGCGCGCACCGTCAACACCTACGCCTTCCAGCTGATGACCGAGCCGTTGTCGGACGAGCTGATACAGCGCATCAGCCCGATCCGCGGCGCCTACAGCGATATCCGCCCGGTGATCGACTACTACCGTGTCACCCGCGAGAACCGCCTGCTGTTCGGCGCTGCCACGCCGTTCGTGGAGCACATCCCGAAAGACCTCAAGGCGTGGAACCGCAACCTGATGCTGAAGATCTTCCCCTACCTCAAGGATGTGCGCATCGACCTGGCCTGGGGCGGCCCGATGGCCACCAGCGCCAACCTGTTCCCGCAGATCGGCACCCTGAGCAACCGCCCCAATGCCTTCTACGTGCAGGGCTACTCGGGCTTCGGCGTCACCCCCAGCCACATCATTTGCAAGATCCTCGCCGAGGGCATGAGCGAAGGCTCCCGCCGCTACGACCTGATCAGTTCGGTCAAGCACGCGCGCATCCTCGGCAAGGACCATATCCGCCCGCTGCTGCTGACCGCCGGCAAGACCGTGCATCAGTTGTCGGGCTTCTTCAACGGCCGCCGTTGATTCCTTTTCCCACCAGACTGGAGAACCACCATGACCCTCACCGCCGTCCGCCAGGGTGTGCAACTGTCCGAACTCGACGCCTGGGGCACCGTTGCCGACCTGGGCTCGACCATCCTCGAAGGCGAGGTCAAGTGCTACGGCAAGATGACCCATGGCGCGCCGACCGATCCGGTCAGCAGTGCCTATTTCGGCACCACGCAAGGCAAGTTCCGCATGGTCTACCCGTTCAGCGAGCAGGCGGTGATCGTGACCGGCGAGATCCAGCTGACCGACGAGTCCACCGGGCAGGTGACGCGCTACAAGGCGGGGGATGCCTGGTTCGTGACCAAGGGCACGCCGGTGTTGTGGGAGGTGTTGAGCGAGACGTTCGTCAAGCATTACCTCGCGGTTGCCTGATACCACGTACACGTTGAGCGCCGCTTGCGCGGCGCATCGCGGATGAATCCGCTCCTACAGGTACGACGCGGATTATCGGTTCGCCCGCCAGCCTGTAGGAGCGGATTCATCCGCGATGCGTCGCGCAAGCGGCGCTTGATCCCCATACCGCCCAACCACTGCTAACGCCCCGCCATCAACGCCATTGCCCGAAAGTCCTTCGGCGACTGCTCGAACTGTTTCTTGAACGCCCGGCTGAAATGCGCAGAATCGGTAAACCCCCATTTGTAGGCGATGGAGGTGATCGATTCACGCTTGAGGAACGGGTTGGACAGATCGTCCGCACTGCGCTTGAGCCGCGAACGCTGGATATACCGGCAGACGCTGTCACCCTCCTCCTCGAACAACCGGTACAGATGCCGCACCGAAATGCTCAGGCGTTCGGCCAGGTTGGCTGGTGTCAGGCCGGGCTGGCCCAGTGACTCGTCGATGACCTTCTGCACGTAGCCGCGCAGGTTGCCGCCACTGAGGCCCGACAGCGCGCCGGGGTTGTCGTCGACCCGTTCGAAGCCCGGCTCCAACAGGGCGATGAAGGCCGCCTGCAGGGCCTCGCCTTGCGTGCCACCGGTATCGTCCCCTTCGCGGCACAGCTGGTCCATCAGCAGGTGCAGCATGCGCCCGCAGGCGTTGGTCGAGGAGATCTTGCCGAAGGTCGCCCCCGGCCCGGTCACGTGCTTGCGCACCTGCTCGCGGGACAGCGCCAGCGAGACATGCTCGATCAACCCGAACGGGGTGATTTCACAAGGCCCCACCGAGTCCATCAGCAGCAGCTCGCCGGGCGACAGCTGGATGCTGACGCCGCCCTGGGTGATCTGCGAATAGCCCATGCGCTGGCTGACCAGGAAACAGTGCTGGTCGTCGTCGCGGTCGGGGTTGTCGCCCAGGCGGCGGATATTGCCGGCGTTGGTGCGCAGGTTGGCCAGGGCCAAGCCGGCGCGGTTGAAGGTCGAGACCTCGCCGATGAACAGCGAGCGGTTGAAGGCCAGTTCGGTCTGGAACTGGCCACAGACCCGCTGCATGGCCGTGGTCCAGCGCTCCAGGCCGTCGTGGGCCGGGCTTGCGCGGTGCACTGAAGCGGGCTGGGGCAAGGACATGACAACCTCCACTCGCAACGATTGTTGTTATGGAGGCAATTGTTAACATGTTATCAATGAACGTACAACTGTCATCTCTTGTAGGAGCGGCTTTAGCCGCGATGCAGGTATCGCGGTGCCTGGCACCCGCTTTGCGGGTGATCGCGGCTGAAGCCGCTCCTACCAAGAGAGGTTGGATTCAGAGACCGCGCAGGGCGTTCGCCAGGGCGTCGAAGGCCTGCCAGAGGTGACAGCACTGCTCGCCAGCGAGGGGGATGTATCGACGGAAGGCTGGCATGCGATTGACCACCTCACTGGCGCCCATGTGCTCCAGGGTCACCTGCCATTGGCCATCGTGGCACTCGATGGCCAGGCGCTTGAAGTCCAAGGGCATCAAGGTGGCGTGAACCTCTTCGAGGCGTGACTCGAGCGCCTCGAACAATTCCTGGTCGCCGCCACGCAGACGGCACGTCAGGCCAGTGCGGCGCAGCGCACCCGTATGATGCAGCTCGGCCCGCAGCGTGCCCTGCCTCAAGGCAGGCACGCGCAGGATGAACTCGCACATCACCAGATGCATCAGCAGATGACGCTCGGTACGCTCGCGCACTTCGATCCGCGGGCCATCCTCGCGGTAGGTAAACGATGCTGCGGATTGCAAATCCGTCAATCCCAGGTTTCGCCACACTCGCTGCAAGGTCGCCCCTGGCCGGTATCCAGCCGGGGCACGCGGCCCTGTCAGGCGCTCAAGCCAGCTTGCCGACATGCCGCACCTGCTCGCTGCGGGATTGGCCGGGCTCGGCGGCGAACTCTTTCTCCAGCACGTCCTCGACCCGCGCCGGCCTGAACGGGTTGACCTTCTGCACGCACAGCGTCCAGAACAGTGCATACACGGCAGTGGCGCCAAGCATCACGGCAAACGGCACGTACACATCGGCGGGGTTCATGCCCGGCGGGGTGATGAACCACATGCCCAGCAGGATACCGATGCTGGAGACGATCTGCGGCAACGGAAACAGCGGCGAACGGTAGGCGCGCGGCAGGTCGGGGCGGCGGATACGCAGGATCACCACCGACAGGGTCACCAGCAGGTAGGCCGTGCTCCAGGCACACACCGCGGCCAGCACCAGGTGCAGGATATTGTCGGTGTTGCCGCCCAGGTACCAGGCGTGCAGGCAGGGGATCAGCGCCACCACCAGTATGCACAGCAGCGGCGTCTTGAAGCGCGGGTGCAGGTAGGTGAAGACCTTGGGCAGGGCGCCGTCCACGGCCATGCCGTAGAGGATCCGCGGCACGCCGGCCATCAGCGTGTTGATGGTGGCGGCGCCGGCGAACAGGAAACCGATGCCCAGCCACACCGGGCCGATATCGCCCATCACCTGCTCGGCGAAGCGTGGGATGGCCATGGGCGTGTCCAGCAGGTGCACGCCGCTGGCAGCGTCGAGCACCACGTTCTCCACCTGGCGTTTCATCGCCGCGCCATAGATGAACATGCAACTGGCCACGCCGAACAGCCCGAGGGCCATGGCCTTGGGCATCACCCAGGCCGAGCGGCGCAGCTCCGGAGCCAGCGGGGTAACGAACTCGCAGCCGACGAACATGAACATGGCCATGCCCACCAGCGACAGGATGGTCATCAGGTCGGTCCCCACCAGCGACACCCCGAACGGCCCCTCCAGTTCGACGGCCGGCGCGGCGATCACGCCGAGCACGCCGAATACCATCAGCGTGGTCCACATGCCAAAGGTCAGCACCACTTCGGCGCGGCCGAAGGCGCTGACACCGAAGGCGTTGAGCACGCCGAACACCAGCACGAAGCCCACCCCCAGCAGCCACGAGCCACCGGCCGATTCGGCGAGGGTGTTGAGGTGCTCGAAGTTCACCAGGGCCATCACCCCGGAGAGGATGGTCTCGGCGGTGCCGGCGAACACATGCACGATCAGGTAGGCCGACAGGGTGCCGGTGATGGCGAAGAAGCGGCCCAGGCCGCAGTTGATGTAGTCGTATACGGAACCGGTGGTCGGCAGGATCGCCGCCGCTTCGGCGAAGGTGGTCGATTGCGCGAGCATCATCACCGCGGCGATCACCATGGCAACGGCGAAGGCGCTGCCGCCGATGCCGAAGCCCATGGTCGCGGTAAGGATCACGGGGCTGGCCATGATCAGGCCGACGGTGCTGGCCAACGCGGTGGGGAAACCGACGGTGCCGCGGTTCAGGTGCTCGGTGAGCTTATTGTTGATTGTCATGGGCGGGCCCTGGCTGGACGAGGAAAGTGCTATGCCGGGTTACTGTGGCCTGTGTCCATGGCGCTGTCTTGCCCCTGCCTGCCGCTGGCCTTGCAATTCTCTGCCAGCGTTGGCGAAAACCAGTGATTCATCGATATTGCTCAGCGCATTGCCTGGCACCGGCCTTGCCGGTGTTCGCCAGCAAGGATGGCTCCTACAGGTTTACAGACACCTGTAGGAGCGGCTTTAGCCACGACGCAGGCAACGCGATGGCCGGCACCCGCTTCGCGGGTGATCGCGGCTGAAGCCGCTCCTACAGGGGGCATTCCAAATCAACGGGCGATGATCGCCTTGAGCACGGTCTTGAAGGTGTCCAACTGTTCGTGGCTGAACTGGCCAAACACCTGCTCCTGCTGGGTCTGGGCAATACCCCACAGCCCCTCGGTTGCCTCACGACCGTCCTCGGTCAGACAGACCCGGCCATTATCCTCAGCCACCAGTCCCTTGCGCGTAAGGTTGGCCACGGCTTCGCCGACCTCGCGCTCAGGCATCGCCACCTCCCGCAAAAGGTCGGCTGGCGCGAGGCCTGCGTCGTGTTCCAGCACCATCAGCATACGGGCCTCGCTGGTGCGCAAGCCGGTGGCCAGTTGCCGGGGTTGGTAATCGCCCTGGTAAGCGCGCAGAGCCTGGGTCATCAGGTAGTACAGGTTGTGCTGCAAGCGGCCCTGGAAGTGACTGCGGTCATCGCCACGCGGGGCCATGCGCGGGTGTGGCAGGACCATGGAATAGGCGCCCTGGTGATAGAGCAAGGGCGAGCGGCCGAAGTCGTCGAACGCCAGCACCCTGCCCACCAGGATCCAGTGGTCGCCGCCATCGAGCTGCTGGAACGTCTGGCACCGAAAGCGCGCCGCGCAGTCGGCCAACAGCGGTGCGCCGCCCTCGCCCACCTCGTACTCGATGCCGGCAAAGCGGTCGTCGCTGGGGCGGGCGAAGGCATTGGACAGGTCGACCTGGTCAGCGGCCAGCACATTGACCGCGAAATGCCCGGCGGCCTCGAACACGGCGTGGCTGCTGGAGCGCTTGTCGATGCTCCAAAGGACCAGCGGCGGGTCGAGGGACACCGAATTGAAGCTGTTGGCGGTGACACCGACCTTGCGGCCGGCGGCATCGGCGGCGGTGATCACGGTCACGCCGGTGGCGAAGTTGCCCAAGGCGCGGCGGAACGCGCGAGCGTCGAACGAGGTAGTCATGCAAGGCTCCGGATTCGTTGTTGTTCTAGGGCTCAGGTCATTGCTGGATCCGGCTCCAGTCCCATTAGCTCACGGCCGAGGATCTGCGCGCAGACGTCGTAGTCGGTGTAGGCATGGGCACCTGTCATGTGGGCGTCACGGAACAGTCGCTGCAGTTCGCTGCTGTCGAACCAGGCGCCGCCACCGGCGGCTTCCATCAACCGGTCCACCGCCTGGATGCACAGTTTCACGGCATACCCCTGGTTGGTGCGCCAGAACGCCAGCTCCGTGCGCGTCGGGTATTGGTGGCGGGCGCTGTAGTCGGCGATCTGCTCCCAGCTTTTTTCCAGCAAGGCGCGGGCCGCGGCGACCTGGTGGGTGGATTCGGCCAGGCGCATCAACGCCGGCGTGGCGGCGCCGACGGCGGCACCGGTGTAGGCGCGCACGCGGTGGCGGGTCTTGTCCTTGAACGCTTCAAGCATCCTCTCGGCGATGCCCAGGCTGACCGTCGAGAAGCCACTGGCGAAGTACGGGCGGTAAGGGTTGAAGTAGAGGGCGCTGTCCGGGTACAGGCCGAACCCCGCCGACTGGCCTTCCATCATGTCCCGGGCCTTCTGGATGCGATGCTCGGGCACGAAGGCGCGGTCGACCACCAGGGTGCGGCTGCCACTGGCGCGCATGCCGGCGGCGAACCAGTCGTCGCGGATCTGGTAGTCGCTGCGCGGCAGCACGGCAAAGCAGTAGTCCTGACCGCCCTGCGGGTTGGCCCGGCGAAAGCCCATGATCGCCCACTCGGCGTGGTCGCAGCCGCTGCTCCAGCCCATCTCGCCGCTGAACAGCACGCCACCCTCCACCTCCTCGGTGCGGCCGAACGGGGCGATGCTGCTGCTTGCGGTGGCATCCGGGTCGTCCAGCCAGAGCTCGTCCTGCAACCTGGCCGAAAACATCGCCAGCTGGTGGCTGTGGGTGCACAGCAGGCTCATGGCCCAGGCCGTGCTAGCGCAGGCGCCAGCCAGGGCGCCGATGCATTCGGCGAACTGCGGCAGGCTGATTTCCAGGCCGCCGTAGTGCCAGGGCTGAAAGGCCCTGTGCAGGCCGATGCCCTTGAGCAGGGCGATGTTTTCGGCGGGCACGCTGCGCTCGCGCTCGGCCTGGTCGGCGCGGGCGGCGATGGCGGGCAACAGGGGCTTGAGGTCTTCAAGCAGGGCGTTTGGCTTTTTCATGATCTGGCTCATTGTTATTGGACCGTGGCGAGCGTGGCCATCAAGTGGCGGCCCGCTGATGAATGCCGGGTCAGTATGGGAGCCGCGCCGGGGGTGGAAAATGCAACTTCCGCACCTCGAATTGCATTTTTCGTGGGTTATTTCGCGCTGGCAGGCTGGGTCATGGGGCTGGCATGGGCAGACAAGATCGTGAGGGCTCGAGCGCATTAAGCTCAGGCAAAAGACCTGAGATCGCCCCCCCCTGTAGGAGCCAGCTTGCTGGCGAACCTTGCCACGACCGTGTCAAGCCTTGGTTCGCCAGCAAGCTGGCTCCTACAGGGGGACAATCATTGCCCGGAGCCGAAGCATGAGCGACATCCCCCTCCTTTCCAGCGTCACCGCGTTCCTTGCCCGCGACCATGGCCTGTACATCCATGGTCAGGCCGTCCCAAGCCAATCCGCCGCCCGCATCAGCGTGGTGAACCCCGCTAACGGCGAGCCCATCACCCAGGTCACCGATGCCAACCAGGCTGATGTCGAGCAGGCCGTCGCCTCCGGCCGCCAGGGCTTCCTGACCTGGTCACGCACCAGTCCTGCCGCCCGCGCTGCGGTGCTGTTCCGGCTAGCGGACCTGCTGGAAGCCCACCGCGAGGAACTGGCCCAGCTGGAAACCCTGCAATCGGGCAAACTGATCGGCATCGCCCGCGCCTTCGAGGTGGACCAGGCCGCGCACTTCCTGCGCTACTACGCCGGCTGGGCGACCAAGATCAGCGGCCAGACCCTCACCCCGTCGCTGCCCTCCTTCGCCGGCGAGCGCTACAGCGCCTTCACCCTGCGCGAGCCGGTGGGCGTGGTGGTGGGCATCGTGCCGTGGAACTTCGCGACGATGATCGCCATCTGGAAACTGGCCTCGGCGCTGACCACCGGGTGCAGCATCGTGCTCAAGCCCAGCGAGTTCACCCCGCTGACCCTGCTGCGTATCGCCGAGCTGGCCAGCGCGGCCGGGCTGCCACCTGGCGTGCTCAATGTGCTGACCGGCGGCGGCCTGGTGGGCAAGGCGCTGGTCGAACACCCAGGTACCGACAAGGTGTCGTTCACCGGCTCCGTACCCACCGGCATCGCCGTCGGCCAGGCTGCCATGGGCGCCAAGCTGACCCGCGCCACCCTGGAGCTGGGCGGCAAGAACTCGGTGGCGTTCCTGCCCGACGTGGGCATCGACAAGGCGGTGGACGGCATCATCGAAGCCGGTTTCCTGCATTCGGGGCAGATCTGCGCCGCCGGCGAGCGGTTCTTCGTCCACCGCTCGCGGATCGAACCGCTGCTCGACGCCCTGGCGCTACGCCTGGCGCAGCTCAAGACCGGCTCGCCACTGGACGAAACCACCCAGTTCGGCCCTGTGGCCAACAAGCCGCACCAGCAGAAGCTCGCCGAGCTGTTCGCCCTCGCCCGCGCCGAGGGCAGTCAGATCGTCCATGGCGGGCGCATCGGCGAAGGCCCAGGCTGCTTCGTCGAACCCACGGTAATCCTCGCCAATTCGGCCCAGGACAGCTTGCTCAACCAGGAAACCTTCGGCCCGGTGGCGACCTTCCTGCCCTATGACGACGAAGACGAGCTGCTGCAATTGATGAACGCCACCCCCTACGGCCTGTCCGCCAGCCTGTGGAGCAACGACCTGGGCAAGGTCATGCGCCTGATCCCGGAGGTCCAGGCCGGCACCCTGTGGGTGAACATGCACACCCTGCTCGACCCCGCCGTGCCGTTCGGCGGCATCAAGGCCTCCGGCATCGGCCGCGAATTCGGCTCGGCCTTCATCGATGACTTCACCGAGCTCAAGTCGGTGATGATCCGCTACTGACCATGGCCAACGCCCTGGACGAGCTGGGACGCTACTGCCTGCAGGCGTTCAGCCAGCAGGTGCCAGCGTCCCTGGCGGCGTTCTACCGCATCGACGCCGGGCAGCAGGCCTGCGACTTCCTGTTGCAGGACCTGCAGGCGCCCATGCACGCGCGCTATCTGGAACGCTATCGGGCCTTCGACCCGCTGCAGCCGGGGCATTGCCTGGCCATCGGCGGGCCGGTGGTGTCGCTGCGCCAGGGCCTGGCCCATCTACCGCAAGACCAGGGCCGCACCTATCGCCAGTTCCTGGCGCAGCATCAGGTGGTGGATGTGGTGGAGATCATCGCCCAGGTGCGCGGCCAACCCCGCGCGGGCATTTCCCTGCTGCGCTGCGCCAGCCTGGGCGAGTTCCGTGACGCCGAGCTGCAACGGCTGCTGCCGTTGCATGGGTTGATGCAACTGGCGCTGGCCAGCCAGCCGCTAGCACAGAACGCCGTACCCATCGCGCTCACCCCACGGGAGCGACAGATTGCCGAACTGTTGCGCCAGGGCGCCAGCAACAAGCTGATCGCCCGGGCACTGGAGGTTGGCCTGCCAACGGTGAAGACCCACCTGATCAACCTGTTCCGCAAGCTGGGGGTGAGCAACCGCACCGAGCTTGTGGCCAGCCTGTTCCTGTGACTCAACCTTCCGGTTGATACCAGGCCTTCCCGTGGCACTGCACCCTGTGGCCAAGCCAACCACAGGAGTCACCCCCATGAGCAAACCCGCCGACTGGATCACCGTGGGCGCCCTCGCCGAGGGCTTCGCCCCGCAAGCGTTCATCCTGCCGCAACGGGCCGACCTTGCCAGGCGCACGCTCACCCTCCACTTCGCCAATGGCTGGGTCATCCAGCACCGCTTCGATGCCGACCGACTGCACTGGCACGCCGCCGACGGCCACAGCACCGGCAGTGCCAGCTACCGCGCCACGTCAGTGCGCGATGGGCTGTACCTGGTCGATTTCATCAAGCAGGAAGGCGGCCAGCCCTGGTCGATCTCGCTGGTGCTCGATACCTTCAGCCGGTCTTTCACCGCCGTGCTCGGCCGCTTGCCCAATCAGGCTCAGACTGAACGCGGCCTGTACACCCGCGCCCTGGCCGGCGAACCCTTGACCGGCGTCGAGGCGACCTTCCTCCACGGCACCCTCGACCGCCCCTGGCAGGACGGCGCCTGCCCCCACGCGCCGACCACCGAGCTGGTGGGGCTGCGCAACCACTACCGCTACAGCCCGACCGAAGAGTACGAGCACCTCTACCTGAATGCCGGCTACTACAGCTGGCAGTGCCTCAAGGGGGTCGAGCAAGGTCTTTGCGACACCGACCGCGCCTACTACTACAAGATCGCCGAGCAGCTGTACCTGTTCGTCTGGTGCGAGAAGATCGTGCCGACCTTGGGCCTGGTGATGATCGACCTGCAGCAACACCGCAGCGACGGCAAGATCTTCGGCTATGCCGGTGGCAGCTTCGATGCCCTGGCCAACTTCCCGGTGTCCTCGTACTGCCGGGTGGTCAACCGCACGGAGTACCCGCAGTGAGCCGCCGCGTGCTGGTCACCGGTGCCGGCAGCGGCATCGGCGCGGCCTGTGCCCTGCGCCTGGCGCGCCAGGGCTGGCAGGTGGCGCTGGTGGGGCGGCGCCAAGCGGCGCTCGAACGGGTCGCCGAGGCAACGGGCGGCCTGGTGCTGGCGGGCGATGCGGCAGACAGCGCCACCTGGGGCGGCTTCATCGAGCAGGTCGAGGCGCGCTTCGGCGGCCTCGACGCCGTCATTGCCTGTGCCGGCGGCCACGGCCTCGGGCGTGCGGGCGATACCAGCGACGACGCCTGGCATGACGCGCTGCGCGGCAACCTCGACAGTGCCTTCCACACTGCCCGCGCCTGCCTGCCGTTGCTTTTGGCCAGCCGAGGCAGCCTGGTGCTGCTCGGTTCGATCGCCTCGTTGGCGGCCGGGCCCGAGGTGTGCGGCTATACCACCGCCAAGCATGCCCTGGTCGGCCTGATGCGCTCCCTGGCTCGTGACTATGGCCCTTCCGGCGTGCGGGTCAACTGCGTGTGCCCGGGCTGGGTGCGCACCCCGATGGCAGACGCGGAAATGCAGGCGTTGATGGACCATTACGGTGAGGACCTGGAGGCCGCCTACCAACGCGTCACTCGCGATGTGCCGCTGCGCCGCCCGGCAGACAGTGACGAGATCGCCGCCTTGTGCCAGTTCCTGGTCAGCGCCGAGGCGAGCATCGTGACTGGCGCGGTGATCACCGCCGACGGCGGCTCGACCGTGGTCGATGTGCCGACCTTGGCCTACACCCGCCTGGAGCACCAGCCATGAGCGCGCGCTACGATTTCGCCGGGCGCACGGTGCTGGTCACCGGGGCGGCCGGGGGCATCGGCCGGGCCATTGTCGAGGGCTTTGCCGGCAATGGCGCGCGGGTGCTGGCCGTCGATGTCGAGCCTGTGGCGTTGGCCTCATTGGTCGAGGCGCAACGTGCCCAGGGCCGCGATGTGCAGGCCCTGGTGCTCGACCTGGCCGACGCCCAGGCCATTGGCGCGCTGTTCGACGGCTTGCCGCGCCTGGACGTACTGGTACACAACGCCGCGTACTTTCCGCTCACACCGTTTGCCGACATCACGCCGGCGCTGTTGCAGCGCACCCTGGCCGTGAACCTAGGTGCGCTGTTCTGGCTCACCCAGGGCGCCTTGCCGCTGTTTCGCAAACAAAGAAGAGGCTGCGTGCTGGCGACCTCGTCGGTGACCGGACCACGGGTGGCCTACCCGGGCCTGAGCCATTACGCCGCGTCCAAGGCCGGCGTCAACGGTTTCATTCGCAATGCCGCGCTGGAGCTGGCGCCGTTGAATGTGCGGGTCAACGGGGTCGAGCCGGGGATGGTGCGCACGCCGGCCATGGGCAACCTCGGCGACGCCGCGCTGAATGCGCGGATTGCCGCAGGGGTGCCGCTGGGGCGCCTTGGCGAACCGGCCGATATCGCCGCGGCGATGTTGTTCCTGGCGTCCGATGCGGCCGGCTATATCACCGGCCAGACCTTGATCGTCGACGGTGGCGCCACCTTGCCGGAAACCCCCGCCCAATGAGGCCGTTGTAGGAGCGGGTTTACCCGCGATGCAGGCACCTAGCTGCAGGGCACCGGCTTCGCCGGTGTTCGCGGGTAAACCCGCTCCTACAGGCGCAGCCACCGCAATGGCGGCCAGGTGCAAGCGCGCTGGCAGCCACGGGCAAGACCCGCCCCACCGTTCCACGCGCTAATGCCCCGTCGCCCTGCGACACCTGCCTCCACAACAACGCGGCCCCAAGACCGCACATAACGAACGAGGAACGATCCATGCGTCTCACCCCACGCCGTACCGCCCTGGCCCTGGCCTTGCTGGTCACGGGCCAGGCCACTTCGGCCCACGAGCTGTACGCCGACGACGACACCCACCTGAACGCCGACCTGCTTGCGGTCTGGGGCATGTTCAACAGCCGCCACAACTATGACGGCACGCCTGGTGGCTCGACCTGGCGCGAAGGCTTCATCAAGTACGGCCTGAGCGGAGACCAGGGCCTGGCCGGCAACGGCAGCCTTTACGGTGCGCTGAACTGGGTAAGCTCCGGCGCCTGGGGCGACGGCGATGCCGGGGGCAACCAGGATGGCTCCGAACGCACCACCAAGATCGAGGACGCCTACCTGGGTTGGCGCTCCGGCGCTCTGTTCCCGTTGCTGGGCCAGGATGGCGTGGACATTTCCGGTGGCCGCCAGGTGATTCGTCTGGGCAGCGGTTTCCTGATCAACGACGACGGCCCCAACCTCGGCAAAGGCCCGGCCGAGGGCCATCTCAACCGCGGCGGTGGCTTCTACCTTGGCGCCCGGCATGCCTTCGACCGCACGGCGGTGCTGCGCCTGGGCGGCAAGGAGGGTTTGCACGGCAGCGTGCTCTGGCTTAAATCCGACAACCGCGCCCAGGCCGAAACCGAACTGGCCGCCGGCACCCTGGACTACACCCACGCGCTGGGCACCCTGGGCCTGACCTATATCCACGGCATCGATGTCGCCGACCAGTGGGCCAGCGATTTCCAGAAGGCCCGCGAAGGCATGGATGTATACAGCCTGCGCGGTGAGGGCAACGCCGGCTTGGCCAATACCCGCCTGGCCTTCGAATACGCCTGGCAGGACACGCGTGGCGGCCGGGAAACAGCCTGGTACGCCGAGGCCGGCTACACCTTCGCCGAGGCGCCATGGGCGCCGCAGCTGACCTACCGCTACACCCGCTACTCAGCAGGTTGGGACCTGCTGTTCACCGGCCTGTCCGGCGGCTACGGCACCTGGATCCAGGGTGAGGTGGCGGGCAACTATGCCGGGCCGTTCAACACCAACAGCGGCATCCACCATGTCGGCTTGAAGGCCACGCCACGGGACGACGTCACCGTGGGTGCGCTGTTCTTCGACTTCAATACCGTGCGTACCCGCGACACCCTCAACCTCGATGCGCAGGAACTGGACCTGTATGTGGAATGGGCGGTGAACGAGCACCTGATCGTCACCCCGCTGCTGGGGCTGTTCAAGCCGCGCAAGGATCAGAGCAATGGCGGGAACCAGGTGGGGAGTGGGACCAATGTGTACAGCCAGTTGACGGTGGCGGTGCCGTTCTGAGCAGCGGTTCGCCAGCAAGCTGGCTCCTACAAGTTCACCGCGCACTACTTGTAGGAGCCAGCTTGCTGGCGAACCGCCCGCAACTAGCCCAGCAACAGACGCAGGTCAGCGCCGGCTTCGTTCAACGGCGGGCACCAATAGTAGCCACCGCTCAGCGGCCGGCTGAAGCGGTACAAACCATCGATCACGCCATCTTCCAGCCCGCTCATGCGGCGCAGTTGCACCTCGAAGGCATCGAACGAATACCCCAGCGCCACAAACGCCAGACCCGCGCCGCGCTCGTCGGCCCAGGCCACCGAACGACGCACGATGAACGCCTCGGGCTCGAAGCTCTCCTGGGCGGTGCGCTTGACGTGGGCCGACTCGGGCGCGTCGTCAAGCTCTTCGTTATCGCTCAGGCGGCGGCCGATGATGTTGTCCTGCTCGCCCTGGGGCAGCGACTTGAAGTAGTTCAGGTCGTGCTTCCACAGCTGGAAGGCGGCATAGCTCGAGCCCGCCAGGCCCGGCACATCGCCCGGCACGATGGCGGCGGCGACGGCGTCTTCATCCACCGGGTTCTCGGTGCCGTCTTCGTAGCCGGTCAGGTCATGGCCACCGCGGTGCAGGAAGCCATCGACGCTGTCCACCAGGCGCAGGGCCGGTGCCAGGGCCTGTTGCAGCGCCTGGGCGCGCAGGAACAGCTCGCCACGCTCCTCGCCGCGCAGCCACAGCCACAGGGCGTGCTGGGTGGCCGGGTTCTCCACCACCGCGTCCAGTTGCGGGAAGCTGCGCAGGCCAGGTACTTCGCGGCCCAGGGCCTTGGCCAGCGGCGCGCCGACGGCGAGGATCAGGTTGTTGCCATCGACCTGCGGCAGCAGTTGGTCCAGGACGGCGGGCAAGGCCTCGACCGCGTCGAGGGCGAAGAACAGGTGGCGGGCATGGGCCGGCACCGGTGTGGCAAGCAGACCTGGCTGGAACGGCATGACAGGCTAATCCTCGGCAAAAGCGGGAATGCTACTGCGCCAGGCGCGGCATCGCAACGCGACCCAGGGCCGCTGTGCCGGGCCAGTTTAGTAACAAACGGTTACCAAGAAAGGTGTATTGCAATTAGCTATCGTTCCAACGCCACCTAGACTCCCGGGATCCTTCGCCCGAGAGACCGCCCATGACCGCCTCGCCGCTGCTCACCGCCGTCCTGCCCCTCGCCCTGGGCATCATCATGCTCGGCCTGGGGTTGTCGCTGACCCTGGCCGACTTCGCCCGGGTGGTCAAATACCCGAAACCCGTGGTGATCGGGCTGACCTGCCAGATCCTGCTGCTGCCGCTGGTGTGTTTTCTGATCGCCAACGGCTTCGGCCTGGAGTCGGCGCTGGCGGTGGGGCTGATGCTGCTGGCCGCCTCGCCGGGCGGTACCACGGCCAACCTGTTCAGCCACCTGGCCCATGGCGACGTGGCGCTGAACATCACCCTCACCGCGGTCAATTCGCTGATCGCCATCCTCACCATGCCGTTGCTGGTGAACCTGTCGCTGACCTGGTTCATGGCGTCCGACCAGGCCATCCCGTTGCAATTCGCCAAGGTCATGCAGGTGTTCGCCATCGTCCTGCTGCCGGTGGCGCTGGGCATGCTGATCCGCCACTGGGCGCCGCGCTTCGCCGCGCGCATGGAAAAACCGATGAAGCTGGTGGCGGCGTTGTTCCTGGCGTTCACCATCGTGCTGGCGCTGGCCAAGGACTGGCAGACGGTGGTCGAGTACGCGCCGGTGGTGGGTGGCGCCGCACTGCTGTTCAACCTGCTGAGCCTGGGGGTGGGCTACTGGGTGCCAAGGCTGCTGAGCATCCCCCGGCGCCAGGCGATCGCCATCGGCATGGAGATCGGCATTCACAACGGCACCCTGGCCATCGCCCTGGCCCTGAGCCCGACGCTGCTGAACAACGCGACCATGGCGGTGCCGGCGGCGATCTACAGCCTGATCATGTTCTTCACGGCGGCGGGGTTCGGCTGGTGGGTGAGCCGCGGGCAAAAGGCCGGGATCGCGCATAGCACAGGGGCTCTGTAGGAGCGGCTTCAGCCGCGATACGGGCAACGCGGTGCATGGCACCCGCTTCGCGGGTGTTCGCGGCTGAAGCCGCTCCTACAGGCCCCTGCGCCGCTTCAGCTGTTGCTTCAACACCCGCAACGGTGGCGCGTAGAAGAACCCGAACGAAACACTGCCTTCGCGCCCCTTCACCGCATGGTGCAGCCGATGCGCCCGGTACAGCCGCTTGAGGTAGCGATTGACCGGCTTCGGCGCCCGTGGCCAGTGGCGGTGAAAGAAACCGTCATGGGCCAGCACATAGGCCACGCCATACCCGGCCACTCCACCGCCGACCCACTGCAACGGCGCATGCCCGGCCTTGCCCAGCGCCACCAGCGCCGTGGCGATCAGCCCGAGGGCGAGCAGATACAGGTCGTTGGTTTCCAGCATGCCCAGCTGCGGTTCATGGTGCGAGCGGTGCAGCCACCAGCCCCAGCCATGCATGACGTACTTGTGGGCCAGCGTGCCGACGCCTTCCATGGCCACCAGGGTGCCGAACAGGATGGCGAGGTTGAACAACATGAGACGATCCGGGGGGTTGGCAACGAAAGGCGCAAGGGTAACATTGCCGGCAGGTCATACGGAGGGATTTTCCATGAAGGATGTACACGCCTCGGCCAGCACCGGCTTCACCCGCCAGTCGGGCAACTACGAACAGGGCCGGCCGGACTACCCCATCGCGCTGCAGGGCTGGCTGCGCGACACACTCGGCGTCGGCAACGGCACGACGGTGCTGGACCTGGGCGCCGGCACCGGCAAGTTCACCCGCCTGCTCACCCCGCTGGCACCACGCCTGACGGCGGTGGAGCCGGTGGCCGCCATGCGCGAGCGCTTCCATGAGCAACTGCCCGAAGTACCCGTGCTCGAAGGCACCGCCCAGCACATGCCCGTGGCCGACGCCAGCCAGCAGGTGCTGGTCTGCGCCCAGGCCTTCCACTGGTTCGCCGACGCCGCCGCGCTGGCCGAAATGCACCGCGTGCTGGCCCCCGGCGGACGGCTGGGGTTGGTGTGGAACGTGCGCGACGAGTCGGTGGACTGGGTGGCGCGCATCACCGAGATCATCACCCCCTACGAAGGCGACACCCCTCGCTTTCACACCGGCCGCTGGCGCGAGGCGTTCGACGGCCGCTGGTTCAGCGCGCCGACCCTGACCACCCTGCCCCATGTCCACGAAGGCAGCCCCCAGACCGTGATCATCGAACGGCTGCGCTCGGTCAGCTTCATCGCCGCCCTGCCCCAGGTCGAGCAGGACAAGGTCATGGCGCGGCTGCAGGACCTGATCGACCACCACCCCGATCTGAAGGGCCGCGAGCGCATCGCCTTCCCCTACCAGACCCAGGCCTACCGCTGCCAGCGCCTGGATTAACCGGATTGTCATGTTCCGCGCCTTGACCCGTTGGCGGTCAAGGCGTATGGTCCGCCGCGCACTCAAGCATCCCTTCAACAGGAGTCCCCTGCATTGGACAGTAGCCCCAGTCGATTGCGACAGGCCCACACGGCGAGCTAGTCCGGCAGCGTTCCTGCCACTGTCTCGCCGCACCCGGTAGACGGTGGTTTCCTCCAGCCCTCCATGGCTGAGCACCCCTCTTTTCCAGCAGCCTTGCCACCCGGCATGGCGCGTGGTCCTGCGCATTCCTCGCTTTCAATCGCGCCGTCTTCGGCCGGCGCTGCCGCGGGCCATCGCCCGCGCAAACGGAGTTCGCTATGGATTGGAAAATCTTTCTGCTGCGCGTAAGCGTGGCCCTGCTGCTCGGCGCCGTGATCGGTGCCGAGCGTCAACTGCGCCAGCGCCTGACGGGCCTGCGCACCAACGCGCTGGTGAGCACCGGTGCCTGCCTGTTCGTGCTGATGACCCAGGCGGTGCCGGGCATGGCGCCCACCGACGCTTCGCGCATCGCCGCCTACGTGGTGTCGGGCATCGGCTTTCTCGGCGGTGGCGTGATCATGCGCGATGGTTTCAACGTACGCGGCCTGAACACCGCCGCCACCCTTTGGTGCACCGCGGCGGTGGGCGTGCTGTGCAGCCTCGGGCTGCTGCTCGAAGCCTCGCTGGGCAGCCTGGTGGTGCTGTGCGCCAACATTCTGCTGCGCGATATCGCCCAGCGCCTGGACCGCCAGGACATGGTGCCGGCCAGCGAGGTCGAGCAGCGCTTCGAGGTGCGCATCGTCTGCCGCGCCGAGGATGAGATCCAGGTGCGCAGCCTGATGCTGCACAGCCTGAGCGACCCAGGCCTGCGCCTGCAATCGCTGCACAGCGAGGACCTGGCCGACCCCATGCGCCTGGAAGTGCGCGCCGAGCTGCTCGGCACGCCCCAGGCGCCCACTTCGCTGGAGCGCCTGGTCAGCCGGGTCAGCCTGGAGAAAGGTGTGAGCTCGGTACGCTGGCAACTGCAACGCCCTGTGCTGGAGGCCGACTAGCCGTCGCTGCGCAGGTGGCGCTCCCTGAGTTCCTGGCGCTCCTTGGCCTCGATGCTCAGGGTCGCGGTGGGGCGCAGCAGCAGGCGGCGCAGGCCGATGGGCTCGCCGGTTTCCGCGCACCAGCCGTAGTCGCCGCGGACCAGGCGTTCCAGCGCCTGGTCGATCTTGTCGAGCAGCTTCTTTTCCCGCTCCAGCGAGCGCAGTTGCCAGTGGCGTTCCTCCTCGGCGCTGCCCAGGTCAGCCGCGTCGCTGTGCACTTCCTGTTCACGCAGGGCGCGGAATTCCTGTTCGATACGCGCTTGCAGCTCGCGCCGTTGGGTCAGCAGCAGGTTACGGAAGAACTGGCGCTGGGGTTCGCTCATGTAGGCGTCGGTGGATTGCTGTAGCAATTGGTCTTCGGTCATGGTGTTTCTCCTGGCGGGTTCGCCGGCAAGCCGGCGCCTACATAGGGCGTGGGCGATCGAACATCAGTGGCAGGCCCTGGCAATGTGGTTGTACGCGTCCTTCATGCCAGGCCAATTGCCCAGACACCAAGGTGCTGCGTACCACATGGTGGAAGCCACGTGCCTGGAACGGCGTCCAGCCGCAACGGGCCAGCACGGGGTCGTCGGCCACCGCGCGCGGCGTGTCCAGGCGCTCGACCAGGGCAAGGTCCGCCCAGTAGCCCTCGCGCAGGAAACCACGCTCGCGGATGGCGAACAGCTCGGCCACCGCGTGGCTGGTCTTGGCCACCACCTGCGCCATGCTCAACACGCCTTCGCTGACCAGCTCCAGTGCCGCCGGCAACGCGTGCTGCACCAGCGGCAAGCCTGACGGCGCACGGCTGTAGCGCTGACGTTTCTCTTCCAGCGTGTGCGGCGCATGGTCGGTGCCGATCACATCGATACGGTCGTCGGCCAGGGCCCGGCGCAGGGCGTCACGGTCGCTGCGGGTCTTGATCGCCGGGTTGCACTTGATCAGGTGGCCGAGGCTGGCGTAGTCGCCATCGTCGAACAGCAGGTGGTGCAGGCACACCTCGGCGGTGATGCGCTTGCCCGCCACCGGGCCCGGCTGGAACAGTTCCAGTTCGCGCGCGGTGGTCAGGTGCAGCACATGCAGCCGGGTACCGAAGCGCCGGGCCAGCTCGACCGCCAGGCTGGACGAGCGATAGCAGGCCTCGGCGTCACGGATCAGCGGGTGTGCGGCGGGTGGAATGAACTCGCCATGGTGCGCCTGCCAGCGGGCTTCGTTTGCCAGGATGCTCGGGGTGTGCTCGCAGTGGGCCAGCAGCAGGGTTGGGGTATAGATGAACAGCTTTTCCAGCACCTGCGGGTCGTCCACCAGCATGTTGCCGGTCGAGGCGCCCATGAACACCTTGACCCCGGCCACCTCACGCGGGTCCAACGCGGCGATGGTGTCGAGGTTGTCGCGGCTGACGCCGAAGTGAAAGGCATAGTTGGCTAGCGAACTGGCCGCCGCCCTGCGCTTCTTGTCGGCCAGCGCTTCGAGCGTCAGGGTCGGCGGATGGGTGTTGGGCATGTCCATGAAACTGGTGATGCCCCCCGCCACCGCCGCCCGCGACTCGCTGGCGATGCACCCCTTGTGCGGCGCGCCCGGCTCGCGAAAGTGCACCTGGTCGTCGATCATCCCGGGCAACAACCAGGCGCCCCGTGCATCGATCTCGCACCGCGCCCGGGCGCCTTCCAGGCTGCCGGCGATGCGTTCGATCCGGCCCTGGCGCACCAGCAGGTCGCCTTCGAATTCACGCCCTTCATTGACCATGCGCGCATTGCGCAGCAACAGTTCGTCCATGCTCAGAACTCATTGCGCAGGGCCTTGTAGCCCTGCACCAGGTCGATATTGGTGCGCGCCACGTCCTCCGAGAACTCGGATGCCGAGACGCTGACGGGTGGAAAGCGGCCCAGGTCGGTATGCGGGCCGATGTGCTCGGTGGGTGGCACGTAGAAGCGTGCGGGCAGGTCACGGCCATCGACCACCGAGTTGTGCCGCACCACGCTGCCATCGCCGACCTGGCAGTTGAAAAGCACGCTGTTGAAGCCGATGAACACCCGGTCACCGACCTGGCAAGGGCCATGCACGATGGAACGGTGGGCGATCGAGCTGAACTGGCCGATGCGCACCGCCGCGCCGGACTTTGAGTGGATGACCACGCCGTCCTGGATGTTGGAATTGGCGCCGATGACAATCGGCTGCATGTCGCCGCTGGCATCCACTTCGTCGGCGCGAATCACCGCGTAGGGGCCGACGAAGACGTTGTCGTGGATGATCACCTTGCCGCAGATGATCGCGGTCGGGTCGATGTAGGCCGACTCGGCGATGTCGGGGAGATGGCCGGAGGGGTTTCTGCGGATCACGGGAGAAGTCCTGAGGGAAAGAAGGCAATCAATTGTTATATTATAACATTTAATTCGCAAGCACCCTTGCCCTCTGTAGGAGCGGCTTCAGCCGCGATGAAGGCACCGCGCTGCCTGGCACCCGCTGCGCGGGTGATCGCGGCTGAAGCCGCTCCTACAGAGGGCGGATCAGATCAATGGTTTGCCAGCGAACATCGACCACTCGCTTTGCGGCACAATCGCCAGGCAACCCCGTGCCCACACATCGAGTACCGTTCATGACCATCCGCCCCACCCTCGCCCAGGACCTACCCCTGCTCCCCGACCTCGAGCGCTCCGCCGCCCAGGCGTTCAGGCAATACCCGGCCCTGGCCTGGCTGGCGGACAGCGACGTGATGGATGAGGCGGAAAATGCGCGGTTCCAGACTGTGGGCGGCAGTTGGGTCGCTGTGGACGAGCGGGACCACCCGCTGGGCTTTATCTGCGCCGCGGTGGTCGGCGACAACTTGCACATCCACGAACTGTCGGTCTGCCAGCAAGCCCAAGGCCAAGGGCTTGGCCGGCAACTGCTCGACCAGGCGATCCAGACAGCCCGTGCAGCAGGACTGCACGCAGTGACCCTGACCACCTTCGCCGAAGTGCCCTGGAATGGGCCGTTCTATGCCCGCCTTGGGTTCAAGGTGCTGGCAGCCGGGCACCTGGACGACCGCTTGGCCGCGATCCTGGCCGAGGAGCGCGCGCACGGCCTGGAGGGGCGCTGCGCCATGCGCCTGCCCCTCGGCATCTAGGGGCCGCTGCGCACCCCGGCCTGCACACTCCCCGCCAGGCAATAGCGATCCCGCCCCTGGCGTTTTGCCGTGTACAGCGCCTCGTCCGCCGCCGTCATCAGGTTCTCCGGGGTGACGTTCTCCAGCGAAGGCGCCGCCACGGCGATGCCGGCACTGGCCGACACCTGGCCCAAGGGGCTGCCCAGGTGCTCGATGGCCGCGTGGCGCAACGCGTGCAGGATCTCCTGGACGATCAGCGCGGCGCCCTGGGTATCGGTGTCCGGCAGCAGCAGCGTGAACTCCTCCCCGCCATACCGCACCGCCAGGTCACCCGGGCGCTTGAGCGCCTGGCGCAGCAGCTCGCCGAACTGCCGCAGGCACGCATCCCCCGCCGGGTGACCGTAACGGTCGTTGTAGGGCTTGAAGTGGTCCAGGTCGAACATCACCAGCGCCAGCGATTGCCCCTGGCGCCGCGCACGGCGGATCTCGGGTTCGAGCACGGCATCGAGACGACGGCGGTTGCCCAGGCCGGTGAGGCTGTCGGTCAGGGCCATGGCCTTGAGCGTCTGGTGCGCCTGGTGCAAGGCGCGCTCGATGGCGATCCGCTCGCGCAGCTGGCGCAGTACCACCCAGCCAAACCCAGCCAGGCCGATCAGCAACAGCACCAGCACCGCCACCGACTTGAGCATGTCGTGCCGCCAGGGCGCGATGATCGACTCACGCGACAGCCCCGCCTCCACCACCAGCGGGTAGCTCGACAGCACACGGAAGCCATACAACCTCGGGGTGCCATCAACCACCGCCACCGCCTCGGCCACGCCCTCGCTGGCGTAGGGCAGGTGGTTGCGAAAGATCTCGCTGGCCGCAAGGCTGCGGCCGATCACCTGCTCGACGAAGGGGCGGCGCACGAGGATGGTGCCATCGCGCATGGCCAGCACCAGCGCGCCGCGCTCGTCGATCTTGAAGTCGCCGTAGTAGCGCACGAACCAGTCGACCTTGATGGTGCCCAGCAGCACCCCGGCGAAACTGCCGTCGGGGTAGTCCAGGCGCCGCGAGATGGGGATGATCAGGTCGCCGGTGGAGCGGCTGCGCACCACCGAACCGATGCGCACCTGGCGGTCCGGGTGGGTGCGGTGGTAGATGAAATAGTCGCGGTCGGCGTTGTTGGCGCCTGGGGGTACCACGTCCTTGTCGGTGACGATCCAGCTGCCGTCGGGGGCGTAGACGAACAAGCCGTGCAGCTGCGGGATGATCGCCGCCTGCTGCTTGAGCAAGGCGTGCAGCCGGGGCCGATCGATGTGATCGAAACCATCACCCTCGAGGCGCTCGGCCAACGCGGCGGTGATAGCGTCGACCTGGCGGATGGCATCTTCGGCGTGCTGGCCGGTGGCCCGGGCCAGGTTGGTCACCGCATGGTCAGCGTTGATGAACGCCTGGCGATAGTCGCGCCAGATCCGCCAGCCCTCGATCAGCACGAAGGCCAGCATCACCACCGCCATGAAGCACAGCACCAGGCGGAACAGCGCCGTCGCCCTGCCCTCGCTGGTCACCGCGTAGACACCGTCCTCGGTCGCTTTCCTGGCTGCACGCATTGAAATCCATTGCCCTCTTGCCTTTGCCGCCCATGACTATAGCCCAGGCGCTTGCAGGCAAAAAAAGGCCCCGGGACACGGGGTCCAGGGGCCGAGGTGGCTGGAATGCCCAACCAAAGGAGGTCTTTGACTGCCTGTAGGAGCCAGCTTGCTGGCGAACCGGCCAATCGTCGACACGACCTGTTCGCCAGCAAGCTGGCTCCTACCGGGTGTCATGTCATATTTGCGTCGGCCAGCCGCCGCCCAGGGCGCGGAACAGGTCGACCAGGGCCAGCTGGTGCTGGGTGCTGGCCTCGATGTAGGTCGCCTCGTTCACATAGTTGCTGCGCTGGGCGTCGAGGTAGCGCAGGTGGTTGTCCACCCCGCCCTCGTAGCGCGCCTTGGCCAGCGCCAGGGTCGCCTGGCTGGTGTCGGCCAGGGCCCGGCGCGCAGCCTCTTCGCGGCGCAGGGTGTCGGTGGCGGCCAGGGCGTCGGCCACCTCGCGGAAGGCGGTCTGGATGGTGCCTTCATAGGCGGCCACCGCCGAATCCTTGCGCGCCTCGGCCAGGCTCAGGCCGGCCTTGTTGCGCCCGGCGTCGAACAGCGGCAGCGACAGTTGCGGCATGAAGCTCCAGCTGCGCGAGCCGCCCTCGAACAGGCCGGACATCTGCGCACTGGAGGTACCAAAGCTGCCGGTCAGGCTGATGCGCGGGAAGAACGCCGCCCGCGCCGCGCCGATATCGGCGTTTCGCGCCCGCAGCCGGTGTTCGGCGGCGAGGATGTCAGGGCGCCGCTCGAGCAGCGCCGACGGCGCGCCCGGGGCAATTTCCTGCAGCACCATGGGCGCGGCGGAACGCTCGGCCGGAATGGCCTTGGCCGCCTCGCTGCTGCCCAGCAACAGCACCAGGGCGTTGAACGCCTGGCGCTGCTGGCGCACGGTGGTTTCCAGCTCGGCCCGCGACTGCTCCACCAGACCCAGGGCTTCCTGGTGGTCCAGGGCGGTAGCGGTGCCGGCCGCGCGGCGCTGGCCGACCAGGGCCAGCGAGTCCTCGCGGCTGGCCAGGGTCTGGCGGGTCAGGGCCTGGCGGCGCTCGGCGCCGTCCAGGGTCAGGTAGGCCTGGCTGACCTCGGCGACCAGGGCGACGCGCGCGGCGCGCCCGGCCTCCTCGGTGGCCAGGTACTGCTCCAGCGCCGCGTCGCTCAAGCTCTTCACCCGGCCGAACAGGTCCACCTCGTATTCCGGCAGCGACAACCCCACCTGGTAGGTGCTGTTCACCCCTTCGCGGCCATCGCTGGCCAGTGCCGCCGGCAGGTGCTGACGATTACCCGAGGCCCCGGCGTTCAGGCCCGGCACCCGGTCGGCACGCTGGATACGGTACTGCGCACGAGCTTGCTCTATGTCGAGTAGGGTCTGGCGCAGCGAACGGTTGTTGTCCAGCGCGGTGGCGACCAACTGGCGCAGCGTCGGGTCAACGATGAACGCCTGCCAGTCCAGTTGCTCCACCGCCCGGCCCTGATGGGCCGCCGCATCGCCCCACTGGGCCGCGACCGGCGCCTCGGGGCGCTGGTAGGTCGGCGCCAGCGAGCAGCCGGCCAGGGCGAAGGCCAGCGCACAGGGCAAAACGAAATTACGCATGTCCATCACTCCACGGCCTCGATCGCTTGTTTCACAGGGGCAGGCTTGCGCTTGAGCAGCGTCAGCACGAAGACGAAGCAGATCGGCACGAACACCACGCCCAGCAAGGTGGCGCTGAGCATGCCGCCGATCACCCCGGTGCCGATGGCGCGCTGGCTGGCTGCGCCGGCGCCGGTGGCGATGGCCAGCGGCACCACGCCGAGGATGAACGCCATCGAAGTCATCACGATCGGTCGGAAACGCAGGCGCGCGGCCTCGATGGCGGCGTCACGCAGGCTGTAACCCTTCTCCCACAGCTCCTTGGCGAACTCGACGATGAGGATGGCGTTCTTCGCCGCCAGGCCGATGATGGTGATCAGCCCGACCTTGAAGTACACATCGTTGGGCATGCCGGTGAGCATCACCGCCCACACCGCGCCCAGGGCGCCGATCGGCACGATCAGCATCACCGTCAGCGGGATCGCCCAGCTTTCGTACAGGGCCACCAGCAGCAGGAACACCACCAGGATCGCCAGGGCGAACAGGCCGGCGGCCTGGCCGCTGGAGACCTTCTCCTGGTACGAAAGGCCCGTCCAGGCGTAACCGATGCCGGGCGGTAGCTCGCTGACCAGGCGCTCCATCTCGGCCATCGCCTGGCCGGTGCTGGCGCCCGGGGCGGCGTCGCCGGCGATGCGGATCGACGGGTAGCCGTTGTAGCGCACCAACTGCACCGGCCCCTCCTCCCACTTGGTGGTGGCGAAGGCGCTGAACGGCACCTGCTCGCCACTGGCGTTGGGTGCATACAGCCGCATCACGCTTTCCGGGGTCATCCGCTCGCCCTGCTCGGCCTGCACCACCACGCGCTGCTGGCGCCCGGCATTGGTGAAGTCATTGATCACCGCCGAACCGAAGGCGGTGGCCAGGGTGCTGTTGATGGTCTCGAAGCTCACGCCCAGGGCGCGGGCCTTCTCGCGGTCGATCTGCACCCGCAGCTGCGGCGCCTCGGCCAGGCCTTCCATCATCGCGTAGAGGATCACTGGGTTGCCGTTGGCGCGGGCCAGCAACTGGTCACGGGCCGCCAGCAGCGCTTCGCGGCCCAGGCCGCCACGGTCCATCAGGCGCAGGGCGAAACCACCGGAGTTGCCCAGGCCGTCGATTGGCGGCGGCATGACGGCCGTGATGGTGCCGTCGCCATTGGCCGCGAACTGCGCGTTGATGGCCGCGGTCTCCGCCTCGGCCGACTGCTCCTGGCCACGCACGGACCAGTCCTTGTAGGTGGGGAACGCCAGCGCGGCGTTGTCGCCCTGGCCCGAGAAACTGAAGCCGCTGACGATGAACGAGCTGGCCACCGCCTCGCGGGACATCAGGAACTGCTCCAGCGCTTCGGCGGTGTGGTCGGTACGCACCCGGCTGGCGCCCGGTGGCAGTTGCACGTCGACGATGCTGTAGCCCAGGTCCTCGGACGGCACGAAGGCCTCCGGCAGGCGCAGGTAGGAATAGCCGAGCACCACCAGGATGCCGACGTAGGCCAGCATCCAGCGGCCGGCGCGGGCCACCAGGGCGCTGTTCATCACCGAGTAGCGCTCGGTCACGCGGGCGAAGGCGCGGTTGAAGGCACCGAAGAAGCCGCCTTTCTCATGGTGACCGTGGGGCACCGGCTTGAGCAGCGTGGCGCACAGCGCCGGGGTGAAGGTCAGGGCCAGGAAGCCGGAGAACAGGATCGACACCGCCAGTGACACGGAAAACTGCTGGTAGATCACCCCCACGGAACCTGACATGAACGCCAGCGGCAGGAACACTGCAGCCAAGACCAGGGTGATACCGATGATCGCCCCGGACACCTGCCCCATCGCCTTGACCGTGGCCGCCACTGGCGACAGGCCTTCCTCGGCCATCAGCCGCTCGACGTTCTCCACCACCACGATAGCGTCGTCCACCAGGATGCCGATGGCCAGGACCATGCCGAACATCGTCATCATGTTCACCGAGAAGCCGAGCAGCTTCATCACCATCAGCGTGCCCAGCAGGCACACCGGCACCACGATCGACGGAATCAGGGTGTAGCGCACATTTTGCAGGAACAGGAACATCACCAGGAACACCAGCACCATGGCTTCGGCCAGGGTGTGGAGGACCTTCTCGATGGCGACGTCAACGAAGCGCGAGGTGTCGTAGGGCACCGCATACTCGACGCCTTCCGGGAAGAACTGCGACAGCTCCGCCAGACGCTCCTTGACCAGCGTCGCGGTCTGGATCGCGTTGGCGCCAGGCGCCAGCTGCACCGCGCCGGCCACGGCCGGATGGCCGTCCAGGCGCGACGACAGGTTGTAGTTCTCGCTGCCGATGGCCAGGCGCGCGACATCGCCGAGCAGCACGCGGGAGCCGTCCGGGTTGGCGCGCAGGACGATGCCGGCGAACGCCTCGGGGGTGTCGAGGGTACCCTGCACCGCCAAGGTCGCGGTCAGCTCCTGCTCGCTGGCCCCCGGGGTGCTGCCGAAGCTGCCGGCCGGCACCTGGACGTTCTGGCCACGAATCGCATTGTTGATGTCGTCGATGGACAGGCCATAGCCCACCAGCTTCTGCGGATCGACCCAGACTCGCATGGCCGCCTCTGAAGCGAAGAACTGCAGCTTGCCCACGCCGGGCACGCGCCGCAGTTCGTTGTTGATATTGCGCGCGGCGTAGTCAGCCAGGGCCGTGGTGTCGCCGCTGTCACTGGCCTTGCTGGTCAAGGCGTAGATCAGCAGGAACCCGGCGCTGGCCTGCTCAACCTTCAAGCCCTGGGTCAACACCGCCTGGGGCATGCGCGCCTCGGCCTGCTTCAGGCGGTTCTGCACGTCCACCTGGGCCATGTCCGCCTCGGTGCCGGGCTCGAAGGTCACCAGCACCTCGGCGACGCCGTTGGAGTTGTTGGTGGACTCGTAGTACAGCAGGCCCTTGGCGCCGTTGAGCGACTCTTCGATGATGCTGGTCACCGACTCCACCAGCACCTTGGCCGACGCGCCCGGGTAGCTGGCGGTGATGGAGATCTGTGGCGGTGCCACGCTGGGATACTGGGCCACCGGCAGCGCCGGGATCACCAGCAGGCCGGCCAGGGAAATGAACAGCGCCATGACCCAGGCGAAGTTCGGCCGATTGATGAAGAACTTGGACATCTCGCTACCCTCGCCTTATTGCGCCGCGGCCTGTTGTGCCTGGGCCAGGCTGACCGGCGTGCCCGGAACCAGGCCCGCCGGGCTGCCGACGATGACCTGGTCACCGGCGCGCAGGCCCTCGGTTATCTGCCAGCGCGCGCCCTGCATCACGCCGGTGCGCACGCTGCGCGCCTCGGCCAGGTTGCCGGTGCCCACCACCATCACCCGCGCCTCGCCATCGCTGCCGCGCTGCACGGCGCGTTGCGGCACGAGGATGGCCTGCTGGTCGGTGCCCTGTGGGGTGCGCACGCGCACGTACATGCCCGGCAGGAGAATGCCGTCGGCGTTGTCGAAGCGCCCGCGCAGGCTGACCTGGCCGGTGCCACGGTCGACCGCCACATCGGTGAACATCAGCGCGCCCTGGCGCTGGTAGTCGGTGCCTTCGACCTGGGCCGTCAGCGCCTTGTCGTCGCCACCGGCCAACGCGCCGTCCTTCAGGGCCTGGCGCAGGCGCAGGGCATCGGCGGCGGACTGGGTGAAGTCGACATAGATCGGGTCGAGCTGCTGGATACGCGCCAGCAGCGTGGCGTCGCCCTGCCCCACCAGCGCCCCCTCGGTGGCCAGGGCGCGGCCGATGCGCCCGGAAATCGGCGCGGTGACCGTGGCGTAGCCAAGGTTCAGGCGCGCGGTCTGCACGTCGGCCTGGGCTGAACGCACGGCGGCCTGGGCGCTGCGCAGCTCGGCGGTGGCGCTGTCGAAGTCCTGCTGGCTGACCGCTTCGATCTTGACCAGCGGTTCATAGCGCTTGACCCGCGCCTGGGCTTCCTGCTGCACCGCCTGGGCACGTGCCTGGTCACCCTCGGCCCGTGCCAGGGCGGCCTTGAACGGTGCCGGGTCGATCTGGAACAGCACGTCGCCGGCCTTGACGTCGGCGCCCTCTTCGAAGCGTTTGTGCAGGACGATGCCGGCCACCCGGGCACGCACCTCGGCCACCCGCATCGGCTCGACCCGGCCCGGCAGGGTCGAGGCCAGGGCCAGTGGTTCACTGGCCACGGTCACCACCTCCACCGGATACACCACCTCGGCCGCGGCCTGGGGCTGATCCGCCCCGTCACAGCCCGACAGCGCGATCGCCGCCGCCAGCAGGCCGACCACCCCAATTGCACGCAAGTTGCCCATGAATTTCACCCGAGCCTTTGATTTGAAAACGGCGCGAATGGTACTCAGAAAGCGTTATTGAGTCAATTTAGTCTCATTTGATTCTCTTGTTAAAGATTGTAATCACGGTGGCCGATCGTCACCTCGTGGCACCCTTGGCCATGGGCAGGCGTCAAATGAACACACTGGACTCAAGGAGAACGCCCATGGCCCTGCATGCCGTCGCCACCCTCGCCGAGCTCGATGAGCAGCGCCCGCTGCGAGTCCAGGCCGGTACTGAAGAGGTCATCCTGGTGCGCCACGGCGACCAGGTGCGCGCCTACCAGGGCAATTGCCCCCACGCCGGGGCGCCCCTGGATGAAGGCGTGATCTGCGCCGGCCTGCTGGTCTGCCCCTGGCACAAGGCCGCGTTCGCCATGGATGAAGGCGCCGTGTGCGAGCCCCCGGCGCTGGTCGACCTGCGCCGCTACCCGGTGCAGGTCAAGGATGGCCAGGTCTGGGTGGACGACCAGCCGCTGCCCAGGGCCGAACCGCCCCTGCACAGCGATGCCCGCACCTTCGTCGTCATCGGCGCGGGCGCGGCGGGCAGCGCCGCCGTGGCGACCTTGCTCGGCCATGGCTTCGGCGGGCGGCTGGTCTGGATCGACCAGGAGCCGCAAAGCGCCTACGACCGTACCGCCCTGAGCAAATTCGTCATCGCCGGGCAGATGCCCCCGGACGAAGTGCCGTCGCTGCTGGAGCCTGACGACCTGCGCCGGGGCCAGTTGCAACGCCTGCACACCAAGGTTCGCTCGCTGGATGTCGAAAAGCGCGAGATCGCGCTCGCCGACGGCAAGCCGCTCAAGTACGACGCCGCCTTGCTGGCCACCGGCGGCAAACCCCGGCGCCCGGACCTGCCTGGCGCCCACTTGCCCGGCATCTGCGTGCTGCGCTCGCGGGAAGATGCCGCGCGCTTGCTCGACCTGGCCGAGCCCGGCCAGCCGGTGGTGATCGTCGGGGACGGGTTCATCGGCCTGGAAGCCGCCTCGGCCCTGCGTAAGTACGGCTTGCAGGTGCATGTGGTCACGCGCCATCCGATCCCGCTGGTCAAGCAGCTGGGTGAGCGCATTGGCCGAACGCTGCGTGAACTCCATGAACGCAAGGGCGTGGTGTTCCACGGCCCGACCGAAGTGACCGCCTTTGAAGGCAAGGAACGGGTCGAGGCAGTGGTGCTGGCCAACGGCGAACGGCTGGCCACTGCGCTGGTGCTGCTGGGCACCGGCGTCTCGCCGGCGACGCGCTATGTGCAGGGCCTGCCTCTGGGCGAGGACGGCGCTATTGAAGCGGACGCGCACCTGCAAGCCTGCGACGGCCTATGGGCGGCCGGCGACATCGCCCGCTTTCCCCTCGCCGGGCGCCCGGTGCGCATCGAACACTGGCGCCTGGCCCAGCAGCACGGCGTGATTGCCGCGGCCAACATGCTCGGCGAGCGGCGCCGCTATGACGACGTGCCGTTTTTCTGGACCTACCAGCACGGGCGCACCTACGAAGTGCTCGGGCATGGCCGCTACTGGAACCGCATCGAGTTCGTCGGCGAGCCGGAGCATGGCGATTTCATTGCCCTGCAGTGCATCGACGACGAGGTCGAGGCGGTGATCGCCAAGGGTTACTCGGATGCCATGGCTGTGTTGTCGCAGCGGATGAAGCGGCCGCTGTCGAGCCGCGAAGCCCGAGAACTGATCGACACCGCCAGCCACGTGACTCAATGATCTGGCACAACCTCTGTAGGAGCGGCTTTAGCCGCGATCACCCGCCAAGCGGGTGCCAAACACCGCGGCGCCGGCATCGCGGCTGAAGCCGCTCCTACAGGCAACCCTGTTCCACGGCCCTTTCAAACAGGTGCGGTTGTGTGTAAAACCACTGGATCACTTCGCCTGACAAGGACCCGCGAGCATGATCTACCGCCCCCTCGGCCACTCTGGCCTGCAAGTCTCGGCCCTCACCCTGGGCAGCATGATGTTCGGTGAGCAGACCAGCACCGAAGACGCGCTGCGCATCATCGACAAGGCCTGGGACCAAGGCATCAACTTCATCGACACTGCCGACGTGTACAACGGTGGGCGCTCGGAGGAGATCGTCGGCGAGGCGGTGGCGCGCAACCGGCAGGACTGGATCGTCGCCTCGAAAGCCGGCTACGGCCCGGTCGACGGCGTGCCCAACCGCAGCGGCCTGTCGCGCAAGCACCTGTTCAATGCCCTGGAAGCCAGCCTCACCCGCCTGGGCAGCGACTACCTGG